>JAVBUM010000001.1:0-78322 GCA_031555325.1 Niveibacterium sp. | reverse complement strand
CGCCAATCATCAAGCGGGGTTCGTGCAAATAGCTTTACTTCCAGCGCGGCAATTTGGATGTCGAGCTCTGGGTCATTTGCAGCGTGTCGTAGAGCATCCAGTCCGATATAGGCACCATTCAGGTGAAAGCGTTCCAGCCAGAGCCGCAGGGCGTCGTGACAGACGGCAGCCCGATCGGTGCGACAGGCCTGTAGCACGCGCCTGAAGGCGAAGGCTTCCGATGCGTGGCGACGATTCCGCCAAGCGGTCAGGCGCTGGGAGACTGCGCGTCCCAATCTTAGGGAAACGCGACCGGTGATCCATGCTGTGAACAGTACGACCAGAGTGAGTGCAGCGATGCCAGCTGTGCGCACCCAATCGAAGGCCGGGTTTGGTGGCAGCACCTCTGTTTCGGGTTCCACGGGTAGCCCGAACTCTGGTTTGTACGCAGGATTGGGGAGCGCGCTGAATTTCACTGGGGGCGCGCTGGCCTTTTCCAGCCTGCCGATGCGTGTGTTCCACCAGATGACCTCGACTGCTGGCAGTTCGTATTCACCTTCGTGCATCACCACGTAAGTTGCACTGTCGGTCCTGCGGCTGCCGAGGAAGCCCATGCGCGTATCCGATAATTCCTGCACATCAGGAACTTTCGGATACATGGCGAGACCAGTGGTCGATCTAAATGTGATGGGCGGCAGAAACATGCCGTGGGTGCCGTCAGCTGAAATTGTGACTGTTCGTGTGATTACGTCTCCGACCCGCAAGTGGGCAGGCGCGGGTGTGACGTGCTGTGTAATGGCAAGTCTCGTGCTCGCGAGGGCATTCTCCGTGCCTGGCGGACGAGGAATGGCTTTCACAGGAAGCACGAGAGCGGCAGTTCTTGCCTTCATCACGCCTTTCGCCAGACCTGGATACGTTGTGATCTCGATTGGAGGAATTCGGATGTCCCCCCCGTCGTTCGGCGTGACGAGATAGGTGCGTGTGAGGCCAAACCATTTCACGCCCCCGATCTCGGTATTCATGTTGCTGACACCCTGTTCCTCGAGCGTGACAGCGGCGTTCGGCAGGTCGAGGTTAGGCATCTCGGGAGCTCGCAGGAACCACGTCGTCGTCAGGATTTCGATTTCCAGCCGCGCCTGCTGGCCGGCGACAATTGGCTGCGGGGTCACAATTCGGGCGCGGGCGATCACACGTGTCGTTGGCGTATCGTCTGCGTTCGTCGTGGCGCAGATGAACAGAAGCGTCCACAGCAGCATGCGCATTATGGCGACCCCTTTTCGTTTGCGGCGTGTGCCTGATCGGCGAACTTCGCGCGCAGGAAGTCGGCGGGCGACACCTTGAGGTTGCGCATCCAGATCTCAGTGGAGAGCTGTTTCTGCTGGGTCTGCATGGTTCGATCGCTCTTGCCGGTCTTGTTGTCGAACTTGATCTCGTCAGGTGTGTCGTCGGGCTGCTCGTTCTCGGTGTGCGGGTTCATCTTCGGTTTCGGGATGAGTGCCGCAACCAGCATGCGGTTTGCACTCGCATCAGGGTAGGATGTGCGGAGCTTCAAGGCGTTGTCATAGGCGCGCACGGCGTTCAGATAGTCTCCGAGCTGTGCGTAACAGTTGCCCATCATCAGGTAACCCTCCGGCGTATCGCTGCGAGCGAATTGTTCGAGCGCATCGCCGTACCTGCCAGCGCGGTAGCTGGCCCATGCACGCCATGCTGGATTATCGAAGCGCCGAGCGGCCTCTGCATAGTCGCCGCGCTCGAAGTACCAGCGCCCCTGCTGATCCGCCGTCATGAAAAGCCGCAGCAGGAGGTCGCCGGCCACTGCGGGCTTCGGTGTGGCGGAGGCGAAGGCGATCAGCAGCACGGGCAGCCAGCGCAACACCCAACCGCGGCGGGAGCTCAAGGCGGCGATGAGGGCTACTGGGAAACACAGCCAGTAGCCGGCTTCCTTCCAGCGAAGTTGCGCTTTCCCTGCCTCCACGGCCTGCAGGTGCTTTTCCGCGCGGCGCTGGATCCATTCGATGTCGTCGCTGTCGAGCGTCAGGCTTGCTAGCGGGACGCCGGCATTGGAAGCCAGCTGCTTTAGGCTTGTGCCGTCAAAAATACCGCTGACCGGCTTCCCGGAGGCGCCCAATATCGGTTGGTCATTCGCGCCGCGCAGTGGCCCACCGCGTTCGGTACCGACGGCGATGACAAGAATCTGCTGCTCGGGATGCTGCTTCCTGTGCTGGACGATCCCCGGAGTCTGGCGCGTGTCGAAACCGTCGGTGAACAGCACGATCGTACCGGCGGCGGTTTCGTGAGTGAGTAGCCGCGTGGCTTCGGTGATCGCCGCAGTTGCATTCTTGCCGCGGACAGGCATCAGATCCGTTGCCAGCGCTTCGAGGAACGTATCCATCAGCGCCGGGTCGTCGCTCGGCGGCAGTACCAGGTGTGCCGTGCCGGCATAGACGATGAGCCCTGTGCGTGCGCCGCGGCGCAGAGCCATCAGGTCGTGGATTTTTTGCTTCACGCGTTCGAGCCGTGTGGGCGGGATGTCGATTGCATCCATCGAGCGAGACAGATCTACGGCAACCACTATCGGTGCCAGATCCTGCGAGAACGGAGGTGGTTCCTGCTCCCACACGGGTCCGGCTGCGGCCAGCCCCGCGAGCATAAGCAACATCGCGAGCGTGTGGACCGGCCGGACACGGAAGCGCTTGGACTCGCCTACGATCAGCGCTTCCAGTAAATGCGGCGCGATGTAGCGGCGCCAGTGGTGGCGCGGATCGGAATTGAGCCGCCAAGCCAAGATGAGTAAGAGCGCACCGGGAATCAGGAGTAGCCAGAGCGGCCGCAGGAAGTGGAACTGTTCCATCAAGCCGCCTCCCGCCTCGGGATGAGCCGGCGCAGGTACAGTGCGAGCAGCGCGATTGCGTGATAGGCAGCGTGGAGCAGGGCGGCTATGCCCACAGGTATCCAGAACAAATCGATGTGTGGCGACCAAGTGAAGCGCTTTGCCTTGTCGGGCGTGGTACGGTCGATTGTCGCGTAGATGTCTTCGAGGCTGGCGCGGTTCTCGCCGCGGAACGCACGCCCCCCTGTCTGTGTCGAGATCTTCTTTAGTGCCTCCAGATCGACCTTGTCTTCGCCGCTGGCGCGCGGGTCGCCGATGCCGATGGTATGAATCGTGATGCCGTGCATCTTTGCAAGTTGCGCTGCCTTGTCGGGCGGAACCTTACTTGCGGTGTCGTTGCCATCGGTCAGCAGCACGAGCACCTTTTCGCGCATCTTCGATCGCTCCGTCATGCGGATCGCAAGCCCGATGGCGTCGCCAATAGCCGTCTGGGGCCCGGCCATGCCAATGCGCAGTTCGTCGAGCAGGCGTTTGATGCTGTCATGGTCCAGAGTCAGCGGTGCCTGGGGAAATGCGGCTTGGCCAAACGCGATGAGGCCGATGCGATCGGTTTTTCGACGATCGATGAAGTCGTCCACTACGACCTTTACGGCGGTGAGCCGATCAACACGACGGCCGCTCGCGTCGCGAAAGTCCCGCGCTTCCATCGACTGCGACAGATCGATCGCTAGCATCAAGTCGCGTGCAGCCTCAATCTTTTCGAGTGGTGGTTCAACCCACTGCGGTCGCGCCAGTGCGGTGATCAGAAGCACCCAGCAGAGCGGCCCGAGCAGGCGCTGCATCCAGTTCGGCTTGCGTACGACCGCGCCGGCCCTCGGTCGGATGCCGGCCGCCTCGGTTGCCTGCTCGAAGAACGGCATGCGCACCGCCTTTGTCACTTCGTGGAACGGCGGTAGCAGCGCCCAGATGACGAGTGGTGCTGGCAAAAGGAAGAAGGCCCACTTGGCCGCGAAAACAACCATGGGTACGGTCAGCGCGATGCGAGCCGGCTCTTTTGCTTCTGCCAGGTGTCCTGGTCTTCAACCAGCCGGAAACCGATATGCGACATGCTGGTGTACGGGTCGGTGCCGCGCCGCGCACTCGGACGGTAGGAAAGGCAGAATTCCTCATTGCAGAGGAAGGAGCCGCCACGCGTCACGCGTTTCGGAGCATCGACAGGTACGCCAGGTTCGTTCGGGTCGAAGCTTTTGCTTGGGCCCTGTGGGTCGATGGGGGTTTTGCCGTTCGCCGCCTCACGTGCGAACTGGTCGGCACGGTACCAGTCGGAGACCCACTGCCAAGCGTTGCCGGTCATGTCGTGAAGGCCGTACCCGTTGGCGGGGAAGGTGCCCACGGGGCTCGTCCCAGCAGCACCTCCGGCCTTGGCGGAAACAACCGGAAACTTACGCTTCTGCTGGCCTTGCCACACGTTGGCCATCTGTTTGCCCTCAGGGGCGAACTCGTTGCCCCAGGAATAGGTGGCCTGTTCGAGCCCGCCGCGTGCGGCGAACTCCCACTCGGCCTCGGTTGGTAGCCGTTTGCCGGCCCACTTCGCATAGGCCAGTGCATCTTCGTACGAAACCTGTACGACAGGATGATGCTCCTTGCCTTCGATACTGCTGTCCGGCCCCTGGGGGTGGCGCCAGCTTGTGCCCGGTACCCATTGCCACCACTGCGTGTAATCGTCGTATGACACTGCCCGGTCCGTACCGGTGAAAACCAGTGCGCCGGGAACGAGAAGGCTGTCGTCGGGCTTCGGTGTTCCGGGGAGTAGTTGCGCTCTCATCGTTTCCCAGTCTGGCTTTTGCTCGGCAGTGGTGACGTAGCCCGTGGTCGCCACGAAGCGGGCGAATTCCGCATTGGTGACGTGGTAGCGATCCATCCAGAAGCCGTGCACGCGGACCGTGTGTGCGGGTTTTTCGTTGTGCTGCGCCATCTTGCTGTTGCTGCCCATGAGGAATTCGCCACCAGGCACCCAGGCCATGCCATGTGGGCCGTTGACGCCGTCGCCCAACACGGTGATGTGTGTCGCCGGGCTGGAGTCTTGGGCGAGCAGCTTTGGCGCTAGATATCCGCCGCCCCCGGCCAGCAGCACGGTCGCGCCGAACAGTGCCCAGACCTTCCATGGCGTTTGCGGGGGCGCGAGCGGTTTTTCTCTGGCGGTCCGACTAAGCGGTAGTTTCCTGCGATAGGTCTTCCTGCTCATTGCTTTTCTCTGCTCTTGGGGTTGCGTGAGTGCCGCATTATCCAGCGGCGTGTCTTGCGTTTGAGATCGCTGAGAGCGTGCTCAGTTCGGTCGGCGCGCTTATCCGGAGGACCGTACACGAGTTTTTCCAGATCACTATCGAAGTTGCCGGAGCGGCCGCTGGCTGCGAGCCATGTGCGCCAGGAGCTGCCTGAAAGCGAGGCCACCTCTGCGCGGGGCCGTACCGCGAGCGCGCAGCGCTTGAGCAGTGTTGCGAGTGCAAGTGCTGCTGCGGGCCGGGTATGCGTGTCGGCAAGGTGTCCTTCAATTTCAGCAAGCTCTGACAGGGCGGCGCGGCGATAGCGCTGGGCGCGGTGTTGCCGGACTGCGAACGCAATGAGTGCTACTACAGCCAGGCCAATGACGGCGAACGCAACAAGGCAGGCCATCGTCTGTGGTGTCCAGTCCGATGGAGCGGGTAGCGGCGCGTCTTTCAGCGCCTTGAGGGTGGCTGGGGCCGCATCAGTCATGAGTGGCTTCTGCCCTGCGCCAGCGCTCATTGCCGAGAAGGGAGCGGAACTGGTCGAGCGTTTCGGCTTCGGTGTTCACTTCCATCATTGGCACACCGCAGTGACGGAGCAGCTCGGCGACGTGATCGAGCCGGCCGGCGAAATGCCGCTGGAGCACCTTGTGCGTACCCCCGCGTGCAAGATCGAGCTCAGCCTGCAGCACGCCTCCCGAGACGACCATCCGAGCGTTGCGGGCAAGCGCTCTTGCAGCCGGGTCGAAGACCAGCACTGCAAGTACGTCGTTGTGCGTCGAGAGTTGGCGCAGAAGTCGTTTGGTACGTTCGTTGGCACCGGCGAAGTCGCTGATCACGACGATGAAGTAATCGTGCGTCGCTAGATGCAGTGTGCCAGTCAGTGCTTCGTCGAGCTGGCCCATGTTTGCGGCCGTACGGTTTTGGGCCGAGAGCGCCGTATTCATCGTGCAGATCTCGCTGCAGATATGCTGGATCCTCCGGCGTGAGCGATGGGGGCGGATTGCCGTCACGTGCGAGTCGTTGAATACCATGGCCCCACTGCGATCGCCTGCGGCAAAGGCGGTCCACATGCCGATGGCGGCGAATTCCGCCGCAATGACTGATTTCATCGCTCGTCGTGTGCCGAAGAACATGCTCATACGCTGGTCGACAACAAATAGCGTGGGACGATCGCGCTCATCGGTGTAGGCACGCACATGCGGTGCGCCGGTACGCAGCGTCACCTTCCAGTCGATGTTGCGGGGATCATCACCCGGCCTGTAGTCGCGCAGTTCGTCGAAGTTCAGGCCGCGCCCGCGCAGCCGCGAGGCGTGCCGCCCGGCCAGTACACTGGCGTGGGGGTGTCGGGGCTGAAAAGACAGGCCACGTGCGAGAAATTCCATCCGCATCAGATGAGGTAGGTCGACAAGAACAGTGCCGATGGTGCTCACGGCGGCCATGCGTCAGGCAGGAACAGCAACGAGTTCGAGCAGCCGATCAACAACTGCGTCTGCGTCCACTGCCTCGGCGTTGGCGTCGTAGGAGAGGATCAGGCGGTGCCGCAAAACCGGATGCGCAATGGCACGCACGTCCGCTGGGGTTACGTAGTCGCGACGGGCGAGCCAAGCGTGGGCGCGTGATGCACGATCGAGTGCTATACCGCCACGTGGACTGACGCCAACCTCGATCCAGCGGGCCAGCGCGTCGTCATACCGTTGAGGACGGCGCGAGGCGTTAAGCAGATCGACGATGTAACGCTCGATCGCCTCGGACGTATGGATTGCATGAACCTCACTGCGTGCATCGAAGATCGTCTGCTGCGAAATCCGGTCCACTTGGGGCGGCTCTTCGGTTTCCTCGCCGCGCACCATGCGTAAGACTGCGCGCTCGCTGTCGGCGTCGGGATAGTCGATCAGCACCTTCATAAGGAAACGATCCACCTGCGCTTCGGGCAGTGGATAGGTGCCTTCCTGCTCGATCGGGTTTTGCGTGGCAAGTACCATGAAGAGCGGTGGCAAGGTGTGTGTCGTGCCGCTGACCGAAACCTGCCGCTCTTCCATCGCTTCGAGCAATGCCGACTGAACCTTGGCTGGTGCACGGTTGATTTCGTCGGCAAGGATCAGGTTGCCGAAAATGGGTCCGGGCTGGAAACGGAATACGTGGTGGCCGCCTTCCTGGTAGAGCACATCTGCGCCGGTGATGTCTGACGGTAGGAGGTCGGGCGTGAACTGGATCCGCCGCATATTCGCGTCGAGTGTTGCTGCCAGGCGCTTCACCGTGCGCGTTTTCGCCAATCCGGGCAGGGATTCGAGGAGCAGATGTCCGTTGGCGAGCAGGCCGATGACGATCTGGCGGATGAGATCGGACTGGCCGCGCACCTGTGCTTCAACGCTGGCCTGCAGGCGGACGATATCTTCGCGGGTGGTCATTCCGGGAGGTTCCTTCTTGCTGCAGTTGTGCGAATGGACGCTCTGGCCTCCAGCGATGCAGCCGGGATACGGATAACTTCGCAATTCATGCGCGAGCGGGGATCCAGGGGGCTTTCGGAGAAGTGCAGATGGTTCAAAGCGTAGGATCCACACGATCTACGTGGTGCTTGCAGCAATTGACTGGTGCTCCGATTGCGCAGGGACCGCAGATTCTTGAAAGAGGGCTCATTGAGCAAGTGAATTTGCGAGCGGAGAAGAGCCGAGCCCGTCATTTCCGCCCAGGCGCGTAGTCAGTGGATTCTTGAGACGCAACCGATCAGTTCTGTCGATCTGCTGTGCACTGATGTTGGAATCCGGGGGGACCGGCTCTCGTGTGGGAATTCCGCGCAAAAGCCGGTCGTGACTGGCTTACCTCTCAGCGTCCTTGACGGATGCTCCCTTTGTAGCACGTAGCCGCTGTTCGTTGATCTGGTTTACCTGCCGTTCGATCTGGTCGATCGTGAAGCTTGGAGGCATCTGGCTCGGCGGATACTTGATGAAGGTCTGCAAGAATGCGGCGCTCTTCTGGATGCCGATGCCGAGCAGGTACGCATTGTCGATCATCCATGCGTAGTACTGGTCGGAGGTAATGTCAGCCCGCTCAAACGGATCCATGCGGAGATTGAAGAGCTTCGGTACGCGCAGGCAGGAGAAGGGCTCTGACCAGATGTTGAAGTTCCCTTGCGCACGCTGTTCGCAGAATACTGCCTTCCAAGCCATCCCGTCAGGGGTGTCCCAGCGAACCGCAACGAGCTGACTGTCGTCGTTAAAGTAGAAGAATTCGTTGCGTGCGCTTTTGTTTGCTTTGCCGGTCAGGTAATCGAGCTGATTGTAGCCATCCAAATGCAGTGTGGCGTTCTTGTTGCCGATCTTCGTCCCCGCGAGCAGACGTTCCTTGATTGTGGGGTCGCCGGCGGCGGCGAGTAGCGTCGGGAACCAGTCCAGCCCCGAGAACATGCCGTTGCTGACTTCGCCGGCCTTGACATGGCCAGGCCAGCGGACCATTGCGGGCACGCGGAACGCACCTTCCCAGTTCGAGTTCTTTTCCGAGCGAAATGGCGTACTCGCCGCATCCGGCCAGGAAAACTGGTTTGGGCCGTTGTCTGTCGTGAAAACGACAATCGTATCCTTGGAGATCTTCATGTCGTCAAGCGCCTTTAGGAGCTTGCCGACATTCTGGTCCATTTCCCACATGCCATCAGCGTACTCATTGCCGCGCATCCCGCTTTTGCCTACGTACTCGGGGCGCATGTGCGTGAATACGTGCATCCGGGTGAAGTTCATCCACGTGAAGAACGGCTTGCCGGCAGCGTTCTGCTTCTTCATGAAGTCGATCGCTGCATTGGTTGTTTCGTCGTCCACTGTCTCCATGCGCTTTTTCGTCAGCGGGCCGGAATCCTCGACCTTGCCGTCGGCGGTAGCGTGCAGCACGCCGCGTGGGGAAAAGTGCTTCACGAAGGAGTTGTTCTTGTCCTGCGGCCAGTAGGGGCGCTCGGGCTCTTCCTCGGCATTCAGGTGATAGAGGTTCCCGAAGAATTCGTCGAAACCGTGCTTGTTGGGTAGATATTCGTCGCGGTCGCCAAAGTGGTTCTTGCCGAACTGGCCAGTGGCATAGCCAAGTGGTTTGAGAGCTTCGGCCATCGTGACGTCACGATCCTGGATCCCAACCGGCGCACCGGGGATGCCGACTTTGGAGAGGCCGGTGCGCTTGGCAGATTGGCCTGTGATGAAGGTTGAGCGTCCAGCAGTGCAGCTGTTCTCGGCATAGTAGTCGGTAAACAGCATGCCTTCTCTTGCAATGCGGTCGATATTAGGCGTTTTATACCCGACTAGCCCTTGCGAATAGGCGCTGAGATTCGTAATACCTACGTCATCGCCGAAGATGACGAGAATGTTCGGCTTCTTCGTGTCTGCCGCTGCCGGCGGGGTTGCGCCGAGACAGGCCAGCGCGATGGTCGCGGATGCGGCCAGCGCTCGCCAGAGTGGCTTGTGTTCCTGCATTGGTATTGTCTCCGTGTGAGCCATCGTATTTGCCGACGGCATTTTTGCTTTTCGTTGTTCGCGGGCAGCCGGCTTTGCAGACAGACCCGGACGGTTCCGCTTCGGCAAGCCTTTCGGGCGAAGTCCGCTAACTGGATAGGCGAACCGGAACAGGTCGGGGACAGACTGCCATAACAGCGTGTGGCAAACCCCTACCCAGAATTGGTGGTTGTATGGGCAGAATTCGGGGGCTGTTTTGGCGCTTGCGGGAGAGGCGGCCAAGTGAAGTGCGCCGAACCTGAAGGCATCTCTGCACATTTGGCAGTGATGGTGTCACGTATCGTCGGTGTTGCGGATCCGTCTGACAACGCTGCGCTGCACGCAGCCGATCAGGTTCCCAAATGTGGTCCAAAGAAACCCGTGCCACAATCAAGATCCGTGCGCTTCGGTGAAGGTGGTGGCTGGTCGTCGGAATCGCACCCGTATGGGGTTCGTGTTGGCTGCATGTGTCATCGAGCGGCACGGAAGCTCTGGAAGCGCTAGAGAAGGACGACCGCTTAAGATCACAGGACGATTCACTCACGATGAAAAAAAGCACACAGATTCCCTTGGAGCCGCTGTCGACGTCCCGCGGTGACTTACAAGCCGAGGTCAATGGTCCGCATTTCAAGCGGCGATTCCACGTGATGGCCAAGCCGACTGGATCGACCTGTAACTTGGACTGTACGTACTGTTTCTACTTGCATAAGGAGCAGTTACTGGATCAACGCCGTGGCCACTATATGAACGACGTCGATCTGGAGTTGTTCATTCGCCAGTACATCGAAGCCCAGGACGGAGAGCAGATCGTCTTTTCCTGGCAGGGTGGCGAACCCACGATGATGGGGCTGGATTTCTTTCGCAAGGTTGTCGCCCTGCAGGCTAGATACCGACCATCGGGACAGCGCATCGAGAACACCCTCCAAACTAACGGTACGTTATTGGATGATGAGTGGTGCGCGTTCCTCAAATCGAATAGCTTCCTCGTTGGCCTGTCGATCGACGGCCCGCGCGCGTTGCACGACGCACACCGCGTGACACGGCATGGACAGCCGACGTTCGACCGTTTGATGGAGACGGTGGAATGCATCCATCGGCACGGCGTGTCGTTTAACACGCTGACGGTTGTCAACCGGCTCAACGCGCGTCAGCCCCTTGATGTCTATCGCTTCCTCACACGGGAACTGGGTTCGACGTATCTGCAGTTCATTCCGTGTGTCGAGCCAGTTTCATACAAGACGACGGCTCCGCAATTCTGGAATGATGAAACGCTCCCTGTCGTCGGCAGTCCGCGCAGCAAACCAGGGGTGCAGGATTCGATCGTGACGGACTGGTCGGTCGATCCTGAAGATTGGGGCTACTTCCTGTCGCGCACTTTCGACGAGTGGTCACGCAAGGATTTGGGCCGTGTCCTTGTCAATCTTTTTGAAACCGCTGTCGCGCAAACCCTCGGAATGCCATCCCAGCTTTGCATCACGGCGCCGTTCTGCGGCAAGGGAGTGGCTCTTGAACACGATGCGATGGTTTATCCCTGCGACCACTATGTGTATCCGGAATACGCGCTTGGCTCGATTCGCGAGCATCACCTTCAGGACATGGTATTTTCTGAGCGACAGAAGGCATTTGGCTTTGCCAAGCACGATGATCTGCCGAAGTACTGTAAGGCTTGCACGTACCTGAACCTGTGCTGGGGTGAATGCCCAAAGAACCGCATTGTTCGCGCGCCGGACGGTGAGCCGGGACTTAACTACCTATGCCCGGGGATCCGCCGTTTTCATCGGCATGCGGATGCGCGTATCAAGGAGATTGCGCGGGGCATTCAAAAAGCATGACTTGGGATGACTCTCACGCGTGGAGCTGACGTGGGTGTGGCTATGGGCTTCGGTGGCCACGCGAATGGCATGAAGACATTTGTTCTTTCGGGCGAGCGCTTTCCGTAAGCTGTTGATTGTTATGAATTCGGCTTTCGTGATAAAACCAAGACTTGCATGCGAAACGCGTAGCTGCGGGAGCTCTGGGGTGTGGCTATAGGGAGTGAAAATCATCAACCATAGTCTCAGTGGGATTAGAGACGTGTTGCTTCCAGACTGCTGCCCGCACAGCGAGGGGCCTGGTTACCGAAGATGGCAAGACGTAGGGCCTGCTACTGGCGACTCGTGTCAAGCACACGATGAACCACATTCCCTTCAAGGGGCTATCGACACGGATTCGCGTAATCATGGTTCGCTTGTCTATGATAACGCCATTATTGGGTACGGCGTGATCCTCTGACTTGGATCGTGGAGTGGTTCGCAAGATTGTGCGGCAATCCGGGGCACGATTATGAATTATTCCAATTGGGTGAATTGAATGATGCGTTGGCATTACGGATTGATTTCTCTTTTTCTGATGGCATGTGGCGCTGCAAATGCCGAGCTCATCCGGGTTGGCGCTGGTGGCACCGTCGCGACGTTGGCTGAGGCGGCGCGGCGAGCGCGTCCTGGCGATGTGGTCGAGCTTCCCGAGGGAGAGCTGCGGGGCCAGGTTGCTGTCTGGACTCAGGCGAAACTGAAGATTCGCGGTGCCGGCAGCGGCACCACCTTGAACGCCGACGGCGCATCGGCCGAGGGCAAGGGGACCTTCGTCGTCCGGGGAGGCAGGATCGAGATTGAGAACATCACCTTTACGGGAGCCAAGGTGCCCAGTGGCAATGGCGCGGGAATCCGGCTTGAGTCAGGTGCACTGATTGTGCGGGATTGCCGTTTCTTGAGGAACGAGATGGGTATCCTGACCTCAAACGATCCCACTGTCTCGCTTGTGGTGGAGCGCAGCGAGTTTGGTCACAACGGAGGCCAGAAAGGTAACCCCCACAACCTATATGCCGGTACCATTGCGCGCCTGGAGGTCAGCGCAAGCTATTTTCACCATGCCCGCATCGGGCATCTCCTCAAGAGCCGTGCCCGTGAGAGCCTCATTCAGTACAACCGGCTGACTGACGAGGAAGGCGGACAGGCGAGCTATGAACTTGAATTCCCGAACGGTGGCAAGGCAACGGTGATCGGCAATTTGATCGAGCAGTCCGCCACGACCGAGAATCCCAACGTGGTTTCGTTCGGGGCGGAAGGTTACCCGTCAGGTGGGAACAAACTTGTCATCGCCTACAACACGTTCGTCGACGACAGGCGTTCGGGCGGGAATTTCCTGCGTGTGCATTCCGGCAACGTTTCGGTGAGCGCATTCAATAACTTGCTCGTTGGCGGTAATGGAAAGCTCGACGGTGGCCCAGGCGCGATCCTCGACAATAATCACGCAGTGAGTCGCGAAGCCTTTGCGGCCCCCGCTTCCTATGATTTTCGGCTGCGGCCGGAGGCTGCTGCGGTTCTGAGGGCGCAGTTGCCGGCGGACGTTATGCTGGCGCCAATATTTGAGTATGTGCACCCGCATGCGACCGGTGGGTTCTCTGGCGCACCAGTGCTTCCGGGTGCCTTCCAGAGCGTAGCGAAGTAGCGACGATGCCGTTTCTCCACGAAATGGATCCTCATGCTCAACTTGAGATTGCCAATGGTTTCGAGTACTGAAGCCCACACGCTATGTCGGCGACCTTGTACCTGCATGCGGTCAATCCCTTGACCGCATGCAGTCCTCGCTACGCGCGTGTCTGCCTGATTGAGTCTGTTCGCCCTATCGGGGCGGGCGACGTTTCTCGCTGCGTAGTTCGCGCAGTGTCTCGATACGTCCGTCCTCATGTTGGGTTTCAAGTCGTACGGTAAATCCCCACAGGCGCGCGATGTGTCGCATCACCTCGTCCGTGGTGCCTGCAAGCGGGCGACGACGATATTCGTTGTGTCTTAAGCTTAGCGAACGATCGCCACGTAGATCGACGTTCCACACCTGGATGTTGGGTTCGCGCGATCCGATGTTGTACTGGTCGGAAAGGATCTCGCGTATGCGCCGATAGCCGGCCTCATCGTGGATCGCCGAAATCCGGAGCTTTGGGTTGTGATCGTCGTCGAGCACCGCGAACAGCTTGAAGTCGCGTATCAGCTTTGGCGACAAGAACTGTGCAATGAAGCTCTCATCCTTGAAATTACGCATCGCGAAGTCAAAGGTTTCGCGCCAGTTGCTGCCCGCGAAATCGGGAAACCAGTAGCGGTCTTCATCGGTGGGGGCCTCGCAGATACGGCGGATGTCTTGCCACATTGCAAAGCCGAGTGCATACGGATTGATGCCGCTATACCAAGGCTGGTTGTAGGCGGGTTGAAGCACAACATTCGTGTGCGAGTGCAGAAATTCGATCATGAAGCTGTCGGTGAGAATTCCTTCGTCATAAAGTTTGTTGAGTAGCGTGTAGTGCCAGAAGCAGGCCCAGCCTTCGTTCATGACCTGAGTCTGGCGCTGTGGGAAGAAGTACTGCCCGATCTTGCGCACGATGCGCACGACTTCGCGCTGCCACGGTTCGAGCAACGGTGCATTCTTCTCGAAGAAATAGAGAATGTTCTCCTCGGGCTCCAGCGGAAAGCGCTGCTCGGTGGCTTCCTGCGGCTTGAGTTCATGGGCCGGGAGGGTTCGCCACAGTTCGTTGACCTGGGATTGCAGGTATTCCTCACGCTCGCGTTGGCGCAGTGCTTCCTTTTCGAGTGACAGCTTCGGAGGGCGCTTGTAGCGGTCGACGCCGACGTTCATCAGTGCGTGGCAAGAGTCGAGCAGAAGTTCAACCTCTTCCTCGCCGTGGCGCTCCTCGCACTGGCTGATGTAGTGCCGCGCGAAGATCAGGTAGTCGATGATGGCGTCTGCATTGGTCCAGGTGCGGAATAGGTAGTTGTTCTTGAAGAATGAGTTGTGGCCGTACGCTGCATGCGCGATCACGAGCGCCTGCATCATCATGGTGTTCTCTTCCATGAGATAGGCAATGCAGGGGTTCGAGTTGATGACGATCTCGTACGCGAGCCCCATCTGGCCGCGCTTGTAGCCTTTCTCCGTCGAAAGAAAGTGCTTGCCGAAGCTCCAGTGATGGTAATTGACGGGCATACCGACGGATGCGTAGGCGTCCATCATCTGCTCGGAGGTGATCAGCTCGATTTGATTCGGATAGGTATCGAGCCCGAAATCGTGCGCGACGCGCGCGATCTCGCGGTGATATTCCTCGATCAGTTCGAACGACCATTCTGATGGGGCCTGAAGTGCTTTGCGGCGCTTCTTCATATGGTGGTCTTCTTGAAAAGTTCTCTGAATACCGGATAGATATCAGGCAGCCCCTCAATCCTTTGCATCGCGAAATTTGGATGTCCACCCCGCAGCTTTTCGTACTCACGCCAGAGGTTTTGCGGTTCGCCTGGCGTGATCTCGATGTATGCGAAGTACTGTACGTAGGGCAGGACCGTCTCACCGAGGAGTTCACGGCAGCGCGGGGAGTCGTTCTCCCAGTTGTCGCCGTCGGAGGCTTGAGCGCCGTAGATATTCCACATCCCATTGGCGTAGCGCTCGCGGATGATGTCTTTCATGAGTTCCAGTGCCGACGATACGACGGTGCCGCCCGATTCACGCGAGTGGAAGAAGTCTTCCTCATCGACCTCTTTCGCTACCGTGTGATGGCGGATGAAGACGACCTCGATACGCTCGTAGTTCCGGATCAGAAACAGGTAGAGCAGCATGAAGAAACGTTTGGCCGTGGCTTTTTTTTCTTCGTCCATCGAACCGGATACGTCCATCACGCAGAACATGACTGCCGACGTGGAAGGTTTGGGCACGCGGATGCGGTTGTTGTAGCGCAGATCGAACTTGTCGATGAACGGGATGCCTTCGATCTTTGCGCGCAGGGTGCTGATTTCGTCGCGTAGCCGTCGCACCCGCGGATCGTCCTCGCTCGCCCGCATGAGCAGTTCTTCGAGCTCATCCTCGGCTTCGTGCAAGCGTGCGGAGTAGGGCGAACCCACCGCAAGCCGTCGCCCGATCGCGCCGCGCAACGAGCGCACGATGTTGATGTTGGTCGGCGTGCCATCAGCGGTGAAGCCTGCGCGCTGTGTGCGGTATTCGGGAATCGATGCAAGCTGCGTCTTGACCAGATTGGGTAATGCGAGATCGTCGAAGAAGACGTCGAGAAATTCCTCGCGTGAGAGCTGGAAGACAAAATCGTCCTCGCTGAGTCCTTCGTTGGAGGCGCGACCCTTGCCTGCGCCCTGTCCACTACTGCTGCCGATTGGGCGATCGACTTCATCACCCGCAGCAAACTGGTCGTTGCCAGCGAAAATGGTTTCCCACTCTCCCGAACGGTCGAGTCCGAACTGCGGCTCCTTCAAGTCCTTGGATGGAATGGCGACGCTTTCTCCGTTGTCCATGTCGCGGATCGAACGCCCGTCTATGGCGTCGGCGACTGCGCGCCGGATCTGTTGCTTGAAGCGTCGGAAAAAGCGCTGTCGATTGACCGCGCTCTTGTTCTTGCTGTCGAAGCGTCTGTCGATGATGCGGACCATGTGTGGACCCTTGTGGCGAGCGTTGGTCGCGAGGCCCCGCAAACCCGGGGCCCTCGCGCCATTCACGCGCCTGAAGTTGTGTCTCAGGAGGACTTGCGCACGCGCAGGTACCAATCGCAAAGCAGTCGTACCTGGTTTTCCGTATAGCCCTTCGAGATCATCCGATTGACGAAGTCCTGATGCTTCTTTTGTTCTTCGGTGCTCGCCTTCGGCGTGAAGCTGATGACGGGCAACAGGTCTTCGGTGTTCGAGAACATTTTCTTCTCGATCACGGCACGCAGCTTTTCATAAGACGTCCAGCTTGGGTTCCGGCCATTGTTCTTGGCGCGCGCCCGCAGCACGAAGTTCACCACCTCGTTACGGAAATCCTTCGGGTTGCTGATGCCGGCCGGCTTTTCGATCTTTTCGAGCTCGTCATTGAGCGCCGAGCGGTCGAAAATTTCGCCAGTATTCGGATCTCGGTATTCCTGATCCTGGATCCAGAAGTCGGCATACGTCACGTAGCGATCGAAGATGTTCTGACCATATTCACTATAGGACTCCAGATACGCAGTCTGAATCTCCTTGCCGATGAATTCGGCATAGCGGGGTGCGAGGAACTCCTTGATGTAGCCGTTGTAACGTTGTTCGACTTCAGGTGGAAACTGCTCCTGCTCAATTTGTTGTTCGAGCACGTACATGAGGTGCACCGGGTTGGCGGCGATTTCACGGTGGTCGAAATTGAACACCCGTGAGAGGACTTTGAACGCGAAGCGTGTGGAGAGCCCGGCCATCCCTTCGTCGACGCCGGCATAGTCGCGGTATTCCTGATAGCTCTTTGCCTTGGGATCGGTGTCCTTCAGGTTCTCACCGTCGTACACGCGCATCTTGCTGTAGATGCTTGAGTTCTCCGGCTCCTTCAGGCGCGAGAGCGACACGAACTGCGCCAGCATCCGCAGTGTGTCCGGTGCGCAAGGCGCTTCGTTGAGCGAGCTATTGATCAGCAGCTTGTCGTAGATCTTGATCTCTTCCGACACTCGTAGGCAGTAGGGCACCTTGACCGTGAAGATGCGGTCGAGGAAGGCCTCGTTGTTGCGGTTGTTCTTGAACTGCACCCATTCGGATTCGTTCGAGTGTGCGAGCACAATGCCGTCGAACGGGATCGCACCGAAGCCTTCGGTGCCCTTGTAGTTACCCTCTTGCGTGGCGGTCAGCAGTGGGTGCAATACTTTGATCGGTGCCTTGAACATCTCCACGAATTCAAGTAGACCGCGATTTGCGAGGCACAGGCCGCCCGAGTAGGAGTAGGCGTCCGGGTCGCTCTGTGAGTAGCGGTCCAGCATGCGGATGTCGACCTTCCCGACAAGCGATGAGATGTCCTGGTTGTTCTCGTCGCCTGGTTCGGTCTTCGCCACAGCGATCTGCTGTAGCGCGGAGGGGCGTAGCTTGACCACGCGGAATTTCGTGATGTCACCGTTGAACTCATGTAGGCGCTTCACGGCCCATGGCGACATGATCGTGTTGAGGTATCTGCGCGGAATGCCGTAGTCGTCCTCCAGGATGGCTCCGTCTTCGTCGACATTGAAGAGGGCAAGCGGTGATTCACGCACCGGTGAGCCCTTGATTGCGTAGAACGGTCGCTTCTCGATCAAGCTCTTGAGCTTCTCGGCAAGCGACGACTTGCCGCCGCCAACCGGGCCGAGCAGGTAGAGGATCTGCTTCTTCTCCTCAAGGCCCTGCGCCGCATGTCGGAAGTAAGCGACGATGTTTTCGATGACTTCCTCCATGCCGAAGAAGTCCCGGAACGCCGGATAGATCTTGATGACCTTGTTGGAAAAAATCCTAGACAGGCGAGGTTCGAGGCGAGTGTCGACCATTTCGGGTTCGCCGATCGCAAGCAACATTCTTTCCGCTGCGGTGGCATAGGCGGAAGGGTCCGTCTTACACAGGTCAAGGTACTCCTGGATGCTGAGTTCCTCCTCCTTCGCCGTATCAAAACGAGCCTGGTAGGCGGTGAAGATGCTCATCTCTGGTACCTCCTCTGGTGGGGTCGATTTTGCGTGATGCTTGTACCGCCCGCGATGGCTGCGGAATGGCTGGTTTGGTCAGGCATGACGCTCTCTCTGCGTTTGTGAGTCTGGACGTCACCCCTGGGTTCCGTCACTTCCTCAGCAAAATTCATTCCGAACGTGACAGCCTTCTTTTTCCCATCCCAGCGTGGAACGGATGAAACGCCCGCAAGTCCTTGCCAGCAAAGCTCCACAAGGCGGCGATAGACGGGAAATGGAGGGGCGAGGCGCTGTGCTAAACTCTCGAAGTTGAGGTAGTTGACAAGCCCACCAGCGGGCTTCCGGCCACATGCTTGCGCCAACTGACGGTGCGGTACCAGCAGGCCCGGGGCGCCGCTCCGCAGAAAATCCAAGGAATTTTTTGAATGCAGACCAACGAAGTGACGCTTGGCGCGCTCGAGCGCCAGATCGACATGTCCGTGACCCTGGCTGACGTCGAGCGCGACGTCGAGGCTCGTCTCAAGAAAATGGCCCGTACCGTCAAGATGTCGGGCTTCCGTCCCGGCAAAGTGCCGATGAAAATCGTCGAGCAGACCTACGGCTCGCAGGTGCGCTCCGAGGCTATTGGCGCGGCAGTCGAAAAGGCTTTTGGCGAGAAGGTACGCGAGCAGAACTTCCGTGTTGCCGGCTATCCGCGCATCGAGCCGAAGCAGAGTCCGGCCGAGGGTAGCCTTGAGTTCTCCGCTACATTCGAGGTCTATCCTGAAATCGTACTGGGCGACGTCTCGGACAAGTCGGTTGAGCGCCCGTCGCTCTCCGTTGGCGATGATGAGGTCGATCGTACGATCGAGATCCTTCGCAAGCAGCGCACCACGTACGACGTGGTTGAGCGTGCCGCTGCCGGGGGCGACCGTGTCACGATCGACTTTGTCGGCACGCAGGACGGTGAGCCATTCCAGGGCGGCACGGCGGAAAACTTCCCGGTTGTGCTCGGTGCTGGTGCGCTGCTGTCTGATTTCGAGAAAAACATCGAAGGTTTGTCGGTGGGCGGAAGCGGAGATTTCGACCTGACGTTCCCGGAGGACTACCAAGCCAAGGATCTGGCAGGCAAGACCGTCCAGTTCAAGGTTACGGTGGGCAAGGTCGAGGCGCCGCGCCTGCCCGATGTGGATGGTGAATTCGCCAAGTCGCTCGGAGTCGCCGACGGTGACGTTGCCAAGATGCGGGAAGAAGTGCGCGCCAATCTGGAACGTGAAGTGCGCCGCCGTGTTCAGGCTGCGGTGAAGGAGCAAGCAATGAATCTGCTGCTCGACGTGAACCCTATCGAAGTGCCCAAGGCTCTGGTGGAAACAGAAAGCCATCAAATGGCTGAGAACGCGCGCCAGGACATGGCACAGCGGGGCATGAACGTCAAGGAGATGCCGATTCAGCCGTCGTGGTTTTCGGAGCAGGCTGTCCGCCGCGTAAAGTTGGGTCTTGTGTTGGCCGAAGTAGTCAAGAAGAATGAGCTGCACGCCAAGCCAGAACAGATTCGGGCGCTGGTCGACGATTATGCCCAGAGCTTCGAGGATCCAACCGAAGTGGTGAAGTGGTACTACTCCCAGCCCGAGCGTCTAGCACAGGCCGAGGCGATCGTGATCGAAGACAATGTCGTTGAGTGGGTGTTGAAGAGCGTACAGGTGACCGACAAGCCGGTTGCCTTTGATGAGTTCATGGGCAACGCTGGCCGTTGATCAGGCAAAGGGCTGCTCTGACCGCCGCGCAAGGCGGCGGTCGTTCCCCCGATGGGTGGCCTTGGACAGCAAAGGATGGGGGCGGCCCTGAATCTTTCTTGAGAGGTAGCATGAGTCACAATCGAAACGGGGCTTCCTGGGAGTCCAGCTGGAACCCGCGCGGGCTAGGTCTCGTGCCGATGGTCATTGAGCAGAGTGGTCGCGGTGAGCGCGCCTATGACATCTATTCGCGGTTGCTGCGCGAGCGGATTATTTTTCTGGTCGGCCCGGTGACCGACGAGACCGCCAATCTCGTGGTGGCTCAACTATTGTTTCTCGAAGCCGATAACCCAGACAAAGACATCTTCTTCTACATCAATTCTCCCGGCGGCTCGGTTACTGCTGGGATGGCGATCTACGACACGATGCAGTTCGTCAAGCCCGATGTGAGCACGCTTTGCATCGGACAGGCTGCCAGCATGGGGGCGTTCCTTCTTGCCGCAGGTGAGAAGGGTAAGCGGATTGCTCTGCCGAACTCGCGAATGATGATCCACCAGCCGCTCGGTGGCTTCCATGGACAGGCGACGGATATTGAGATCCACGCCCGTGAAATCCTGAAGCTGCGTGCCAAGCTGAACGAAATCCTGGCCCGCAATACGGGTCAAAGCATCGAAAAGATCGAGCGCGATACCGATCGCGACAACTTCATGTCAGCCGAGGAAGCCGTGTTGTACGGTCTCGTCGACAAGGTGTTGAGCAGCCATTCGGCCGCTTGATCCGGCAATAGGGCAGAGAGGACCCAGGATGGGCGAAAAGAAGAACAGCGGTGAAAAGCTGCTGTACTGTTCGTTTTGCGGTAAGAGCCAGCATGAGGTCCGCAAGTTGATTGCGGGCCCGTCGGTCTTCATCTGCGATGAATGCATCGAGTTGTGCAATGACATCATTCGCGATGAAGTCGGTGGTGATGCGGCAACTCGCGCCGAACGTGGAGATCTGCCGACGCCGAAGGAAATCGGCGCGATTCTCGATCAGTATGTAATTGGGCAGGACCCGGCGAAGCGAATCTTGGCGGTAGCGGTTTACAACCACTACAAGCGCTTGCGCCATGTGTCGCGCACCGATGAAGTCGAGATCGCAAAGAGCAACATTCTGCTGATCGGCCCAACGGGGTCGGGTAAAACGTTGCTTGCGCAGACCCTAGCACGGCTGCTGAACGTCCCGTTCGTGATGGCCGATGCTACGACGCTTACGGAAGCAGGCTATGTGGGCGAGGACGTCGAGAACATCATCCAGAAACTGCTGCAGAAGTGCGACTACGATGTCGACAAGGCGCAGCAGGGCATTGTCTATATCGATGAAATCGATAAGATCTCGCGCAAATCTGACAACCCGTCGATTACCCGGGATGTGTCGGGTGAGGGTGTTCAGCAGGCATTGCTGAAGTTGATCGAGGGTACGGTTGCCTCGGTCCCGCCTCAGGGGGGGCGCAAGCACCCGAATCAGGACTTCGTTCAGATCGATACGACCAACATCCTGTTCATCTGCGGTGGAGCATTCGACGGTCTCGATAAGGTGATTCGGAGTCGCTCGGAACAGGTGAGCATTGGTTTCGGTGCGGCGGTGAAGAGCCGCGACGGACGTGACATCTCGGAAGCGCTGCGTGACGTTGAGCCCGAGGATCTGATCAAGTACGGCTTGATCCCGGAATTCATCGGCCGGCTCCCTGTTGTGGCGACACTGCACGAACTCGACGAAGCGGCGCTGATCCAGATCCTCGTCGAACCCAAGAATGCGTTGGCCAAGCAGTACCAGAAACTATTCTCGATGGAGGGTGTGGAACTCGAGATTCGCCCGACCGCGCTTCTGGCTATCGCTCGCAAGGCGCTCAAGCGCAAGACGGGTGCCCGCGGCCTGCGTTCGATTCTTGAGGCGACCCTGCTCGACACGATGTATGAGTTGCCAGGGATGGAGAATGTCGAGAAGGTCGTGATCGACGAGAGCACGATCGAAGGTACTGGCAAACCCCTCTTGATTTACGCCGATCAACCGAAGGTTTCCGGCTCGAATTGATCTCGCCTTCAATCCGAGCAGTGGATGCGCCGGCGTCCGTCCTTCGGGGCGGACGCCTCGTCATTTTTGGACGGCCTCGCGAAGGCTGCCCAGGCCTGCTTGAAATCTGGACGGGGACCACAACATCCTCGGTACACCGGACATAAGGAATATCTCAATGGCAAGCTTGCCTGCCCTCCCGCAAGAGACCGTGGAACTCCCGTTGCTGCCTTTGCGCGACGTGGTGGTGTTCCCACACATGGTGATTCCGTTGTTCGTGGGTCGCCCGAAGTCGATCAAGGCGCTCGAAAACGCGATGGAAGCAGGCAAGAGCATCCTGCTTGTCGCGCAGAAATCGGCGGCCAAGGATGAGCCGACAGTCGAGGATCTCTATGAGATCGGCTGTATTGCCAACATCCTCCAGATGCTCAAGCTCCCCGATGGGACCGTGAAGGTGCTCGTCGAGGGCACGCAGCGTGCGCGCCTTGAATCAGTTGAGGATCAGCGCATTGTTTTCGTTGCGACCGTCGTACCGATCGTCAGTGACGAAGTGCAGAACCATGAGATCGAAGCCATGCGCAGGGCGATCCTGGCGCAGTTCGACCAGTACGTAAAACTCAACAAAAAGATTCCGCCGGAGATCCTGACTTCCCTGGCAGGTATCGATGACTCCGGCCGGCTGGCCGATACGATCGCCGCGCACCTTCCGCTCAAGCTCGAGCAAAAGCAAAGCATCCTCGAACTGCCGGATATCGTCGCGCGGCTTGAGCGCTTGCTTGCACAGCTTGAAACCGAGCTTGACATCCTGCAAGTCGAGAAGCGCATTCGCGGGCGTGTCAAGCGCCAGATGGAAAAGAGCCAGCGCGAGTATTACCTGAACGAACAGGTCAAGGCGATCCAAAAGGAGCTCGGTGAGGGCGAAGAGGGCGCTGACCTTGAGGAACTTGACAAGAAGGTCGCTGCCGCCGGCATGAGCAAGGAAGCGCTGGCCAAGGCGCAGGGAGAGCTCAAGAAGCTGCGCCTCATGTCGCCGATGTCTGCGGAAGCGACCGTCGTACGCAATTTCATTGAGACGCTAGTTGGTCTACCGTGGAAAAAGAAATCCCGCATCTCGAAGGATCTTTCTGCGGCGCAACAGGTGCTCGACAAGGACCACTTCGGCCTCGAGAAGGTTAAGGAACGTATCCTTGAGTACCTCGCGGTGCAACAGCGTGTGGATAAACTGAAAGCGCCGATCCTGTGCCTCGTAGGCCCTCCCGGCGTGGGCAAGACCTCGCTCGGCCAGTCGATCGCCAAGGCGACGAACCGCAAGTTCGTACGCATGAGCCTCGGCGGCGTGCGCGACGAGGCCGAGATCCGCGGTCACCGCCGGACCTACATCGGCTCGATGCCGGGCAAGATCCTGCAGAACATGACCAAGGTCGCGGTGCGCAACCCGCTGTTCTTGCTCGATGAAGTCGACAAGATGGGCGCGGACTTCCGTGGCGATCCGTCGTCGGCACTGCTCGAAGTGCTCGATCCGGAACAGAACAGCACTTTCGTCGACCACTACATCGAGGTCGAGTACGACCTGTCGGACGTGATGTTCGTGGCTACGGCCAACAGCCTGAACATCCCAGCGCCGCTGCTCGACCGGATGGAACTGATTCGCCTCTCCGGTTACACGGAAGAAGAAAAGGCGAACATCGCCCAGCGCTACCTGCTTCCGAAGCAGATGAAGCACAACGGTCTCAAGCCCGAGGAACTCTCGGTGACTGAAGATGCGGTACGCGACATCATTCGTTACTACACGCGGGAAGCCGGCGTGCGTTCGCTTGAGCGTGAGATTTCCAAGATCTGTCGCAAGGTTGTGAAATCGCTCGTACTGAAGAAGCGCTCTAGCAAGATCGTGGTGAACGCTAAGAATCTCGACAAGTACCTAGGGGTGCGTCGTTTTAGCTTCGGTGTCGCAGAAAAAGATAACCAGATCGGTCAAGTTACCGGCCTTGCCTGGACCGAAGTCGGCGGTGAATTGCTTACGATCGAGTCGGTTGCGCTGCCCGGAAAGGGCAAGGTACTCAACACCGGCAAACTTGGCGAGGTCATGCAGGAGTCCATTCAGGCCGCGCTATCGGTGGTGCGCAAACGTTGTCGCCAGCTAGGGATCTCCGAGGACTTTTATCAGAAAACCGATATCCACATTCACTTGCCCGAAGGCGCGACGCCGAAAGATGGCCCTTCCGCAGGCATTGCCATCGCTACAGCACTCGTTTCGGTCCTGACGGGTATTCCGGTTCGTGCCGATGTCGCGATGACGGGTGAGATCACGCTTCGCGGGGAAGTGCTACCGATTGGTGGGCTCAAGGAAAAGCTCCTTGCAGCTGTGAGGGGTGGGATCCGGACGGCGTTGATTCCTGAAGAAAACGTCAAGGATCTCCAGGAGCTACCACCGGACATCAAGGACAAAATTGAAATTGTGCCGGTTAAATGGTTTGACAAGGTTCTCGAACTGGCGCTGGAACGTGCACCGGAGCCTCTGTCTGACGGGGGAGAGGACCAATCGCCTCCTCCGCCCCAAGGTGAAGACGAGTCCCGCTCGGGAGTTGTGAAACACTGACGTTTGCATTCAGGAATATTGATGCCGGATGAGGGGAAAATGCCCTCTCGTCCGGCATTTTTGTTGGGTCGTTCCGCAGAGGCAATTGCCCGCAAACCCGCTTGACACAAGCTTTTCCCGTCGTTATAAAGCCCGCACAGGCTTTGCGACGTAGGGGGTGCTCGCAAACCCGCGTCAATTCTCGCTTGCAAGGATTTCCTTTCCCACCGTCGATAAAATTGAAGGGGGCTTTTGTGAACAAATCCGAGCTGATCGAACAAATCGCGAAGCAAGCCGATATATCCAAGGCGGCAGCTGGTCGTGCGCTGGATTCCGTCGTCACCGCTGTCAAACAACAGTTGAAAAAGGGTAACGATGTCACCCTCGTCGGCTTCGGTACATTTACCGTTGGCAAGCGCGCTGCTCGGACGGGTCGCAATCCTCGTACCGGCGACACGATCAAGATCAAGGCAGCAAAAGTTCCGAAGTTTCGCCCTGGCAAAGCGCTCAAGGATGCTGTAAACTGACCAGCTTTCGCAGATTGGTAGTCCAGCACACCTTTTTGCAGAGCGGGTGCTTAGCTCAGTTGGTAGAGCGTCGCCCTTACAAGGCGAATGTCGGCGGTTCGAGCCCGTCAGCACCCACCAAAGAATAGGCGCAAGAAAGCACTCAAAGAAACTGAGTGCTTTTTTTGTGTTTTGTGACCCGTCCTGCCCAGCGTTGATACCTCTTCCCCCGAAGAAAGGGCCGGTGTCATGGAATCACGGATCAGGCGGACGCAGCGCTACTACACGATGGCTTTTAAGCTGGCCGTCGTGGCGCAGGTCGAAAAAGGCGAACTGACCTACAGACAGGCTCAGGCGCAATACGGCTCCAGGGTCGCTCGACGGTGCTAACCCGGCTTCCAAGAGGGCGGGGTGTGTCTATCACCGATTGTCAGTGTTGTAGCCAGCTGGTTGGCAGCGACTGTCTATTGCGGTAGACTGATAGATCTGATGTGGATTTGACCTTGAAGTCAATATGTCCATATGGCAGATCCTATCAGCATCAGCCTATCTGGTTGATCAATTGGGGAGTGGTAGTTCAGTCGGTTAGAATACCGGCCTGTCACGCCGGGGGTCGCGGGTTCGAGTCCCGTCCACTCCGCCAGCAACGAGGCGAACGAGAGTTCGCCTTTTTTGTATCCACTACAAGACCCCATTGGCATGTTTGACGCAGTCCGCAACAACAAACGAATTGTTCAGATATTCCTTGTACTGATCACCCTGCCGTTCGCCTTGTGGGGTGTGGAGTCCTATATTCAAGGCTCCGGCCGGGATACAGATGCCGCCGAGGTTGGCGGTACGAAGATCTCCATTCCTCAGTTCCAGGAGGCGTTGCGCGAGCAGCAGGACCGTCTGCGCCAGCAGATGGGCGACGCCTTCGATCCGGAGATGCTCAAGCAGCCCGAAATGCGTGAATCAGTGCTCAACAGCCTGATCAACCAGCGCTTGCTGCAGCTACAGATTGTGAAGGGGCGACTTCAGTCGTCCAAACAGGCGTTGCAGGACGCAATTGTCAACATTGATGCCTTCAAGGAAGGCGGCCAGTTCTCGATGAAGCGCTATGAGATGCTGCTGGCGGCTCGTGGGATGACGCGTGAAGGCTTTGAGGCTCAGCTCGCACGGGACATCGCGCAACAACAACTGCTGACTGGTATTGCGGGCAGTGCGTTTGCGCCTGCAGTCTCGGTCCAGCATTGGCTTGCCTTGCAGGACGAGCAACGCGAAGTTGCCAATTGGACAATCCCAGCAGCGAAATTTGCCAGTGAGGTGAAGCTTGCTCCGGATGCCGCGAAGAAGGCCTATGAAGCTAATCTGAAGCGCTGGGAGCAACCCGAACAGATCCGCGTCGAGTATGTGGTCCTGAGCGCCGATGCGCTAACGCAGGATGTGGTCGTGTCCGATCAGGAGGTGCGCGCCGAGTACGATGCGCACAAGGTAAAATACGGTGCTATAGAAGAGCGCCGCGCACGCCATATCCTGATTGAAGCACCCAAGGATGCGCCTGCAGATAAACGCGCCGCAGCCAAGGAAAAGGCGGACAGTTTGCTCAAGCAGCTTCGGGCCAAACCGGACAGCTTTGCCGAACTGGCGAAGGTAAACTCGCAAGACCCGGGCTCTGCGCCGCAGGGCGGCGAGCTTGGCTTCTTCTCGCGCGGAATGATGGTGGGGGCGTTCGATGACACAGCATTCAAGCTCAAGGTGGGCGAGATCAGCCACGTCGTCGAAACGGAGTACGGTTACCACATCATCCAGGTCGAAGAAGTTCGTGGCGGCAAGGAGAAGCCGTTCGACGAGGTCAAGGGCCAGATCGCCGAAGAATTGAGGCACGCTGCTGCCGCCAGGAAGTACGCAGAGGTGGCAGATGCCTTCAGCAATATGGTCTATGACCAGTCCGACACCCTCAAGCCCGCGGCGGAAAAGTACAAGCTGCAGATTCAACAGAGTGGCTGGATCGTGAAGGGTTCACACGCTGCGACGGCGCCGTTCAACAACGACAGACTGCTGTCAGCACTCTTCGCGGCTGATGCGCTGACGAATCACCGCAATACAGAGGCAGTTGATGTCGGCAACAACACACTAGTATCGGCGAGAGTGCTCGAACACAAAGTGGCGGCGGTAACTCCATTTGCCGATGTGCAGGCGAGAATCGAACATCAGTTGCGTGAGGATGAGGCTGACAAACTGGCGGCTGCCGAGGGTGAGAAGGAACTTGCAAAACTCCAGAAGGGAGAGGTTGCAAGTGCTGAGTGGAGTGCGACTGAAACTGTGTTGCGTACCAATCCGGGCAAGCTGAGTCTGGACGCCATCAAACAGATATTCCGTGCCGATGCGAACAAGCTTCCCGCCTATGTGGGCGTATCCGTGCCCGGTCTGGGGTATCAACTTGTCCGGATCAGCAAGGTTGAGCAGCCGGTGCGCGCTGCAGACGATCCCCGCCAGAAGGGACTGGCACAGCAGTACAGTCGGCTCTATGCGGATGAAGACATGCGCGCCTACCTTTCTGCACTGAAGGAGCGCTATAAGGTCACCAAGAGCCAGACGGCGATCAGCGCCAAGGAATAAGCCTGTGGGAGCAGATTGACAAAAGAGGGGCGAAAATTTCGCCCCTCTTTGTTTTTGTCTGAGCCACGTGTGGCCTGATCAAATCCAGCGTCGATGTCAGCCTTCGGGTGAACCCAATGCGGTCGTGTTGAAGCCACAGTCGACGTACGTCACTTCTCCGGTCATGCCCGATGCGAGATCCGAGCAGAGAAATGCGGCCACATTGCCAACTTCTTCGATCGTTACATTGCGACGTAACGGAGCGTTGCGTTCATTGAAGTGCAGCAGTTTGCCGAAGTCGCCGATGCCGGATGCTGCCAGGGTCTTGATGGGACCTGCCGAAACCGCGTTGACCCGTGTGCCTTCGGGACCGAGGCTTGCAGCAAGGTAGCGCACCGATGCTTCCAAACTGGCCTTTGCGAGACCCATTACGTTGTAATTCGGCATCGTACGGACTGCGCCTAAGTAGGACATGGTCAGCAGCGAACCATTGCGGCCCTTCATGAGCGGGCGAGCTGCCTTGGCAAGTGCCGGGAAGCTGTACGCACTCACCTCATGGGCCACGCGGAACGCTTCGCGCGAGAAACCGTTGAGAAAGTCGCCTTCGAGCGCTTCGCCAGGGGCGAAGGCAATCGAGTGCACCAAGCTGTCGAGGCCATCCCATTTTTCGCCAATGGCAGTGAAGAGGGATTCGATCTGGGCGTCGTCGCTCACATCGCACGGGAAGACGAAGTCGCTACCGAATTCAGCTGCGAATTTCGCGATCCGGTCGTGGAAGCGCTCATTCTGATAGGTGAAGGCGAGAGAAGCGCCTTCGCGGTGCATCGCTTTTGCGACGCCATAGGCGATCGAGCGGTTGCTGAGCAGACCGCAGATCAGGATGCGCTTGCCGGCAAGAAAACCCATATGCAATCTCCTTATTGGGACAGGGATTATAGCCAAGCCTCAATATTGGCCGATATGGCTGCTCAGGCTGTGATTTGAGGGGTATCAGCACGCCGTCCTTCGCCTTGGTTGCGATCGATGTTAAGAACGCCGGAACTTCGGCCCGTTCCCCGGCTCTAATCGTCGGACTTTGTGCATCTCCTCCGCAAGATATTGACCCCGCTAGCGAAATAGCGGGGTTTTTTTCGCCCTGTTCGACCGGCAACTTTTGCCTCCCCTCCGGATAATCGCTGGCAAGAGGGAAGACCATGGCCGAAGAGAGCGATCTCGAGCGTACAGAACCAGCATCACCCCGGCGCATCCAGAAAGCGCGGGAAGAGGGCAACGTCCCCCAGTCAAAAGAACTGGGAACGCTGCTGGTTCTGCTCGCCGGCATTTCGACACTGTGGGCGATGGGTGGCTGGATGTTCGAACGCATGAGTAGCATCCTGCGTTCGGGTTTTTCACTTGACCGTCGTGAAGTGGCCGATCCCCGGGCGATGCTGGAGGTGTTTCATACGCAGATGGCTTCCGGCCTGTTTACGCTCGTGCCGATCTTCGGCGTGTTGATGATTGCGTCAGTTGCAGGTCCGCTGCTGATCGGCGGTCTGAACTTTTCCAGCAAGGCCTTAGGTTTCAAGGCTTCACGCCTCAATCCGCTATCAGGCCTCGGGCGTGTGTTCTCGCTCAATGGCTTGGTTGAACTGGTCAAAGCATCGCTCAAGGCGCTGGTTGTCGGTGGCATTGGTGTGTGGGTCGTCTGGTCGCGCAGCGATCATGCAGCCGGACTCATCGGCATGTCGGTCGAAGCCGGCCTTCGGGATGCGACACGTCTACTGCTTGGCGCAGCAGTCACGATGGTTTCGGGACTGGGTCTTATCGCGCTCATCGACGTGCCGTTCCAGCTCTGGCGGTACTACTCGAAGCTCAAGATGACCAAGGAAGAGCTGCGCCAGGAAAACAAGGAATCCGATGGCGATCCTCACGTCAAGGGTCGCATCCGGCAGAAGCAGCGTGACATGGCACGCCGTCGGATGATGCAAGAGGTGCCGAACGCCGACGTGGTTGTTACCAACCCGACGCATTTCGCCGTAGCGCTCAAGTATGAGGAAGGTGTGATGCGCGCACCGCGCGTCGTCGCCAAGGGCGCCGATCTGGTCGCCCAGCAGATTCGTGAGATTGCACGATCGAATAGCGTGCCTTTGCTCGAAGCGCCGCCGCTTGCACGGGCGCTCTTCAAGCACACTGAAGTTGGCGATGAAGTGCCGGCTGGGCTTTACAACGCTGTGGCGGAGGTGCTGGCCTGGGTGTTTGGGCTGCGCTACGCCGCCAACCAGGGTGTCCCCGCGCCAGCAGAGCCGGCCAATCTGCCGGTACCCGCAGCGCTGGATCCCGCAAATACTCAACCGAGCCGGGCTGACTGAGTCACCGCAAGATAGAGGAACAAGGACTACCCATGGCCGCGAATGGAAGCAACGCGATCGACCTGAAGCAGATCTTCTCGGTCGCCAACATCCGCCAGCTTGCTGCGCCGATCCTCGTGATCCTGGTGCTCGGTATGATGGTGCTGCCGCTGCCACCGCTGGTGCTCGATTTGCTGTTCACGTTCAACCTCGCGATGGCGATCATGGTGCTGCTCGTCGCGATGTATACAAAGAAGCCGCTGGACTTTTCGTCCTTTCCAACGGTTTTGCTGACGACAACCTTGCTGCGCCTGTCGCTCAACGTCGCATCGTCACGGATCGTCCTGCTCGAAGGCCACACTGGCCCGGATGCCGCTGGGAAGGTGATCGAGGCATTTGGTCACTTCCTGGTCGGCGGCAACACGGCTGTCGGCATTGTCGTGTTCGTCATCCTTACGGTCATCAACTTTGTTGTGGTGACCAAGGGGGCGGGTCGTATCGCCGAAGTCGGCGCGCGCTTTACCCTGGATGCAATGCCTGGCAAGCAGATGTCGATCGATGCGGACCTAAATGCCGGCCTCATCGACGACAAGGAGGCGAAGCTCCGGCGCAAGGAAGTCGCGCAGGAGTCCGAGTTCTATGGCGCCATGGACGGTGCCTCAAAGTTCGTTCGTGGCGACGCGGTCGCTGGCATTTTGATCATGTTGATCAACATCGTTGGTGGTCTGATCGTCGGCATTGTCCAGCACAACATGGACGCAGCCCATGCGGCCGAGAACTACACACTGTTGACGATTGGTGATGGTCTTGTGGCGCAGCTTCCAGCGCTGGTGATCTCGATTGCCGCCGGTATGGTCGTGTCGCGGGTCGGCGACGGCCAGGACGTGGGTACCCAGGTGGTGGGCCAGCTCTTTGCGAACCCCGTTGTGATGGGCCTTACGGCAGTCATCATTGGCATTCTGGGCCTGATTCCGGGTATGCCGAACTTCGTTTTCCTGCTGCTGGCAGGGGCCTTTGGTTACGGTGCGCACTACCTGTCGAAAAAACAAAAAGCGGATGCCGAAGCCGAGGCAGAGTCTGCACCGATCGTCACGGCGGCTCCCATCGAGTCGCAGGACGCGAGCTGGGCGGACGTCAGCCCGGTCGACGTGCTCGGTCTGGAGGTCGGCTACCGCCTGATTCCTATGGTCGACAAAGGTCAGGACGGCGAACTCCTGCGTCGTATCCGCGGCCTTCGCAAGAAGTTCGCTCAGGAAGTCGGTTTCCTTACGGCACCCGTACATATCCGAGACAACCTTGAATTGCGGCCAAACGCCTATCGACTCACGCTCAAAGGCGTTGAGATCGGGAGTGGTGAAGCCCATCCGGGAATGTTCCTCGCGATCAATCCGGGGCGCGTGAATGGCACGCTGCCGGGCGCGCCAACACGCGATCCCGCTTTTGGCTTGCCCGCGATCTGGATTGACGCAAGCCTGCGTGAACAGGCGCATGCGCTTGGTTATACGGTTGTTGATGCCAGTACGGTGGTGGCTACGCACCTCAATCACGTGATCATGGGGCATTCGGCGGATCTGCTCGGTCGCCAGGAAACCCAAGCGCTGCTCGACCACATTGCCAAGGACGCGCCGAAGCTGGTCGAGGACCTTGTGCCCAAGCTCATGCCGCTGCACGTCCTCCAACGTGTGCTGCAGTACCTGCTGGAGGAGGGCGTCAACATTCGCGACATGCGGACCATCATCGAGACCCTTTCCGAGCATGCCAGCCGAACGCAAGATCCAGTCGAGCTTGCTGCGCGGATCCGTTCTTCGCTGGGTCGTGCCATCGTCCAGCAACTGTTCCCAGGGACTGCAGAGCTGCAGGTCATCGCACTTGATCCCAGCCTCGAACGGTTGCTTGGGCAAGCCATGCAACAGGGTGGGGGCGAGAGTGTCCTTGAGCCGAACCTCGCCGAAAACTTGCTGCGCGAGACCGCAACTGCATCGCAGCGTCAGGAAGACCTTGGCTTACCGCCCGTCTTGCTGGTGCCAAACAACTTGCGCTGGCTGCTTTCGCGCTTTCTGCGCCGCGGCGTGCCGAGCCTACGCGTGCTGGGTAACGCTGAAATTCCAGAGAACCGCAACATCCGGGTTACCGCCATCATCGGCGGGGCCGCCTGACAAAGATTTCCGTTTCTGTCCCTTTACGCGGCGGGCGACTAATCGCCTGCCGCGCTTTTCTTTGTCGCACGGATTTCTCTTACGCGGTCGCCAGGTCTGTGGAATTGACCGATTTTTCCGGCTTTACTCGCCGCCTGACGAATTCGTCATTTGACCAATAATCTCCCTAACGAATGGGACAACGGATCTTGCAGATCTGGAGTTCCACCAAAACACGCGAGGACACGACAAGTGACGCGTCCGGGAGATTCGAAAATGGTCAACGTCAAGCGCTACTACGCAGCCACGGCACGCGATGCCCTGCGGATGGTCAAGGAAGAACTCGGCTCCGATGCGGTCGTGCTGTCAAATCGGGCGGTCGATGGCGGTATCGAGATCCTCGCGCTTCCGGCCAGCGAAGTAGGGGTTGTGCAGGCTGCCGCCCGAAACGTTCCCGTCGCCACGCCGGCGCCGCGCTATGTCGAAGACAGTGAGGACTTCCATGTCAGCCTCTCGACCCGTATCGCACGCCCGAGCAGTGATGCCCCCCCGGGGACCGGTTTTTCCGAGGCCGTGCATCACGTCGTATCCGATCGCAATGCCAATGTCCGCCCGTTCATGCCGCGCCGTGTCGACGATCGTGGCAATCCTGCCGCTGCGCCGGTTGCTCAGTATCTGAATGAACCCGAGCTGCCGTATGCAGCGCGCAACGAACTGCGCACCGAGGCCACCCGCGGTGCAAGCCCGATGGCCACGTCGCAGCGCGCCGCAGCACATCGCCCGCAGCCGTCGCCGCAGCGAGAAACCCGGTCTGCGGAAAGTGAGCGTGCCGCCGCCGAGGCGGAGCGTCAGACCGAACAGCTGCGCCGCCTGGAAGCGAACAATTCCCGCCTGGTGGAAGAAATGGGTGCGATTCGCGGCATGATCGAAAGTCAGCTCGCTGGCTTTGCGTGGGGTGAGCTGACCCGCAGCTCACCGCTGCGCGCCCAGGTCATGAGCGATCTGCTTGAGGCCGGATTTTCTGCCTCGCTGGCGCGCGAACTGACCGAAGCAGTGCCGGAAGGCATCAGCCCTGAACAAGCGCGTACCCGGCTGCGCACCCAGATCAATCGCCGCCTGCTGACACTGGAGTCCGAATCGGACCTGATCGAGCGTGGCGGCGTCTATGCGCTGGTCGGGCCTACGGGCGTGGGCAAGACCACAACCACGGCCAAGCTTGCCGCGCGCTGCGTGGTGCGCCATGGCGCTGACAAGCTCGCATTGATCACCACTGATGGCTACCGGATCGGCGCACACGAACAGCTGCGCATCTATGGCCGCATCCTGGGCGTCCCAGTTCATATCGTGCGCGACGGCAGTGACCTGCGCCGCACCCTGCAGGACTTGTCGAAGAAGCACATGGTGCTGATCGACACCATTGGCATGAGTCAGCGCGACCGCATGGTGGGCGAGCAGGCAGCGATGCTGACGGGCGCGGGCTCTGTCCGCCGGTTGCTGCTGCTCAATGCGACGAATCGCGGCGATACGCTTGAAGACGTGGTTCGTGCCTACGAAGGGCCGGATCTCGCCGGTTGCATCCTCACGAAGACCGACGAAGCAGCCTCGCTGGCTCCAGCGCTCGATGTGCTGGTCCGCAACGAATTGCGAGCCTACTACGTCGCAAATGGGCAGCGTGTACCCGAAGACCTGCACCTGCCCAACCGCTCCTGGCTCGTCCATCGCTCTTTGCGCGAGCTGGCGCCCGAATCGCCCTTCCGTATCACACCGGAAGAAGCCGGTCTTGTCGCCGCCGCCTCGCGCAACCGTTCTGTGCCGGGAGCACGTGCGTGATGAAACACTTCGGAGACCAGGCAGATGGCCTGCGCCGCCTGCTGCGCAAGGTTCCGCCCCAAGTCGTATCGGTGGTGACCTTTGGCGCGTCGTCGGTGCGCTGGCTTGCATCCGAGGCCCGCACTGGGGCGGATGCGGGGAGCCGGACAGTGATCTTCGACGAGGTTTCGGTCGGCAATGCAAACCTCGCTGACGCGCTCGGTGTTGCGGCCCGCTTCGATCTGCTGCAGGCGGTTGAGCGTCATGTTTCCCTCGATGCGGTCAAGGTGAATGTGGGTGAGGGTCTGATGCTCTATCCGGCAGCACGCATGGCGCGTGCACTGGTTGGCGCCGATCGGCTCCTTGGCGGCCGCTTTGGTGACAGTTGCCGGACCTTGCAGCGCGGGGCCGACCTCTGGCTGGTGCATGCACGGCTCGGAGAGGGCTTCGAGCTGTCTCCGCTGGCTGCTGCCGCGCATCGGCTTGTTGTGGTGATCGACGGGAATGCCCAAGCGGTCACCGATGCGTATTCGTTCATCAAGCGCTTGGCTGGTGGCCCGTGGCCTCAGGTCGATCTAGCGCTTGGGGGCAGAGCCAGTGCCGACGCTGAGGCGCTGGTACGTAACCTCGCCGCCACGGTACCCACGCATGTCGGGCTTGGAGTGAGGCGAATCAACGGGCTGGAGGCCAGTGCAGAGGCCGCTGCAGCCCTGTCGGACACACAGGAGCGCGAAGGCTTTCTGGAGCGCGTGCTCGGATTTGCAAGACGGGCCCCACGCTCGTTGGCACTCGGAGTCTGAGAAGACAGCCGAGGGTTGGTAACTAATGCAGTGCGGGCAGCTGCAAGGCCGGAGAGGGTTCCGGCCGTGAGGGCCCGATTTGATTCGGAGAGGGGCGCGCAGCAATCGCCGTCACCGAGGAAGAGAGAGTCAAGGATGTATACCGCGTCAGGAACACTCGACAAAAATCAACTGGTGACCCAGTACGTACCATTGGTCAAGCGCATTGCCTATCACCTGATGGCGAAGCTTCCGGCTTCTGTTCAGGTCGATGACATCATCCAGAATGGCATGCTTGGCCTACTGGATGCGATTGGCCGCTACGAAGAAGGTCTCGGTGCACAGTTCGAGACCTATGCGGTGCAGCGCATCCGGGGTGCGATGCTTGATGGCCTGCGCGAGAACGACTGGTTGCCGCGTAGCCTGCGGCGTGAAATGCGGCGCATCGAAACTGCGGTCCATCAACTCGAACAGTCCTTTGGCCGTCAGCCGACTGAAAAGGAACTCGCCGAATCGCTCGACATGTCGCTGGGTGACTACCAGAAGATGTTGCAGGACGCGCGCGGCTACCAGCTCGTCTATTTCGAGGACTTCGCTGGCGATGACGACGAGGACTTCCTGGACCGGCACGTTGTTAGCGCAGAGGGCAATCCGCTTGAAATGCTAGAAGACAAGTCGACCCGTGAGGCGCTGGTGAAGGCGATCGATGATCTGCCTGAGCGCGAAAAATTGGTGATGGGCCTCTACTACGAGGAGGACCTCAACCTGCGTGAAATCGGCGAAGTGCTTGGGGTCTCGGAATCCCGCGTCTGCCAGCTTCATAGCCAAGCGATTGCACGCATCCGTTCGCGCATCACCGGTGTGTTGCCGCGCGTTTCACCCAAGCGTGGAGGGCGTCAGAGCCGCGCAGCGGCCTGAACCCCACCTCGTAACGGAAAAACGCAGGGTTAGCGTTCAATGGACAGAATCAGCATCGTCGGACTCATTGTCGGCATCGCGGCAATCTTGCTCGGACAAGTGTTTGAAGGAGGGCACATCAGTTCATTGGTGCAGCCCACCGCATTTCTCATCGTCATTGGTGGCACGCTCGGCGCGGTGATGTTGCAAAGCCCATATCCGGTGTTTCGTCGTGGCGTGAAGATGATCGCCTGGGTGCTGCGCCCGCCTGCGCCAGCGTTTGAAAGGGTGGTCTCGCGCGTGATCTCCTGGAGCATGACCGCACGCAAGGAAGGCCTGCTGGCGCTTGAGAACCGGATTTCCGAAGCGGCGGATCCCTTCGAGGCCAAGGCACTGCAACTACTGGCGGATGGGATCGAGCCCGAGCGGTTGCGTGATCTCCTGGAAGTGGAAATCGACCAGTGGGAGCAGCAGCTCAAGGCGGGGGCGAAAATTTGGGAAGCCGCGGGCGGGTATGCGCCGACGGTTGGTATCCTCGGCGCGGTGCTCGGTCTGATCCACGTGATGGAAAACCTCTCCGAGCCGTCAAGGCTGGGGGCGGGTATCGCGGTCGCATTTGTCGCCACCATCTATGGCGTCGGCTCGGCCAACCTCTTCTTTTTGCCGATCGGCAAGAAACTGCTTGCGCATATTTCGCGTCTGGTCGCGATGCGCGAGATGCTTGTCGACGGATTCGTATCCATTGCGCACGGTGAGAATCCGCGCGTCATCGAGCAACGGCTGCAAGGTTACTTCCAGGTCTGACCGGGAATCCACGGCGCGCAGCGAGCAAGGGAAGGCACAGCAATGGCCCGGCGAAGACACAGGGAAGAAGAGCACGACCACCATGAGCGCTGGCTCGTCTCATATGCTGATTTCATTACGCTGTTGTTTGCTTTTTTTGTCGTGATGTATGCGCTGTCGTCGATCAACGAAGGCAAGTATCGCCTTCTGGCAAATTCTCTGACCCAGGCATTCCGTAATGTCACGACGAATTCCGAGGGCATGCAGATTGTTCCACCGAATGCCGCCAGCGGCGCGGTCAGCACGCCGCAGAAACAGCGCGCCAGTGAGCCGAGCCAAGCGCGCACAGCAATGCGTCGCAAGATGCAGGACATGGCCGAACAGATCCGCCGTGTGCTGGAGCCGATGGTGCGTGACGGTCGCGTGACGGTCTCTGATGGTGCCTATGGCATCAGCATCGAGATCAACGCCAGCCTGCTGTTCAATTCTGGAGAGGCGATCGCGGGTAACGAGGCGGTCCGTGCATTGCATGCCGTCGGCCAAGTGTTGTCAGAGGGGGATTTTCCGATCAGGGTCGAAGGCCACACTGACAACGCGCCTATTGGTACGACGCACTATCCGTCCAACTGGGAGCTTTCCTCTGCGCGTGCTTCGACCGTGGTACGGACTTTCATCGAGGCGGGCGTGAATCCCGCGCGACTGACTGCGATAGGTTTCGCAGATCAACGCCCTGTGGCTGACAACGACATGCAGGAGGGGCGTGCACGCAATCGACGTGTTGCGATCCTAGTCGAATCGATGCTGCCACCGGCCGAGCTGGTGCAGGAGGCCGCTCCGGTCGACGTGTCGGATAACGCTTCTGCCACGTCGCACGAAATGCCTTCTGCGGCGGCTTCGCCTGCGAACTGAAATCCTCAAAGAACAAGCGAGCCCCAGCGGGGCTCGGCTCCCGCACCGATCCATTCGTGATGATTTCCGTGCCTCGGCAGTCGCCTTGCTGAAGCGGATGCGAATCATCCGTGTGCAGGCAGGGCGCTGTGATGCCGGCAAGAATGACTTGCTGCCAAGGCTTGTAACGCCGTATGGATAAAGGCGGTGGTGGTGGAAAATCCAGGCCAGTCAGACCTTGCCGAAGGATCGGATCCCTGGCCGTGTGGCTGTGAGTCCACCTGCGTCGTAGAGTGCGGGACCGGTTGAGGCCATCAACACGGTGAGCGCCTGTTGGTTATGGCGCATATGGGTCTGGATCAGGATGCCGTTTTCTTCGTTGAGCGCTTGTGCGCGTGCGGCCAGCACCAGATAGCGCTGCCATAATTCGCGTACCTGCTCTGATTGTGCGGCGACGAATGCCGCCATCCCCCTGGCGCTTGCATCGATACCGTGGCGCGACAGTGTCTGCGCACGCATGTTCTCCCCTGCCTGGATACGCCGGACGATGGTGACCTTGTCTTCGGCAAGGGCGAGCAGGGATTCGACTTCGATAGCCTTGAGCAGTGTCTGCTCACGCTCCAGCAGATGCACAAAATGACTCAGCTGGCCGAGATGCTCGGCCAGCTGGGCATTGAACTGGATTGCGGCGAGGGTTGGATTCGCCATTGCGCCTCGCGCAGAAATCAAATTTGACGGGGCTGAGAGGATAGCATCTGCCGCACAGAGTCGAGCAGTCCGTCGGCAACCTTCTCGGGATTGACCTTGAAACGGCCTTCCGAGATGGCCTGCTTGATTTCGCTGACCTTGGCAGCATCAATCTCAGGGACGTTGGAGAGTGTGCCCTGGAGTTGCTGCACTCGGGAAAGATCCACGTCGGATGCGGCCGAGACCTGGATCTTGTCGGTCTCGTCCTTTTGCGACCGTGTCTTGATGTCTCCGGTCGTTCCGCCGAACTGCCTCGGCGTGCTGTTGATTTTCATGGTGTCGCTCCGCATTTGTTGCGTAGTTGTTTTGTTATGGCATCTATCGACGTGTGCGCGTCAAACTTTAATAATTTTCCAGCTATTGATCAGCGGGGTACCTCAACTACGCCGCCATCGCGTGCGACTCCCTGCACAACCTTGCCGCCAGCAAGCCTGACCTGCACATTCTGCCCTTCGACGGCGGCGGTCAGCGCGACGCCTTCATTGGCAACCTCGAAGCCTTCGGCACGATACACCACGCGCACCTTCTGACCTCGTTGCACAGCCTGTGCGATAAGCAACTGGTCCGCGCGAAGCGGTGCGCCAGCTGCTACCGCAATCCGCAGCGTTGCACCGTTTGCCTGTTCCGGCGTGCGTAATACGCCCGCCGGTTGTGCGGCTACGTCGCCGGTCATCGCCGTCCAGTCGGCCGGACCCATCACGGTGCCGGCCGATAGCGGTCTTGCCGTCGTCAGATACGTACCTTCCACCTGCACGCGTACAGGTACATAAAGTGTCCAGCGTGGCTCCATGCAGCGGACGCCGACCACGGTGGCGCCCCAGGCTCGCCGCCCGGCAGGCATGAACGCCTGTGGAGCCGTGCAGTCGCGCGTAGCGGTCGGAAGCGAACCGCGGCGAATCTCCACGGTGACTTTCTCGCCAAGCTGGCGCGTTTCCCGCAAAAGGAAGGCTTCGACAAAGGTGCGGAGATCTACGTCCGCCGCGGAGCCGATGCGGGGAGCAAGCAGCAGGCCGAAGGCGAGGGCAACGAGGGTGCGGTTGTGCATGGCGGCAATTGTCCCTACGCAGGCGGCAAACCGGCAAGCATTGCCGCGGCATTTGCCGCCGGAGCATTCCGAATGGCGCAGTGGTGGCTTGAATTGCCGTCAGAAACTCCACCTTTTCGGGCAAAGCTGTACCGAAAGCCTGTTTCAGAATGCTGGCACGAAAGCTGCAGTAGGACTGCCAAGTGAAAGGCCCCCAAGTCGCTCCGCAAGCCACCGGGTCCTTCCAACAGGAGAATGCAATGTCAATGAGCATCTTTGACCGCCAGCTCGGGTTCCAGCAAAACGCGCTGAACCTGCGCGCGTATCGCCAGGAAGTCCTTGCCGGCAACATCGCCAATGCCGACACGCCTAACTACAAGGCGCGCGACATGAACTTCCGCGATGCCCTGCTCGGGGCGCAAACCGAAGTGCAGAACAAGCTCGCGATGGCTGCGACCTCGGTGGGCCACATGCAGCCCAAGGACAGTTCGCAGCCCGCCGACGCCTATCTCAAGTATCGCGGTGAAAGCCAGTCCGCGGTCGACGGCAACACCGTCGACATGGACACCGAGCGAGCGGCGTTTGCTGAGAACGCGGTCAAGTACGAAGCGAGCCTGACATTCATCAACGGCCAGATCCGTTCGATGCAGCAGGCAATCCAGAACCAGTAAAGGGCTGAATCGACATGAGCATGCTCGATGTATTCAAGGTCGCCGGCTCCGCGCTGAGCGCGCAGTCGCTGCGCCTGAACGCGGTGGCTAGCAATCTTGCCAACGCGGAGTCCGTCACGTCGTCTGATGGCCAACCGTACCGCGCCAAGCAGGTGGTGTTCGAAGCCACGCCGATGGGGGCCGAATCGGCAATGGGCGTGCGAGTCAAGGAGATGGTCGAGTCGGCTGCTCCGCCACGCCTGGTCTACGACCCGAAGAACCCTGCGGCCAATACCGACGGGTATGTGCAATTGCCGAACGTTGATGTGGTCGAGGAGATGGTCAACATGATCTCGGCATCGCGTTCCTATCAGACCAACGCTGAAGTCATGAGCACCGCCAAGACGTTGGCGCAGCGCACGCTCGCGATCGGACAGGGCTGACGCGCCGCTGACGGAGGAAGCAACAGATGAGCATCACGAATTCAGTGAATGGAACGATCGGCCAGGACGTGCTGGACGCGATCAACACGCGCAAGAGCAAATCCGCCAATTCAGTGGGCGATATGCACGACCAGTTCCTCACGATGCTGACGACGCAGTTGAAGAATCAGGATCCCATGAATCCGATGGACAACTCGCAGATGACCACGCAGCTTGCGCAGCTGAACATGGTTGACGGTATCAACAAGGTCAATTCGACCCTCCAGGCAATGATGGAGAACTACGCAGTGAGCCAGGCCAACCAGGCTGCTGCGATGGTGGGGCGCGCCGTACTGGTCGAAGGTACGCACATCCAGCTTGCAGATGGTGCAGCACTGGGTGGCTTCGAGCTTTCAACCCCTGCCGACGATGTGCAGGTATCGATCGTCGACGCCAATGGCGCAGAGGTCACCAAGCTCGACCTCGGGAGTGCGGAAGCGGGCTCGCATCTGTTTACCTGGGATGGTACGACCACCAGTGGTGCTACCGCCGCGAACGGCGTCTACAAGCTCAAGGTCACTGCCATGCAGGGCGGCAAGGCGGTCGAGGTGGGAAGCCTCCAACTCGGCACGGTCTCCAGCGTCATCCGCAATGGCAATAACGCCACCCTGCAGGTCGGCGGGCTCGGCAACTTCCAGATGTCCGACATCAAGCAAATCCTGTCCTGACGGGGCGAGAAGGAGTTTCAGAATGGGTTTCCAGCAAGGTCTTTCAGGTTTGCAGGGTTCGGCCAAGGCCCTCGACGTCATCAGCAACAACGTGGCTAACGCAAGCACCGTCGGCTTCAAGGGTGCCGAGACGAAGTTCGGCGACATGTACGCAGCCGCCCTCAATGGTGCGAACTCCGGCGTGCAGGTGGGCATCGGTGTCACCGTTGCGCAGGTCGCGCAACTGTTTACACAAGGGAACATCAGCACTACCAGCAATCCGTTGGATGTCGCGATCAATGGCGGCGGCTTCTTCACGATGAAGAAGACGGATGGTTCGATAGGCTACACACGCAACGGACAGTTCGAACTGGACAAGACCGGCCACATCGTGAACCCCAGTGGCATGAGGCTACAGGGTTATGCAGCGAGTTCTCCGAGCGGCCCTGCGACTGACTTGGTAATGGATACGTCCGACATCGCACCGCACATCACCGCGAATGTCGCTCTCGGCATGAACCTGGATTCGCGTAGCACCGTACCCAACGTGCCATTCCTGAGCACTCCGACGAGCCCGCTGCCCGATCCGCTGTCGTACAACTCATCGACCTCGGTCGCGGTGTACGACTCGCTCGGCAATTCCCACACCTACACGCTGTATTTCCGCACCATGGGCAATGGCGACTGGGAAATCTACTCGTCGACCGACGGTGCCGTGGCTCAGCCGCTCAGTGGTGCGGCCGGCACGGCGGCGCTGCACTTCGATCAGTCGGGGACGCTGGATCTGGGGACCACACCCCAACCCCTAGTTGTGAATGCGGATATCGATCCGGGTTATGGGGCGGTCAGCCCCGTTACTTTCAACCTCGATTTCACCGGCAGCACGCAGTTCGGCAGTGTCTTTGGCGTCAACAAGAATCAGCAGGATGGCTACGCATCCGGGCGGATGATCGGTATCACGATCGATGCCAACGGTGAAATCCTCGGACGCTACAGCAACGGCCAATCGAAGATCGCCGGTCGCATCGTACTTGCGAACTTCTCCAACCCGAACGGCCTCATCTCTCTTGGCAACAACCTTTGGGGCGAGTCGATCGCTTCTGGTCAGCCGATGGTGGGCGCACCGGGCAGCGGTAGTCTTGGTGCGTTGCAGTCGGGTGCAGTCGAAGACTCGAATGTCGACCTGACGAACGAACTGGTCGACATGATCATTCAGCAGCGCAACTACCAGGCCAACTCGCAATCGATCAAGACGCAGGACCAGATCCTGCAAACCCTGGTCAACATGCGCTAAGGCTGTTGAGGGTGGCCCGTTGAGGCCGCCTCGCTGCAACACGGACAAGGACCGCACTTCATGGATCGCGCGATCTATACCGCCATGACGGGTGCAAAGAGCACCCTTCTTCAGCAGGCATCGGTAGGCAACAACCTCGCCAACGCCTCGACCGACGGATTCAAGGCAGAGTTGCATCGGCTGCGTGCCGTGCCGGTGCTCAGCGATGCTATGCCTTCGCGTGCATTCGTGGTCGATGCGAGCGTGGCCACGGACCTGACTTCCGGCCCCCTGCAACATACGGGGCGTTCGCTCGACGTGGCGATCAAAGGCGAAGGCTGGTTTGCAGTGCAAAGCCCAGATGGTCGTGAGGCGTACACGCGTTCAGGCCGTTTTGAACTTACGCAGAACGGCGAGCTGGTCGACGAACGCGGCCTGCGTGTACTGGGTGATGGCGGTCCGATTGCGCTGCCTCCGGACAACCGGTATGAGATTGCGCCCGACGGCACGATTTCCGCCGTTCCGACTACTGGCAACCGTAATGCGGCTGAAGTGGTCGGACGACTCAAGCTCGTCAAGCCGGCGCAGGTGGAACGGGGTGACGACGGATTGTTCCGTGCGGCTGGCGGTGCGCCAGCTGCGGCCGACGAAAGCGTGCAGGTCGCCAGCGGCTATGTTGAGGGTAGCAATGTCAATGTCGTAGAGCAGATGGTGCAGATGATTTCGCTCTCAAGGCACTTTGAATTCCAGACCAAGCTCCTGACTACGGCAGAGCAGAACGATCAGGCCGCAAACAAGGTGATCAGTAACGGCTGATCAACCGCTTTGCGTGCGTTGGCCGAAGCCACTCGCGCCATGTGCCCGCTCCAGTTCCTCCCCCATCTTTCGTCATTCCCGTGAAGGCGGCGGGAATCCAGTCGGCCGTGCCCCCTTGTGCCATCGACTGGGCCCTCGCATTCGGCGGGGGCGACGAAGGGCCAGGTGCGGACGACGCCCGATGAAGGCTGGATCACAGATGCGCTTGGCTTCGTTTGTGCACAGGCGGGAATCCAGCAAGTTGTAGTCGCTCATACAACCGATTGCGCGTTCGTCTGTGCGGGCCGACGAGAGGTGGATCTTGCGTGACACCGATCACCGTCGTTCCCATGAAAGCGGCCAACCATGCGAGAGATGGGCGCGTTCAAGAACGGAAATCCTTTCCAGCGCGGATCGTGTGTTGCTCGTCTGCCGGCAAGACTTGCCGTACTCGGCAAATCTGGGCACCAACAATTATCTGGAATAGCGCTGTTTTTCCGCGCCTGTTCGCTCCAAGGTGCTTCGTACGCACCGCGCACAATACTTGCATCGAGCAGTGCATTTTTGGCACTGGAGGAGAAACTCAATGATTCCCGCACTGTGGGTGGCCCGTACGGGTCTGGACGCGCAACAGAAGCAACTCGACGTCATCTCGAACAATCTGGCGAATGTCAGCACCAATGGCTACAAGCGGTCGAAGGCGGTGTTCGAGGATCTCCTCTACCAGACGCTGCGTCAGCCTGGCGCGCAGTCCTCACAGCAGACCCAGATCCCTTCCGGTCTGCAGCTGGGTACGGGTGTACAGGCCATTGCGACCGTCAAGCTCCATACCCAGGGCAACCTGACGCAGACGAGCAATCCGCTCGATATTGCGATCGAAGGGCAGGGCTTCTTCCAGGTCACGCTGCCGGATGGCACGACGGCCTATACGCGTGATGGCTCGTTCCAACCTGACAACCAAGGCCAGCTTGTGACCGCAAGTGGCTATGCACTCAATCCGGCGATCACACTTCCGCCTGATGCGCTGCAGGTGACGATTGCAAAGGACGGTACCGTTTCTGTGACGACCGCAGGCAACGCGCAGCCAACGCAACTCGGGACGATCCAGATTGCAACCTTCATCAATCCGGCTGGCCTGCAGTCGGCGGGTGAGAACCTTTATCTCGAGACTGCGTCGAGCGGCACGCCCAACCAGAATAACCCTGGCACCAACGGCGCCGGTGTGCTCAACCAGTTCTACACGGAAGCATCGAACGTCAACGTTGCCGAAGAACTCGTCGACATGATCCAGACACAGCGCGCGTACGAATTCAATTCGCGCGTCGTGCAGACGGCCGACCAGATGCTCGGCCGCCTCTCGCAGGTTTGAGGTAACTCGATGAGACGCCTGCTGTCCGTTCTTTTTGTGCTCGCAGCCGTCATGCAGGGCTGCGGCACGATCACACCGCCGACCGCGGTACATCAACCGATGTCGGTGCGTCCGCCGGAGCGCGAGACGAAGAACGCGGTGGGCGGTTCAATTTATTCCGCTGGCATCTCCCAGCGTGGCCTATTCGAAGATCGACGTGCGCGCTATGTCGGTGATACGGTGACGATCAATCTTGTCGAGCGTACGCAGGCGAAGAAGAACGCCGGCACCAACACCGCACGCGCGACCGACATCTCGGCATCCGTCCCGATCATGACCAAGGTCCCGCTCAAGGGGCTGCAGGGACTGGAGGTTTCCGCTGGCACGAGCAACAAGCTCGAAGGCAAGGGGTCTTCGTCGGCGGACAACAACTTCACTGGCACGATCACGGTTACCGTGGTTGATCTGCTGCCCAACGGGAACCTTATTGTCTCGGGCGAAAAGCAGGTCGCGATTAATCAGGGTGACGAATTCATCCGCTTTTCCGGCGTGATCAACCCCAACAATATCACTGCGGCGAATACGGTCAATTCGACGCAGGTGGCCGATGCCCGAATCGAGTATCGCGGCAGCGGCACGCTCGACGAAGCGCAGAGAATGGGCTGGCTCGCGCGTTTCTTCCAGATCGTCAGTCCGTTCTGAGGTCCCAGCCATGCGTCGCATTGTGCTCATCGCCATCGCGCTTCTTTGCATAACGCCCGTGGCATATGCCGAACGGATCAAGGATCTCGCAGCCGTCGCAGGTGTGCGCAGTAATCCACTGGTCGGCTATGGCCTCGTCGTCGGTCTCGATGGCAGCGGCGACCAAACGACGCAGACACCCTTCACGGTGCAGTCGATCTCGAACATGTTGTCAAACATGGGTGTTGCGCTGCCTCCAGGCGTGAACCTGCAGCTCAAGAACGTTGCCGCTGTCATGGTGACAGCGAGCCTGCCGCCGTTTGCGCGCCCCGGGCAGGAAATCGATGTGACCGTTGCGTCTCTGGGCAACGCCAAGAGTCTCAAGGGCGGCACGCTGCTGATGACGCCGATGAAGGGTGCCGATGGCAACGTGTACGCGCTGGCGCAGGGTAACCTTGTGATCAGCGGTGCGGGTGCGCAAGGCGGGGGCTCGAAGGTGCAGATCAACCACCTGTCGGCGGGCCGGGTGCCCAAAGGCGCGATCGTCGAACGCTCGGTACCGATGCCGGTGGGGCACGACGAGCACCTTCAGCTTGAGCTGCACCAGCCCGACTTCGGGACGGTTCAGAAGATGGCCCAAGCGATCAATAAGGCATTTGGCGAGGCCGTCGCCGCTCCGATCGACGGGGCCGTGATCCAGGTCCGCGCGCCAGCTGATCCCGGTGAGCGCGTGGCATTCCTCGGTCGGCTTGAAGGACTTGAGGTCACTCCCGATCAAGGGCAGGCCAAGGTGATCGTCAATTCGCGCACCGGCTCGGTAGTCATGAACCGCGCGGTGCAGGTACAGGACTGTGCGGTCGCGCACGGCAACCTCACGCTGACCGTTACCGCCGATAACCAGGTTGTTCAGCCAGCGCCATTCTCTGGCGGCCAGACAGCCGTGCAGCGGAATGCGCAGGTCAACATCCAGCAGGACAGTGGCAGTCTGATCCGCGTGAAGCCGGGCACCCATCTTTCGGAGGTGATCAAGGCGCTCAACGCCGTGGGGGCGAATCCACCCGATCTGATCGCGATCCTTCAGGCCATGAAGGCCGCTGGTGCGCTGCGTGCCGAGCTTGAGGTTATCTGAGGAGGGAAGGGGCAATGGTTGCACCAGTACAGGACTCCATCTTCGACCAGGGCAGGCTCAACGAGCTCAAGCGTCTGACATCGCAGAACTCACCGGAAGCGGCAAAAGCCGTCGCAAAGCAGTTTGAGGCGCTCTTCCTGCAGATGATGCTAAAGCAGATGCGCCAGTCGGTTGCAGCGGCTGGGACGCAAAAGGGCTTCGACGGTGAGCAGGTGAACTTCTATCGCGGCCTTGCCGACCAGCAGTTGGCAATGAATCTTGCTGGCAGCGGCGGGCTTGGTCTTGCCAAGGCGATCGAGCGGCAACTGATGCCGCAAACGGTCGATGTGGCCGCGCCGAGCGGCGTGCTCGACCCGACAATTCTGTCGGCATTGCGTATGCGGGCGGCAACAACTGCCGCACCCGTGGAAACGGCCGTGCCGCAAACGAGTGCGCCACAAACGGCCAGTGGTACGGGCGCCTCGGGCTTTATCGGCAGGATCTGGAACCATGCGGTTGATGCGGCCAAGTCGCTTGGCGTGCCCACCCAGTTCATCGTCGGCCATGCCGCGCTCGAAACCGGTTGGGGCAAGAGTGAGCTGCGCATGACTGACGGCTCGCCTTCGCACAACCTCTTCAACATTAAGGCTGGCCCCGGCTGGAAGGGGGCGACCGTCGACGCTTCGACCATCGAATACATTGGTGGCGTGGCGACGCGCCGGGTTGAGCGTTTCCGCGCCTATTCGAGCTACTCGGAAGCCTTTGCCGATTACGCAAAGGTCATCGGCAACAATTCACGCTACTCGACGGCGTTGGGCCAGACCGATGCGCGCGGCTTTGCCAGCAGCCTTGCGCGCGGGGGCTATGCGACCGACCCGATGTACGCCGACAAGCTTGCACGCATCATCGGCGGCCGTACGCTGCGCTCGGCCCTATCTGCCGAGGCTTAAGCGCGCATCGCGCCCCAATCTGTCTTGCCGATTCGACGGCGCGGCGTGGCTCAGGCCCGTTGCGCCGTTTTCATCTGTGGCGGATTTATCAGTCAGACGTTCGGCCTTGGGAATGATCCTAAAACTGGCAAAGTTTTTGCTGAAAAGGCCGTAGATAGCTTCATCAAGCGGAGAGAACATGGGAAGCAGCTTACTGTCGATCGGGATCTCGGGGCTTCAGGCCGCCCAGGCTGGCCTCGTGACGACCGGGCACAACATTTCGAATGCCGCGACGCCAGGCTACAGCCGCCAGTCAGTCGTCCAGGCAACGAACATCGCCCTCTATTCGGGGGCGGGCTACTACGGCCAGGGAACGACGATCGAAACGGTCAAGCGGACCTATGGTCAGTTCCTTACCAATCAGGTCCTGTCGGCGGACACGCGCTACCAGGAACTGCAAACCTATGCGGAGCAGATCGGGCAGGTCGACAACCTGCTCGGTGACCAGACAGCGGGCCTGTCGCCTGCGCTGCAGGACTTCTTTTCAGGCGTGCAGTCGGTCGCCGCAGCACCTTCAAGCGTGCCGGCACGCCAAGCGATGCTGTCGCAGGCCGAGGCACTTGCAGGCCGCTTCCAGGCGTTGCATGGCCGTCTCGACGAGATGCGTATGCAATCGTCGGTGGAGATTGGTGCCTCGATCGAGGAAGTCAATAATCTTGCGGTACAGATTGGCCAGCTCAACGAGCAGATTGTCTATGCCGGCAACCTTGGCAACAACACGCCGCCCAACGATTTGCTCGATGCGCGCGACCTTCTGATCACGCAGCTCAACCAGCAGATCCGTGTTACGCAACTGCCCAACCAGGACGGTTCTGTAAGTGTGTTCATCGGCAACGGCCAGCCACTGGTCGTCGGTGCGCAGATCGGACGACTGACCGCCGGACCCGCCAACGAGGACGTCTCGAAACTGGCGATCGGTATCGTGCTGCCGGGTGGCGGTGCGCAAGAATTGCCGGATGCGGCAATTTCGGGCGGCAAACTTTCCGGCCTGCTCACATTCCGCACGCAGGGTGTCGACCTTGCACAGAACGCACTGGGCCGTATCGCGGCCAGCCTCACCGAGACTTTCAACGCCCAGAACCGCCTTGGCCAGGATCTGAACGGCAACCTCGGTGGCGATATCTTCAAACCGTTGTCGGGCCATGTGATCTATCCGAACTCGCCGAAGAACACTGGCAGCGCGGAGCTCCAGGTTCCGATTACCAGTGCTTCGGACCTCACGACCAGCAACTATTCGTTGGTCTATTCGGCGGCCAATACGTTCCAGCTCGTGCGTCGCTCCGACGGCCAGACTTGGACGGCCACGGGTTCCGATGCCCAGTCTGCGCTGGCAAACGTGATGGCCAATGCGCCTACGCAGGGCTTCTCGATCAACATGACGGGTGCGCCAAATGTCGGCGATACCTTCCTGATCGAGCCGACGCGCTTTGCGGCAGATGAGTTCAGCGTTGCGATCAGCGACACCAGCCTGATCGCCGCAGCGATGCCGATCACCACATCGGCGGCAAACTCGAACACCGGCACCGGCAAGATCGATCAGGGCAGTGTTACCAATGCGGCAAGCCTTGCCGGTTCGCCGCCAGCACTGTCGCTGCCAGTGAACGTGGGCTACGCGAATGGCGAGCTGAGTGGTTTTCCTGCTGGCTTCGATGTCAAGGTCACCTTGGCCAATGGCAACAGCACCACGTACGCCGCAGGCCAGCCCGTTCCCTATGCAGACGGCGCGCGCTACGACTTTGCGGGTATCGGATTTTCGATGTCCGGTCTGCCTGCGAACGGCGATAGTTTTGCCGTAGCAGCAAATACCAATGGCGTGTCGGATAACCGCAATGCAGTGCTGCTCGGCCAGCTCCAGCAGACCAAGACGACGAACGGCAAGACTGCGAGCTACGAATCGGCCTACGCGCAACTGATCAGCCAGATCGGTTCTCAGACGCGGACCGCGCAGGTGACCGCTGCCTCGCAGGCCAACGTACTCAAGCAGGCCACCGAAGCGCGCGATTCGGTATCGGGCGTGAACCTCGACGAAGAAGCCGCCAACCTGATCCGCTACCAGCAGGCCTACATGGCGTCGGGGAAGGTGATGGAAATTGCTTCCAGGCTCTTCGACACCATCCTCGCAGTGGCGAACGGCTGAGGATAAGGAGAACACAACATGCGTATATCGACCGCAATGCTCTACAGCAACGGCACGCAGGGCTTCCAGGACCGCGCGTCGGAACTGATGAAGATTCAGTCGCAAATGGCCAGCGGAAAACGCGTAACGACTCCGTCGGATGATCCGATCTCCGCCTCGGCCGCACTGGTTGCGCAGCAAGCGAAGAGTATCAATGAGCAATTCACCACCAACCGGGCCAATGCACGCGACGCCCTCAACGTGGTCGATACCACGCTCGGATCAGTGACCGACCTGCTTAGCTATGTCAAGGAGCGGGCGATCCAGGCAGGAAATGGTTCGCTCAACAAGGGTGACCTGCAGTCGATCGCAATCGATCTGCGCGCACGCTTCGATCAGATGATGGGCTACGCGAACAAGAGCGATCCAGAGGGCGGTTACGTCTTTGGTGGCTATCGCACCAACGATCAGCCTTTTGTCGGCACGGTTTCCAGTGGTGTTGCCTTTTTCGGTGACCAAGGCTCACGTGCAATCCAGGTATCCGAAACCCGCGTTATCCCGACCAGCAATTCGGGCAACGAGATCTTCGTGAATATTCCCGGCATCAACGCGAGCTTTAGTACCTCGGCAGGGGCTGCGAATACCGGTAGCGGGACGATCGACGCAGGTAGCGTGACCGGCAACTACGCGGGCGGTGCTTACCAGATTCGTTTTACCAGTGCGACGGACTACGAGGTTGTCAATAGCGGTTCCGGTACGCAGGTTTCGACCGGTACGTTTTCGAGTGGCACGCCGATCAGCTTTGGTGGTGTCCAGGTCACCGTGAGTGGTGCGCCGCAGGCTGGCGACAGTTTCGATATCGCCTCCGGTAGCAGTGCCGATATCTTCACAACGCTCAAGGGGCTGATCGATACGCTTGAGAACGACTCGGGCGCAGCACTCACCAGCAAGGTCAACCAAGCCATGAGCCGTATCGACAAGACGCTGGACAACGTACTGAGTGTACGAGCCTCGGTGGGGTCACGGATCAATGAGACGCAGGCGCTTGAGGCTATGGGTTCTCAGGCCGATGTGCAGTACCGGGGTACGATTTCCCGCCTCATGGATCTGGACTATGCCCAGGCAAGTTCCGATCTGGCGCAGCGTCAGGTTGCCTTGCAGGCATCCCAGCAGGCGTTCGTGCAAACCACGGGTCTTTCGGTGTTCAAGTACCTGTGAGGGATGCCATGGTCGTCCGTACCTCGTTCGCAATGGTGCTGTTTCTCGGTAGTCTTGCCGCGTTCGCGGACGACCGCACCGACGGCGTCGCCTCACAGCAGCCGGTCACCCAATCGGCGCCGACAGCACGCCAGCCGGGCACGATCGATGAACTGCTGACTGGCGCGTCCCAGTACGTCATCTTTCCGCTCGCTCCCGCGTGGTCGCTACGCGAAACCTGGCTTGGCCAGAACTGCGTCCGCATCGACATGAAGCTCAACCGGCTCCACCGGGGGGGCGATGGCGAAGCACAGGCGGTGGTGAAGAGGCGTGCTTCCGAGATTGCCCAGCGATGGGGCTATACCCACTACAGCATCGCCCGCTTCTCCGAATCGATCGCCGCGGGGTGGATTGCGCAGCGGATCGCCAGCGCCGATGTGACGTTTTCCCACTGAGGCCGCATTCCTGCTGCAGAGAATCCCCGAGGCTTGCTGAAGCGCAAGGCCGCGTCGCACATCGCCCGTCATTGTCCCAGCTTTTTTCATGGCGCGAAACGCGGATGTGAAGACCCGGATTGGCTGGCGTGCGGGCCGGCTGAGAAAAGTGGACAGCGTGGCGCGTCAGCCGGCGGTGACACTCGTCCGCTGGTCGATTATCGAAGTCGACCGCAGCCATCGATACCTTCTCGGCCACTGCGTCGAAAACGCTGAGGGACGCGTCAGCTCTCCGATTGTCTCGATTGATGTGCATAACATGCACTGCGTCACAACATCTGGGCGCATCTACATCCTGGAAGGTCCGTCAGGGTTCGATACCGATGCAAATACCCTCTGGGAATGGCTGGCATTGCGCCGCGGCTTTAAAAGCTGGGTGGCGGTGACCGATCGGATCGTCGGCCTCGACGATGACAGCCCGCTGATCGCCTGATACGGGGTACGCTCTTGGGCAAGGCAGCGCCCGCGATTTCGTGACGCCGTACTCGCAGTGCTCCCAAAGCAAGCCGGGATCCGTCAGCAGTTGACGGAAAGGTCTCTCTGGGGATCAGATTTGGTCGGACCATGACGTGTGACCAAAAGGAATCCGCATGTTTGCCCACACACCCCGGAATGCCGCGCTCGCGTTCGTATTCGCAATGGCTGGACTCACTGGTTGCGGTGGCGACACCTCTGTCTGTATTTCACTCAACTCTGAACGGAACCTGTGTGACCTTCACGACCACCCACCGGGTTCGCAGTCGGGGCCACCGCCGGTGCGCCCAGGACCGCAGCCTTCGCCACACGGGGTGATCGTCGAAGTCGGTACACAGGTTGTCAGGAGCGGTGCGAGCGAGGCGCTCGATGTGGCGCGATAGCCGCGCTCGCCTTGTTGTGAGCAAAGCCTGACCAGACAAGCGAGCTCTAGCTGGATCGACGGCTTCAGCAGGCTCATGCGACCTGCTGAATTCAGCCCCAAGGGGCGCCGATGAATGTCAAGGCAGTCTTATTGCGCCTGAGAAACCGTGCGGCGACTGCAGGTCAAGACCATGCTGGCGACGATGCCGTGTGCATCGCTGAGCCGTGTGATGCAGGGCTCGAGTGACTCCGTAACGCCATCCTGAAATATGAATCCCTGTGCGGATGAAAGCCGAAGCCTTCAATCGGCGAGGTGATTCGCATAACCAAGATGTCGTCTTGGACGTCATAGAGTGCCTGTAGACCTTAGTCGTCGGATGTGATGGATTTCGTCAGCATTACATATGAATCGGAAAACTGAGGCTTAAATGGATTGAGTTAAGCACTGGAGCGCAATCAACGATGGCGAGTTTTTCATGTGAACGTCTGACAGCCTGTAAGTTTGATCACGCTTTGTCGAGAGTGCGATGCGTACAAGCTCGATAGCTTCACAAAATGCGAATATCATATATCTGAAAATTGTTCTGATCGAACGACAACCCTATCGAGATGTATCTTGAAGGTCCCGATATTCAAATATTGGAGGTCCAGAATCGAAAGTTCACAGACCCACACGCTCAAGTTTCTTGGAATTACGCCGTTTGGCCTAGACGGGTGACGTGGCACCACAAAGTGCTGATTAGAGAACCTGATGGAATACCGAAATAGGATCTCTTTAAGTCAAATTTGAAGGAAATCGTTGTTCCACGACGTTTATCTGTTATTTGAAACAGAGAAGGAGAAGTACGTGGTGTGGGAGAAGAATACTGAAGAAAGTTGTGTAAGAAATCGTGATTTCCTCTGGCTTCATCAAGAGGATGAATACGAACTTGGTGGTCGCAAGGTGATTGGCGGTGTCGACTCCGTTTGTCTGCTGGCTGATCGGTCGTGGTCATGGACGAACACTTGACTGCAGCATCCAGCGTCAAGCTTTTCCGAAGGATTGTCACGATCCTTGGGGGCGGGTGGGTTGAACCTACGGTAGGTGCGCCGGGGGATCTGTTTGAATCCTCGGTCGCTGGCGCGTATCCCGTGCAGACTGAACCCGTTGCGCCGCGCCAGACTCATGATCCCGACAACCTGCTCTATACGCTTGCAACCGTGCGCAGGCAGGGCCAATGTGAAGCTTACGTTGCAAAATGGCTTGCACAGGTGGGGTTTGCACTTGTCTCGCCAGTCCGTCCTTCTACGGCCTTTGAAGAAGGGGATCCGAGTTGCCTCCTAGTCCGCGAAATGTTTCGCGATTCTGTGGCAGCGGCATTCGCCAAGCCCTACATCCTGAGAGGAGCTCCAGGGACGCTAGACTCATTTGCCGCTCCGTTGGATGCTCTGGTTACCGGTTTAGAAGTGCGCCGGCAGAATTACAATGGTCGGACCTTGAAATATGCAGATGAGCTTTTCGTTGTTGGGCGCAGGCTGGGGGTAGGTGAGTATGCGGAGCCGTTGCCGCTGCTGCAGATTGGACTTGTTCCCTGCCTTGGTCGAGCGCCGGTGCTGGATTCCGCCGAGCATCACCGGATTTCTGAGGTTCTTAGATTCCGGTCCTCGCAGTTGCGCGCTAACTATAGCGCTGCGTGCTGGGGATTGGGCCCGCCCGAGCAAGCACTTGTGTGCGAGACCCCTCTAGTGATGCGTGTCACCGGGCGAGTTCTATTCGTGTGTCTGCTTTGGCAAGGCTCTGCCTGAATTCTGGCGTTCACAGAAAAAAATCCGACGGATCCAGTTCTTCTGAAATACGATCAAAATGACAAAGCAATAGTCGTTGAGTTGCGGAATTCGTAAGGCGGAAATCTGGACTTCTTCACGCAGTCCTCATGTAATCGGGGTTTCATACTTTATTTCGGTTGCACTGCACTTTTCATAGCTCTGTTTTGGCATGCTCGGAGGTAATCACGCAGCCAGAATACAGAGTGATTGCATCTAAATGTCATGATTGATTTTCATAAACACTATGATAGTCATGGCGTTAGATGGTATTGCTGCGCGTAACGACTGTGTTCAAGTGGGTGCCCAGGCTAGCAAAATCTGGACTTTGGGCGCCAGTCGACGGAAAGCGGCTCATAATAACCCTGTCACAGAGCCGTTCCTGTTGCTCCGATTGATATGCAATATAGGTGCAATCGACCTGAGCCAGAATGGGCTCCGGGATTGGGTCACTTATCCGGGGAACGGGTGGTCAAGATATCACCAACCATAGGTCCATTCTCGATACTGCCGTCTTCTCCACGGCGATAATTGATGCCTGCCTGGCAGGCAAATGGATCCATCTCCCAGACCCAGCCTTTGAGGTGGCGTCCAGTGTCCAGGGGCGACCAAAGGGGCATATTCATTCGTAATCCATCATTCTCGCCAAGATCAAGCGTGCACATGACGGTGCCTTCGCCATCTTCCTCTTCGGCGAGGTTTGGAGAGGCGACATGGGTGATCGTGGGTCGAAGCGGCTCGATATGAATCAGTGCAAGTAGCGCAAGGGGTAGGTCTGTCAGTGGTGGCGCTGGGCGGCCTTCGCTGGGTTCCTCTACGAAAGCGTCATTCAGCCTGACCCGCCCAAAATAGTGTTCACTCCGACCCATTTCGCCCCAACCGCCGATTGCGGTGCCGATGTTCCCTAGACCGCTGGCCTGCAGCAGCCAAATTGCCCCGCCCGAACGCATGGCGATAAGTCGGTCGTCATTTACGTCGCTGCCTAAAGAATCCGCTCGCAGGCTAATATCAAGGGCGATGGCTTCGTCCCCCTCGGCCGTGTGAAAGATGCGGTAGGCGCCAGTGTAGAGCCGAGTCTCTGTGCGCTCCAACGTCTTGTGATGGATGCGCCAGAACAGGAGGCGGTATTGACCGTCCGGCTGTAGCGCCAGCAGGCGGTGCCAGCCAATGTAGGAAGACAGGTACAGGCCGGCGAGGCCCGGACCCATTTCGATTTCCTGAAACACCGGTTGATATTCGTCCGGAAGCGCATCGGCTACAGTCGTCGGTTCGTCAGCCTTCCGCTTCGGCGGGTCGACAGCATCGCGAAGACGGCAGTGCATGTCGAGTGCATCAACTTTCGTGATTCGCAGCATTTGCATCGAAAGCAGGACTTGGTCTACTTCGTAGACTTCCCCCGGTTCGAGTGCTCCGCATTCCTGGCGTGCCGACCGTTCCAGTACTGGCGAAACGATAGTCTCCAGAAGGTTGGGATCGCAAAGGGTTTTGTTGAAGAAGTCGTCGAGGCTCCATGCCAGGTTGCCCGTCTTTTTTGATACGGGATCAATGTAGGCTATGTCTTCGTCGGTAGCGGTGAGTTTGCGGTAGTAGAGGAGCACCCCGAACGGCGTCAGTGCGATGGGGATGCGTCGCATGGCGTTGGGTGGCGAGACGATCCAGCGGTCCAGTACGGGTTGCCACAGACCGGGATCGATCAGGGTCAGTTGGAGATCGCCATAGAGTCCAAATCCAATTCGGTGCCATAGCTCAAGAAGACTCTCGGGAAGGATGCCGTCGTAAGCGGAGAGAAGCTCACGGGGAGCAGGCGAAGTCTGTCGCAAAGGAGAGTGCATCTTGAGGAAGCGGTGAAGAGCTAGGCGGCGAAAGAAAACCATGCTTGTCTCTCCAAGAAAGGATTCAGTCTTCAAATCCATGCTTTGAGCATGGTCGATATTTGTAGAATATATGCATACGGTATTGATGGTTCGGCTCGAATGATGTAAGGGTCACAGGCCCTATTTTTTTTGCGTGACACGTTTTGAGAAGTCTCGTGCCGCGCTTCGGCAGACGTGGGAACGTTGAGCTGATCAAAGCAACCAGGATGCTATCCTGTGTCTCGTCAAGATGATCCGTTCCGGCTCAACCATCAATTCTCTTGGTGAAGCTACGCGCGTTCCCGTGCGAGAACGGGGGCACTCTCTGCATGGCTTCGGTCGAATCAACCCGTCGATCAATCTCTTGCTCTGCTGGTGGCAGAGCCAAGAATGCGCAGATGGGCGATTGCCAGCCCCAACAAGAGTGGCTCCACAGTATGTTCGCCCAAGCGTTGGTCGTCTTTGATCGTTGCGCGACAGGACCATCGAGATTCAGTCAGCGTCTTCAATAGTTCAATAGACCAAGCGCGTTCATGTCGTCACGTTTGGTATCCAGAAGGGCAATGCAGCAATGATGGGTTTCAAGCACGCAGCAACTGAATTCACCGCCATCGACATCGAGAGGCTCACCACCGATGCAGGGCACCCACGTCGCCAGTTCGACGAAGCCGGTCTCAAGCGGCTTGCCGACTCGATTGCGCGTTTCGGGTTGATCCAGCCTGTCGTTGTTCAGCCGGCTGATAGGGAAGGGCAGTATCGCGTGATCGTTGGCGAACGGCGTGTGCGCGCGGCACGGCTGGCGGGCGAAACGAGCATTCCTGCGCTTGTACGTGCGTGCAAGCCGGGGGAGGCGCTTGAGGCGCAGGTACTTGAAAACCTGGGGCAAGGCGTGCGGATACCGCTGGCGCCACGCGAGATGGCGCAGGCGCTCAAGCAGATCGCGCGCGGCTTTGATACGCCGGAGGCCGCAGCGGAGCACTTCGGGCAGCCAACGACCTGGCTTGAACAGAAGACCGCGCCAGCGAATCTCTCTCCAAAGGTGGAGGCGTTGCTCGAAAGTGGCCGAATTACGAGCTGCACTGCGGCCGTTCAGCTTGAAAAGCTCGCACAAAGAAATGAAGCGCGGCTCGATGAACTGGTTGCACAACTGGAAGAGGGCGAGAAGTTACCAAAGCGCGCACTTGAGTCGGCGTTGGTCGCTGAGGGGGTGAAGCGCGCCCGCAAGCCGACGGTTGCGGATGCGATTGCGGTTGTTGTGGAGCCGGTAGGGGCGCCGGAGTCTTTGCGGCGGGCCGCGGTACTTGGTGAGCCGAAGCGCGGCATGAGATCGGACAAGGTTCGCACGGTTGCGCAACTGCTTGGGCTCGATACCGAGGACGAGGAGGCTGTGCTCGATCGGCTGATTGACGAGTTTCTTGCAATGAAGGGGGATACGGCCGCACCGTTTTGATTGTGTGGAACGTGGTGCGGCTCTGTCGTCACAGTGGGAACGAGTACGCGTATTGAAGCACTGGGTCCTGAACGGAGTGAGTAGCTGCGCGGCTACTGTGCGTTAGGTCCGGCGGGCGAATTACTTTCTTGCGGACAAGAAAGTAATCAAAGAAGCCGCCCCCGCATCCTCGCCGCTTTCGGCAGTGCTCTGCGCAAGCCCCCCGGTTGCTTCGCGCCCGTTCCCCGAGGGCGCGCGCGACCGCTGGACGGGGAGATCGTCGCCATGCCGTTGCGGTGGACTGAACTCAGTCTGCGATCTCGACACGGTTCTTACCCGCGCGCTTGGCCTTGTACATGGCTTCGTCGGCGCGGTCGAGCGCATGCTGCGGTGCTTCCTTGGGATGCAATTCACAGACACCAGCCGAGAATGTAATGAGCAGCTTGCGATTTTCGTGGAGGAAGAACCGGCGTGTGACTTCGCGCTGAAGGCGGCGGATGACGACCGCAGCATTTTGGAGCCGTGTATCGGGGAGTACGACAACGAACTTTGCGCCCTCATATCGGGCCAGGGTGTCCTGCGGGCGTACGAAATCGCCAATCGTCCGTGTCATGTGCACGAGCGCATCGTCGCCCGTGTCGTCACCGAATTGTTCGTTGAGCAGCCGGAAGTCGTCCAGATCAAGCAGTGCAATGCAAAGGGGGGTGTCTTTGCGGCGAGCACGTACGATTTCGCGTTCTAGAGCCTCGTCCATGCCCTTGCGGTTGAGCGCGCCGGTGAGCGCATCGTGGCGGATGATGTCGCTGGTGGCCGCAAGGTGGTCCTGCAGGCGGCCGATCTCGTTGTTGGCGGCCTCGACCTGCTCGCGCAACGCTGCGAGGTTGCCGCGCGACATTTCTGCATCTAGTTGTGCTGCGCGGGTTTCATCCACCAAGCTTCCGATCACCGCCGAGAGTTCATTGATCGAACCCGCGTTGGCAACCAGGGCGGCACTGTGTTCGATGCGGTCACGGTATCCGTCGGCCGAATCGGAGAAAGCGGTGAGATGGTCAATAAAGCTGGCGAGGAGTTCGCGCAGGCGTTCCTGCGCTTCGTCGAGGCTCTGCTTGAGCAGGCCCTGGCGAAGGATCAGATCACGCAGCTTGTGGCCTAGCGTCTCAATAGCCTTGCGATCCAGCGGCCCGTCGGTCACGGCGAGGATGCCGGCCATCTGGCCTTGCAGCCAGCGATCGTCGAGCACGAGGTCGTTGATGTTTTCGATGATCAGCCGCAGGAGCTTTACCAATCCCTGGCGCGTTCCAGCCTGATCCTGAGCCAGCCACTCGATTTTGTAGGTGAAATCGTGGATGCGGGCGGCAAAGCCTTCGACATCGAATTTGTAGGTGGGAGTACGCAGTTCCTCGGCAAGGGCGCCAGCCATCTTGGTGAGTTCGGGTGATTCGATCAACAGACTGCAGACGGCTTCTTCCAGTACCTTGGCCATCATCATCCGCATGTCGAAGGTGGTTGCGGCGACTTCGTCAGTGAGTATGAGTGACTCGTGCTCCCTGTTCGCGGCAGCCGCCATCGATGGCGCGTCGATCAGGGCAAAGGACGAGGTTGTCGGCTCATCGCGCCATCCGCGGACCAGTCCAGAAAGTCGCTGATAGAGCTGCTGCGGGTCCCTCTCGTTTCGGGCCAGGATACGCCTCACCACTTCTTCTTTTCGGGTGCGCGTGATGCCAGCATGTCGCCGCTCTAGCTCGAGCAGGAGGTCGCGGATGAGCGCGGCCCAAGGCAAGGAGGCTCCGGTGGTGCTGTCGAGGATTTCCCGGAGGTGGGTGCGAAAGCCGCTCCAGTTGTGCTCGGCGATCGCGCTTTCGAAACGTCGTGCCACGCCAACTTGTTCCGGCGTGTGGCGCGGTAACACGACTGCAAGGGCACGCAGCTCGCGCTCGGGAAACGATTCTTCGCCAGGCGTACCGGATATCTGCTCGTAGAGCCTGCGGAAATTGTCTGGCGTTGGCGGGATCCGGTTAGCCGCGAGTCGGTGCAGGACTTCGCGGGCAATTTCGGATGGATTCTGTGCGGGCTGGCTCATGAGTGCTCGACCGGAAGCGTTTGCGTTTTCTGGACCGCCGCCGGCCGGTTGTGCCTCATTCGACAAGGCCGTGCTTGAGACCGTAGTGCGTGAGTTCAGCGTTGTTCTTCAGGCGCATCTTTTCCAGCAGACGGGCTCGATAGACGCTCACGGTCTTGACCGACAGATTCAGCTCTTCGCCGATCTGCGTCAGGGTCTTTCCTGAGGCAATCATGACCAGTGTCTGGAATTCGCGGTCGGAGAGCCGTTCGTGGGGTGGGCGATCATCTTCGGAGATGGCCTCGACGAGCTGCTCGGCGAGCGTTGCGCTGACGTACTTCTTGCCCGATGCTACCTGGCGGATGGCTGAAACCAGTAGCTCTGGCGCGCTCTGTTTGGAAAGGTAACCGGAGGCGCCTGCACGCAGCGCGCGGATTGCGTACTGATCCTCCGCGTGCATGGAGAGCATCAGCACCGGCAGGCGTGGGCTTTCCTTTTTCACGAGCTTGAGAGTATCGATCCCGTTGCGGTCCGGCATATTGACGTCCATTAGGACAACATCATAATCCGAGTCGCGGATCGCCTGCAATGCGCGGGCGCTGCAGTCGGCTTCGCCGGCGACAACAAGGTCCTCGGTGTCCGACAGGATTGATTTCAATCCTTGTCTGACGATTGCGTGATCGTCGACGATCAGGACCTTGATCGCGTTATTGCTCATGTTGGATCCTCAGGCAGCGGGTGTTTCGCGCGCAGTGATTGGTGCTCTCAGTACGAGTTCGGTGCCCATGCCGGGCTGGCTGCGGATCTCGATTGAGCCACCCAGTCCAGCAACCCGCTCGCGCATTCCGCGCAGACCGAAGGAGCGAGGCTTCGCGAAATCGATGCTGGCGATTCCGACACCATCGTCGGCTACCTGTAGCACGATTTCGTCGCCTTCCTGCATCAGCCGGACTTCGACGGTGTTGGCACGCGCGTGTTTCGAGACGTTCGTCAGTGCTTCCTGGAAGATACGAAATATTGCCACTTCGGTATCTTCGCTGGCGGACACATCATGGTCGGCGCAAAGCACCCTGCACGGGATGCGCATGCGCTGCGAGAAATCCTCAGCATAGCTTTCGATCGCGGCAGCGAGCCCGAATTCCTTCAAGATCCCCGGACGCAGTTCCCGAGCCACTCGGCTTGATGTGGAGATGGCCTCATCGAGCATTACGGCAATGCGTTGCACGCGGTCAGTGAGCTTGCGCTCCCCTCCAAGCTTGCCGGCGAGTAGCGAAACCTCGATCTTGATTCCAATAAGCAAGCCGCCGAGCACGTCGTGGATGTCTCTTGCGATGCGCTCGCGTTCCTCTTCCTTGATCCGTTGCAGGTGGCTCGATAGCTCTGCCAGTTGTCCACGTGAAGCAGAGAGTTCTTCCTGCCACTGCTTGGAGTGCGTGACATTCAGCATTACCCCAGCCCAGCGAGTTTCGCTATGGATCTGTTCGAGAGTGGAGCCGCGAACGTTGATCCATTTCATGTCGCCGCCCGGTACCCGGATCCGGCCCTCCCAATTCAAGGTCGACTGGCGCTGGGCGCTACGGCGCAGGGTGTCCCTGAAATCTTCGCGATCCTCCGGGAGGATTGCTTCCAGGATCTTGTCCGGTTCGTCGATCAGGCTTGATGGATCAACGCCAAATAGCGTGATCGCGCCTTCGCCCGCGTAGTCGAGCCTTACGGTGTCGTCGTGGGCGAGCTGCAACTGGAACACCATCCCTGGAATGTTGCTGGCGATAGCCGCAATCTGACTTTCGTGGTGTTCGGCGGCTTCGATCGCAGCGTGGTGCTCCTGCCGGATCCGGGCTTCGTCGAGTTCCCGCTCGACAGCTGGGATGAGACGGTCGAGGCGGTCCTTGCTCAGATAGTCCCGGGCTCCTGCACGCATGGCGGCAGAGGCGGTTTGATCGTCGACGATGCCGGAGATCAGCATGAACGGGACATCGAGTCCGCGTTGCTTGACGGTTGCAAGGGCCGCATCGCCCGAAAACCCAGGGAGCCGGTAGTCACTGAGTATCAGATCCCACGGGCCCGCATCGAGTTGGGTGCAGAGCTCATCCTGGGTCGCGACGCGTTGCCAGCGGAGTTCGTAGCCTGCACGGCGGAAGTGATTGACGAGCAACAGTGCGTCGTCTTCGTTGTCTTCAACGAGAAGCAGTGACAGCGGTTTTTTCATGCGCGTGGGGCCCCGCAATGAATCAGGGGGTCGATGAAGATAGCACGAGCGTTAGAAGTCGTTACTGACGATTGAGGTGGCGTCATGCTTCATTGCATCCGTAGCTTGATATTTGGCGCTGCTGCTGGAGGAGGTCGGCCATGATGACCCGTCTGGTCTCTCAGGCATGTGTCTTGCTGTCTTCAATGGCCGCCTGGACGTCCTGCAGGGCATGGAGGAGCGCCTCGGCGTCACGCTCGAAGGCTTTGCGTCCCTGATCGCCAACCGGTGAATACTCCTGGCCGTGTTCGGCCACATCATCCGTGGAATGCTGAAGCAGCAACGGATTTGTGTCGAATCGACCAGCGGGATCCGGGCCTTGTGAATCGCTCGACATCAGGGCCGGCGGTGTTTCGGAATGAAGCATGTCATCGAGCGCCGTGTTGAGGTTTGCCAAAAGCGTGTCGATTCCGGCAGGAATCGTGCTGGCCGTGGCGCTGGACTGCGGTGGGTCGCCCGCGTCATGCTGCCGTCGGAAATCAAGGCTGACCAGAGGATGAAGCTGCCGGGATATCGGGATTCTCGACAGTGATGCCCAGCCACCCGATATGGGCTCTCCCCTGAGAGCTAGACACAGCTTGCGAAGGCGGAAATTCATCGAAATCCGGGGAATATAGCGTATCCCCATACTGGGCACACATGCACTCAGCCAGTGGGTGAGTGGCAAACGATGCGTCGCCCCGCACGCACCTACTTGGCGACCCGGTCGCTTCAGCCGAAAGCCTTGAGACGCATGTGGAAATGCTGCGTGTTCCGCACATTCGCTCAGTTCGTACCGAACTTGACGTCCGGCGAGTCGAATGCCTCGCGCGTGGGTGCCAGCGTTATCGCGATTGGCGATCAGTTGGAGTCAGGCTGCTTGCCGCATGCCGTGTTTCGCCAGACCGTGCCTGATGGGTGCAACACCCCCGCTTCGAGCAGATGCTTGTTTGCTGTGTTGCCAACGAACATGGTCGGGGTGGAGCGATCCGGGGGAGGTCGACTGCGGATAATTCCGACGAACAGGCCCTAAACTAGCCTCTTCGCCTCCGGGGACATCGCCTGGAGCCATCCCGATCCGCCAAGGAGCCTCAGATGATCAAGTCCCGCGCCGCTGTCGCCTTCGCCGCTAAACAACCGCTGGAAATCGTGGAAGTTGACGTTGCGCCGCCGAGGGAAGGAGAGGTGCTGGTGCGTATCGTGGCGACCGGCGTCTGCCACACGGATGCCTATACGCTCTCGGGAGCCGACCCGGAAGGTGCGTTTCCAGCGATCCTCGGCCATGAGGGGGGCGGCATTGTCGAAGCCATCGGGCCGGGTGTGACATCGGTTGCGGTGGGTGATCACGTTATCCCGCTCTACACGCCTGAATGTCGCGAGTGCAAGTTCTGCAAGTCGGGCAAGACCAACCTGTGCCAGAAGATCCGCACCACGCAAGGCCGGGGGCTGATGCTGGACGGCACCACGCGTTTCTCATATAAGGGCCAGCCGATTCTGCACTACATGGGGACATCAACCTTCTCTGAATACACCGTCCTGCCAGAAATATCGCTCGCTAACATTGCGAAGAACGCACCCCTCGACAAGGTGTGCCTGCTCGGTTGCGGCGTCACCACCGGCATCGGTGCTGTCATTAACACGGCCAAGGTGCAGCCAGGGGCAACCGTGGCCATCTTCGGCCTTGGCGGAATCGGGCTTGCAGCGATCATCGGCGCGACCATGGCCAAGGCGGGGCGGATCATTGCGATCGATCTCAATCCAGCCAAGTTCACGATTGCGAAGCAGCTGGGTGCGACGGATTTCGTCAACCCGGCGGATTTCGATCGCCCGATTCAGGAGGTCATTGTCGACATGACCGACGGCGGGGTCGATTACTCGTTCGAATGTGTCGGCAACGTCAGGCTTATGCGTGCCGCGCTTGAGTGCTGCCACAAGGGTTGGGGTGAGTCGACGATCATTGGCGTTGCGGGCGCTGGAGAGGAAATCAGCACTCGGCCGTTTCAGCTTGTCACCGGCCGCGTATGGCGTGGCAGCGCGTTCGGTGGCGTGCGCGGACGCACCGAGCTGCCCACGTATGTCGAGAAGGCGCAGCGTGGCGAGATCCCGCTCGACACCTTCATCACGCATAACCTGCCGCTCGACCGGATCAATGAGGCCTTCGATTTGATGCACGAAGGCAAGAGCATCCGCACGGTCATCCACTACTGAGGACCGGCGTAATGTCCCTTCAAATCGTTTCGTCGAACCGGAGCTTTGGCGGCTGGCACCGCCGCTACCGGCATCGCTCTGAAGTGCTCGGTTGCGACATGACGTTTGCCGTCTACCTGCCGCCGCAAGCGGAAGCGGGCGAACGCTTGCCAGTGCTCTACTGGCTGTCGGGGCTGACCTGCACCGACGAGAACTTCATGCAGAAGGCGGGGGCACATCGGATGGCCGCGGAGCTAGGACTCGTCATCGTTGCGCCCGATACCAGCCCGCGCGGACCGGATGTTCCGGGTGATCCCGACGGTGCGTGGGATTTCGGCCTCGGCGCGGGCTTCTATCTCAATGCCACGCAAGAGCCGTGGTCGCAGCACTACCGGATGTACGACTATGTGGTGCACGAATTACCGCTGCTGGTCGAGGCGAATCTCTCTGTATCGGATCGCCGAGGCATCAGCGGGCACTCGATGGGGGGACACGGGGCGCTGGTGTGCGCGCTACGCAACCCCGGGCGGTATCGGTCTCTATCAGCCTTCGCCCCGATTACCAACCCGATGAACTGCTCGTGGGGCGAGAAGGCCTTCTCGCGCTACCTCGGGCCGGATCGTGCGGCATGGCGGGAATGGGATGCGAGCGTGCTGATCGCGGATGCTGGCGAACGATTGCCACTCCTGATTGATCAGGGCGATGCGGATGGTTTTCTTGCCACGCAGCTCAAACCTGATGCGCTCATTTCTGCGGCTAGGGCCGCAGGCCATCCACTGACTCTGCGCTTGCAGCCGGGATACGACCATAGCTACTACTTCATCGCCAGCTTCATCGATGATCACTTGCGACATCATGCGGCGGGGTTGTGCGTGTGAGTTGCGAAGTGCGCCGCCGCCGTCAGGTTGGCGTGCGATCAAATGCTGGTGCGACTGCGGTTGGCTGGATTTCCGCCGCGTGGGAACAACGGGATCGGGCGTTTTTTCCAAGCTTCCGTTGCCCCCGCGAAGGCGGGGGCCCAGTCGAATGAAAGAGAAATAGCGGTCGGCGGGATTCTCGATCTTGCAGGCATCAAGAATCAGTTTTTCCGCCAGAGCCAGACTGCGCCTGGAGGAATCAACCTTGGCGCAGCCACATGTGGTGCGCGGCCACTGTAAGCGGCAGCCCAAGTCCGATCCATGAGACCGCATCGAGCATGCCGTCGCCAACAAGGGCGGATACGAGTCCGACTGTCGTAGCGACGGCAAGCACGATCGGCCAGCCCCAGAGGCGGCGGAAGGCGGGGCTCATCGTGCGCCTCCTTGCAGCGTACCAGTGGCGGGGTTCGGCAAAGGATCCGGCGCGTCGACCACCGCGCCGGCCTCGTCGACAAGGCTCTTCGGTGCGCGGCGCTTGAGCCACAGGTATAGGCCGCTGCCAAGGACGACGATCGTAGCGATGTCGAGCAGTGCCCAGAGGATCTTCATCGGCATGCCGCCGTAGTCACCGAAATGCAGTGGTTGGGAAACAAGTAGGGCGGACAGGTACCACGGCAGCTCGACACTGGCGGTGACTTCGCCATTGGTCGCATCCATCAGCACGGGATTGACAAGCTTGGAGGTGAGCGGTGTGTTGCCGCGCATGAAGACACCATAGTGGTGTGGGCTGGCGAACGGCGTGCCGGGGAAGGCGACGAAGGCGAGCGTCTTGTCGGCTTCAATCTCTCCGGCTTTCATTACTGCGCCCTGCAGCAGTGATAACTGTGCTGGAGTGGCCTGATCCTTGTACGGCGAGAGCAGCGCTGAGAGCTGATCGTATTGCCAGTACTTGATCATCAGATCGGCCCAGGTGTTGATCACGCCCGTCATGCCGACCACCAGAGCCCATACGAGCGTGGCGATGCCGAGCAGGTTGTGCAGATCCAGCCACTTGATGCGCGCTGAGCGTTCGCGCCGCACGGTGCCGAAATCCAGCCTGCGCATGAAGGGCGCATAGAGCACTACGCCCGAGACAATGGCGAGCACCAGCAGCAACCCCATGAAGCCAAGGAAGAGCTTGCCTGCGAGCCCCGCGTAGAGGTCGACATGCAGCTTGAACATGACCCACATGAAGCCTTCATCGAACTTCGTGTCGGCAAGCACTTCGGCGGTGCGCGCATCGACGGCGATGGACTTCTGGTTCGTTTGGTCGACCGGCGTGTCGCCGAGTGTCACGAACCAGATCCGGTCGTCGTCCTCTTCGCGCGAGATGTATTGCGGCACCTTGGACGGATACAGCGCCCGCGCAGCGGCTACGGCTTTGTCAATGCTGGCGCGTGGCGTGTCGGGTGCCATTTCGGGCGCTTCGACCTCCGTGCCCAGCAAGTGGCCGATCTCATGATGGAAGATCAGCGGCAGTCCGGTGAGGCACAGCAACAGCATGAAAACAGTGCAGATTAGGCTGGACCACTTGTGGATCCAAGCCCAGCTCTTGATGGTTGTGCTTTTCATCGTTCTTCCTTAGAACCACGCCTCGACGCCGGCTCCGAAGGTGCGGGGGCGCGGGAGTGACGCGGTATCGGTCGAGTCGTTGGCCGCGTTTGGATCGGCGGCGAGCAGGATCGGCCGCTTTGAGTCGAACAGGTTGTTCACGTAGGCAAAGAGATGGAAGGCGCCGACCGGATAGCTGGCGCGCAGGTTGGCGATCCAGCCCGGCTTGACGCGGCCGCGTTCGAAGTTGGTGACATCGGAGTAGTACTCGGTGGAATAACGCGTGTTGCCGCCGATCTCCAGCCCGATCGGGGTGCGCCAGCTCACATCAAGGTTGAGCGTAGCGGCGGGGGCTCGTGGCAGTTCGTGTCCTTCCACGCCAGACCCGGGGTAGCTGTCGATCTCCGTGTGAAGGAGGCCGATTTCCGTCCCGAGCTTCAGGCCCGGGAGCGGCAGCCAGGTCGCGCCGAGTTCCGCTCCGTAGGTTGAGGCACGCGGTGCGTTACGTACCACGTACGCCCAAATCGCGGGATCTGGATTCAGATCGAAGGGCAACTGCATGTCGCGGTAGCGGCTGTAGAACAGGTTGCCGGTGAGTTGCAACTTGCCGTCGAGCTGCGTGCTGCGTGTGAAAGCCTCGTAATTCCAGACATACTCGGGCGAAAACTCGTAGTTTACGAAGGGCTCGTCGTAGGTAAACGCAGCGCCGCCGCCGTTGTAGCCGCGCGAGACGGCCGCCCCTACAGTCGTATCCTTTGTTGCGTGCCACGCGAGCGAGAGCTTCGGCAGGAAGGTCTTGTAGGTCTGGTCGAAATCGGTGACAAAGAAGGACAGCGAGCCCTTGCGGAAACGGTGTTCCTGCTCGTAACGACCGCCGAGTGTGAGGTCTAGATCCGGACGAATGGTCCAGGTGCCTTCGCCATAGACCGCGTAGGTTTCGGTTTCGTCGTCCCAAGCGCCGCCGCCGAAGAGATCGATCACATCTTTCTGTTTTGCGCTGAACGCATAGGCACCGATGAAGCCATTGAGCGTCTTGTCGGCGGAGGACAGGCGCACACGCGGTTCGAACGAAAGATCGTGCCCATTGATCGTCACATTGCCGTCACCCGGCTCCGCCTTGCGCTTGATCGTCACGTCGCCATAGACAACGCGGTTCTCGAAGGCGATCTGATCCGAGTGCTTCCAGTTCAGGTCCCATACGCCGCTTGTCACGGTTGGCTGGAAGACGGGCATCGGCGGATAGCTTGTCTGCTTGTCGTCGAAGGGCCGGCGGACGTCTTCAGTTTGCGGACCCTTGTGGTCGGTATAGGCCAGGGTGAAGAGGCTTGTCAGGCCTGGAACGGATTTCGATTGATAGCGCAACTTTGCGCGCGCCATCGTGGTGGCAAACTCGCCTGGATCATCGACGCCGGGGTAGGGCCGGTAGCCGTCCGCGAAACTTTCCCATGTCTGGTAATCCATCGACAGGCGGAAGGCCCACTCGTCGGACAGCGGTGCGTTGAAGACCGCGGAGTACTGCTGCTGATCCTGATTGCCAAACGCCACGCGGCCGCCGATTTCCTTTTCGAAAGCCGGATCGTTTGTCTTGTACACCACCGTGCCTGCGATCGAATTGCGGCCCTGGAGCAGGCTCTGCGTGCCGCGGAAGACTTCGACCTGTTGTACATCCCACAGCCCAAGGTCGCCAAAGATCACCTCGTTATAGCTTGCGGTGCGGCCGTCTACCTGGATGTTCAGGCGGGGGCGGGTGCCGGCAAGGAACGCGTCTGAACCCTGTGAGGGACCGGTGCCGTCGATGCCACGCACAGCAGGGGCGAGGTTCTGCACGCCGCTCGGCGTGACGTTTGCGGTATTGGAGAGAAGGTCTTCTGTGCTCAGGATACCGACGTTTTCGCGCAATTCGCGGCTGCTATACACACGTACGCTTGAAGCAGTACTGGAAAGCGTACGGTTGGTTTTTTCGCCGGTCACCACTACCACGTCGAGCATGGTTTCAGGCGTGTCCGTACCGTTCCTTGCCGCCCCTTCCTCGGCACCGACAGGCGTGGCCAGCGCTGCCGAAGCAGCCAGTACCAGCGGCAAGTGATGAAGAGTGTGGGTGGACCGTGACCGAACCCGCGCACGAAACATTGGACTTGCTCCCTGATCGATTGTTGTCATGCCTTCAATGACGGGGTTCCATCAAGAAGATGCCGTACATTGTAACGAGAATCATTGTCATTTGCGATAAATTGAGCGTGTTTGGATTTTCCGTGCTGGAACGACCCTGCCTCCGAGCAGGGATCGCATAATCGAAAGTGATTCCATCCCACGGACCTGCGGCATGAAATTCCACGTTTTGAGCGACCTGCACCTGCGCCATGCACCGATGGCGCCCGTTCCGGTGGTGGGGGACGCGCTGCTACTTGCGGGCGATATATCCGACGGAGGCGCGATCAAACCGATCCTCGAACTCACGCGGGACTACCGCGCGGCAGGGTTGCCGGTGCTCTTTACGCCAGGCAACCACGAGTACTACGGACGGGTAATGAGCGAGGCATTGCACGCTATGGATCATGCCTGTCGAGGCAGTGGAATCACGTTGCTGCACAACCGTGCCGTACGACTGGAGGGCGTACGTGTGCTCGGTTCGACGCTCTGGACCGATTACTGCCTTGACGGTGCGGCGCATCAGGCGGCGACGATGGAGGTTGCGCTCGAATTCGTGGTGGACCATCGCCGCATCTCGGTCGATACGCGCTTGGGCCGACGGTATTTCCAGCCGGAGGATGCGTTCGCTGCGCACCTCAAGGCGCTGGCCATCCTGCGCCATAGGCTCGCGACGCCCTGGAACGGACCGACCGTGGTGATGACACACCATGCGCCGAGCCCCGGGAGCGTGCATCCGCGCTTCGCCCACCACCCCGCCAACGGTGCCTTCGTCAGCAATCTTGAATCCGTGATGCGCGAATTCCGGCCCAGACTCTGGGTACATGGGCACACCCACGACAGCTTCGACTATGAAGTTGGTGCCACGCGTGTTGTCGCCAATCCACGTGGCTATCCACTTGATGGTGGCGCTCGGTTCGAAAACGAACGCTTCGATCGGACGTGTATCGTGCAAATCTGACGTTGACAGAACCGACGCTGTTTGCGTTGGTCAACGGAGGCATCCCTTGACGCCTGGAGTGATCCCATGATCTACCGTCGTCGCTCGCTATCCGCCGAGCTCATAAGGAAGGCCCTGGAACTTTCGCTGGCTGCGCCGCAAGTCGTGGCGCATCGCAGCTGGCGCATGGCAACCGCCGGCTATCCGCTGTCTGCCCGTGACCGAACGGAATTCACGCGCATGGGTAGTGAGAAGGTGGAGGCGTATTACCAGTCGTGGGCAGCCATCTGGATGCAGTTCTACCGTATTCAAATGGAATTCATGGTCGAATGGATGACGCTCCCATTGCGGCTTGCCAGCGGTGACTATCTACGGATCAGCAGGCCGCGCGGCGACCTTGTCACGAGTGTGCTAGCCGCGGGCATCGGGCCGATGCACTCGAAAGCGATTGCCAACCAAAAGCGCTTGTCGCGGCAGCGAACCTGATCACAAGCACGCAGCTGTCCCACGGAATACATGCGATTTCCGCACTGCGCGTTGCGCTTCTCTCGCTGTCGACCAGAATTGACGATACAACCGGACCGGGCGTGCCCTCGTACGATAGAGCGTGCGGTGCGTCGCTGCTGTCGGTTGCGAGGGGGAGGCATGGACAGTATTTCCCTTGCAGGGAACTCGCCGGCATTCCGCAAGGCGGTCGCCATGATGGAAAAGCTTGCGACCCTAGACGTGCCCTTGCTGATCGAGGGTGAAACCGGAACCGGCAAGGAGCTTGCGGCGCGGGCGGTGCACTACCAGGGCATGCGCCATGCTGGCCCATTCGTAGCCGTCAATTGCGGTGCGTTTCCCGACACGCTGGTCGAGAGCGAACTGTTCGGCCACGTGCGGGGCGCCTTTACTGACGCGCGCAGCGATAAGGCGGGGCTGGTCGAGACTGCGCGCAGTGGCTCGCTATTCCTCGACGAGGTCGACTCACTCAGCCCCAAGGCCCAGGTTACGCTGCTGCGCTTCCTGCAGGACTTTAACTATCGCCCGGTTGGCGGTCGTGTCGAAATGAAGGCGGATGTACGGGTGATTGCCGCGAGCAACGCGTCGCTCGACGCACTTGCGCAGAGTGGCCAATTCCGCCTCGATCTGCTCTATCGCCTGCGTGTGATGAGCCTGCGCCTGCCGCCTCTGCGCGAGCGCGAAGGGGATGCGCTGCTGCTGGCGCAACTCTTCTTTGCGCGCTGCCGCGATGGCCATGACTGTCAGGCACATGTGCTGGATGATGAGAGCTGCGATTGGTTTGGACGCTATCCATGGCCGGGCAATGTGCGTGAGCTGGAATCGCTCATCTACCGCGAAGCACTGATGAGCGATGACGAAATCTTGCGGATCGAGGCTCCGATCGCATTGCGACTCGAGCGCCGCTCGACGCCCGACCGCCGTATCCCGGAGTTTGAAGGGGTGGGACTTGCCGCCGCGAAAACGCGCATGATCCAGCAATTCGAGCGAGCCTACCTTGATCGTTTGATGAACCGTGCAGGTGGTAACGTCACGCGGGCCGCCCGCATGGCTGGAAAAGAGCGGCGCGCGCTCGGCAAGCTGCTCAAGAAGTACGGCATGGGGTACGCCACCAATGCAGGCGAAGTGCAAATGCGGTAGCCGTCTAGCGCTTCACCGCGCACGCCGCGCGCAGACGGGCGACCGCCGCTTCGCGCTCGTCTTCGAGGTTGTCGTAGTCATAGCCGACAGCAAGCCACCAGCGAGCCCAGTTGTCATAGGCGCCGTTGGGCCAGTGCAGTCCGTCGAAACCGAAATTGCGCTTGGTGATCTGCTCGACGGCATATCGGGCGCAAAGGCGGACATGCGGGTTTGTATCAAGCAGGCTGTCGAGCAGGCCGGGCAGCGCCTTGGCGCCGATCGTCACCAATTGCCAGACGGACGGCGTGGAATAGGCGTGGATCGGCTCGGGCGCATCCGTGATCGTGCGAAGGCAGGCGCGGAGTCCATCCGGATGCCCCCGGCGAGCGAGTTCAACGGCGGCAGCTGCACGGACGAATTCATCCGGCGCGTCGAGGCGCGCGAGGAGGTCGGCATCGGTGGCGGTATCGGTCGCGTCGTGTGTCACGGTGTCTGATCCGGATTATTTATACGTCATTTTTCGAGAGGTGCCGAAATGGCGAGCGCAGCACTTAAACATAGCCCATCTCCGAGGCAGGCCAAGAGTGGAGCCACGCGCGCACGCGGCCCGGTGCAGTCTGCGGTCGGGATACCTCGATTTCTGCATTACCGCATCCCGCCCAAGTCGCTTGCGGGGCCGGAAACGGCACAAGCGGAAGACGAAGCACGGTCCTTCGCGACCGGCGAGGCCAAGACCATCGATATACAGACGGGCTGCGAAGCAGCGGGGGGATCGATTGCCCGAGCGAGCCTTGCCGCCGCCGCGCGGCAACTCGGGCCGGGTGTTCCCCTAGGCGCCGAGGCGCGCGCGAGCTATGAAACACGCCTTCCCGGCACCACGCTCGATAGCGTTCGCCTTCACGCCGACGCTGATACCGCAGCACTTGCCGATTCAGTTGGAGCCAACGCCTTCACGCTTGGGCAGGACATCTATTTCGGGCGTAGCAAGTACCAGCCCGGTACCGCGAGCGGTGAAGCACTGATAGCCCATGAAATGGCCCACGTCGCCCAGCACGGCGGCAATGGCATGCAACTGCATGCCGACCTCGGGATGAGCCTGCCGGTGACACAAGGCGTCTTCGGCATCGATATGGCCGACCGCACCGCACCTGCACCCCCGGGCATGGAAGGGCACATCACCTTTGATCCCGATCCAGCCGGACAATATTCCGCCGATATCGGCTTGATTCAGGTTGTTCGCATCGAAGCTGCCGGCAACACCAGCGGTGTTGGATCACCCTTGAAATTTGGCGGTGCCGCTGAAGCCACACGCGACATCCTTGCCACGCCTGGCAGCCAATTCGAGGAAGCCGGATGGCATGTCGATACCACCTATTCGGACCCGGCCAAGACCGAAGGCGCGCAGGTATCGCCGAGCTATCCGGAAAGCGTCGGCTTTAGCCCGGGTGACAACGAACATGGCTTCCTGCGTTCGCCGACGGATCTCAAGCAGGCCATGCTGTACGACTACCCGCAATCGCCCCGCCCGCAGATCAAGTACGACTTCGAGACAGTCGCCAAGGGCATGGACAACCAGAATGTTTACGGCGGCCTGCACTGGGGCTTCGAACTCATTGCCGGTGTGCCGGGTAGCGAATATGCCTACGCGGTCGATGCCACCTCGCGCGAATTCGACATCTCGCTTGATCGCTTCCGCGCGTTCTTCACGCACGAGCCGACGATCATCTACTTTGACACCAACCTCGCGGTTCCGATGGCCGGGGAAGACGCGAAGCTCGACGAAGCAATGCTGTGGCTAAACGAGTTCTCCGACGCCCATGTAGAGATCGAAGGCTTTGCGGACGAGCGGGGCTCGACCACGCTGAACGCCGGACTGTCGCAGCGGCGCGCGGATTCGGTGGCTGCAGAGCTGATGGGGCGCGGGCTCGATCCGTCGCGGATCGACAGCTCGACGGGGAGCGGGAAGACGGCGGCGTTTGCGGCGGGACGTGAGGCGGGGCAATTGCAGGCGAATCGGCGGGCCCGGATCAGGTTCATCAGGAATGCGAGTACGCCACCGGGGCCATAGCCTGTCTTCAATTGGGGGAATGCTCGATGTGGAAATGGTTGATGAATCCGGACAACCAGCGGACGCTCGCCTTTGTCGGAGCAGGCGTAGTGGGGTTTGCCGCGCTGCTATTCCAATTCGGTATTGTCGGACCGGTCAAGAAGGACCCTCCGACCTCGTCCACAGCCTCGCCTCCGGCATCATCAGCACCGCAGTTATCGAACGGTCGGACGATCGCTTCGGCGCCACCTGCTTCAACACAAAGCGCCGATGCGGGTCAGAGCAGTTCCATTGTTCAGATCAATGGCAATAACAATGTCATTGAGCGCTGATACGCGAGTGACCCACACGCGGCAGATTTGGATTTTCTCTGTTCTTCTTGTGTGCGCGCCGTATCTTGCCGCAGCGGCAGACACGACACAGTCGGTCAGCACTGGCGCGAATAGCACGGTGGTTGTGATCGATGGGAATGGCAACCGGGTCAGCGTAGGTGCTGATGATCCAAAGGTTCTTGAACTGCTCAAGAAAATCGCCCGCAAGACACGGAACGATACCTTTCTGCAAGATTTGCTGAAGAAAAGAGAGGAGGAGATCGACAGATTGCGCGGCGAACTTGAAGTCCTGGCGAACTCCCAAGTCCCGCTGTTGACAAGAGCCATCCAGACCGTTGTTGCGGAATCTCGCTTACCTGACCCTCCTGTGGGCGCTGATGAGGCCATAGCCGCGGCAGAAAATGGAAACCTGGATCCTGCGGGTGCGCTGCTGGCCCAACGCGAACGAGCGATATTGGACAAGGCGTTGGAGAACGATCTCGCCGCGCGGCATGAAGCTGCGGAGTTGGCACGCCAGCAAGGCGCTCTGCTACTTACCGACAATGCCGAAGCGGCTCTTGCCGCTTATGAACGGGCCGCGGGCCATGATCCTGACGATGTCTGGACTCAATTCGCGATCGGTGACTTGCGCCGGATACTGGGCAATCTGGAAATGGCCGTAGCGAGCTACAGAAAGGCTGGAGTGCGATTGCATGAACTGGCAAGGTTGGATCCGTCCAGTGCTGCAATACAGCTCGATCTTTCTGTCAGCTACACAAAAATTGGTGACATTTTGCGTTTGCAGGGTGACGGATCGGGAGCGCTAGACTCCTATAGAAACGGGATGGAAATCAGAGAAAGACTCGTGGAGATCGATTCTTCCAATGCTCGCTGGCAGCGTGCCTTGTCCATCAGCTACAAAAAAATTGCGGAGGTCATGGTCATGCGGGGCGAGAAACAGAATGCGATTACTTTGTACAAAAAGGGATTGGTGATTGCTGAGAGACTCGGAGCAAAGGAGCCGACCAACATGCAATGGCAGCGTGATCTTTCCAGCGCCTACATCAAGGCAGGGGACGCATATCGTGCCGTCGGAGATCGGGAAAATGCTCTCGCCTTCTACCGCAAGGGATTGATGTTGAGCGAACATCATGTCGAGCTCGCTCCGGATGACCTTCTATGGCAGCACGACCTATCAATCAATTTCATCAAGGTGGGTGAGGTTCTCGATGAGCAGTCCGACAGATCAGGTGCGCTCGATTCTTATCGAAAGGGAATCCGCATTCGCGAGAGCTTAGTGAGGCGCGATCCGGCTAATACGCATTGGCAGCGCGCCTTTTCCGTTAGCCATATTCGAATGGGTGATGTGTTGAGAGCGCAAGGTAAGGGTGCAGCCGCCCTTGCTGAATATCGAAATGGATTGTCAATCTCGGAACGATTGGCAGAACTCGACCCTACGAATGCCATCTGGCAGCGAGATCTTTCGATCGGCTACACGAAAATCGGAAATGTTCTGCAAGATTTTGGGGATGGCGCTGGCGCGCTCACTCTCTATCGAAAAGGCTTGGAAGTTCGTGAGAGACTTATTTCCCAAGATCCAAGCAATGTGCTTTGGCTCCGTGACCTTGCAACAAGCTATACCAAAGTCGGTGACATGCTGCGGCAATTGGGGGATGCCCCTGCGGCGCTTGATGTCCATCGGAAGGGACTTGCGATTCGAAGAAGGTTGATGAAGGGTAACGATGAAGGCGGATAATTCAAATTGCATTCATTGGAATATCCCTTTGGCTGGCGAGGGTTTCACCATCATGCCAGCCTGAGCATCGCCGCCTACGGCTTCCTGATGGCCGAACGCCTCGTCGCCGAGAAGTCCGGCGACAGTAAAAAAACTTCATCGCAAAAGCACCTGCCGTTTTCGAGGATTACGTCCCACGCGGCAGTCCTGCGCGCGCAGCGTCATGTCCCGACCTCGATCACCAGCCTGCGCCATAGCCTGAGCTATCACCTGATCGCCCGTGCGCTCCTTCAACTTCCGCGCTCAAGCGTCTGGAGAAGCCCGAATTCGCCAAAAGCCTGAGATGCGCTTGGATGACCTGTACCTCTGGTATCTGGGGGTACCCACTACGCCCCGATATATCGGCGCGCTGAAACTTGTTTCCGCTGGCAAAGGTGTTTCACTCCGCTACGCCCCCGACTGGCTGGCCAAGGGGTTTGTGCTGAGTGAGGACCTACCGCTCGTCGACATTGAGCACATGCCGCCCGGCCGTCTGAATGTGGATGCACAGCGTGCAGTCGGCCCAAGGGCGTGACTCGACGCTTGATAACGCCATGTCGCAATGTGATGCATTTGGCCTTCTGCCTGCCGAGGCTACGACAGAAATTGCAATCGTCATAATGGTGCTGGGTGCGTGGCGAGAACACTTTGCACAGGCCGGTGTGACAGCGCGCGATATCGAGACGCTTGCGGAGCGGATCGATGGTGAGGCACTCCTCGAACAGCGCGTCCGCTTCGACCCAGACAGTTTCCCCGCTACGTCAGCCAAGCGAAAGCAGACCAACCCCTTTAGGCATTTCTGACACCCCTCGCACCATTCGCGTTTCAACCATCAAACGCACTTGCGCAGCGGAGCAGACCGTCTCGGCGGCGACTCCACTTGGAAGTCTTGTCATGCGCTACTCAGGAGCCTTCATCATTTTGGCTCTTGCCGGCTGACCAAGTAAGTCGCCACCGCTGTGAACAAAATAGCAATGCCCGCCAAGACCCAGGCGCTGTCGATACGCTGAACCATTACGACCCAACTCACCACCAACATCAGCACCGCAATGACTTTGTTCTTACGCGATATCGCCTTCTGTGTTTCCCATTCGATCAAAACTCTACCGAAATGAGGGTGCTCATACAGCCAACGGTGCAGGCGCTCAGATCCCCTTGCAGAAAACCATGCAGCCAGTAGAAGAAACGGCACCGTTGGAAGCCCTGGCAATACCACACCTATGACGGCAAGTACTACGAATAGATAGGCCAGGATTAGGGCAACGACACGCGGCATGAAGACCACCTCGGATTTCATGTGGTCCACCCGCCTTCTTGTCCTTCGATGACCGTACGGGCATGCCTCGCCAGCAATTCGAGCGAGGCCTTCGCAGGCAATTTTTGCTGGCGTGGCGTCCCGACCAGAACCCCTTGCTCCGCATCCTCAACCTGTCGCATGACAAGCACGTAGTCCGGCGTGCGGACCATGACGCAGCCGACCGTTCCCCGCACAAACTGCGCGAAGCTCTTGCATCCGGCGGCTGTTGGCAAAGTGTTCGCGTCGCCCATTTGTCGCGCTGCCGGCTTCTTTGCGCTCTCCGACAGCGCAAGCGCTTCGGCGCGTTCCATTGCGGGGAGCAGTCCCTCCCAGCCGTCCGGGATGATCTGTACATCCGCAAGGATCTGCATGCCTGTACGAGAGGGTAGGCTCGCCGCGACATACAGGCGGTCGTCCTTCTGATAAACCGAGATCTGGTGCGGGCTCATTTGATGGTCTTGAACACGATGCGAACACCTTTTTCCTGTGCGTAGGCCATTGCTTCGGCCGCTTCTTGCCGCCACTGCGCGGTGAGGCTGGCGCCTGCGGTGGCTTCGAGCTGGCCGGGCGGGACGCCGATTACGAGGATACGTTGCGCGCCTTCTGCCGCGGTGATGGTCGTGCCGCCGCTGGTGACGGTCGTGAAGCTGGCGAGCTGGTTGACCTCGGTCTTCAACTGGGCCAACAACTGGCCTTCATCCTTGAAATTATAGAGTTGGTGCGTCTTGATGCTGCGCACCTCGGTGGCAAGGCCGGTGAGCGGGTCGATCCGCGGTGCGCTGTCGATGATCTTCGCATAGGGCAGGTCCTCGCCGAGCAGGCTGTGGCCGACTTCGCCACGCAGGCCGACGCCGCCCTTGCTGAGGCTCTTTCCCTTCGGGCCACGCAGGTTCCAGATGCCCCGCTCGGTTTCGGCCACGGCGCGCAGGCGCTCCTCTTCCCGCGGCGAAACGACGCGCTTGGACTTGAGGTCGGCAATGACTTCCTCGACGTTGTCCGGCGTGAGTTCCGGGCCCTTCGTCACGCGCAGTTTCGGCACGCAGACTTCGCCATCGGAGTGCCGGCACCAGCCGCCGCCCGGATTCTCGGTCCAGGTGTGCTTGCCGACCTGCATCTGCCGCGGCGGGCCGTCGACGATCAGGTGCGGGTTGTCCTGGATGAACGCGGTTTCGGCGTCGATCTGCTTCTGCGTGAGCTGCGGGCTCTCGACCTTGCCGCTTTCCTCGACGCTCGCTTCCCGCTTGGCTGGCGTGTCGGCCTTCGGCTCTTCGGGCTTGGTACCTTCGCCGGACTTCGCCTTCGGTTCTCCGGCTTCAGGCTTGGTTGTGGGTGATTCGCGCGGCGCGTGCGGCTCGCCCTTGGCGGCCTGCTGTTCGAGCTTCTGCGCGGCCTTCTGCTCGGCCTCGCCCAGCGCTTCGCGGCTGACCTTCGATTCGAGCTTCGCGCCTTCCTTGCCGAGCGTGCCCGCAACCTTGCTCTCCGCCTTCGCTGCCTTGCCCGCGAACTTCCCGAAGATCTCCTCGCCGAAGCGCAGCAACCGTTCGGCGATGTTGCCCAGCGCCTTCGACACGGTCTTGAACGCACCGGCCGCCGCATCCTTGATCGCGCCGCCGAGCTTCTTGAGGCCGTCGAGGAGGTATTTGCCCAAGGTCTTCAGGAGCTTGAAGGCCTCGCCGAGGAACTCCATCGGCCAGTTGATGAACTTGGCGATGCCCTTGAGCACCGGCCCGGCCGCGGCCCAGGTGCCGGCCGAGATGTAGTCGAGCAGCGCCTGGAAGGCGATCGTCCCGGTCAGCCAGCCGATCTTGTCGCCGAGTTCGCCTTCAGCGCCGCTGCCGCGGAAGAAGCCGATCAGCTGGTTAGCGAGCCAGGCCGCGCCTTCGGCGAGTTTTTCCTTCGCGGTTTCCCAGGCGGACGAGAGCTTGTCGACCATCTCGTCGAAGCTCATGCTGCCGCCGCTGAAGTATTCCTGCACCGCATCCCAGAAGCCGCCCTTGACGGTCTGGACGTCGGGGCCGATCTCTTCGGCCATTGCGCCGGCGCGTTCCTTGAGCGCGGGGAGGTCTTCCTCGGACACCGCCGGGGCTTCCGTTGCACCGCCGCCGGCTTCCGCTTCAGCCTCCTTCGCGGCCTGTTCGTCGTTCGCGGCCTTTTGCGCGGCGAGTTTTTCGAGCAGGCGCCGGGTTGCGTCCGGCATCGCGGTGCCGGATGCCAATGCGGCGGCAGGATTCGCGACGTATTCCTTCTCCGCCTCCGGGTCCCCGACGGGCCTGTCGTTGGCGGCTGCAGGGGTGGGCGCCGCGGCGGGCGATGGCGCGGTGACGGCGGTGATCGTGCCGCGCGCGCTGGTCTGCGCGGGGGCCGGAACAGGTGCAGGCGCAGGCGCGCGACGCGAGATCTCGCCGCCGGAACCGCCGGCGGCGCCCCAAGCCGGTGCAGCAACTGGCGCCGCCGTCGCGGACGCCTCGCCGCCCGAGCGCGCCGTGATTTTGCCGCCACCGCCAGCGCGCGCGATCTGCCCGCCGCCACGCCCGAGACTGACGATCTCCCCGCCACCCGCCGGCGCCGCAACGGGGGCAGCCGTCGCAACCTCCGGCGCCTTCTTCGCTTCCTTCTTCTCGTCGCCAAATCCGGCAAGGCTCTTCAGATACTCGGTCGCCGTATCCAGCCCTTCGAGCACCGTCCAGATCGCCTTGAACGGGTCGGTGATCCCTTCCCACACGCCGACGCAGAAGCCCTTGACGAAGCCGATCACGAACTCGGGGCTCGC
>JAVBUM010000055.1:0-16628 GCA_031555325.1 Niveibacterium sp. | reverse complement strand
GATCAGCCGCTTCGGCCTGCTGGAACTTTCCCGCCAGCGCCTGCGCCCCGCCCTTGCCGAGACCAGCTACATCACCTGCCCGCGCTGCACGGGCACCGGCCACATCCGCTCGACGGAATCGGCCGCGCTGCACATCCTGCGCATCCTCGAAGAGGAAGCGATGAAGGAAAACACCGGCGCGGTGCACGTGCAGGTTCCGATCGATGTCGGCACCTTCCTGCTCAACGAAAAGCGGGTCGACATGGCGAAGATCGAGATGCGTCACAAGGTGACCAGCCTGATCATCCCGAACCGCCATCTGGAAACGCCGGCGCACGAAATCATCCGTCTGCGCCACGATCAGCTCAATCTGGAAGAAACCAGCCTGCCGAGCTATCGGATGGCCCAAATGCCAGTTGAAGCCGCCTACCAGCCGCCGTCGGCCAACACCGAAGGGAAACCGCAACGTCAAGAGGCTGCGATCCGCAGCTTCACGCCCGACACGCCAGCGCCCATCATCGAACCGAAGCCCGCCGCATCCACCGTGCCAGCTACCGCACCGGCTCAGGGTCTATTCCAGCGCATCATGAACTGGTTGCGTGGCAGCGCACCGGCCGACGAACCCGCACCGGCCGCCCAACCAGCCAAGCGCGAGGCAGCACCGGAACGCAGCCGCAATCGCAATGAAGGGCGTAGCCGAGATAGTCGTCGCGAGGATCGTGGCGAACGTAGCCGCGACGATCAGAGCAAACGGACTGAAGGGCGCAACGGCCGCAACGAACGTACTGGTAAGCTCGAGCAGACCGAGCAAAAGCAACGCGAAGGTGTCGAGCAACGCGAACGCAAGGAACAACCGCGCCAGGATCGCAACGCCAAGCGCGGCGGTGACAACAAGCAAGAGCCGCCACGCCAGGACAAGCGTGAAATCCCTGAAGTCACGCAGCAGGAAGCCCCGCGCGAGCGTCCGCAACGCGAACCGCGCCAGCCGCGCCCGCCCAAGCAGGTACGCAGCCCGCAAACGGTCGAAGGCGCAGTGATCGAGAACGAAGTACTACAGACCGCCGAAGCGTCGACCGAAACAGTTGTCGTCTCTATCGAGAACGAAGGGAGTGCTCGTCGTCGCAATCGCCGTGGTCGTCGCGGCGGTGAACGTCGCGGTGGAGACGCAGCTCAAGGGGTCGTCGAGTACATCTTCTACCCGGACGGCCGTGAGGAACTGGTCACCAAGGTCGCTCCCGTCACCACAGAAGGCGCCCAACCGGAAGGCACTGCGCCGGCTACCGAAGGCCGCGGTGGGCGCAGTCGCAGCGGCGAAGGTCGCAGGCAAACGCCGACCGAATACATGTTCTATCCGGACGGCCGCGTTGAGCAGATTGAAAAGCGCGCACCTGCGGTCGCAGAACCGATGCCTACTGCCGAGACCAAGAAGGAGCCAGTCGCGGCACCTGTACCAGCCTTGGCGCCCGCATCTGCCGCCACACCCGCTCCGGCGGCACCGCCAGCACCAGCAGCAGCCCCCGCACCGACCGCTGCTGAAGCACCAACGGTCGCCACGACGTCTGCTGACAAGGTGACCACCGCATCAGTAGCCCCAAAGGCCGCCCCCCCCACGGTTGAGACGGTGCAGACTGACGCAGTGCCTGGGGTCGAAGCCCCCCCCACAAACGAGCTGCAAGCGATCGAAATCGGCAAACCTGCCGCACCAGCAATCAATCTCGATGCGCTGGTCAAGACCGACGATCTTGTGATGATCGAAACGCGCGCAGTCCCGGCAGCTCCAGCAGCCACCGAACGTGAGGCCAAGCCAGTTGGCCGTCGTCGTCGGCCGCGAGCCACGGCAGGCACATCTACCGAGGAAGTACTGGAGCAAGTCGAAACCAAGAGAGACTGAGACACTCCAGTCTTTCGGGGAGCGGGCCACCCATTTGGGTGGCCCGTTTTTTTCGCCCAATGATTTCACCGGCGTAAAGGTTTGTCTTGATCAGACGGACGCGGCAGTCGGCATGAGAGGTCAGTCAATCCGGCGGCGCTGTTGGACGATGGCGGCCACAGCCAGTTAGAGCCATGACCAACGCAATACAGAGCCACGTCCGACATTGCGCTGCTTTGGCAAGGGGCTGGTTTCACTAGCCTCACAACACCTTGCCCGTGTAGCTGGCGCTCTAATGGGCCCTGAGGGCCTATCAGCCCTTACGCGCGAATTCAAGCAGGCCCGCCACCCCTGCTTCACACAGATCAAGTACGCGCTCAAAGCCGGCGTCACCACCGTAGTACGGATCAGGAACCTCCTCGATACCAGCCTGCGGTACAAACTCAAGAAACAACCGCACCTTGTTGCGATAAGGGGCTGGACAGCCGCGTAGCATGATCCGCTGATGGTCATGATCCATTGCAAGCAACAAATCGAAGCGCAGATAGTCTTCTGGCAGCAGTTTGCGGGCACGCAGCTTCGAAAGATCGTACCCACGTCGCGCAGCGGCGCGTGTCGCTCGTGGATCGGGCGCTTCGCCCACATGGTAGTCACTGGTCCCCGCCGAATCGATAACTGCATTGAAGCCCGCGTGGGCGAAAGCCTGCAGCGCGACGCCCTCGGCCGTTGGCGAACGACAGATGTTCCCCGTACAGACAAAAAGAATCTTCATTTCTCACAAATCCTCTGTTGGCACAATATCGCCAGTAGCGGAACACACTGCGACCCCGAAACCGAAACGCCGCACTCTATCGACGACCCCACGACGCCTCACGCCCGCCTCGACTCTTCCTTTGGATAGGCTCGAACAAGCAAGATTTTCGGTCCAGCCATTTTTTTGACGACCAGATCGAATCGCTCGAATGGAATCAATTGCCCTTCCTCGGGCAGGTCTCCCAGCGTATTGAGTATCAAACCACCTACCGAGTCTGCACCGGCATCGTCGATATCGATGCCAAGCGCCCGCTCAAGCGAGAAGATAGGCAGGCTCGCCTTACCCAGCAGAGAGCCATCGTCCATTTTCATCCAGTCATTTCCAGTCTGGCGAAACTCGTCCCGGATCTCGCCCACCAACGCGCCAAGCAAGTTATCGAGGGTGACAAAACCCAGCGGCCGTCCGTTAGCCGCAACCACCACCGCAAAATGCGGCGCACCCTTTCGAAAGCGGCGAAAAAGCTCCGTTGCCGAGAGCGTGGGCGGCACCGTGAGCACAGGACGCACGAGCGTGTCGAGCGTCAGCGGCAAACGACTGCCCTTGTGAGCCGCAAAAAAGATGTCCTTCAGATGGATGACACCGCGCACGTGACCTTCCGCATCAAGGTACGGATAGCGGCTAAAACGGTGCTGAACGATGCGATCCAGCGATTCATCGACCGAATCATCCGCCGACAGCGTCACCGCCTCGGAAAATGGCCGCATCAGGTCGGCAATATCCAAGTCCCGGAAATCCAGCGACTGGGCAAGCGTGCGCCATTCATCCCGCGTGTACCCAGACTCGGCGTTTGAGGAGCGTAGGATCAGTTTGAGCTCGTCGGCCGAATAGTGACTGTCATGCGAATGCCCGACATCCAGCCGCACGGTGCGCAGCACCCAGTTCGAGCTGTGGTTGAGAATCCAGATTGCTGGGTACATCAACCAATAGAAGGCATAGAGCGGCGGTGCGGTCCAAAGCCCGACGCGCTCGGTCAGCCGGATCGCCATCGACTTGGGCGCAAGCTCTCCGACCACGATATGCAGGTAGGAAATGATGAAGAAGGCAAACGCAAACGCAATCGCATGCACCGATTGCTCTGCGTCGACACCCAGTTTTCGCAACAACGGACGCAGCAGGTCTGCAAAGGCAGGCTCACCGATCCAGCCCAAACCAAGGGATGCGAGCGTGATACCAAGCTGGCAGGCGGAAAGATAGGCATCCAGGTTGTGGTGCACCTTGAAAAGGATGCGGCCACGCCAGCCGTGCACCTTCGAGATGGCCTTGACGCGAGTCTGGCGCAGCTTGACCAGACCAAACTCCGCTGCAACGAAGAACCCGTTGAGAAGAACGAGAAGAAACGCGAGGAGGATAAAGAGAACACTACTGCCCATGCCGGGGGCGACTCCAAGGCGCCCCATTCCTTTCCGGTTGTCGTCCAATCCGCATTCTGCCGGATCGTGGCGGTCCCTTCGCTGCAAAGTGTCTTCTGCATGGAATTCTTCGCAGCCAACCGATACATCCAGCAGTCTTTCCGTGACTTTGCTGGCTCATCACAGCGCGGCATGGCCCAGCCGCCGCAGGCCGCATGACAGCGCTGCATTTTGAAGCCTCCGCCCGGTAGCCTACATCGCAATCATTGACAAGATTTCAATCATCATTTTCCGAAAGTACGCTCTGACTCACGACAAGACTAAGATGATGTTTTCGAACGAAAATCACATGACCAGCAGAAAATTTCGGAGAGAACCGAAATTTTCCTACCAACCGGTGAGACTCGTCGGAGGTGCCCGATGAATACCGAACGATGGTTGGCCGAAGAAATCAACTTCATGGCCAATAGCATCCGCGACGCTGGGATACGGCTTACTTGCCGGAGATGCGGCAGCGACCGCTGCGCAATCGAGATCGAGGACAAATTCCACCATCACCTCGTACTCAGTGGCGACGAGTCGCAGCATCTGCTGTGTTCTGCGCGTGAACGCTGGGGTGCCGCAGGTATCGTCAGCTTCGAGAACGCGCTACTGCATGCAGCGGCACCCATCATCAGCAACCCTGTTCTCTTCGGCTGATCTTCGCAGCAGATCGTCTTCTTGCGCTTTGGGAGCAGTCGGGTCGATCAGTGCCACCAAGCAGACAGGGGCAGGCGCTTCAATGTAGGTCTGTTGCAGAGAGTCGCCGAACCTTGAAGCCTTTTTGCGCCAACTGTTCAGGAATCGAATCCGCCCCAGCAAGGTGACCGCTCCCCACCACGACAAAAACCGACTCTCCGCGCCTTGCAAGTTCGGCGATTGAGGTGCTCATCCGCCGGTTGCGGCGGTCGAAAAGCTCGGTGAATAACACCCGACCGGACGGATCGGACAACTCAGCCTCATTGATCGTCCTCGCCAACCGCTGAGCATCTCCAGCCCTCCACGCGGCGACCATGTCCTCAAGCATCGCTCGCAGCGAACCATCATCAGCCGCTACCAGCGTGCTGCGTAGCCCAGCCAGCCAGTCATCGCGTGTACCTGCATTGAGTGCGTCAATCTGTTGTTCAATCGTTTCGAGCTCTACCAGCCGCTTACCAGTTTGTCGCGCCTGTCCGATGAAATGCAGGTCAACTCCATAGAGTGGTGACAAGCCCGCGCGATGCGCCACCGCCAATGACACCATGAGGTTGGCTATGTTTGGCGCGAGTCCTGTCATGGCTGCCTCAGGCAACTCCAGCGGTGCAAGTTGTCGGCGAAGTTGCTCCCATTCCGGACCAGTCAGATCAGCCTTTAGATCGCCTCGTCCGTGCCCAGCCGGTACCATGGCCCTGGCAACCTCAGGTCGGGTTGCGTCAAGCTCCACCGCCAACACGTCCGCCTTTGAAAAACGTGACTCGACCGCTGGCGGAAGCGGAAAGCAGTCAGCACGGCAAAGGTGCACCGAGCCGAACAACCAGATGGGCGCAGCACCACCGGTAACTTCCCATAGCAGCAACGACCCGGCATGTGCGCCCCCCGCGCCCAGCGACGCAAGCCAGACGACAAGCAGCGCGCACACTGACAGCCCTCTTGCACCAACTCTTGTTTGCCGAGCCGAATCGGCAAGCCCCCGAGAATCGCGCCCCACACACACTATCGTCCCCTCCTCCGAAGTTCCGTGCCAATAGCCCAGCCGACAATGCTAGCGTGGCGACTGGCATTGCAACTCGCGGCAAGACTGTACAGGCATCGCCGTTGTGATCGGTCGCGCCCGATCACTCCACAGCCGCCAACAACGAGCCCAGACTTGACCTTCATCGACTGGCAGTGCCCATTCACCGCGCGAAATCAGAACAAGCCCTAAAATCGCCCTTCCCGCACACCGTCTCATCGCGCCTCCGAATGTCCTGCCTCACCAACGCATCCGTCGATGCCATTGCAATAATCGGCCCGACAGCTAGCGGCAAAACTGCTGCCGCACTCGCGTTGGCAGAGCGCCTGCCGATCGAGATCGTCAGCGTCGACTCAGCCCTCGTTTTTCGCTACATGGACATCGGCACCGCGAAACCGTCTGTCATGGAGCGCGAGATCTGCCCGCATCATCTGATTGACATCATCGATCCCGTCGATGCGTATTCAGCCGCGATGTTCCGTGCGGACGCAAAGCGGCTGATCGTCGAGATCCGGGCGCGCGGCCGCATGCCACTGCTGGTCGGCGGCACGATGCTCTATGTCAAGGCGCTGCGCGACGGCCTGTCCGATTTGCCCGAAGCGGACAGCACTCTGCGCACCGAGATCGACCGCGAAGCAGCCATACTCGGCTGGCCCGCCCTCCACCAGCAACTGGCGCGGCTGGACCCCGACGCAGCAGCGCGCCTCGACCCGGGCGATGCCCAACGCATCCAGCGTGCGCTTGAAATCGTGCGCCTAACGGGCCGGCCTCTCGCCGAAAATTACGCCCGACGTGAGAACGACTGCTCCCCACGACTGGCGGTGATCGGCCTCGAAGCATCCGACCGCGGCGTACTGCACGAACGCATCCGGCGACGCTTCGATGCCATGCTCGACGCCGGCCTCGTTGAAGAACTCGAATCGCTGCGAGCGCGCTTTCCGCTCACGCCAGGCATGCCCTCGATGCGCTGTGTCGGCTATCGGCAAGCGTGGGAGTACCTCGACGGTGCGTACGATTTCGAAACCCTACGCGATCGCGGCCTCTATGCCACCCGTCAACTCGCCAAGCGGCAGATCACGTGGCAACGTAAATTCGCCAGTGAATGGCCTGAACTGATGCGCATCGACTGCCTAACGCCGGATTTCGTATTGCGCGTACGAGACGCGGTATTGGCTGTAGCGGGTTGCTAAGCCCGCTTCCTTTCCAACGCAGAAGAAATAAGCGCAGGCGCCAGCCCCAAAGGCCTCAATCTCCAATCCAAAGCCCCCGCAGGCTTTACTGTGCGGCGTCTGGCTGATTTTCTGGGGCCGCCTGCCGAAATGCGGACAGCGAACGACAGGCTTCATCGATGCGCAACAGCGTTGGAAGACGGTCAGTCGGCACCTCGAAGCGGCGAGCGTTATAGAGCTGCGGAACGATGCAGCAATCAGCAAGACCCGGCGCATCGCCGTGGCAGAAGCGACCCGTCTGAGGCTCATGGGCGAGCCGCACCTCCACCTGTTCAAGTCCGTTGCGTACCCAGTACCGATACCATGTCCGGCACCCTTCTTCATTGAGACCAAGTACATCCCGGAGATAAGCCAGGACGCGCAGGTTGTTCAGTGGATGGATCTCGCAGGCGATCGAGAGCGCGATCGACCGGACGCGTGCGCGCCCAAGCGGGTCCGCCGGTAGCAGAGGCGGTGCCGGATAACGTTCCTCGATGTATTCACAAATAGCCAGAGACTGGGTGATGACATTGCCCTCATCGGCCAGCGCCGGCACAAGGCACTGCGGATTCAGCGCGCGGAACTCCGGGCGGTGCTGCTCGCCACCGTCGCGGATCAGATGCACCGCTACCGTCTCGTAGGCGAGACCTTTCAGCCCCAAGGCAATCCTGACGCGATAGGCAGCCGAAGATCGGTAGTAGCTGTACAAGTGCATCGAGACGCCTCCTCATGAAGCTCAACTCCACGCCCATGGATCAGGCCGCGTCCTGCATACCCGCCGCCGTACTATCGAGCGGGACGAACACATCGCCCGAGCTCGTCTTTGCGGGATCAAGCAATTGACAACCACGAAGCTGTTCGTACAGCGGCGCAAAATCTCGTGCAGTCTCGTTGAACAGTTCATCGAAGCTGTCGATCACGAAATACGTGTCCTGATAGCGGTCGATACGAAAATCCGTACGCATAATGCGCAGGAGATCAAGCCGAATACGGCGAGGTTTAAGAGATTCAACGCTGAAGCTCAGTTCCCCCCCAGAGGACAGGATGCCCGCGCCATACGCGCGCAGGCCGTGCGGAGTGCGAATCAAGCCGAATTCAACGGTATACCAGTAGAGCCGTCCGAGAAAATCGAGTGCGTCCATGTCTTGCGCCCGCACGCCGCCACGACCGTACTCCTGGAGATAGTCGGCGAACATCCGATCCATCAGCAGCGGTACGTGGCCAAAGAAATCATGGAAAACATCGGGCTCAACGATGTAATCGAACTCTTCCGGCTCACGCAGCCAGATCGTGACGGGAAACCGCCGCTCGGCCAGATGATGGAAAAACGCATCGGACGGGATCAGGCCCGGCACCCCGACGATCTCCCAGCCCGTCGCACGACGCAGGATTTGATTGGCCGCATCGAAGCGAGGGATCTGGTCGGTCAGGAGCGGCGCGACGTGCTTGACGAACTCATCACAGGCGCGCCCCGGAAGCCTCGCGGCTTGGCGCCTGACGAGGCGCCTGTACAACGCGTGCTGTTCCGGCGTGTAAGCATTCCAATCCTGGGCCACCGTGTAGTCGGGACGGATGTTCGAGTAATCACCGCGCAGTGGTTTCTCGGGCAGCATTTCAATCTCCTCACGCAGCCGCCGGACCATCGAGCATCCCGCGCCGGATCTGATCGAGCTCGATCGAGTCGAACAGCGCCTTGAAGTTGCCCTCACCAAAGCCCTCGTTTCCCTTCCGCTGAATGAGTTCGAAGAAGATTGGCCCGATTACCGTCTCCGTGAAAATCTGCAAGAGGTAGCCCTGCCCCTGGTCGGGTGCGCCGTCAATCAGAATCCGGTTGCGACGCAACCGCGCCACGTCTTCCGCATGCCCCACGACGCGGCGATCGACCATTTCGTAGTAACTGTCCGGTGTGTCCAGGAACTTCACACCCGCGGCGCGCATCGCTTCGACCGTGCCCACAATGTCATGGGTGGCCAGCGCGATATGCTGGATGCCCTCACCGTGGTAGCGGTGCAGGAATTCCTCGATCTGGCTCTTCTCGTCGGCCGATTCGTTGATCGGAATCCGGATCTTGCCGCAGGGGCTGGTCATCGCCTGGCTACGCAGGCCAGTGAGCCGGCCTTCGATGTCGAAGGAGCGAATTTCGCGGAAATTGAAGAGTTTCTCGTAGAACTGCGACCAGTACCGCATCCGACCACGGTGAACGTTGTGGGTCAGATGGTCGATGCAGGTCAGCCCAAAGCCCGAGTGCTCTGACTCGTCACCGATCGCAACAAAATCAACGTCGTAAATCGACGCACCCTCGTAGCGGTCGACGAGGTAAATCGGGCAATCACCAATCCCCTGGATCGCCGGAATCGCAAGCTCCATCGGTCCATATTGCGTGCAATACGGCTGCGCACCGAGGGATAGCGCACGCTCATATGCCGCCTTGGCATCAAACACCCGAAAAGCCATTGCGCAAGCGCATGGCCCGTGCTCTTGGGCGAATCGCTGCGCGAAACTGTCACGCTCGGCATTGACGACGAAATTGACATCCCCCTGCCGGTAGAGCGTTACATCCTTGGAGCGATGGCGCGCAACAGCTCGGAAACCCAACTGGATGAACAGGGTTCGGAGCAGCGCCGGGTCGGGCGCAGCATATTCAACGAACTCGAAGCCATCCGTTCCGGCGGGGTTCTCCCAGAGCAACTCAGGAGCGGACCGAGCATGCGCAAGATGAAGCGGCATGACTGTCTCCTCTGCGGAGCGTCGACGATTCTTACGTCGACATCTTGTTGGCGTACGCACCTCGTGGGCGTGAACTTACACAAGAAGCTTAGACCTCATCCACCTTCATATCGTTTCAAAGATTGCCGGCAAACTGCTTTTTCGAGCAATATTCAACCCCACTTGATTCTCCACACAGAAAATAATGACCGAAGCAGTCAAGCTGGATCGCACAGATCGTAGGATTCTCGAAGTCTTGCAGCAGGATGGTCGCATCGCCAACGTCGAACTCGCCCGCCAGGTCGCGCTCTCTCCCTCGCCCTGCCTGCGACGGCTGCAACGCCTCGAAGAAACCGGCGTGATCGACCACTACACCGCAATCCTGAATCCGGAGCGCTTGGGTTTATCGCTGCTGGCGTTCGTCAATGTCTCGCTCGACAAGCGTGCGGGACAGACCACCGACGAGTTCAAGGCCGCCGTCAAGCAATGGCCGGAGGTATCGGAGTGCTACGCAATGACGGGCGAGATGGACTACTTGTTGCGCATACTCGTGACCGACCTCCAGCACTTCTCGCGATTCGTGATGGAAAAGGTGCTGCGGCATCCCGGTGTGCTCGACGTGAAGTCGAGCTTCGCACTGGAGGAAGTGAAAAGAACAACGATGCTGCCGGTTGACTAGCCAAGCGCTTGTCCAGATCCTCGTACAACTGCCGGCACGGAATCACTTCACATGCCGAAACTCCCCAACAATACGGATACCAACATGCAGACGGAATTCCGCCTGCACGGTTCCATCGCCGAAATTTCTCCATCCGACTGGAACGCGCTTGCCGGCACCCAGCCATTCATCCACCACGAATTCCTTGCCGCGCTGGAGCGCAGTGGCTGCATCGGCAAAGGGACCGGCTGGACACCGATGCACGCCGCGCTATGGCAAGAGGGCGCGCTGGTTGCGGCAATGCCGCTCTACGCCAAGCAGCACTCATGGGGCGAGTACGTGTTCGACTGGGCCTGGGCGAACGCTTTCGAACAGCACGGTCTGCGCTACTACCCAAAACTGCTGTGCGCGGTTCCCTTCTCGCCTGTGCCCGGCGCCCGGATCCTGGCGCGCGACAACACCTTGCGCCGCACACTGCTGGCACAAGTCATCCAGACGGTCCAGGACGCCCGTCTTTCTTCATTCCACCTCTTGTTCCCGCAGGAGGCAGACCTGGCGTGCGCGCAATCCCTCGGCCTGCTCACCCGGTGCGCCGTGCAATTTCACTGGAACAGCGCGGGAGAGGTGAATTTCGAGGGTTTTCTGGCTCGCCTGAATCACGAGAAGCGGAAGAAGATCCGCCAGGAAAAACGGAAGGTGCAGCAGGCTGGCATCACTTTCGAATGGCGCCAGGGTCACGCAATCGAAGACGCTGACTGGGCGTTCTTCCTGCGCTGCTACGAAACCACTTACGCTACACACCACTCGGCACCCTACCTGAACCTTGCATTCTTCCACATGCTTGGCGACACCATGCCTGATGCCTGCGTCATGGTCCTTGCAATGCGCGACAACCGCCGTATCGCAGCCAGTTTCATGATGTGCGACGACACCGCGCTGTATGGCCGCTACTGGGGCGCCGCGGAATACGTGCCCGGCCTGCATTTTGAGACGTGCTATTACCAGGGCATCGCCTATGCGATTGCACACGGCCTCCTGCGCTTTGAAGGTGGCGCACAGGGGGAGCACAAGCTTGCACGCGGGTTTGAACCTGTTGCCACCGCCTCGGCGCACTGGATATCCGATCCGCGCTTCCGCAGCGCGGTGGCTGACTTTCTCACCCGTGAGACCTGTGGCATGGACGCGTGGCTCGACGAACTCTCCGAACGCCTTCCCTTCCGGTGTGCGAGCGCCTGAAGGGGCTCCCCGCTCAGATCGCGAGCTGACTCCCCATCTCGACGACACGATTCGGCGGAAGATTGAAAAAACTCGCCGCGCTCGTCGCGTTGCGGTACATAAATTCGAACAGGTGCTCGCGCCACAACCACATACCCTCACCCGGCGTCGGCAGCAGCGTCTCGCGGGAAAGAAAGTACGAAACCTCATTGACCTCCAGCCCGAGATCCTGCTCCGCACACCACTCAAGCGCCGCAGGCACATCCGGCTGTTCCATGAAGCCGAAGAAGATCTTCACACGGAAGAACTTGTGCGCGATCCGTTCAACGAGGATTCGCTGTGAGTCCTGCAAACGCGGCACCGGCATGAAGGCCACACTGGCAAATACGGTCGTCTCATGCAGCACCATGTTGTGCTTGAGATTGTGCAGGAGCGCATGCGGCACGATGTCGGCACGCGCGGATAGGTAGACGGCGGTGAGCGGTACCCGCGGGAAGGGCTCACGGCATAGCGACTCGACGAACGGTTCGAGCGGTATGCCCTCGCCGCGTAGTGCCTCAGCAACCATTAGGCGACCACGCTTCCAGGTTGTCATCAGGAGGAAGATGGCGCCACCAAAAACCAGCGGCACCCAGCCGCCTTCGAGCACCTTGATTGCATTCGCCCCGAAGAAGCCCAGATCCATCACCGCCATGGGGATGAACACCAGGAGTGCAAAACCCGTCGACCAGTGCCAATCACGGCGTACCACCGAGAATGCGAGCGTGGTGGTGATGATCATCGTCATCGACACCGCGATGCCATACGCGGCAGCAAGGTTGCCAGAACTCCTGAAACCAAGTACGACCGCGACAACCAGCACAAGCAGCGCCCCATTGACGAAGGGCACATAGATCTGGCCCATCTGCGCGCCAGACGTGTGCTGGATCTCAACGCGCGGCACGAAGCCGAGTTGGATCAGCTCACGTGTCATCGAGAAGGCTCCGGTGATCAGCGCCTGCGAAGCGATGACCGTGGCCAACGTAGCCAACCCGATCATCGGCAACAGCGCCCAACTTGGCACTGTGAGGAAAAACGGATTCGCCGCTGCCGCAGGTTGCTGGATCAGCATTGCCCCCTGCCCCAGGTAGTTGAGAATCAGCCCCGGCATCACGAGACATCCCCACGCATAGCGGATCGGCCTCTTGCCGAAATGCCCCATGTCAGCGTAGAGCGCCTCGGCACCCGTCACCGTAAGGAACACCGCACCTAGGGCAAAGAACGCCACATGCGCGTGCTCGATGAAGAAACGCACCGCATGATGGGGCGACAGCGCCCACAACACCTGCGGGTGGCCAACTATGTTCCACAGGCCGATGAGTCCAAGCGCCACAAACCAGACCAACATGACCGGGCCAAAAAACTGGCCGACACGCGCCGTGCCGTGGCGCTGCACGAGAAACAATACGGCTAGGATCACCAGTGCAAGCGGCACGACAAACGGCTTCATGGCTGGGGTAACGATCTCAAGCCCCTCCACCGCAGAAAGCACGGAGATCGCGGGTGTGATCACCCCATCGCCATAGAAGAGCGCCGCTCCAGCCAGCCCCATGGCGATTGCCACGCGGCGCTTGAACGGCTTTTCCTTTGCACGCTCCACCACCCGCGCCATCAAAGCCACCACGCCACCTTCGCCGTGGTTGTCGGCACGCATCACGATCACGACGTACTTGACCGTCACCACCATGACCAGCGTCCAGACGATCAGCGAAAGGATCCCGTATACGTTGTCCGGCGTAACAGGCATAGGGAAATGTGTCTGCGCAAAGGCCTCCTTCATCGCGTAAAGGGGGCTGGTACCGATGTCCCCGAAAACAACGCCGAGCGCGGAAAGGCTAAGTGCAGCGAGGCTTTGGCGTTCTGTGTGGTGGCTCAAATGCATGAAGGCTCCACGGACACGGCTGCAGCAGTTTGCCGCAGGAGGCGCACGGTGCGCCGGGGATCAGACGGGCACGATATACCCCCAGGGCTCGAAACGGGAGATTTTGGCCAAGCGTGCATTGCCTTGCAGCATGACGCTGCTGACCAACGTTACATTGTAGTGCGCCAATGCCAGTGCCGCCGGCCACCCAGGAGCCACGTTTTTTCGCTGCGCTGCAATTCGCTTGTCCAATCTGACGCCTATCATGATTTGGTCGGGGTTCGCCTTCCACGGCCCCGCCGATCGGGCCCGCGGCAAAGTGACAAGAGATTTCAGCCATGGCAGCGAGGCGCTGGATTCAGTTTTGCATCCCCAGTTGCAAACCCATCGCAGCCAACAAGGAGATATAGATGGCAGCCGATCCCGCCGCTCAAGGTCTAGCCCCGAACGACCAAGAGCACAGTTCACTTGAGAGAGAGTCGATCAAGCAGGATTTCGTCGACAACCTGTTCTACGTGCTTGGCAAGTTTCCCGGCTTCGCAACCAGCCAGGACCACTACCGCGCGCTGGCCCAAGCCGTGCGCGACCGCCTACTCCAGCGCTGGATCAGTTCTTCGGCGGCGTACGCAGAAAACGCGTCGCGGACCGTCGCCTATCTTTCGGCTGAATTCCTCCTTGGCCCGCACCTTGCGAACAATCTGATCAACCTTGGCATCTACGACGCCACCGAGCAGGCGGTCAAGGAGCTCGGCCTCAATCTGGCCGATTTGATCGATGCGGAAGTCGAGCCCGGGCTTGGCAACGGGGGGCTGGGCCGGCTGGCAGCCTGCTTCCTCGATTCACTGGCCACGCTGCAGATCCCCGCGCTCGGCTATGGCATCCGTTACGAGTATGGGATCTTCGAGCAGCAATTGAAGGAAGGCTGGCAGGTCGAAAAAACCGACAAGTGGCTGCGCTACGGCAATTCCTGGGAGGTTGTGCGGCCGGAATTCCAGGTCGAGGTGCACTTCGGTGGCCACGTCGAACGCTTCCAGAATGGCGACGGCAAGATGCACACACGCTGGGTGCCTAGCCACACCGTGATCGGCGTGCCGCACGACACACCGATCCTCGGCTATCGCAATAACACTGCCAATTCGCTGCGCCTATGGCGCGCTGAGGCCCCGGAGTCCTTCGATTTCGAGATCTTCAACCGCGGCGATTTTGCCGGCGCGGCGTCCAAGGAAGTCGAATCGGAAACCCTGACCAAGGTGCTATATCCGAACGATGAATCCCCACAAGGCAAGAAGTTGCGGCTGGAGCAGCAGTATTTCTTCGTTTCTTGCTCGATCCAGGACATGGTGCGGATCACCAAGCGGCACAAACTGCCCATCGAGCGCTTCCACGAGAAGTTCACGATCCAGCTCAATGACACCCATCCGGCTATCGCCGTGGCGGAACTCATGCGCCTCCTGCTCGATCAGGAAGGCCTGGATTGGGAAACAGCCTGGGACATTACGAAGAAGTCACTTTCCTACACGAACCACACGATCCTGCCGGAGGCGCTGGAGCGCTGGTCGCTCGGCCTCATCGCGCACCTGCTGCCGCGGCACATGGAGATCATCTTCGAAATCAATGCGCGCTTCCTGAACGAAATGCGCGTGCGTTTCCTGGGCGACGACGCGATCCTCGGCCGGCTCTCCCTGATCGACGAATCGGGCGAACGCTACGTGCGCATGGCCAACATGGCATGCGTAGGCAGCCATGCGATCAACGGCGTGGCAGCCCTTCATACGGAACTCCTCAAGCGCGACGTCCTGCATGACTTCTATTCGATCTGGCCGGAGAAGTTCTCGAACAAGACCAATGGCGTCACGCCGCGCCGCTGGCTCGTCGTTTCGAACCCGCGACTGACGAAGCTCATCAATGGCGCGATCGGCGAAGGCTGGATCACGAACCTTGATGACCTGAAGAAGCTGGAACCCTTCGTGGACGACGCCGCTTTCCGCGCCGAGTGGGCCCATGTCAAGCATGCCAACAAGCGTGAACTGTCCGACTACCTCGCGCGGCGCGACGGGGTAAAGATCGACCCAGATTCAATGTTCGACGTGCAGGTCAAGCGCATCCACGAATATAAGCGCCAGCACCTGAACATCCTGCATGTAATGACGCTCTACCTGCGGCTGCGCAACGACCCCCATTTCGATCCGCCGCCGCGCACGATCATCTTTGGCGGCAAGGCCGCGCCGGGCTATGCACTGGCCAAGCAAGTCATCAAGCTGATCAACTCTGTTGGAGACATCGTCAACAACGATCCGGCCGTGAAGGGCCGTCTGCGTGTGGCGTACCTACCCAACTTCAACGTCAAATTCGGCCATCACGTCTACCCAGCGGCCGAACTGTCAGAGCAGATCTCCACCGCCGGCAAGGAAGCATCGGGCACCGGCAACATGAAGTTCCAAATGAATGGCGCTCTGACAATCGGCACGCTTGATGGCGCAAACATCGAGATCCGCGAGGAAGTGGGCGACGAGAACTTCTTCCTGTTCGGATTGACGACAGAAGAAGTTCTCAACAAGCAGCGCGGTGGCTATCGGCCCTACGACTACTATCAGAGTTTGCCGGAGTTGCGCGAAGCGATCGATCTTCTGCGCAGTGGTTTCTTCTCGCGAGGCGATACGACCACCTTCCAGCCGCTCGTCGACAACTTGCTGGTGCACGACCCGTTCCTGGTGCTGGCAGACTTCGCTGCGTACGCCGAATGCCAAAGCCGGGTAAGCGCCGCTTATCAGGACCGGGACCAGTGGATACGCAAGTCCATCCTTAACACGGCGCGTTCGGGGAAGTTCTCGTCCGACCGCACGATCGCTGAGTATTGCCGCGAAATCTGGAAAACCAAGCCGTTGCCGATCACGCTGATGACAGAGGATCAGGTCAAGGCCGGCTTCCTCATGAGGCGCGGGTAACCCTGCGGTTGCTGCAAACGAAGCGCCCTTCGGGGCGTTTTTTTTGTACCTAACAACTTTTGTTATTGCGAATCCTTCGCATTAAATATATTCTGCTAGCTATCGACTCGGCATCAATTGGTGCCAGTGCATCGAGAGGCAACTGAACCGGGAGCAATGCGATGAGGGTCTTGTCGGCTGATTTCATGCATCGAATAACCATTCGAACACGAGCGCCGCTCGGTGATCCCCTTG
>JAVBUM010000038.1:0-61865 GCA_031555325.1 Niveibacterium sp. | reverse complement strand
TGTTCACCTCAGTGGCCGATCTGAAGCGAAAGCTCATGCGCTACATCCGCAAATACAACGAGCAGCCCAAACCCGTGAAATGGAAGTACTTCGATCCAACACGGCGAATTACTCCCGAATCAATCGTTACAGGCCACTAGTGTCGAGTATGGATCGCCTCGCGAGCAACGACAGCCTGCAGACGCGAGCCGCGAGAATGCCAATCAGCACGTGGAACTGGCTCGGTGATTCATCATTTCGATCGTGCTCTGCCGCCTGATCCGAACGCTGGAGGTCGGCAGTGACCGTAGTCAGGCAAGTGATCCTTATGTCGAGTCGCTCACTGGAGACAACGCTAGCGAGCACAGCTGGACAAATCAAACCGGGCATGCGGCTCGGGGTCGGCTCTCCTGATGGGTAAAATCCCACCTTTCCAGGTTTCTCCCGTTGATTCCATGCCGCTCCTGACTCTCGATTCCGCCTGTCTCGCCTTCGGCGATGCGGCGCTCCTCGATCATGCTGAACTTGTGCTCGAACCCGGCGAGCGCGTTGCGCTGATCGGCCGTAACGGTGCGGGTAAGTCGAGCTTGCTGCGCGCGCTGGCGGGTGCTGCGCGGCTTGATGACGGAACGGTCTGGCGCCAGCCCGGCCTGAAAGTGGCTTACGTGTCGCAGGAGCCCGATTTCGCCCTCGACCGCGATGTGTTCTCGACGGTGGCTGAAGGCGTCGGCGGTGCGGCGCGGCTGATCGCCGACTACCACGCGTGTGCGCAGGACGTCGCACAGGGTGAGACGGCGGCGCTCGGGCGTCTGGAAGATCTCCAGCACCAGCTCGAAGCTACAAACGGCTGGACGCTGCACCACAAGGTTGAACAGGTAATCGATAGGCTCAAGCTCGATGGCGAGGCTCTGGTCGCAAGCCTTTCGGGCGGAGGGGTCAAGCGAGTGGCACTTGCGCGTGCGCTGGCTGGCGAGCCGGATCTCTTGTTGCTTGATGAGCCGACTAACCACCTCGACATCGACGCGATCGCTTGGCTTGAAGAACTGATCCGCTCCTTTCGAGGTGGTGTTGTCGTCATCACGCACGACCGAGCTTTCATGGATAACGTCGCTACGCGCATCGTTGAGCTCGACCGGGGCAGGCTGGCGAGCTTCCCTGGAAGCTTTTCCGAATACCAGCGCCGGAAGGCGGAGATGCTGGAAATCGAGAGCAAGGCGAACGCTGACTTTGATAAGTTCCTTGCGCAGGAAGAGGTGTGGATCCGCAAGGGAGTGGAGGCGCGACGCACGCGCAACGAAGGCCGGGTCAAGCGGCTGGAGGCGCTACGGCGCCTGCGGGTGGCGCGGCGCGACCGGGTCGGCAACGTTAACCTCCAGCTCGATCGTGGTGACCAGAGCGGCCAGCTTATTGCTGAGCTCACGCATGTGACCAAGCGGTTTGGCGACAAGACTGTGATCTGCGATTTTTCGACACGTCTGATGCGAGGCGACCGTATCGGGCTGATTGGTCCGAATGGCGCAGGCAAGACGACGCTGCTCAAGCTGATCCTCGGTGATCTTGAGCCAGACGACGGCCAGGTAAGGCGGGGTACGAAACAGCTGGTCGCCTATTTTGACCAGTTCCGCACGCAGCTCGATCCGGAGATGCAGATCCGTGATGTCATCAGTCCGGGCTCGGACTGGATCGAGATCGGCAGATCGAGAAAGCACGTGATTGGCTATCTCGAAGATTTCCTTTTCTCGCCGCAACGCGCGCGCTCGCCGGTTCGCTCGCTTTCGGGTGGCGAGCGCAACCGCCTGCTGCTGGCCCGCCTGTTTGCGCAGCCAGCCAATATTCTCGTACTCGATGAGCCGACCAACGACCTTGATGTCGAAACACTGGAGCTGCTTGAACAACTGCTTGCTGACTACGACGGCACGATTTTCCTTGTCAGCCATGACCGGACTTTCCTCGACAACGTGGTGACGCAGACGATCGCCGCCGAAGGCGAGGGTCGCTGGCGTGAATACGCGGGCGGCTATTGCGACTGGAAGCGGGTGCGTGACGCGGAAGTACTCGTGGCGGAACAGCAGGTCGCGAAACCTGCTCCGGCGACAAAGCCGATCGAACCCGAGCGCAAGGCTGCGCGAGCCGCCAAGCTCTCGTTCAACGAGAAACGCGAACTCGAGCAATTGCCTGGAAAGATTGCCGCGATGGAGGCGGAGCAGGCTGAGCTTCAGCGCATGCTTGCGGATACAGCGATCTATCGCGAGCGCCCACAGGAGGTACCGCTGATGAATCAACGGCTTGAGGCGATTGAAATGGCGCTGCTCGAACTGCTTGAGCGCTGGGAGGCGCTCGAAAGCAAATCGGGTTGAGCCTTAGCTTGATATGCGGTTGAGCCGTTCGCGCCAGTAGGCGGATTTCTCAGCGTCGCCGCGATCTTCGAAAAACTGCCATGCGCGCCAGGTTGCCTCTTGGATCAGGTCGCCATCGCGGTCCATCGCCAATTCGAGATAGCGGATTGCGTCTTCGTTGCCCTCCTTGAGTAGAATGCGCGCGGCCGCCATCGCGGTCTCTGCAGTACCGCGTGAGTGCAACGCGGCCTCGCGCAACAGCGGCAGGGCTTCCTCATCACGGCCGAGCGTCTCGAACGCCAAACCGAGCTTGCCGTAGAGCTCTGGATCGAATCGGGGTCGGCCGGTCGGGTGCTGTGCGACCAGCTCTTCGGCCTCCTTGACGGTGCGGTGGCGGGCGCTCCAACTGGCGCTTACTTCTGCGAGCCATTCCTTGTCGAGCGCTTCGATGATCGCCACATGGTTTGGCCCCAGCAGGCGCTGTGCGGCGCTTTGTTCGAGCGGCCCGGGCGGCGTCGCTTGTTCCCCCAGCGCGTCCAGCCGATCGCGCAGGCTGGGGTGCGTATCGTCGTAGGCAGTGAGACGCGTCAGTGATTCCTTCAGCCAGCCTTCATATTCCTTCGTGGTGGCACCGCGCTTCAATGCTGCGCGCATGGTGGCGTGCGGGAGCGTACTGGGTTTGGGAAAGCGGTCAGCCTGGGCATACAGGCCGGGCCAGAACTGTTCTGCAACGAAGCGGCCTTTCAAATCCGAGGCGATTAGTGCCTCCGCGGCTACATGCGCTCCCACGAGCCGCGCGGAAGCACGGTCCGCCTCATATTCCTGCTGGCGTGCGAGCACAAAGCTGTAGGCATTGAAGTAAGGCACGTACCAGCGGAAGAAGCGGTGGATGGTGCGGTCGAGAATCGATGCGCCGTCGTCAAAGGCCTCGATCATCTGTTGCCAGACTGCGCGGATGCGATAAATCCACGCACCGAGCTTGCCGTGTGCAGCGGACAGGTGGCCGTACTCGTGCGCGAGGACAGCTGCGAACTCTTTGGGCGAAAGCGCTTGCATCAGCGGGAGGCCAAGCAAGAGGCTGTTGCGGTAACCGCCGAACAAACCGAAGCGTGGCGTTTGCACCATCGCTGCGTTGAATTCAGCGTTTATAACGATTTCATGAATTTCTGGTCCGTTCTCGCGTTTTCGTACCTTCTCGATGAGTCGGAAAAGTTCTGGGGCGTCATCCGGCTTGAGCCGCAGTCCGTCTGGTAGCGGCATCCGGACCCATAGTGCCCGGCAGACGAGCACCATGATCACTCCGCACACCAGAATGACTTGGCCACCTACGTACAGGCTTCCGTCTGCGAGCAGGAGTGCGCCGAACAGTACACCGCCCAAAGACAGTCCCAGCAAGGCGATTACGTAGAAATAGCCAAGTGCTGCAAGCAATACGAGCTTTGTGCGATAGGTGGTCGGGGCGACATCGCATTCGCGTTCGAGACGGGCAACCAGATGCCGAAAATCGGAGACACTTTTCATTTTTTCGCGTCAGACGGCAGTTTTGTTTTGAATCGAGCAAGCCGGAGGACGCTCACCCATTAGCCATGAATTAAATGTCTTTTTCGGAAAATTCGACAAAAACAACATTCATTTTTTGTTGCAGACGCGGGGTGTCTGAGAAGTCTTTGGCGGTTTGGGGGCAGAAAGGCCCGTGTCGTCCCGTGGTTCGGACGACGAAAGAGAGAACTGCGATGCAGAACGAATTGATTTCGTGTCTTGAGGGACCAGTCACGGGCAGCTCAAGACATCCACAATCAGCGCATTAACTGCAAATCATTCGCATTTGAGGTGAGGGTGTGGACCCGATGAAGTGCACTTGCGGCGATCCGCCTGTACGTGCTGCTGACAAAAGCGCCGACGTCACGGAGCGGGAGCCTCATATGCCGCGCGGACACGGTGCTGAATGCGCCAGGTACTACGGAAGCTGCGCTGCAGGCACCGGGTCAGATCGGTGGTCTGCCTTGCCGGTCTTGTGTCCTGTGTGCTTCTGGGCGTCGAACGTGAACCACGCCGTATGGATCGAAAGGCGATTGAAGATCGGTTGTGCGACGCTGCCGCCCGCCATTGCTTCCTCATGCCTCGGGCGCGGCTTCTGCACCGCACCAGTCAGGGATGGGGCGTTGGCTGGCCTTCGGCGAACCGGTGTTCGAGGGAGTCGATGAGACGGAGGATGCGGTGCTTGGAGAGATCCGCGCGTACCGACGTGCTGGCCGCCCTCGGCGCGAATATCTACTAAGCCGGAGGTTGCTGGACCAAGGGAAGCAGCCGTTTGGCCACGTCAGGTGGCACCTGCAGACGGTTCATGAGGACGTCGGGTGGCAGATGCAGTAGTGCGCTGATCGCAATGAAATCGTCCGGCAAAGCGGGGTCGTTCCAGCTGTCGGCGGAATGACGTGCAAGGTCACATGCCAGCGATACCGACTGTACCCGCGGCACATTGGCTTGCTCTGGGTCGAGTAGTGACACCAGAAGACCTGGCAGGCTGAACTCGCGCACCAGTGCGAATTGAAGGTCAACAAAGCTGTGCCGGAAGACGATCTTCTGCGCGACCGCACTGCGGATACCCGGGTGTTTGCGCTGGATCTGGCCAACCTGTTCGAACATGGCAGGGGCGAAGCACCCGCAGAGGATTTCGGCCACTTCGTGGAGCAGGGCGGCGATCGTGATTTCCTCGACGTTGGCGTCGTGCCGGATCAGGGCGAAGTCGCGCGCATAGCGTGCGGCGCGCCGTGCGCGGGTGATCACCTTAAGTACGGCAACCAGTGCTTGCGGGTGACGTGCGAGTCTGTCCTCGACGGTAAGCAGTCCGGAAAAACGTGCCAGGACCGGGCCGATGCCGAGCATCACCAAGGCGGCTTCGATGGTCGTGATGTCGTGGTTTTGCCGCTTGCTACGGGTGGCGTGCTGGTACATCAGCAGTTTGGTCGCCATGAGTGGATCGTCCAGCACCGTGGCGGCGATGCTGCGACCCGAAACATGTTCTTCATCGGCCTTGAACCCTGCGATTGCGCGCTGGGTGCGTCGCAAGACCGGTAGGTCCACGTTGCGGAAGAATGCAACGTAGTCGTTCAGTTCGATGAAAGCTTGCTGCAGCATATTCGGGGCCTTAAGGTCCTCAGGGGTGGAAATGTCCTATGGGTTTACGACTGTCTCCCGATGAGCTTGAGGGTTTTGGGGTCAAGTGCACTGCAGTTTCGGTGCTCGTCGGGAGGGAATCTGCCGCAACTCCAGCCGGCCCTATAATTGGCCGTTATTAGGTAATCGTTCGTCTGGCGTGGCTACTGCCGCGCCCGGCAGGCGCATACGGGGGAAGGGATGCAACAATTCAGAGCCTATTTGATCGAGCAGGATGCGCAGCGCCAGCACAAGGCAGGGTTCGTCCAGTTCGACGAAAGCAACCTTGACGCTGGTGATGTGCTGATCCGTGTCCAGTGGTCCAGCATCAATTACAAGGACGCGCTTGCCGCAACCGGCAAGGGCCGGATCATCCGACGCTTCCCTTGTGTAGGCGGTATCGACATGGCGGGCATTGTTGAGCGCAGTGCGTCGCCCCGTTTCAAGCCGGGCGATGCGGTGGTGGCGACCAGCTACGACATTGGCGTGGCCCACCATGGTGGCTATTCTGAGTACGCACTGGTCCCCGGCGGGTGGGTATTGCCGCTGCCTGAAGGAATGAGCCTGCGCGACTCAATGGCACTTGGCACCGCCGGTTTTACCGCAGCACTTGGTGTGCAGCGCATGGAGGAAAACGGCCTTAAGCCCGAATATGGCCCGGTTGTCGTTAGTGGGGCGACGGGCGGTGTTGGATCGCTCGCGGTAGACATGCTCTCGGCGCGAGGCTATGAAGTTGTTGCGCTTACCGGCAAGGCTGATCAGGCTGACTGGCTCAAATCACTGGGTGCTACCCGGGTGATGCTGCGAAGCGAGATCGATTTCGCCAACACACGTCCTCTCGACAAAGGGATCTGGGCCGGTGCGATAGATAACCTTGGTGGCGACGTACTGGCCTGGATGGCCAGTACCATGAAGCCTTGGGGCACGATCGCTAGTATTGGGCTTGCAGCAAGCACTGAGCTCAAGACAACCGTCATGCCGTTCATCCTGCGTGGTGTGAGCCTACTTGGCGTTGATTCCGGCTATGTCGGTGCGGCGATCCGCGAACATGTCTGGTCGCGGCTTGCGACCGATCTCAAGCCGCGTCACCTGGATCGGCTGACGCGCGAGGTCGCGTTCGACGATCTGCCGGCCGAATTCGAGCGCTACATCGCGGGCAAGGCGCAAGGCCGCACGGTCGTGCGCATTGCTGGGCAATAAAGATTTCTTCCCCATCCAGGTCCAATGACTCCGATTACCGAACAGGCGAACAGTCAACTGCCACGCGTGCTGATCGTCGACGACTCGCGCATGGTGCGCGCTTCGCTCATCAAGCAGATCCGAGCGACTTTCGATGTGCGCGAGGAAGCCGACGGCGAAGCCGGCTGGCAGACGTTGCTGCTTGATCCGACGATTGAGGTCGTGATCTCGGATATCGGGATGCCGAAGCTCGATGGCTTCGGGTTGCTCGATCGAATTCGTACGTCGCGGATCTCGCGGATCCAGGATCTGCCTGTGATCATCATTTCCGGCGAGGACGAGGATGATGCGCGCTCGAAGGCGAAGGCGGCGGGTGCGACTGATTTCATCAGCAAGGGCACGCAGACGGTCGAACTACTTGCCCGCCTTGATGCACTCGTCAAACTGGCCCAGACCCGGCGTGAGCTCGAACGCAGCCGCGAGCAACTGGTGCGCAACTATCAGGGCGACGTTTCCGTCATGGCGATCGAGATCGATCACTTCCAGGAACTGTCGAGCCGCTACGGCCATCACGTGGCGCAACTTATCCATCGCAAGATGTCGAAGCTGCTCTCAGCGAAGGTTCGTAAGGAAGATACGGTTGCGCATCTTGCCGAAGGGCAGTTCGCGGTCATTTCACCGTCGGCCGATCTCGATGCGTGCGGCGCTTTTGCGCTGAGGCTGCGCCGCTCGATCGAAACGATCGTGATGACCTACAAGGAGGAGCGCATCCGGATCAGTCTCACCATCGGCATGGCAAGCGCCAATGGCGATTCGCACGTGACGCTTGAGGAACTGATCGCGATTGCGGTGGCGCGCGTCCAGGATGGCAAGTTGATGGGCGGGAACACCGTGGTGTCCGATTCCGGCGAGGTCACGCCGGAAAATGTCGGTCGCTTCAGCCGGCTCGCGGTCAGCGTGGATCATGCCCTCACACAACTGCGCACGGGCCAGCAGGACGAAGTCCGCCGGCGGTTGCGCGAGATTGTTGGCACCTTGATGCCACTACTTGAGTTCCTCGACGCCGAATATGGTGCTGGCATGCCTTTGGAGTTGCTGGGCGAACGGGCGAATCTGGTCAATATTGAAAAGACTGAAATCAGCCGGTCGCTGCATATGCCGTGATCATTCGGCTGGCTAGAATGAACTTTTAGGATGTAGCGCGAGCGGATCCTGAAGCGCTACAAGACGGAGGTTATCCCCCACCTTCGCTACCAAAGGATTCCATAGGAGACGTGGGATGCCCGTCGCGCGGGCCAATACTCAAAGGGGGAATCATGACGACTTGCAAGGAGTTTCACCGGCGCTCAATCGCAGAGCGCGACACCTTCTGGGCTGAGCAGGCGCAGCTGATCGACTGGCAGACCAAGCCGGAAACGATCTGCGACTTTTCGAACCCGCCCTTCGTAAAGTGGTTCAAGGGCGGCAAGCTGAACCTCTGTCACAACGCTGTAGACCGTCACGCGGCGGTTCGCCCGGATGCCACTGCACTGATTTACGTCTCGACCGAAACGGGCGAGGAGCACACTTACAGCTTTTCTGAGCTGCAGCGCGAAGTCGAGCGCTGTGCTGCAATCTTCAAGAGTCTCGGCGTCGAACGCGGCGATCGCGTGCTGATCTACATGCCGATGATCGCTGAGGCCTGCTTCGCGATGCTCGCCTGTGTGCGCATCGGTGCAATCCATTCGGTTGTCTTTGGTGGTTTTGCGGCTGGCAGTCTTGCCACGCGAATTGATGATGCTCAGCCCAAGGTGATGATCACTGCGGATGCCGGTATGCGCGCCGGGCGTGCCGTGCCCTACAAGCATCTCGTTGATGAAGCCTGCCGTCTGGCGGAGCATCCGCCGGCCAAGGTGGTAATCGTCGATCGTAAGATCGATGTCGGTTTCCCACGTATCGAGGGCCGCGATGTCGACTATGCGGCGCTGCGTCAGCAGCACATCGACGCGGTTGTGCCCTGCGAATGGATGGAGTCGTCCGAGCCGAGTTACATCCTCTACACCTCTGGCACGACGGGTAAACCGAAGGGCGTGCAGCGCGACACCGGTGGCTATGCAGTCGCACTGGCCTCATCAATGAAATATGTCTATTGCGGCCAAGCTGGCGAGACGATGTTCTCCACGTCGGATATTGGCTGGGTCGTTGGTCACAGCTACATCATCTACGGCCCGCTGATCGCCGGCCTCGCCACGATCATGTTCGAAGGCACGCCAATCAAACCTGATGCGGGCGTCTGGTGGAGCTTCGTCGAAAAGTACAAGGTCAACATCATGTTCTCGGCGCCGACGGCGATCCGGGTGCTCAAGAAGCATCCTTCCGAGTTGATCCACAAGTACGATCTGTCGAGCTTGCGCACGCTTTATCTAGCAGGCGAACCGCTGGATCAGCCGACGCACGAATGGATCATGGGCGAGCTCAAGCGCCCGGTGTACGACCATTACTGGCAGACTGAAACCGGCTGGCCGATGCTCTCGGCGCTTCCAGGTGTTGAGGAAACGCCGATCAAGATGGGTTCGCCAGCGTTCCCCGTCTATGGCTACGATCTGCGCATCTTCCGCGAGGACGGCTCCGAGTGTGGGCCGAACGAAAAGGGAGTGGTTGGAGTTGTGCCACCACTGCCGCCGGGCTGCCTGTCCACGGTTTGGGGGGACGATCGTCGCTTCATCAGTACGTATTTCACGCTGTTCAAGGAGCCGCAGGTTTATTCGAGCTTCGACTGGGGTATCCGCGACGAGGACGGGTATCACTTCATCCTTGGCCGCACAGACGACGTGATCAATGTTGCCGGGCACCGTCTTGGCACCCGCGAAATCGAGGAGGCGGTGCAAGCGCACCCTGCAGTGGCGGAAGTTGCCGTGGTAGGCGTGGTTGATCAGCTCAAGGGTCAGATGCCGGTGGCATTCGCGGTGCTCAAGGATGCGTCGCAGGGCGATACCGAAGAGAAGCGCAAGGCGCTCGAAGCCGCAGTGATGAAGACGGTCGATGATTTGCTTGGTGCGATCGCTCGTCCGAGCCATGTGCACTTCGTCTCGGCGCTGCCCAAGACGCGCTCCGGCAAGCTGCTGCGGCGCGCGATCCAGGCGCTCGCGGAGGGACGTGAGGCGGGTGATATGACTACGATCGAGGATCCGGTCGCACTTGAGCAGATTCGGGCGGCGCTTGCGCCGCAATGAACTGAATCTGTCGTTAGACAGAAAACGGCCCTTTTTGTGGCCTTGAGAAAAAGCGCCTCGGTCTGTGCCGGGGCGTTTTTCATTGGATCGGTGCAACCAACCAGGCGGGCCGGTCACGCCATCAATGCAATCAGGGGGCAGCGTAGCCTTCGGCTCGCCGATGAGGGCCGTTTTCTAATTACGCACTCGACGTAAGAGCAGCCCATAGGCGCACAGGTTGATAGTGATGACTGCGCATCCGATACCGACCTGAATGCTTCGCGTGAGACCGTCGGGGTAGATCAGCGGCAGTACGTATTGCCCAACAAAATCGCCCCCGTAGGGCGTATCACCTGCCGCAGCGCGGAAGTGCTTTTCCAACGGTGTGAGCGGGCAGTGCCAGCCCATCAGCTCAATGACTGCGCCCCATATCGCGGCAGGCAGGTGAAACCAGATAATGCGCGGCCACTGCAGTGCGAGCCAACCTCCAAGCACTACAAAAGCGATGAATGCGAGGTGCAGCCAGACGACAAGATCGGCAAGTATCCAGTACATGGGCGGGCCAGAATCCGTGGGAGCCATGCAATCGCCCGATGATTGCCGGCTTTGCGTCGTTTTGCTACAGCGGGTACTCCGTCGCATTCGCGCCTCCCTCCATCTGTGTGATCACGTTTGGTGGTACGGCATTTCGGTGATGCGAACGAGCGGGAGTCGGTGCGGCCGCCCTGGGCAAGTGCAGCCAGGCCGGGAACGTATGGTTCTCCAGTTTTCTTGGTCCGATGCTCATCGAGCCGTTAGTTCAGGGTCTGCTTGCGGCGTGATACCAGTCCGAGTGCCCCGAGACCGACAAGTAGTAGGGTATAGCGGTCGGCTTCTGGCACCGGTGCGGTGACGGCAGTGAGCGTCATCGTGCTGAATCGCAGCGCAGCGAGGCCAAGGTCCGCCTGATATTCGTAGATGGGGACCTCTTCAAAGACGGGCTGTTCGACAAGCGGACACTCACTCGGTGGATCGGTGCAGCCGGGGTCGGGAATCCACTCCGTCCCGGTCTGAACGAGTTCGGTGCCGACTTGCACCTGAACCATATCGACGAGCCCTACGGCATCGAAGGAGCCGCCCACCGCGCTGGAGCCTGGCTGCATGTAGGTTTCGCTGAAGCTTTGGTTGAAGCCATTGCTGGAACTGGCAAACGGACTATTGCCGAAGTTGAACGATACGAATCCTGGCAATTCGATGTCGTAGCTGCCCGTGATGGTGAGCTGGTAGTTGGTAATTCGATGGCCTGGATGAGCCAGAAAACTGAAGCTGCCAAACAGTGTGCCGCCCGAGGGCTGTTGATCATCCGATTCGTTCTGTGCGAAGTCCGAAACATCCAGCAAGCCGCGGAGATCGATCGTCAGTCCGTTGGAACTGGCCGAATACCCGAATCCATCGGGAGAAATATCGCGTGTGCCATTGCCATCGATCACCGTCGCCGTGAACGTGCTGGTGTCGAAAGAGATATTCACATTGCCCGCGTCAAAGTGATGTGTTGTAGCGAAGGCCATCGCAGGTGCAATGGCGATGATTGTGGCAAGAGTCGGAACGAGGGCGGGCATCGCGGCGCTCTCCGTTGTGGCGGACGACAGTCGGATGCCCGGCAACGTCGGGCATGATGGAGTTGTAGCCGGGCGGGAGAGCCTTTCAAGGTTGGCAGGGGATGACGTTGGGCTCGCTGGCGGACCTGATGCCGAAAAGCACAGGGCCTGCGCAGAAGGCAGGCCCTGTAGATGAAGCTGTATCGGTCAGAGCGAGTAGCCGAGTTCGCGAGCGAAGCCTGCTTCCTTGCCTGGGCGAATGATCGCATCGCGCAGCAGTGCCGACATAGGGATCTTGATGGAGGTGGAATCGAACCAACGCGCGTAGATGCGATTGATCTCTCCGCTCTCGAACAGTTGCCGCAGCGCGCCATCGACAATGGATAGCAACCGCTTGTCGCCCTTGCGCACCATGATCGCGTATGGCTCGATCGACAGATAGCTCTCTGTCAGCATAAAGCGATTGGCGTCCTGCTGGCCCGCCAGGAGGCCGGAGAGCAGCACGTCATCCTGGGGGAACGCCGTTACCGCACCGCTCTGCAGCGCTTTGAGCGCTTCGACGTTGTTGGGATAGGTGATGACCTGAAGGCCGCTGAGTTGTGTGGCTTTCAATTGGAGAAAGAGCTTTTCGGATGTCGTGCCCTTGGAGAGCGCCACCTTTTTCCCTACGAGCCCTTCGGGACCCTTGAGCATGGGGTCGGCGCTGAGAATCTTCATGCCGGCGATGAAGATCGTGTAGGAAAACGCGACCTTCTCTTGGCGTGCTTGCGTATTCGTCGTGGAACCACATTCGAGGTCGATGGTGCCATCAAGCAGCTTGGGAATCCGTTCCGGACCACTCAATGTGCGATAGGCCACCTTGAGATCGGGCAGGTTCAGTTCCTTCTTCACTGACTCTGCGATGCGTTGGCACAGCTCGATCGAATAACCCGTCGGCTGCTGATTGCCAGCGACGTAGGAGAACGGTCGTGCGTTTTCGCGGTTACCGATAGTGATGGTCCCTGTCTCGCGGATCTTGTCGAGCGTGTCGGCCTGCGCCGACATCGCAATTGCAATTGCAATTAAGGGGGCGCACAACAGCCTCAGACCGCGTCGCAAGCACGCGGAGGGCGTCTTTGGGTCCATTCTTCCTGCTCCGGAAAGAGGGGGGCGCCCGAAGGGAACGAGCGCTTTTTGCGCGTGTTGCGCGATCGGAGCAATGTACGGTCACGCGCTTTGCGGCTTGATTGCTTCTAAGGTAAGAATTGCGTTAGGTCAGAGTTTTCGTACTCTTGTGTCGGTGCGATGTGCCTTGAGTGGCTGGTGTTGTTGCCATGCAACTAATTGGCTCCCTTGTGTGAGATCGCCTGGTAGGGAGGTTGGGTCGCATCACTACATGCGGGCGTCCGGATGCTGCATCGGATGTCGCCGCTCTCGGATGCAACATGTCGCGGGTAGTATCGGGGGCTTCCTGAGTCGACGCCCCTGTGCTCCACGCCCAATGTTGCTGGCGACTTTGCTGCCTTCCTGCATCCTTGCTTTTCTGTTGCCGTGGCTGACGCGGCCAGCCCTGGCGTACGCCGTTGCGCAATGCGCCGCACTGGCCACTTTCGGTGCCGTTATCGCTGCGGCGCCGGCTGTGCTGGCGGGAGAAACGCTGCGCATCTCGATTGAATGGCTGCCAGTGCTGGGCGCTCGATTTACCTTGCGGCTCGACGGTCTGGCACTCATGTTCGCGGCGCTGGTTTCGGGCATTGGCTCACTGATCGTTCTCTACGCGCGCTACTACCTTCAAGGTGATGCTCGTCTGCCGCGTTTCTATGGCTGCCTGTTGGGGTTCATGGGGGCGATGCTGGGGGTCGTATTGGCTGGAGATCTCGTGCTACTCGCCTTTTTCTGGGAGCTGACGAGCATTTCTTCATTCGTCCTCATTGCATTCAACGTGCCGGGACGTAATGCCCTGCGTGGTGCGCGGGTCTCGCTAGCGATTACCGCAGCAGGAGGGTTTGCGCTGATGGTGGCTGTCGCGCTGATCGGACGGGTCGCTGGCAGCTTCGATCTCGATGCGGTAGTCGCGTCCGCATCGGCCATCCGTGCCGATGCGGACTATCCGCTGATCCTCGGTTGTGTGCTGCTGGCGGCTTTCACGAAGTCTGCGCAGTTCCCGTTTCATTTCTGGCTACCGCGCGCCATGGTTGCGCCGACGCCGGTGTCGGCTTATCTGCACTCGGCGACGCTGGTAAAGGCGGGCGTCTTCCTGCTTCTGCGGCTGTATCCGGTGCTGTCCGGTACCGAGGCGTGGTTCCTTTGCGTAACGGGCATTGGTGCGACGACCCTGCTCGTGGGGGCGGTGTTTGCACTGCTCCAGCACGATCTGAAGGGTTTGCTGGCCTACTCGACGGTGAGCCATCTTGGACTCATCACGCTGCTCATCGGCCTTGAATCGGAGTCCTCGACCGTAGCAGCCATCTTTCACGTCATGAACCACGCAACCTTCAAGGCCTCGCTTTTCATGGCGGCGGGGATCGTGGATCACGAGTGCGGTACGCGCGATCTGCGGTGTGTTGGCGGACTGATGCGGACGATGCCGCTGACGGGCATCCTGGCCATCACTGCCGCCAGCGCAATGGCTGGCGTGCCGCTTCTCAATGGATTTATCTCGAAGGAAATGTTCTTTGCCGAGGCAATTTCGATCGGCAGGCACGAATTGTATGGTGCGCTCGCGCCTTGGATTGCAGTGTTTGCAGGTGCGGCGGGCATCGCCTATTCAGCGCGCTTCATCCACGATGTCTTCTTCAATGGCCCTTCGCAGGGACTTGATCGTACGCCGCATGATCCACCGTTATGGATGAGCGCTCCGGTTGCCGTGCTGGTAGGCATCTGTGTCGGCGTTGGCGTGTTTCCGGACCGGTTTGTTGGCCCGCTGCTCGCGGTGGCGAGCACTGCCACGCTTGCGTCTGTACCGCCAGAATACTCGCTGCACGTGTGGCACGGATTCACGCTGCCGCTGGCGATGAGCGCAACGGCGCTGGTGCTGGGTATTGGCGCCTATTCAGTACTGATGTGGCAGCGTGGCCTACATCGGATTGACACACCGTCTGCACACGGCTACCTGCTCTTCGAGAGGGCGCAGCTCACCTTTGTGCGTCTCGGCCGGTGGGCCGGGCGGATGCTGCGTGGTGAGCGGATAGGCTGGCAGATGGCCACCTTGGCGATGGTGTCGATTGTCGCGTGCATGTGGCCACTGATCAGCGCGGGTTTCGTGGCAACCCGCCCGGATTTTTCGGCGCACGTCGAGCCATTTGCGATCACGCTCTGGCTGATCGGTTCGATGGCGACGCTGGCCGTGATTCCACACTGCTTCAGACCGGTCACGCGGTTGCTGTTCCTTGGTGCGGTTGGTCTTGTCGTGGCGCTTGCTTTTGCAGCCCTTTCTGCGCCAGATCTTGCATTGACCCAGCTCTTCGTCGAAGTGGCGGGCGTGCTTCTGTTGCTGTTGGCGCTGGAGCGTTTGCCGGTCGAGATGATCTGCCGACCAAGTGGCATGCGGACACTGCTGCGTGCATCAATTGCGATGGTGGGCGGTGCCGGGCTCGGCTGGCTGGCGTGGGAGGCAATGCAGCGCAGGCCGGATGACCCGATATCGGCCTTTCATCTGAGAGAGGCGCTTCCCGGCGGCGGTGGGACTAATGCGGTCAACGTGATCATCGTCGACTTCCGGGGCTTTGATACGTTGGGGGAAATTACTGTGCTTGGTGCGGCAGCGCTGATTGTTTTCGCCTGGTTTGCACGGGAGCGTGAACAAGGGCTTGCGCGTCGCCTGCAGGACTCCTTTATGTTGCCAGTCATCATCCGCGTGTTGCTGCCGTTCTGTGCGCTGGTTGCCGCCCACCTCTACCTGCGAGGCCACAATCTGCCGGGAGGCGGCTTCGTTGCTGGTTTGCTGCTGGCGATCGGTTTGGTGCTCGAAGCGCTTGCGCTTGATCGGTGGCGTGTGCCCCATGCGCGGCCAGTCCTGTGGCTTGCTGGTGGATTGTCGATTGCGCTCGCGACGGGCTGTGCCAGCCTGCTGCTGGGGTTTCCGTTTCTCACCAGCTCCCATGGTCATCCGCAACTTCCACTGATCGGAGAAGTGCCGCTCGCCAGTGCGGCACTGTTCGATCTTGGCGTGTTCGGTGCCGTGGTAGGTGCCACGATCATCCTGGTGCTTGCATTCGCTTTCGGTGGCGATGGCGACCGGAAGGAGGTGCCATGAGCATCGAACTTCTTATTGCGCTGGGGATCGGACTGCTCACCGCTGCGGCGCTCCATTGCCTCATGCGCGGGAAGCGCTTCGACGTGATCCTCGGCTTGGCGTTGTTGTCGCATGCGGTCAATTTATTTCTGTTCGCAATGGGACGTCCCGCCCCGGGCAAGCCGCCGATTGTTGCGGCTGGCACGGTGCCGACACTTGCCCAGCATGTTGATCCGCTACCGCAGGCGTTGGTGCTGACGGCAATCGTGATTGGCTTCGCGATGACTGGACTCGTGGCGGCGCTGACTGTGCGCCGTCGCCATTCGTATGCTCAGCGTGAGGATGGTGATGAGTGATCCGCTGATCATCGCGCCCATCCTGTTGCCGCTTGCCGCGATCTGCCTTGGTTTGCTACGGCCGCAGCGGATCCGCTTGCTTAGCCTCGTCATGGGACTTGCGATCGTTCTGGTTGCGGCCATGCGGGTTGGAAATGACGCCGTCTATCCGCTTGGTAATTGGCCCGCGCCGTTTGGGATCGTGCTCAACCATGATGCACTTTCCGCATGGATCGTTTTGATAACCGCCTGGATCATGTTCGGCGTCCAGTGGTTTGTCATTGCCGGTCGGCGCGATGGCAGTATGTTTTTTCATCCGCTCTACTTCGTGCTGTGGACTGGGCTCAATGGTGCGTTCCTGACAGGTGATGTCTTCAATCTGTTCGTGTTTTTCGAGGTGCTATTGATTGGTTCCTACGGACTCGCGTTGCAGGGTTCAGATGCCGTGCAAGCGCGGGTGACGCTGCGCTATGTGGGCATCAATCTCGCCGGCTCCGCAGTGTTTCTGATTGCCGCGGGTGTCCTCTATGGTGTGACGGGGAGCTTGAACTTCGTCGACCTGGGCACGCGCATTGCGTCGCTGGGCGGCTCCGACCGCGCGCTGGCCCTGGCTGGAGTGGCATTGCTCGCGGTTGTTTTCCTGCTCAAGGCGGCGGCGCTACCGCTATCTGCATGGCTACCGACCACCTATGCACGCATTGCGCCGGCTTCTGCTGCGGCCTTCACCTTGCTGACCAAAGTCGGTGCCTATGGACTGCTGCGTATCAATGGCTACTGGAGCGAGGCGCTCGATGGCTGGCCGCTCCTCGAAGCAATTCGCTGGCTGGCTGCCGCGACCATGCTGGTCGCCGGTGTCGGCGCGCTCGGTAGCCTGTCTTTGCGTGCCGTGACGAGTTGGACTGTGCTCGCGTCGGCGGGCTTCCTGATGCTGCTATTCTCGACGCGAAACGCAGGCCTTGTTGCGGCGGGTCTGCTCTACCTTCCGGTAAGCGCTGCGTCCGCGAGTGCGCTGTATCTGATCGCGGACCTGACGGCACGCGACCGTCTGGACGGCACCGTGCGGCTTTGGATGCTTGCAGCATCGGCAGGCGTGGCAGGGCTGCCGCCGCTGGCCAGCTTTCTTGCCAAACTTCAGGCGGTTTCTGGGTTGCTCGCCGAGGGGGCCGGTTGGATGGTGCTGGTGATCGTCGCTAGCAGCTTTTGCGTGGTCGTGGCGCTTGCCCGCTCCGGATTGCGCAGCGTCGGTGGCACAGCGCGCGCGACGAGTGGAGAGCATATGGCGCTTGCGTGGCTATGTATTGCCGGGATCGCCTTGACGCTTCTTGCGGGGCCGGTGCAGGAGCAATTGGTTCGTGCGGCGGAGGGGGTCGTTGGCGGCACGACAGCGCCGCTTGGTGCAGTGTTGAGGGATATCCGATGAGCGCCTGGGCGAGAAGCAAGACTGTCTGGATACTGGCGCTTGTTGTTGGTTGGAGCCTTCTGCAGGGATATCTGGGTGTCGGCTCAGCATTGCTGGGGCTGCTGCTTGCTTTGGGTATTGCGATGTGGCTGACGGCGCCCGGCGCGGGATGCAGGCTTCGGATGGGCGTGCTGCTTCATCTTTGCACTCGAATTGCCCGCGATATTGTCGTATCCAACTTTGTGGTCGCACGGCAGGTGTTGTTTGAAATACCGCAGCTTCGTCCTGCCTGGGTCGATGTTCCGCTCATCCTTCCGGATGACGGCCGGGTGGTTGCGTTGGCGGCAATCATTTCGCTGACGCCGGGCACTCTTTCGGTGGAAGTGGTGGAAGTGATGGGTCGCCGGGTGTTACGGGTGCATGTGCTTGACGCGCCGGAGCCCGAGGCGGTCGTGGCTGCGATTCATGCTCGCTATCAGGACCCCCTGCTGCGAATATTGGAATGAAACTGGAATTACACATTTTTCGCGCGTCGTGCGACACAGTCTAAGGGGGACGATTGATGTTGACGGCCACTATCCTGCCTTGGGCGCTGGGTCTCTTCGGCGCGGCCATGCTATTGAGTGTGCTGCGGCTCCTGCGCGGTCCGGATGCCGAGGACCGCATCCTCGTGCTCGACACGCTCTATGTCATCGCGCTCGCCCTGATCGCCTCCTTCGGTCTCTATTGGCGTACGGCAGTCAATTTCGAAGCAGTGCTGGCGATCGCCATGCTCGGTTTTGCGAGTACGGTTGCTGCAGCGCGCTACTTGATCCACCTGCGCAGGGATGAATCATGACAATTGCAATTCTGGATGTCTTGACCGCGTTGCTGCTCTTGGTTGGCGGGGTGTTTTCCCTGATCGGCGCGTGGGGTTTGGTGCGTCTGCCGGAATTCATGATGCGACTGCATGCGCCGACCAAGGCTGCCACGCTCGGTGCAGGCTGTGCACTAGCTGCTTGTGTGACCGGAACCTTGGTAGAAGAAGGCTGGGCCGCTCTGCGCAATGTATTGCCGCTGGCGTTCGTGTTTCTCACTGCTCCGGTGGGTGCGCACATGCTTGCGCGCGCCCACCGCCTCAGACGCGCTGGAAAGATACGGGTGGGACCGCTCAGCCCAGATTGATCTTGCCAGGCAGCCACGGTAGGGCATCGGGCCCCGCCTTGGCAAAATCCTCCCGGACCGATTCACGGATCACCTGCCACATTGGCCGCAACATCGGCCTGAAGTTCGGAATCGCAATCTTCGGATGTATGACGGACGGTACGCGTACACCCCGATGCTCGATTGGACCACCAATCTGTCGGATGTCGAAGCCGATCCGGTTGAAGTGCAGGGCCAAGCGTGGCTCAGTGAGCACCAGCAGATAGTCGAGCCCGAGCAATTCCGCGACGGCAAAACCTGCCATGTAGAGTCCGACCGGGATGAACGGAAACCGCGGTTGCTCGACCGTACCAAAGTCGCGCGGCTGGATTGAGACAGGCTGATTCTGTTCGTCCTTCCGGCGCCGATAGTTGTTCACGATGGCAAGTCTTGAGACTTCCGCGACGCTCCGTCGGTCGAGTTTCGTCGGATCGATGAGTGTGCGGTCGATCGTATCCGCGCAGCCGATTTCAACCGGTAGTAATTCGGTAGGATTCTTCGGATCGGGAATGACCATGCGCATGCAGCCCACACGCAGCCGCTCCTCGTCGTTCGTACGGAGCAACACGTGGACGGAGTGGCTGTCATAGTTGTCCGATTCCATTCCGTCCGGACGCTCCGGCTCCCAGCCAAGATCGCGACAATAGACGTCATGACGGACGCGAAAGCTTTCATCGCGCTCCTCATCGTTCAGTGCAATTGACAGCCGGAAAAGACGCTGGAAACTTTCGCCCAAATTGGGCGGCATGACTTTGGAGTCCACAGGACAGTCCTCTCAACACAGAAAGCAGCTGAAAAATGTCCGAGGGAGGGGATCTTGTCGCGCAACTATTAGACAGCGGCAATGCAGTTCTACCACTCTGGCCGCATGATGTGAAGCAATGCCTGCATAGCGGGCTTTTTTGGCACGGCTTGTCGCTTGCGTTAGGCTAAGAAATCAGGCTGCAACAGCGGCTCTGCAACGATTCGTATCCTGAAAGGAATTTCGTGATGTCCGGGCACGTAAGCTTTCCCTATGACGAGGCATTCTCGCGCAATCTCGGCTGGGTTACAGCGTCCGAGCAGGAGCGCTTGCGTCATGCGCGTATTGCCGTGGCTGGCCTCGGCGGTGTAGGCGGTTTTCACGTGACAACGCATGCGCGCCTAGGCATCGGCGCGTTCTCCGTCGCCGATTTCGATCGCTTTGATTATCCGAACTTCAATCGCCAGGCTGGAGCGATGGTTTCGACAGTTGGGCGTCCTAAGGCCGAGGTTATTGCGGAAATGACGCGTGATATCAATCCCGATGTCGATCTACGAGTGTTCCCGAGAGGGATCTCAGCAGAGAACATGGATGACTTCCTGGATGGTGTTTCGGTCTACATCGACGGGTTGGATTTCTTCGCCTTCGAGGCACGCGAGCGCGTCTTTGCACGATGCCGCGAGAAGGGCATTCCGGCGGTGACCTGCGCACCAGTTGGGATGGGGACCGCTGTCCTTGTCTTCACTCCTGACGGAATGAGCTTTGAAGATTATTTTGGTTTTGCTGGCCGTAGTGACGACGAGAAGGCGCTGCGGTTTCTCGTTGGTCTCACGCCAGCGCGGCTGCATGCGGGCTACCTCGTTGAGCCTGAGCGCATCGATCTGCCCAATCGTAAAGCGCCGTCAACGCCTATGGGTTGTATGCACGCGGCGGGCGCGGCTGCGACTGAAGCCTTAAAGCTCATTCTTGGTCGTGGGCCGGTGCATCCAGCGCCCTGGGGCTATCACTTCGATGCCTATACGAATCGCATGCGGAGGACATGGCGCCCCGGCGGACATCGTAACCCTTTGCAACAGCTGTCTATTGTGCTGGGCAAGCGCATGCTGAGCGCGAAACGCGAAGCCTAAAGGGAGCAGCATGCAAGCCAAGCCTCTAACGCACGAACTGATCGAGAGACTGGTGAAGCGCGCCCTCCGTGCGCCATCAGCGGATAACCATCATCCGTTCCGCTGGCAATGGGATGGTTCCTGCCGACTTTATCTACTGGCTGATCCTGAGTTTGAACACGCGGATATCGGGCGGCGCTTCCTCGGCTGGTACGCAGTCGGCTGCCTCTCGGAAACGTTAGCGATTGCCGCGTCCGAAGAGGGCTGGTCGGTTACGGCACAGTATCAGCCGGAGCGGACCAGTGGCGTCCTGTGTGAATGGACGTTTAGTGAAAGGTCTGTGGCGGCCGATCCATTGGCACAGGCGATTGAGAGGCGTCACACGAATCGCAAGCCGTATCAGCGGGCACCACTCGAACCGGAGTTGCTCGCACAGTTGGAGCGCGAATGTGCGAGTGTGCCCGGGGCACATGTTCAGTTTCTGGCAGGGGGCGCACGCAAGCCATTGCTTGGACTAATGCGCATTGCGGAAGCTGAGCGTTTCGCCTCGCAGCCGCTGCATGCGGAAATCTTCGACTCCATCCGCTTTGATGTTGGCTGGAAGGCCACGACGGACCGTGGCATCCCGCCTGTTGCGACAGAAGTCGAACTGCCAATGCGTCCGCTTTTTGCTGTGCTGCGGCATTGGCCAGTGATGCGGCTGGCGAACCTTATCGGGACGTCATCGATTCTCGGGGTTCGCGTGGCGTGGTTTCCGGGCTGGGCGTCGGCGGCGCTTGGTGTTATTACCGCAGATAGCACCCGGCCGGAAGACGCGTTACAGACGGGGCGTGCGCTCCAGCGCATCTGGTTGCGCGCCACGCTGCTGGGGCTGTCCATGCAGCCGCTGGCGGCCAGCGCGATCCTCCGCCTACCGTGGTGGCCAGGTGTGCGCAAGGAGACGAAAGCGAAGATGGCGGAACAGTGGTACGAGCTAACCGGTGAGCGGCAGCCATTGATGGTTTTCAGATTGGGTTTGGCGTCGGAACCTAGCGGGGTGGCGGCGCGTCCAGCCTCAGTCCAAATTGAGAATGTCTTGTAGAACTGCCGAGTCGAGAATTCTTACAGCAGAGGTTTTATGATTTGCGTCAACAAAAATAAAAACAAAGAAAAACATTGATATAAATCAGTTGGCACGTTAAATGCTCTTTGGGGAATGGGTGGTTCGAACTCTTTACCAGCAGCCGAAGTCCTCAATCCCAGCGGGAGTAAAACGATGCAAAAACTGATCAAGGCAATTCTGTGTGGTGCGGCGGTAATGTCGGTACCGGCATACGCGTCGCTGATTGGAAGCGAACTGCCGAGTAGTGCGGTTACTTTCGAAGATGACAGCGCTGATTTGTGGCTGGATGTCAATGGCAATGGAACATTGGATGTGGGTGACCGCCTTCGCTCGGTCATTAGCATTCCGACGTATTTCACGAGTTCTGGCCCAGTTACGAATTTCGTAAATGAACTGGCGGGGATCGTAGACCTTGAGGTGCTGACGCGCTCCGATGTGGCGCCTGGCATCGCGAACTACACGTTCGGGCCGTCCGCAGCTTTCCAGGCGGCCTACGGTCTTGGGGCGATGATTGCGTTGTATGAGGATTCGGTTCATGAATATGCCCGTAGCGGTTCAGCGTGCAACACGGCGGCCGGTGTGGCGCCTGGCGGCACTTGCGAGCAACTGATTACTGACGGCTCACTGCTGATGCTTCTGGGTTTCTCTGGAGATCTCGACGAATACTGGCGTGCTGACTTTGCTGGTACGAATCCCTTGCTGGGCCAGACCGTTTCGCCTTCTGGCAATTTCCCAGGCGCGATTAACTTTGGTGTGTCCATCTTGGTGAACAACACGGGTCTGCAATGGGGGCTGCTCGACACGTCGGCCCTGTTCGACAACCCAGGCACGGGTGACAACAAGGTTGGGATGATCGGATCGGGCTCGCTGCAGGGCGTGCAAGGTGAAAATACCGCCTACCACCTATATGACGATTTTCAGTTCAGCATGAACCGCGTTCCTGAGCCGGGTTCGCTTTCGTTGCTGGGCATTGGTGCCGTGGGTCTGGCTGCGCTGCGTCGCCGCAAACAAGCCTGATTGAAGTTGGAAGTGATTTTTTGGAAACCCCGGTGCAGACCGGGGTTTTTTTGCTCTTTACAGGCGCCCCGTGTGTGGTTCCGGCTCGCCTTCTGTTCCTAGAGTCGGCGTTTCTTACAAATGAGCGGCGGCGGTTGCTCTTATTTGCCTGAAAAAATCAAAAAAATAAATATAAACAGTGATATAGAAGTCCTGGCACGTGATCTGCTACTAGGAGGCTGCCAAGGCTACTACCAGCTGAGACGTCATTTCCTAGGCAAGTGGAGCAAATAATGAATCGACTTATCAAGACAGGTTTGTGTGGTGCAGGTGCGGCGATCGCACTCGCGTTCTCGTCTGCTTCTTTCGCTGCAAACATCTACACCAACATCGGTGGGATAAATGTGCCGAGCCAAGAAGTCGGTGGCGGTCACTTCGAAACCACGCAAGTGTACGAAAACGTAGTCACGGGGAACGGCCAGGAATTGCGAGGCCTCGGGCGGGTCGAGTCGCTCAACAGCAAAACTGTTTCAACTCTTTGCGCTTGGCCCTGCGAACTGACTTTCGAGTTTGGCGGGTTCATCAGCCAGAACTACACCTCGACGGGCGGGGAATTTACGGGGGGCTGGATCAATTTCTATCTCGACACGGGTCCGGAGTCGGGTTTCTTTGATCCGTTTAGCTCGAGCGGTTCCGCGGTCGACCGAGTTGCAGCCACGAATGGTGTGTTGTTCCTGACCTTGGCCGGTCATACGACGACGACTGGGGCGGGTTCTCTCGCCACTCTGGTTTCGACAGGTACCAACTTTGGCACTGGTTTGGATTCCGGTTCCGGTAATGGCCTGTTGGATGTCGACTGGACGGGGCTTCAGAACGGGAATACGGCGGGTGCTGGTGCAATCGCCAACTGGTTCTTTGATACGGACACGCTTGCTGCGAACTTGGGCGGATTTGCAGACTTCCTCCTGACATCGTCATTCTCCAGTGTTGTCGTGCCGCACCCTGACGAGTGCCTTGGTAATCCTCCGACCGGAGCGCAGTGCTTGGCTGGAACGACGAACCTGCGAGGCGTGATGCGGCTTAACGACGTTCCCGAGCCTGCTTCGCTTGCACTGTTTGGTATTGGTGCGCTTGGTCTGGCCGCCATGCGCCGTCGCAAGCAAGCCTGAGTTACTCTTGCAGTGGTTGTCCGAAATTTCCGGAGTTGACGCCGGGAGTTTCGGGCTACAGACAAAGCCTAACGCCCCGCAATGCGGGGCTTTAGGCTTTTCGGCGTTCCTTGCTGCGGCTGGTTGGCCTTCTCAAAGTCCTGAGCGGATCCTGTTTCGCTCAGCCTCGATCTCCGCCCATTTCTTGATCTCGGCCGTGTGGAATTCCCGTGGCTGCGTGCAGGAGTCCCGCGGCTGGGCCGTGCTCTGTGTGATTTTTGGCGAATCGCTCAATCTGTATCGCGTACCATGCCGCTACTCAGCAGGTCAGAACCAGGGCAGAAGGGATATGCGATGATTCAGATTATGTCGGCGATGCGCGGATTGATTCTTGCGGCGCTGACCGGCCTTCTCGCGGCCGGTTGCGCGACTCAATATCCGGCGGCGCCTTCAGCGGCAGCTTCGCCGGATTACTACTACCAGATCGGGCCGGGCGACCAGCTTTCGATCGTCGTTTGGCGCAACCCGGAACTGTCGATGGGTGTTCCAGTCCGGCCCGACGGCAAGATCACCACGCCGCTGGTCGAGGATCTCACCGCCATGGGCAAGGACCCTTCGACATTGGCGCGCGATATCGAGAAAGCGCTCTCCAAGTACATTCGTGATCCGATCGTCACGGTAATCGTGACCAATTTCATGGGTCCGTATAGCGAGCAAATCCGCGTTGTTGGCGAAGCTGCCAAGCCGCAGATCCTTGCCTACAAGCAGAACATGACGCTGCTTGATGTGATGATTGCCGTGGGTGGTATTACTGATTTCGCTGACGGTAATCGGGCAACCATCCTGCGGACGTCCGAAGGTGGCAAACAATACAGCGTTAGGCTGAAGGATCTTATTCGCCGCGGCGACGTATCGGCCAACGCCGATGTCAAGCCGGGCGATGTGCTGATCATTCCGCAAGGCTGGTTCTAAGCGGAAGCGCTAGCTGCTCCGCTTAACCCTCAGGATCGAGAATGGAAGAGTTCATTGCGACCGCGCTTGCCGCCGCACGCGGCATGTGGCGCTACAAATGGTGGGGGCTTGCTGCCGCCTGGCTGGCGGGGATTGTCCTTGCCGTCGTCGTACTGGTCCTGCCCGACCAGTACGAGGCCCGCGCGCGCGTTTTTGTCGATACGCAGTCAGTGCTCAAGCCTCTCATGCAGGGGCTGGCAGTCCCAACCAATGTCGAGCAGCAGGTGGCAATCCTGTCGCGCACCTTGATCAGCCGGCCCAACGTCGAGCGCTTGATTCGCATGGCGGACCTGGATTTGGCCGTGAAGACGCGCGAACAGCGCGAGACGCTTATCGACGATGTGATCCGGCGTTTGCAGATCGCAAGCGGCGGGCGGGACGACCTGTTTCAGCTTTCGTACAAGGACACCAATCCGGATCGGGCCAAACGCGTCGTCCAGGCGCTCGTCTCGATCTTTGTGGAGTCGGGTATTGGGGACAAGCGTAAGGACTCGGATGAAGCTCGCCGTTTCATCGAGGATCAGATCAAGTCCTACGAGAAGAAGCTCTCCGATGCCGAAAACCGGCTCAAGGAGTTCAAGCTGAAAAATCTCACCCTGTTTGGCGAGAACGGTAAGGATGCAGTTTCGGCCATCGGCGACCTGACTACGAAGCTCAATCAGGCCAAGCTGGAATTGCGTGAAATCGAGAACTCGCGCGATGCAGTGCGTCGCCAGCTCGCTGGGGAAGACCCCGTTTTCCTGCCGGATACGGTTAATTCGACCGCCAGCATTTCCATCCCGGAAATCGATGGTCGGATTGATGTGCTGAAGAAGCAGCTTGACGGCTATCTCCAGCGTTTTACCGAAGAGCATCCGGACGTTGTTGCCACGCGCAGGCTGGTTGAACAACTTGAAGCGCAGAAGAAGCAGGAAGTTACAGCGCGTCGCAAGGAGGGCGGTGGCATGGTGGGGTCGGTGAACGCCAATCCGGTGTACCAGCAGCTCAAGCTCTCGCTGTCCGAGGCTGAGGCCAACATTGCTTCGTTGAAGGCCAGGGTTTCGGAGTACGAAGGGCGGCTCGCTACGATCAAGAATGCTGAGCGCATGCTACCTGAAGTCGAGGCCGAGTATTCGCAGCTCAACCGGGATTACGACATCAACAGGAAGAACTACGAGAGTCTGGTTTCGCGTCGCGAGGCTGCGAACATGTCAGTCGAAATGGATGCCTCTTCCGGTGTTGCCGAATTCCGCCTGATCGATCCTCCATCGGTGCCCAGCAAGCCAGCGGCGCCCAACCGGATGCTGCTGATGCCCTTGGCGGGCATGTTGGCACTGGCACTCGGGGGCGCGGTGAGTTTCATCATGTCGCAGGTGCGGCCGACCTTCTTTGATGGACGTGTGTTGCGCGAGATCTCCGGCCTGCCAGTTCTCGGTGTCGTGACGACGGTTCCAGATCCCGCACGGGCGAAGCGGGAACGACGCAATGGATTGCTGTTCGCGGGCGGTCTCAGTTGTCTCGTGGGCTGTTTTGGCCTGATGACTGTCGCGTTGGTCCTGCGGACCTTCGTGGCTTGAGCGGAGAGAGCACGTGAGCATCATCGAACGCGCGGTCGAACGTCTCGACCAACTCAAGCAGGCCGGCATCGAGGTGCCGGAACCGGCTCCTCGCCAGCCGAAGCCGGTGGCTCAGCCGCCGAAGCCAGGTGTCGAGGTTTCTCGGGCCAGCGTGACCGCCGAGCCAGTTGTGGTTGCGGATCCCTCGCCAGCCACCGTGATCGCCGACGCGCCGCTGGCGCATCGCATCACACTTGATCTCGCACGCCTTGGCAAGAACGGGTTCGTCACACCGGATCAACCGAACAGCCCGATCGCCGAGCAATATCGGATCATCAAGCGACCACTGCTCAAGAACGTGCAGGGGCGTCACGCGGGGACGGTCTCAAATGGCAACCTCGTCATGGTGACCTCATCGCTGCCTGGCGAAGGCAAGAGTTTTTCGGCGATCAACCTCGCATTGTCCATCGCCATGGAGCTCGACCACACTGTACTTCTGGTCGATGCCGACGTATCGAAACCATCGGTGCTCAATGCGCTCGGCTTGCCGCCGGCCAAGGGGCTGATGGACGTGCTCGTCGGAGAGGAGTCGTCCATCGCGAATGTCCTCCTGCGCACCAATATTGAGAATTTGGTGATCATGCCAGCCGGCATGCCGCATCGCCGCGCTACCGAGCTGCTGGCGAGCGACTCGATGAACAAGCTGATCGAGGAGATGGCGACCCGCTATTCGGATCGCATCATCATCTTCGATTCACCACCTCTGCTCGTTACGACTGAGGCACGCGCGCTCGCCGTGCACATGGGGCAGATCGTGATGGTGGTGGAAGCCGAACGCACGACGCATGGAGCGGTCAAGCAGGCCCTTGCGGCGATCGAAAGTTGTCCGGTCAAGCTGATGCTGCTGAACAAGGTGCGCGGTGGTGGTAATACTGGCTATGGTGTCTATGGCTATGGGTACGGCTATGGGTATGGCTACGGCTACGGTTATGGACACGGCCGCAACGAAGGCTCGCCGAATGCCTGATTCGCGGTTGCGTCTGAATGCGGTTGTGGCGGCTTGCTTTTGTGCCGGATTGCTTGGAAGTAGTGCCAGTGCGCTAGCCCAGGAAGGCTTTCCCGGACTCTCCGCCGGTGGCTTGCTGAGCGGGCCGCCGGCCGGCTGGCGCCTCAAGTCGCAGTTGGACGTATCTACGCGCTGGACCGATAACGCCCGTCTTTCGACACAAAAGGGTGGAGGCGACTACGAGCTTCGTATCGTGCCTGCCGTCTCGTTTTCGGGCAATTCGGGGCGTCTCTCGGGGGCTGCGCGGTTTTCTTGGGAAAACTCCTACTACGCTCGGAATAAAGAGTCGTCCCACAACACACTTACCGGCGGCGCAACCGGGACTGCGGACCTTTACGAGCGCAAGCTGCTCGTTGATGGGGCGCTCAGCATGTCGCGGCAGCGTACGTCTGTTCTCGGCACGCCAGCTTCGACGGGTGTGTATGACCCGAACAGCCAGACGATGGTGCGCAACTATTCGATCAGTCCGTATTACCTGTTGCGAGGGAGCAGCGGTCTCTCGGGCGAACTGCGTTACCGCTATACCTATACGGACTCGGACACCAGTACGTTGAGTAACAACCGTCAGCATCAAGCGCTGTTCAGCCTGGGATCGGAAACCGCAGCGCCGCTTGGTTGGATGTTCCAGGCTTCCTACTCGTCGCTGTCCTACGAACAGGCGCAGGATTCCTATACGGCATCGGCACGCCTGACAGGCACCTACGCAGTTGATCCTCTGTTCCATCTGATTGCAATAGGTGGCTACGAAGCGAATAACTTCGTCAGTACTGTCGGACAGAATCAAGTGATTTATGGCGGCGGCTTTGAGTGGACCCCGTCGCCGCGCACGCGCGTGTATGCCTCGATCGAGGATCGATTCTTCGGGACGGGGTACAACGCGCAGATCTCCTGGCGTGGCCCGCGTAGTGGCATCAGCGGCCGTTTCGTGCGTGATGTGACAACCAGTTCGAATACGCTTGATGCGAACATGCTGGTCAATCTCTATCTGTCGTATGTGATGTCGATCTCGCGGGATGTCACGGATCCGCTTGAGCGTCTTCGACTCGCAAGCGAAACCTGGAAGGAACGCGGCCTGCCGGACACGATCGGTCAGGGGACGACCTACGTGACCCAAGCGTACTTCCTCGAGCAGCGTGGCGAACTTGCAGGGAGCTGGAATGGTGTGCGTAACACGCTTTCAGCATCGCTCTATAAGAGAAAGCACTCGCGGCTGGCGGATCCCTCCATGCTGGCTCCGGGGGACGATCTTGCCACGTTCGACCATACCGACGAAATCGGCGGGAATATCTTTGCAACGCATACCCTGTCACCACGAACTTCAGCCATGCTCGGCTTCAATGTGAGCCGCTCGCGGGGCGCAGGCGGTTTCACAGGTGATTCCCAGGCACGCTGGCGCAGCGCCACACTCTCTGCCAGCACCTCGCTCGGTGTCCGCACGAGAGGTGGTCTGATCTACCAGTACAACGCAAGCCGTGGCAGTAGCGATTTCGATGAGAACTCCCTTACCGCCAACATCGGCATGACTTTCTGAGCCCGCTATGTACGAGTCCTACTACGGTCTCTATTCGAAGCCGTTCCAGCTTAACCCTGATCCGAGTTTCTTCTTCAGCAGTCGCGGACATCGCCGGGCGATGGCGTATCTCGAATACGGCCTGCATCAGAGTGAAGGCTTCATTGTCATTACGGGTGAAGTGGGAGCTGGCAAGACCACACTCGTACGTAGTTTGCTGCAGCGACTTGACGCCTCGAAGGTTGTTGCAGCCCATCTGGTAAGTACCCAGATCGATGCTGATGACATTCTTCGTCTGGTTGCGGCTGCGTTTGGCCTGCCAGCCAAGAATGTAGACAAGGCCGACCTGCTGTTGCAGCTCGAAGCGTTTCTCGTCAAGGTGACCGCCAGCGGCAAGCGGGCGCTGCTGATCGTTGACGAGGCGCAGAACCTTACGCCACGCGCAGTTGAAGAACTCCGCATGCTGTCGAACTTCCAGCTTGAGGATCACGCGCTTCTGCAGAGTTTCCTCGTTGGCCAGCCGGAGTTCCGCCGCACGATGCAGAGCGAACACATGCAGCAGCTGCGGCAACGTGTGCTCGCCTCCTACCATCTTGGGCCAATGGATCCGGCCGAAACGAAGGCCTACATCGAGCACCGGCTGACACGCGTTGGCTGGAAAGGGGATCCGAAGCTCGAAGGGGCGGCCTATGAATTGATCCACACGGAAACCTGTGGGCTGCCGCGGCGGATCAACACAATGTGCGATCGAATCCTGCTGGCAGGGTTCCTCGCGGACAAGCATACGTTGACTGCCGCTGACGTTGAGGCTGTGGTTGCCGAGATGCGTGAGGAGCATGGCCCGGCGGCGCTCGCGACAAGCTTTGCGGTGCGTCAGGACAATGCCATGGCAGCTCAAGCGTTGCCCGCAATTCTGTCCGATCCCGCTGCGCTCGCGCGCCTCGTCGATGCTGGTGCAGGTTTTCACGCTACTCGGCTCGAAGAGCGGATCGCGCGGCTTGAGCAAATGCTCGGACTGGCGCTTGGCATTGCTGCCGAGTCCAAGACAGGCATACCTGAAGTTCGCAAGGAAACCAAACCGGGCGCGCCCGAAGTTCGCAAGGAAAGCCGTTGAACATGATGAAACCAGTCATTTGCGTGGTCGGCGCACGTCCCAACTACATGAAGATGGGGCCGATTCTGCGAGCCTTCGCAACGCACACGCCACGGTTGCCGGCGTTGTTGGTCCACACCGGCCAGCACTATGACCATGCAATGAATGCGAAGCTGTTCGCGGATCTCGATCTGCCCGAACCTGACGTGAACCTTGAGGTCGGTTCAGCGAGCCATGCGGTGCAGACAGCCGAGATCATGAAACGCTTCGAGCCGATCATCGACCAGTATGGCGCCTCGGCGGTACTCGTTGTTGGTGATGTCAATTCGACGATTGCTTGCGCGCTCGTTGCAACCAAAAAGGGTATCCCGGTCCTTCATGTCGAGGCGGGACTGCGCAGCTTCGATCGCGCGATGCCAGAAGAGATCAATCGCGTCCTGACCGACCAGATTGCAGATCTGCTCTACACGACCGAGCGTACTGCGGCGGATAACTTGGCGCGCGAAGGCATTGATGGCGACCGCGTTGTTTTCGCTGGCAACGTTATGATCGATTCACTGCGATTCAATCTGGCCAAAGCGGTGCCCGTGGGCGAGACCCTTGCAGCGGCTAGCCTGCGTCCAGATCTGCTGGATGGTTCGAAGGGCTTTGGCGTGGTCACGCTGCACCGGCCTTCGAACGTCGATGACCCCGAGATGTTCGCATCGCTTATCGACACATTGATTGCGGTAAGCGAGCGCCTGCCACTCGTTTTTCCGATTCATCCGCGCACCCGCGGCAATCTTGATCGCTTCAATCTCGCGGGCAAGCTTGAAGGGCGTCCGATCTACCTCCTGCCGCCTCAGGGCTATCTCGAAATGTTGGGCCTGATGTCGGCAGCACGCATTGTGCTGACCGATTCCGGCGGCATACAGGAGGAAACCACCGCACTGGGTGTGCCGTGTCTTACGCTGCGTGAGAATACCGAGCGGCCGATTACCGTGGAGCAGGGCACCAATACATTGGTTGGCCGGGATGGTGCGGCGATTCTCGCCGCACTCGATGAAACGCTCTGCGGATGCGGGAAGGCGGGCCGCGTGCCGGAGCTATGGGACGGGCAGGCTGCGTCGCGTATCGCTGCGCACCTGTTCGAATGGCTTCGGAAGCGGGGTATGTGATGAATGCTGGCGAAATGCCGAGCTCGATTACCAACGCACTATCCATCGACGTCGAGGACTATTTTCAGGTTTCCGCCCTAGCGCCGTACTTTCCTCGTGCCGATTGGGAGCGTACGCCCTGTCGCGTCGAGGCAAATGTCGATCGCATACTGGCGCTGCTGCACGAGCGGGGCGCCAAGGGGACCTTTTTTACGCTGGGCTGGATTGCGGAGCGCTATCCCGCGTTGGTACGCCGGATCGTCATGGCTGGGCATGAGCTTGCCAGCCACGGCTACCAGCACGAGCGGGCGAGCGACCAGACGCCCCAGACCTTTGGTGCCGATGTGACGCTGGCCAAGGCTGTGCTCGAAGACATCGCAGGCGTTGAGGTGCGTGGATACCGTGCGCCAAGCTTTTCAATTGGCGCAGGAAACCTTTGGGCGCACGATGTGCTGCGCGAGAGCGGCTACGAATATAGTTCGTCGATCTATCCGATCGCGCACGACCACTATGGCATGCCCGATGCGCCGCGCTTTCCGTGGCGCCTGCCGAATGGCCTGCTGGAAATCCCGGTGACCACCGTACGCTGTCTGGGTCGCAATTGGCCTGCAGGCGGTGGCGGGTATTTCCGACTTCTGCCCTATCCCGTATCACGCTGGTCGATCCGCAGGGTGAATCGCCTCGATCACCGCCCGAGCGTTTTTTACTTCCACCCTTGGGAGATTGATCCGGGCCAGCCGCGTGTGGCGGAAGCCGAGGCACGCACACGCTTTAGGCACTACGTCAATCTCGAGCATATGGAAGCGCGCCTGGCGCGCTTGCTCGGCGATTTTCGTTGGGGCCGGCTTGACGAAATCTTCATTCCTCACCACTGATTAGATGCAACTCGAAGCGCAGTTGGACCCGGTAGTCATTCGCAGGCTAAGTGAGGCAGACCGCCAGCGCTGGGATGCTTTTGTGCATGCGACACCAGAGGCGACCTTCTTTCACCTTGCTGCGTGGCAAGGCTTGATCGAGGAATTCCAGGGGCACCGCACGTTCTATCTCTATGCAGAGCGGGCAGGCCAGATCGTAGGCGTGCTTCCGCTTGCCGAGGTGAAGAGCCGACTATTTGGTCATTCGCTCGCATCGCTCCCCTTCTGCGCCTATGGTGGCGTTGTTGCGACGGACGAAGCTGCAGCATTGGCGCTCGAGCATGAGGCCGAGCGCATCGCCATCGAGCGCGGCGTAGGGCACCTTGAGTTTCGCAACCTTCGCGAACGTCATACCGATTGGCCGCGCCAGGATCTCTATGTGACCTTCCGGCGCGAGATCTCCGCCGATGATGAAGCGAACATGGCTGCGATCCCGCGCAAGCAGCGTGCGATGGTGCGCAAGGGTATCAAGAACGGGCTGATCGCAGATCTGGACGCTGACAGTCGGCGTTTTTTTGCTGTCTATGCCGACAACGTAAGGCGCCATGGCACGCCAGCGATGTCCGCGCGGTGGTTCGCGGGGCTTTTCGATACGTTCGGCGACGATTGCGAAGTCATGACGGTGACCGACCCTAGTGGTCAGCCGCTCACCAGCGTGCTGAGCTTCTATTTCCGCGATGAGATCCTGCCCTATTACGCGGGCGATCTCCCTGCTGCACGCGACTTGGCCGCCAATGACTTTAAGTACTGGAGTCTGATGCAGCGGGCGGTGACGCGAAATTGCAGGATCTTTGACTACGGTCGCTCAAAGGTGGGTACCGGCCCTTGGTCGTTCAAGAAAAACTGGGGTTTCGAGCCGCAGACGCTGTCATATGAGTACAGGCTGTTCAAACTTGATGCGATACCCCAGAACAATCCGTTGAATCCGAAGTACAGGGCTTTCATCGCCATGTGGCGGCGTTTGCCTCTGTCGGTGGCAAACCGGATCGGCCCGCTGATCGTGCGAAATCTTGGCTAGGGGCGAATGCGTATGACTCGCCCTCCATTGCTCTACCTTGCGCATCGGATTCCGTATCCGCCCAACAAGGGCGATAAGGTTCGCTCTTTCAATTTGTTGCGCCACTTCGCATCTGACTTTCGCGTCTTGCTCGGTTGTTTTGTCGACGATCCGGCCGACATGGTCCATGTCGACAAATTACGTGAATGGTGCGAAGACGTGTATTGCGAGCCACTGGATCCGCGCTTGGCGCGGCTCGGCAGCCTACGCGCGTTTGCCAGCGGCGAGCCGCTTTCACTGCCGTACTATCGCAGCAAGCGGTTCCAGCGCTGGGTGGTTGAAATGAGTACGCGCCATTCGGTTCGGCATGCTGTGGCGTTCTCATCGCCCATGGCGCAGTACCTTGAACGGCTTCAAGGCATGCGCAAGCTGGCTGACTACTGTGATGTTGATTCCGCAAAGTGGTCCGCCTACGCCAACGACCATCGAGGCCCCATGTCATGGCTTTACCGGCGTGAAGGCGAGCGTCTGCTGGCCTATGAGCGCAGCGCCGGAGCCAAAATGAGTGCGATCAGCTTTGTGTCGGAGGACGAGGCGCAGCTGTTTCGCGAGTTGGCGCCAGAGCTAGCGTCGCGAACGCATGCGGTCAGTAACGGTGTGAATGCTGATTTCTTCTCGCCCGATCCGGTACGCGAGTCGCCATACGCTGTGGGAGCAACTGCCATCGTGTTTTCTGGCGCGATGGACTACTGGCCAAACGTGGACGCGGTGAAGTGGTTTGCGAAGGAGGTCTGGCCAGCGTTGCGTGGGCGCGACCCGGCACTGCAATTCGTGATCGTAGGCATGAATCCGGCGCCTGAGGTGCGCGCGCTCGCGGCCGATCCGCAGGTGCGTGTGACGGGGACCGTGCCCGACGTGCGGCCTTGGCTGCAGCATGCGTCTGTCATCGTTGCTCCGCTGCGCATCGCGCGTGGCATTCAGAACAAGGTCCTTGAGGCCATGTCGATGTGCCGCCCGGTGGTGGCAAGCGCTGCAGCGGCCACAGGCATTGAGGCGGTAATCGGAGAAGAACTCCTGATTGCCGATGATCCCACGCCCACCGTTCAAGCGGTCGTGTCGCTCCTTGACGATGCCCAGCGTGCTGCGGCAATCGGCGTGCGGGCACGTAATCGCGTGCTCTCGGCCTACAGCTGGGAGGCGCATTTATCGAAACTCGATCCACTGCTTGAAGGAATACGCAAATGAGTTCGGTCCCGGCAGAGCCGTCGGTTAGCGTCGCGTCCAGTGGATTCCGGACGGCAGCGTTCCTTGGCACTGTCGTAGTGGCGCTGATCCTCGTGGTTTTCCGCGATACCGTCGGAAGTATCGTCCGGATCTGGAACCAATCCGAGACCTATGCACACGGCTATGTTGTGCTGCCGATCAGCCTGTGGCTGATCTGGGGGTTGCGCCACCGGCTCGAACGCCTGCCGCTGCAACCCGCCTGGACGCCTCTTGTGTTACTCGTTGGCGCCGGGTTTGCCTGGCTTTTGGGTGAGATCGCAAATGTGGCGGCTGCCGCGCAGTTCGGTCTTGTGGCGATGATCATCTGCGCGCTGTGGGCCGTATGGGGGCATGCAATCGTCCGTGCCACGATCTTCCCGCTGGGCTTCCTGCTCTTTGCCGTGCCCTTTGGCGAATTTCTTGTGCCGACGCTGATGCAGCACACCGCGGACTTTACCGTGCGTGCGCTTAAGGCTTCGGGTGTTCCCGTCTATCGCGAAGGGCTGCAATTCATCATCCCGACCGGACGCTGGTCGGTTGTCGAGGCCTGCAGTGGGATCCGCTATCTGATCGCCTCGGTGATGGTGGGGGTGCTGTTTGCATACCTCAATTATTCGAGCCTCAAGCGACGACTTCTTTTCGTGCTGGCTTCGATCACGGTGCCGCTCGTTGCGAACTGGTTTCGTGCCTATCTGATTGTCATGCTCGGTCATCTTTCGGGCAACCGGCTCGCGACGGGCGTTGATCACCTCGTCTATGGCTGGGTCTTCTTCGGTATCGTGATCCTCCTGTTGTTCTGGGTCGGATCGTGGTGGCGCGAACCAGAACGTCCTCTGCCCGAGCTGTCTGGTCGGGCGAGCATGGCGATGTCGCGTGGCGAAGTGCTGCGGCGTGCGTTGCCGGCTGCGATTGCAGCGGTGTGTATCGCTGGAGTCTGGCAGCCGGTCGAATCCTGGCTCGCCAAGGCGCCACTGGCTGCAAATTACCAGATCGATGCGCCGCAGGGACGTGGAGGCTGGGTGCTGACTTCGGACGCCTCGGTGGCGGGCTGGTCGCCTCACTACGTTGGTGAGCGCACGCGCCTGATGGCGACCTACCGGAAGGGGAATGCCACTGTCACGCTGTTGCTCGTCTATTACGCGAGCCAGACCAAGGGGCACGAACTCGTGCAGTGGGATAACCGGAATGTCTTCTCGAACGACAAGGTTTGGGCGCAGACGGCGGAAAACACATTGTCCGCGCTGCCCAACCTTGATGCGCGTCGTGCATTGGTTGGCAATGGCGTCGAGCGGCTGTCAGTGTGGTCGTGGTACTGGCTGGGTCAGCACGAAACCACTGACGAGCGTCGTGCCAAGCTTGACCTTGCCACCGACCGGCTCGGGCTGGGCAGGGATGATGCGGCGGCAATCGTGATCTGGTCCGCCTACGCAGGCGAGGAGCCGCGTGAGGCTGACGACAAGATGCGCGATTTTCTGGCGTCGCATCATGATGCGATCATCGGTGCGCTTGCGGCGGCGCCGCGCAACTAATGAGAGTGGATATCCCGGTGGCGTTCTCCCCCATGAGAGGCGCCACGCACGACACAGCGGGTCGTGGGGACGAATCGCGCATGGACCAGACGACTCGGTCCTGTTGTTTCCGAAGGGCCTGAGGCGTTCATGCAGCAGTTGCACATTGCGCACGTGGTTTACAGCTTTCGCATCGGTGGGCTTGAGAACGGGATGGTCAATCTGATCAACCGGCTACCCCCGGAGCGTTTTCGCCACACGGTCGTCTCGCTTACCGATGTGGATCGAGAGTTCTGCAAGCGGATCATTCGCGATGATGTCCGGTTCATCGAACTGCTCAAGCCGCCCGGGCCTGGCGTGAAGCTCTGGCCGCAGCTCAGCCGGGTATTCCGGGAGCTGGCGCCAGACATCATTCACACGCGGAATCTGGCTGCGCTCGAAGCGACTGTTCCCGCCATGTTTGCGCGCATACCTGTGCGGATCCATGGTGAGCATGGCCGCGACGTGGACGACCCCGATGGCAGCAAGAGCAAGCCGTGCTGGACGCGACGGGCCTACAGCCCCTTCGTGACGCATTACATTGCCTTGTCACGGGAGCTGGAGAACTATCTGAAGGCGCGTGTGGGCCTTTCCGGACGTCGGATTTCGTTGATCTGCAACGGAGTGGACTCGGAACGATTCGCGCCGGCAGCAACCCGCGAACCGCTGGCTGATTCGCCGTTTCAGGAGCCTGGGCTCTGCGTGCTTGGAACGGTTGGACGGCTGCAGGCGGTCAAGGATCAGGTCGGGCTCGTTCGTGCATTCGCTTTGCTGGCGCGCGCTGACATGCAACGGCGGCTGCGTCTGGTTATCGCTGGCGAAGGAGCCGAGCGCGGGGCAATTGAAGCGGAGGTTCGCAAGGCGGCGCTGGAAGATCGGGTTTGGCTTGCTGGCGAACGCAAGGATGTGCCTGCCGTCATGCGAAGCCTTGATCTTTTCGTGTTGCCCTCGGTGGCCGAGGGCATATCGAACACGGTGCTCGAGGCGATGGCGTGCGGTTTGCCTGTTGTTGCCACTGCAGTGGGCGGCAATCCGGAGCTCGTCCGTGCCGGGCATACAGGAGAGTTGGTGCCCGCATCGGATCCGCGGGCGCTGGCGGCAGTGCTGCAAAAGTATGTGGATGATCCGACAAAAATTCGCGCACATGGCCAGGCCGCGCGCGAGCGGATCGAGGCTGAATTCAGTCTGGAAGGCATGGTCGATCGCTACCGGGCGCTCTACGAACGGCTGGCGGGCGGCGCCCGCGCCTGAAGCGACGTTAAAGGAATACGGAATATGTGTGGTATCGCTGGAATGTTCGACACGCGCGGCCGCCGCGAGCAGGACCGCACGATCGTCGAACGCATGGCCAAGGTCCAATATCACCGAGGCCCCGATGAAGGCGGTTTCCACTATGAGCCGGGCGTTGCACTTGCGCATCGGCGCCTGTCGATCATCGACGTTTCAACTGGCCAACAACCGCTGTTCAATGAGGACGGCTCGGTTGTGGTTGTCTTCAACGGCGAAATCTATAACTTTCAGGAACTGATCCCGGAGCTGCAGGCGGCTGGTCATGTGTTCCATACGAAGAGCGATACGGAAGTCGTCGTTCATGCTTGGGAGCAATGGGGTGAAGCGTGTGTGACACGTTTTCGCGGCATGTTTGCCTTCGCGCTGTGGGACCGCAATCGCGAGACGCTCTTCCTCGCTCGCGACCGCTTGGGCGTGAAGCCGCTGTTCCACGCGACGCTTGCCGATGGCACGTTCCTGTTCGGCTCCGAACTCAAGGTGCTGGCGGCGCATCCGGCGCTACCCCGCAAGATCGAGCCGCAATGCGTCGAAGACTACTTCGCGCTTGGCTACATCCCGGAACCGCGTACGATCTATCACAATGTGTTCAAGCTGGAGCCCGGGTACACGCTGACCCTTCGCCGTGGCGAAGCCCCGCAGATCAAGCCGTACTGGGACGTGCGCTTCACCCTCGATAACCGCATGTCACCCGAAGCGGCCTGTGAGGAGTTGGTTGAGCGGCTGCGCGAATCCGTGCGGTTGCGGATGATCTCCGAGGTGCCACTCGGCGCGTTCCTGTCCGGCGGAGTCGACTCGAGCGCCGTGGTTGCAATGATGGCGGGACTCTCGGATGAGCCGGTCAACACCTGCTCAATCGCCTTCGACGATCCGGCCTTCAACGAGGTTGAGTTTGCCGCGATGGTCGCCACGCGGTACAAAACGCGTCACCACGTCGAGGAAGTGGCGAGCGATGATTTCGGGCTGATCGATGAGCTGGCTGCGCTTTACGACGAGCCTTACGCCGATAGCTCGGCAATCCCCACCTACCGTGTCTGCCAGCTGGCGCGCCGGCGCGTTACGGTGGCGCTATCGGGAGATGGCGGCGACGAGAGTTTTGCGGGTTATCGGCGCCACCGGTTGCACATGATGGAAGAGCGCATGCGCGCGGCATTGCCGTTCGGTGTGCGTCGCCCGGTCTTCGGACTACTCGGCCGCATGTACCCGAAGGCCGATTGGGCTCCGCGCGTATTTCGCGCCAAGACCACCTTCGAGGCCATTGCGCGGACCTCGGTGGAGGCCTACTTCCATACGGTTTCACTGATGCGTGACGATCAGCGGCACAAGCTTTTCAGCGCATCGTTCCGTGCCGAGCTTGGCGGTTACAACGCCGTGTCGATCTTTCGTGACCACGCCTCGCGCGCCGGCACTGATGATCCGCTTGCACTGATTCAGTACCTCGACCTGAAGACTTATCTGGTTGGTGATATCAACACCAAGGTCGACCGTGCTTCGATGGCGCACTCGCTGGAGACGCGCGAGCCGCTGATGGATCATCCGCTGGTCGAATGGCTGGCGACCTTGCCGTCAGACCTCAAGCTGCGCGGCATGGAAGGCAAGTACGTCCTGAAGAAAGCCATGGAACCGTACCTGCCGAACGACGTGCTCTATCGACCCAAGATGGGGTTCGCGGTGCCGCTTTCGCGGTGGTTCCGCGGGCCGTTGCGCAACCGCGTGCGTGAGTCACTGCTCGGTTCAAGGCTCGCCGATACCGGACTCTTCAACCAGACATACCTGCAGCACCTTGTCGACGCCCACCAATCCGGGCGCAAAGACTACAGCGCTTCGATCTGGTCGCTACTGATGTTCGAAGCCTTCCTGCGCAACGTAATGAGCAACGAAGGCGAGCGTTCCTCCGAGCTCGTGATGGCGAGCTGACGACAAAACGGGCTAAGTGGCATGAAAGTCCTGCATATCCTCGACCATTCCCTGCCGTTGCACAGCGGCTACACGTTCCGGACCGCTGCGATCCTGCGCGAGCAGCGACGGATGGGCTGGGAAACTCATCACGTGACATCGCCCAAGCAGGGCAGTACCCAGGCCGACGTTGAAACCTTCGACGGACTGGTTTTTCACCGCACCTCAGCGTCGTCCGCGCTGTGGGCAAAGGCCCCCCTGCTCGGTGAAATCGAGCTAATGCGCGTGCTCGAACGCCGTATTGGCGAGCTGATCCGTCAACTGCGGCCGGACGTGCTGCATGCACATTCACCCGTGCTCAACGGTATTCCGGCGATCAAAGCCGGGCACCGCGCGGGTCTGCCAGTGGTCTATGAAGTGCGCGCCTTCTGGGAGGATGCCGCGGTTGACCACGGCACGACAACCGAAGGCAGCGTGCGTTATCGTACGACGCGCGCCTTCGAGACTTGGGCGCTCAAACGTGCTGATCATGTCACTTGCATTTGTGAGGGACTTCGCGCTGACATTGTTGCGCGGGGGGTGCCGGCCGGGCGTGTTACGGTGATTCCCAATGCCGTCGACGCAGACATGTTTGTTCCCGGTGGGGAGTCTGATGTGGAACTGCGGGCGAGGTTGGGGCTCGCTGGAGCTGAGGTGGTGGGCTTCATCGGCTCGTTCTATGCCTATGAAGGGCTTGATCTCTTGCTTGATGCTTTGCCCGCGCTGATCGAGCGGCGGCCATCGGTCAAGCTGCTGCTCGTAGGCGGCGGCCCGCAAGAGGCAAACCTCAAGGCCCAGGTCGAGCGTATGGGGCTCTCCGATCGCGTCGTGTTCACCGGGCGTGTTCCGCATGCCGATGTGCAGCGCTACTACGACCAAGTGGACGTGCTGGCCTATCCGCGCCATCCGATGCGGCTCACCGAGCTCGTTACTCCACTCAAACCGCTCGAAGCCATGGCACAGAAGCGGATTTTTGTCGCCTCCGATGTGGGTGGCCACAAGGAATTGATCCGCGACGGCGACACCGGTGTGCTGTTCAAGGCTGGCAATGCTGCAGCTCTCGCTGGTGCATTGGCAGATCTGCTCGCTGACCGCAGCCGCTGGCCGGCTCTGCGTGAGGCGGGTCGAATCTTCGTCGAGCAGGAACGCACATGGAAGAACAGCGTTGGCCGCTACCGCGGTATCTATTCGGGGCTTGTGCCCACCGCCGCGTGACTGCTGCCGCCCGGACGCGTCGCGATCGCATGGCGTGTGGTGCGAAGGTGCCCAGATGACCCGCAAGATCCGTACGCTGCTTTTTTCGACGCTCTATCCTAGCTCTGCGCGACCCGGCCATGGCATTTTCGTGGAGACACGGCTGCGCGAACTTCAGAAACTCGGTGCGGTCGAGACCCGTGTCGTTGCACCAGTGCCGTGGTTTCCTTCGACTGCGCCGCGCTTTGGTGTCTGGGCACGGATGGCCGCCACACCACGCGAAGAGCAGCGCAACGGTCTCCACGTGTATCACCCACGCTATCTGCTGCCACCCAAAGTCGGGATGAACATCGCGCCGCTGATGCTTGCACTCGGTGCACGTGCAACCGTTGCACGCCTGATCCGCGAGGGCTTCGATTTCGATCTCATTGATGCCCATTACTACTATCCGGACGGTGTTGCTGCTGCGCTGCTTGCGCGTTGGTTCGGCAAACCCTTCGTGGTAACCGCGCGTGGAACGGACCTGAATGTGGTGCCTAACTATCCACTGCCGCGCAGGATGATCCTGTGGGCCGCGTCGCGGGCGGAGGCCTCGATCGGCGTCTGCGAGGCGCTGATGGACCGCCTGGGCTCGCTGGGGGCCGATGAGCGCCGTCTGCGTGTCATGCGCAATGGGGTGGACCTGGAGCGCTTCAAACCATTGCCGCAGGGCGAATGCCGCCGCGAACTTGGTTTTCCCGAGGCGGGGCGGCTTTTGGTTTCCATCGGCAATCTAGTCGAGCTGAAGGGACATCACTTGGTCATCGACGCCTTGGCTGAGCTGCCTGATGTTCGGCTGGTGATTATTGGCGATGGCGAGATGCGACACGAACTCGAAGCCAGTGCGGTGAGCAGAGGTGTGGCCGATCGGGTCACCTTTGCGGGGACGCGTCCCAATGCCGAGCTGAGCCGTTGGTTCGGCGCAGCCGACGCGCTGGTCCTTGCGTCGAGCCGCGAAGGCTGGGCCAACGTGCTGCTTGAAGCGATGGCATGTGGTACCCCCGTGGTGGCCACGCGGGTAGGGGGAACGCCCGAAGTTGTTGCTTCGCCCGACGTCGGAGAGCTTATCGAGGAGCGCAGCGCTTCTGGCATCGCGCATGGAGTCCGTGCGCTGTTCGGGCGTAATCCTTCACGCGAAGCGGTGCGCCAGTACGCAGAGGGTTTTGGCTGGGAGCCAACCTCGCGCGCGCAGATCGAACTGTTTAATGAGATCGCCGGACGCCGGCGCCTCGTAGCCGCATAGGAATCCGGAATCACGCCATGCGCGACATACCAATCATTATCTCTATCGTATTAATCGCATTGATCGGTCTGCGCCGGCCGTGGATCGGCCTTCTTGGTTGGACCTGGATCTCGTTGATGAACGTCCACAAGCTCGGCTGGCGCGTTGGTAGTCTGCCGCTGGCCGCGTTGATGGCAGGGTGCACATTGCTCGGATTGATCATGACGCGCGACAAGCGTTCGCCCTTCCAGGGTGCAGCGCCGGCCGTCCTGCTGATGTTCATGCTCTGGATGTGCGTGACCTATCCGATGGCGTTCTATCCCTCGGACAGCTATGACATGTGGAATAAGGTGATGAAAATCGACATGATGATCCTTGTCGCCATCATGCTGATCCGCGACCGGGCGCAGATCGTCGCGTTGACCTGGGTACTTGTGTTTTCGCTCGGTTTCTACGGCGTCAAGGGTGGAATTTTCACGATTCTGACCGGCGGCAGCTTCCGCGTCTGGGGGCCGGAGGGCACCTTCATCGAAGGCAACAACGAGATCGCCCTGGCGTTCATCATCACGATTCCGCTGATCCGTTTCCTGCAGACGCAATTGCCGGCTACCACGGGCAAGATATTTCGCCATGCATTCACGGCTTCAATGGTGTTGTGTGCGGTCGCGGCCATCGGCACGCATTCACGGGGTGCGTTGCTAGCGATTGTGGCAATGGCGCTGGCGCTCTGGTGGCGCAGTCCGAATAAGATCGTCGGGGGTATTGTTCTGGTGGTCGTGGGTTTCGGGGTCGCGGCGCTGATGCCGAGCGAATGGAGCTCGCGGATGAATACTATCGAGACCTATGACCAAGATGCTTCAGCAATGGGGCGGATCAATGCTTGGTGGATGGCATGGAACCTGGCCAAGGCGAATTTGTTCGGCGGTGGTTTCCAGGTCTATACCGCCCAGATCTTTCAGCTCTACGCGCCAGATCCGACCGATGTGCACGCGGCGCACAGTATCTACTTCCAGGTTCTTGGCGAGCACGGTTTCATAGGGCTCTTCCTGTTCCTGCTGGTGTGGTATTGCGTCTGGCGCGATTGCAACTGGCTGCGCAAGCATGGAGCTGCGCATCCGGAGTCGCGTTGGGTGGTCAGCCTCAGCGCGATGTGCCAAGTTTCGTTGATTGGCTATCTGGTCGGAGGCGCTTTCCTGAGCCTTGCCTACTTCGATCTACCCTACAACCTGTTGGTACTTTCAGTGGCTGCCAAGCGTTGGGTGATGGCAAAGGGGTGGGAGCATGAGCCAAAGCCCGATGAGAAGTCGCGCATGGCCAAGATTGGCAGGACACTTGGGGTGACAACATGATCCGCGTGGGACTTGGCTGTCTGACCGGCGCTGGTGCCCAGGCACGGCTCTCGATTTTGATCTGGCATCGCGTCCATTTGGAACGCGATCCGATGTTCCCCAGCGAAATCTGCGCGAAGCGCTTTGATACGACGCTGACATGGCTGCGCAACTGGTTCAACGTGCTGCCTCTAGATGAGGCAGTACGCAGGCTGGCAGACGACAGCTTGCCCCGGCGGGCGGCGGCGATCACGTTCGATGATGGCTATGCCGACAATCTCTCTGTTGCGGCGCCGATCCTTGCGCGCCATGGAATGCCGGCGACCGTCTTTGTCGCCTCCAGCTTCCTGGATGGGGGTTTGATGTGGAACGACGGGGTGATCGAGGCGGCGCGCAGATGCGAGCTGGCGGTCCTTGACGCTGGCGAATTCGGCCGCTATCCGGTGTCAGACTGGGGGTCGCGCACGCATGCGGCGGAAGCCATCATCAGTCGCATCAAGTACATGGAACCCGAGCAGCGGGTTCGTGCGGTCGAGGAGATTGCCAAGGCTGCACGGGTGACGTTGCCGACGGACCTGATGCTGACGACCGGAGGCCTGAAAGCGCTGTCGAAGAGCCCTGGTATCACCATCGGCGCACATACCGTCACGCATCCGATTCTGGCGCGGATCCCCGATGCGACCGCGCGTGCGGAGATTTCCTCCGGACGAACGGCATTGGAGGCCATCATCGACAAGCGTGTGGGACTCTTCGCCTATCCCAATGGCAAGCCCGGTAAGGACTACGAGGCTCGCCACGTTGAGATGGTGCGCGAGCTCGGCTTTGATGCCGCAGTGTCCACGGCCTGGGGCGCTTCGAGGCGCGGCGATGATCCGTTTCAGCTGCGGCGCTTTACGCCGTGGGACGAGGAGCGCCTACGCTTTGGTATCCGGATGGCAAAGAACTTGGCTGCATCCGCGCAGCAGGCGTTGGTTTGAGCATTGGGCGTACCCGCCTGTCAAGCGGGTACGCGGTCGCGCGGCAACTGAGCGGCTTGGTGGGCACTTGCTTTCTGAAGCACGTACTCAGCGGTGCACAGCCTGTTGAATGCTTCTTCGTCCGGTATCAGTTCTGGGTGGAAATAACGGCCGATGTTAGGCCATCCTGATGCCATTACCTTGCCGAGCACGGCTTCCGACATGTATCCCGGCCGGGCGCTGTTGCGGCGCGCCATTTGTAGGCGATAGCTGTAACGGCGTAGCCACGTTGGACGCAACAGAGTGAGGCTCATTTTGAGCCGGTACTTCGGCGTTGGTGGCTCGTTGGGCGCGAAGCCATAGGCGCTCATGTGCGTTGCGAGACTCGGATGCAGGTGCGCGATGATGCGTCCTTCCAGTTCGCCGCAATTCTTCCACGCGATCGGTAGTGCCCAAGTGCCATCGAAGAATGTGTGTTCCATGAATGGGAAGAGCATATCGCCGAAGCGCTGGTTGAGCGCGACGTCGCGCCCGGTCCAGTAGCGGCCCCGGTGCAGCGGATAGAGTGCCTCAATCTGGGTCCGATCGAGTAGGCTGCCCGTGTCGCAACCAAGCACACTGGCCATGTCCTCGACCATCGCGTCCTCGAAATCGGTGATGCGGAAGGCATCGGTACATGCTTTGGGGTCGTAGCGCGAATAGAAGCTCCAGACCACGTCCCGCAGGTGGTACCGGCGATCAGGCAGGTAGAAAAAATTGCGCATGACCTCGCCGACCGAACCGTTGAGGAGGATTGCCTGGTCTTTGGCACGTGAGAGGCGGTCGGCTGCGTCGGCGCCGTTATCGAAGATGCCGGAATTGTTCCAGCCATCGAACGTGATCCAAGCGTGTTCTGTGCGTGCAACGGGCTCTGCTTCCTCGAAGCCGCTTTTGTCGACATGGCGCAACGGAACGCCTTCCTTCGCAGCGACCATCTTTGCGACCACCACGTCGCTGTCGTTGGCATCTCCGTAGACAAAAAGATCGGGTGAGATGCCGACCTTGAGCATTGCCGCGAGCATCAGGCGCGAGTCGTAGCCGCCCGAGAGCGCACTGCGGAACTTGCGTCCGGTTGCACCATAGAGCCGGAACTGTCGTTCCAGGCGCTCTGCGTAGTGTGCGGCTGCCTCGTCGCTCGTCTTGAAATGCGATGTGAAATCGCGTGGCGGAATATCCAGGCGGGTCAGGCGCCCAGGGCCTTCCAGCTCGTAAAGCGCACCGTCCCGCAGCATTCGCGCCTTACGGACGAACGTTTTGTCGCCATACGTGGCGCCATTCCAGACGTATTCGTAGAGGCCCTGCGGATCGACTTCAGGTGTGTCGAGTCGCCCGCAGATCTCGATGAAGGAACTGGAGAACTGCGTGCGTGCTTCATCGTGATAGATCTTGTAGGCGCCCAGCGCGTCATTGGCGAGCCACAACCGGTTGCCGCGCCGCGCTACCAGTGCGAAGTGGCCGTGACAGTCGCTCCAGCGCATACGTTTGCCGTCGAAGTCCTCTAGCCAGAGACGCAGCGCTTCGATGCCGTGATGGTCGCGGTAGAAGAAGATTCCGCTGCAAGCAGCGAATTCTTTGTCGTTGCGCTGGAAGACCTGCGGCGGTTGGCCATTGATCTTGCCGTGCAGTTGCAAGGTGCCGAAAGGCGTTTCGAGGACGCGAGCGGCCCCGAAGCATCGGTTGGTTGCTTCCTCGACTGTAGTCCTGTTCGGCGTGCTGGCCAGCACAAAGAGCCCCATCGTGTTCTCCCTGTCGATATGTGCTCAGAACCGGGAGTCCGGAGCCTGTGCGCGAAGCCATTGCTCCAGCATCATGCCGATCCAGACCATTTCGCCGTAGTAGCCAGGATGCTCCGGGAGATGCTCCTTGAGCAACCGGCCGACGAAATCGCTTCGCATCACACCGCGTTCGGCCAATCCGTGCAGCGATTCGGTGGCGAGCTTTTTCAGTGCAGGGTCGGCCAGTGCCCAGTGTCCGAAAGGAAGGCCGAAACCGTGCTTTTGCTTGGTAATGATTTCATCGGGCAGGAAGCCGCGCAGCGCCTCCTTAAAGAACCATCGCAGCTTCAGGCCCTTGAGCTTGAGCTCCGGCTCCAGCCTGAGCGAGAAATCGACTAGACGGTCAGCCAGCAGCGGGAAGCCCACTGCCATGCCCGCCTGTGATGTGGTTCCGACTACCTTGGGCAGATCGTTATCCGCCAGCGTGAACCGCCAGTCGAAGCCGAGCTGGCGTTCAAGGTCGTTCGTTGCGCGAACGGAGTCCCACACGTCCTTCTGCAATCGCATTGGCTCGCCAGTGTCGATCTGTGCGCGCAGGGCGTCTGCGAGCACCGTGGAGACGCCAAGCCGGAACAACAGGTTGTACTGCTCGGTACGCTCGGGCAACGGCGTACGCGCTTGTTCGACGTAGCTCTTGGCTTTCTTGAGCAGGGGTACGTGGCCTGCCCAGGCTCCAGCGGTGAGCGGTTCGACCAGTGCGCCGCGCATGAGCGCTGGCAACTGGTAGTAAGCGGCGAATACGCGTTGCTTCGCATAGCGTGTATTGCCACCGAAAAGCTCGTCGCCTCCGTCGCCAGCAAGCAATTTCCGATAGCCATCTTCGGCAGCCAGTCGTGCAAGGCAATAGGCGGGCAGGGCGGAGGAGTTGCCGAATGGTTGGTCGTAGCGTGCGGCGACGTCCGGGATGTTCGCAACGAGGTCGCCTGCAGTGATGTAGTACTCGCGATGATCAGCGCCGAAAGCCTTTGCTGCGATGCGTGCATAGGCCATCTCGTCGTAGCCGGCGGCATCGAACCCGATCGAGTAGCAGCGCGGCGCTTGGCCGGTGACCTCTCGCATCATGCCCACAACCGTGGAACTGTCGGTTCCGCCAGAGAGGTAGGCTGCGACGCCATCGTCCGCCAGATCCTCGGCCACGGCATCATGGATGATGTCGCGGAATTCCTGCTTCAACGCATCGAAGCTGCCGGACCGTGCGGCGAACTGGGGTTTCCACCATGGAGCCAACCGGGGCTTGCCATCGACTGGCCAGTCGAGTCGATATCCAGGAGCGAGCCTTTCGACTCCTTTGAAGATCGTCCGTGGGGCCGGAATCATGTGGAAGTACAGGTAATCGAAGATGGCCTGTGGATTGATCTCTCGCGAGGCCAGTGGCAGTGCATCGGCGCGGCTGGCGAATGCCAAGGCGCCGTCTTCGAGCGCCCAGCAGAATCCGCGCGTGTTGAAGCGATCACTGGCCAGATGCAGTTGCCATGTTGCGAACTCCACCCAGAGCAGTGCGAAGCGACCTTCGAACTGATTGAGCAGCGTGTCTGCATCACGCACAAGCGATGGCCAGAGCGCAGCCAGCCCTTTGTTCCGGAAGGCTGCGGCGAGTGTCGCATCGCGCAGTGTTGGCTTGCCCTGCAATACGAGGATCCCCTCGGGCAGCACTGCATGGGAGAAGTCAGGCCCTTGGGCCTCGAGCAGCAATCCCGGCTGGTCTATCAGGAGCGCCTGTACAGCGGCACTCGTGGAAACGGCGTTGTCGCCGAAGCGGGCAGCGTCAAACCGCGCGGGTTCGAAGCGGCCGCGCAACAGATTACGGGCGCTGGTCACACCAATACCTCTACCGGTTGCGGATGAGAAAGAAAGTCGCGTGGGCTGGCGGTAAAGCCATAGGCACCCGATTGCAGCACGGCAATCAGGTCGCCAGGTTCAGCCTGGGGCAGGTCCATGCGGTCGCCGAGCAGATCGAGCGGTGTGCAAAGCGGACCCACGACCGACGCGTTTTCTGTCGCCTCGGCGCCCATCCGGTTCGCTACGACGACAGGATAGTTCTTGCGGATCACCTGGCCGAAGTTGCCCGATGCCGACAGATGGTGATGCAACCCGCCGTCAGCGACCAGGAATACGTGTCCGCGCGATACCTTGCGATCAACCACACGGCTGACATACACGCCCGCTTCTCCGACAATGTAGCGGCCAAGTTCGATCACCAGATGTGCACTGGGTAAGGCGTTGCCGGCGGCCTCGACAAGCGCGGCGAGATTTGCGCCGATCGGAACAAGGTCGAGCGGCTGCTCGCCAGGGAAATATGGAATCCCAAAGCCTCCGCCGAGATTCAGGCTACGGATCGGCGAGGGCGCGTGTTCCGCTAGACGCAGGCAGAGTTCGAAGCTCTTCTGCTGTGCTTCGACGATCGCTTCCGCCCGAAGGTTTTGTGAGCCGGCGAAAACGTGGAAACCCTCGAAGCCCAATTGCTGGCGGCCGATTTCTCCAAGCAGCGCGGGGACGAGTTCTGCGTCCACGCCGAACTGCTTCGGCCCACCGCCCATTTTCATCCCCGAACTCTTAAGGTCGAAATCCGGATTGACGCGTACCGCGACGCGCGCTTGCCAACCCGTGCGCGTCTGAATGCCGGAAAGCAACCGTACCTCGCGTTCCGATTCGATGTTCACCAGCACGCCGGCGGCCACAGCTTGTTCGAGTTCGATTTCGCTCTTGCCCGGGCCGGCGAAGCTGATCTCGTCGGGTGTTATGCCAGAATCGAGCGCGACACGCAGCTCACGGCCGGACGCGACATCAAGACCATCGACCTGTGATGCGAGCGCACAGACTACGGCAGGCATCGGGTTCGCCTTCATCGCGTAGTGGAGCCGCAAAGTGGGTGGCAGGGCTGCGCGCAGTTGGGCGACGCGCGTAGCTAGCGCGGAGCGATCGTAGGCATAGAACGGCGTCTGCCCGACGCGGGCGGCGAGCTGGCTGGCCGGCACACCGCCAATCAGAAGTTCGCCGTTCCGTTCCGGGAAGAAGGCGCGCGGGCAATGCTTGGGTGCTGTCATGGATTCAACCGTAATGAAGGTGCCGCCGATCCGGTCGGCGGCTTCGAATACTCAGGCTCCGTTGCGCTGGGCGGCGTGCTGCTCGGCCAGAGCGCGGCGGTCGATTTTGCCGTTGGGATTGCGCGGCAGCGGCCCCGGATGCGGGATGATTGTGGTTGGCACCTGCCACGCCGCAAGATGGTTCTTACAGGCAGCGACCAGCGCGGGGACGTCGAGCTCCCCACCCGCCGCTGGCGTGGCGACGAGAGCGATCGCCTGGCCGAGGGCGGGGTGGTCTACGCCGAATGCGGCGCATTCGCCAACCAGCCGCGTGGCATATACCGCTTCCTCGACCTCAGTCGGACTCACGCGATAGCCGGACGTCTTGATCATTTCGTCGCGGCGACCAATGAAATACAGAAAACCCTCTGCATCGCGCCGTACCGTGTCGCCGGAAAACACGGCGATCTCGGGCAGTACCAGACCGGATTCATGCACGCTTGCGGGGAGTGGCTTGAAACGTTCCGCTGTCTTTTCCGGGTCGTTCCAGTAGCCCATGGCAACGAGTGCGCCACGTTGCACGAGTTCGCCCGGCTCGTCTGCTTCGCACGGCGTGCCATCCTCGCGCAATACGAGGACTTCAGAGTTTGGAATCGCTTTGCCAATCGAGTCGGGCCGATGATCGGCCTCTTCCGGCGGCAGGTAGGTTGCGCGGAAGGCCTCGGTAAGCCCATACATCAGATAGGGCTTCGTCTGCGGCAGGCGCCCGCGGAGCGCCTTGAGCGTCTCCAGCGGCATGCGGCCGCCCGTGTTGGCGATGTAACGCAGGTGTTCGGCGATCGATTCCGGCCATTCCGTCTGCGTGAGCTGGATCCAGAGCGGTGGTACGGCGGTCAGGCCGGTCACGCGCTCGCGGGCGAGTGCCTTTACTACGTCGCGCGGCAACAGGTAATTGAGGAGCACCACACTCGCGCCGGCGTGGAATCCGGTCGTCAGCTGCGAGAAGCCGGCATCGAAGGAAAGCGGGAGTGCAGCGAGCAGCGTGTCGTCGCGCGAGTTCTCCAGATAGCTCGCAACGCTCTTCGCGCCTGTGACCATGTTTCGGTGCGACAGCACGACGCCCTTGGGACGGCCAGTGCTGCCGGAGGTATAGAGGATCGCCGCCATGTCGCCGTCGATTATCCGGTGTCCTGTGCGGCTGACGGTGCTCATGCATTGCGCCCAGTTGCTAACCGTCCAGCGTTCGCCAGCGGGTTCCACAGGGCTGGTAAGGATCAGGTGACGAAGATCGGGGCACTCGGACAGCACATCGGCGAGCAATGCCTGGCGTTCGGGCGAGGTCAATAGCACGCGGACATTGCAGTCGCGCAAGATGTAGGCGACCTGCTCGGGTTTGAGTAACGGGTTGATGGGCACGAACACGCATCCGGCTGCCGCAGCGCCGAAACTACCGGCAACGGTCTCGGTGCGCTTGTCGAGCCATATTGCCACGCGTTCGCCGCGGGAAAGGCCGAGTTCGACGAGTGCGGCGGCGAAGGATTCAATTTCGCCTGCCAGATCGCCGTAAGTCATACGTAACTGACCGGCGACCAGCGCGGTCCGCTCAGGCGCGGCAATGGCCTGCGCAAGGGGCAGATGGTGAAGCAGCGTAGTGGCGTTCATGCACCGATGATATGTCGGCTGACGTCAGCGGTGCGTGGTGGACTGCGCGCAGGGCGGAGTATTCGTGCTTGTGGACTGCTGATTATCTCAGGAGTGTGGGGTGTTGTTTGATTCGAACACGGCACGCCACTGTGGAATTACTGCTGCAACAGAATAGTCTCGTGCGATACGCTCTTGTGCTATCTGGGCATGCTGACGCCTCAGTTCCGGATTTTCGATGTATCGAGAGAGACCGGCTTCCCAATCGTCTAAGCTTGCGCAGTCGGAAAATGGCTGATAACTCGGAATTCCATCGGCACAGCAGGCTAAGCCGACGGATAGCGCAAGCGTCAGCCGGTTTGCGCTTTTGCAGTCTGTGAAGGCGCTCTGTGTGATGGGAAGAACAGCAATATCATGAGCCGAGAGGGCGCGCAGGAAGGTCGTCCGATCCCAAGCGAGATATTGCGTTGACAATCGTAGCGGTGCGATTAGTTTCTCGAACCGATCGCGGTTGTTGCTGATGACAGACAGGCTGATCAAGTGCTTCTTAGCGAGCGATTCGAGTAGATTGGATATGCGTTGCAGATCCTGCATGCCGCCGTCAGCATAGCTAGATCCATGGGATCCGAACCAGACCAACCGTGTTCCGCCGCGACGCTTAACACTTCTGAGATGCGCCTTGAAGCGGCCTAGTTCAAAGTCGGCGACTCTGCGGCGCCAACTGAGGACGCGTCGGAAGAATGGGTCGGGATCGAGTTCTGCTTTTGTTTCTACGCCGTCGCCGACGATGCTGATCGGTGTGCCGGGTGGCAACTCCGGTCGAAATACATTCGCGATTACATCGGTTGACGCGACAAACCGATCGGCCATGGTTAGCAGTACGCGCAGACGCTCAGAAAGTGCAGACCATTCAGGCAATGCTCGCGGGTTGTAGAAGTGGTTGTCACAGTCCTCGACGAAGATCAGGCAGCCGCGCTGCTTGAGTTCCCGTACGCGATCAAGCAGTGCATCGCCCGACCAGTCCGGACGTTCCTTAGAAGGCAAGCAACACAGTCCCTGGATCAGGATTGCACGATAGAGGTCTACATTGGCTGGCTCGAAAAGTTCAACTGGAACGCCACATGCGCGCAACTTGCGCAGCGGTGTGAGGCAGCGGATCCTGACGCCCGCCGATATCGGATTGGTCGTGTGCGGCAGCCAGCCGATCAGTCTTGATTGTGACGGAGCCATTGTAGATAGAAGTTGAAGTAGGCGATTGCAAGGGGGTGATAGGAGGTGAATAGCGTGATTGTCTGCGATGGGGCCGGCACGTGTTGTTCGTCTAAAGCCGTGATGTGCTAAGCCGCCCCGAAGCGGGAGTGAGTGTTGCATCTCTGATGGCTTGGCGAGGCTCGATGAGATGCGAAAAGCTCTGCTCCGGGCCGAATGAATTTGCCGGAAGTATCCCCTGTGATCTTCTTGTCTATGTCTATGTCTATGTCTATGTCTATGTCGTTGGAGTGGGGGAAATTTCCCAGTTATAGGCTTTCCGCTTGCTCAGCCTTGCTGTTGGAGATGGTCAGATGGACCCTGATGAGGGAGCTTATGGAGGGGAGAGCCCAACGTCGTTTGCTGTTCCTGCCTGACATAAATACATCACATTGACGTTCATATTGGTATGCTGTATTCGCTTGGAATCGGGTAACCGAAAACAATAGCGCACGCACATGTGGCACTTATTGAGCGGGGATAAGAAAGCGCAGACTGCTGTGCAGTATATCGTCATGCGCACCAACGGAGAGGTGCGGGAGCCAGCCTAGTCCGTAGTCGATCGTTCCGCTTATGTTGGATCGAATGCCGCCAAGGCACCCTGCCTTGTGGTAGCGGTGAGGTGGTGAATCAGGAGCCTCTACGCCCAAAGCGTTGAGCGAGATTCAGGCGGCGGATTTCAGTCATCAGGGGATGGGCTAGAACGAAGAGAGCAATCGTTCCGGCGATGGTGGCGCAAATTGCGCCGATGATGAGCGCATGGAGGGCGCTGCGTGTGGTGCCCTGATAGAGCAGGAAGGCGGGGATTGCTGCGGCGAGGCTGGCGAAGGCGACTACGATGGAAGGTGCGATGGCTTGTAGGATTTTCCAATAACCCAGACCGAAACTGCTATGTAGCGCGCGCCCAGTTAGTACAAGACGGGGCAGTGTGGCAATTGCGCTTGCGATCGCGACCGCGACGAGACTGAACTGCGCACCAATAAAAATGGCTACGGCATACGAAAGACTGCTGACGATTTGAATTCTCAGAATGTGTCGTACGAGACCGTTTGCTGTCAGTGCAGAGTTCGCGAAGGCATAGGGCGCCATCAGTATGAAACTGATACTCGCGATCTGTAGCACTGGTGCCGCGGCCGTCCAGTTCGGGCCGAAGAGCAACATGATCATTGGCTCGGCAAACATCGCACAGAAGCCATAGAAAGCCAGAGGGAACAGTGCGAACAGGCTGATCGCACGGAGGTAGCCCTCGCAGGTTTCCTTGATCTTCCCCTTGCGAGTGGCAAAGACCGGAGTGGCTACACGCCCGAAACCCGCGGCGAAGAGTTCCTGGAAGGCGCTGAGCAACGAACCTGCCTTGCTGAAGAGACCTACCGCGGTGAAGCCCAGTGAGTTCCCGATGACGAAATCGGGTGTTCTCAAAGACAGACTTTCTGCGAGGCGGCCGATGGTCAGTGAGCCACCAAACTTTCCGACTCGCCCCAGTCCTTTGAGGCTTGGCAGCATGAAGGTTTCGTGGGGGCGGAGAAAGCCCAAGAATATGATGGTCGTAATTACCGAGGCCAGGGAGGACCATGCCATGCTCATATAGCTGTGGCCGTGCCAAGCTAGGTAAATGCTGACGAAGGTGCCAACAACTGCGCTGCTCGTCTGGACCCAGAAGATCGCCCCGAATTTAAGTTCGCGTGTGAGCATCGCGAAGGCACTGGTGCCGATTGGAATCAGCAGGAAGCTCGGAATCAGCACATAGAGCACGTGTGCGATGTCGGGCTTGTGGTACCAAGCAGCCACGGGTTCGGCAATCACAAACAAGATGAGCGCGAGCCCCCAGGCAACGAATATCGTTACGCTGAATGCCGCGCGCAACCGCTCGTGCGACAGATCGCGTTCCTGGACGATGTATTCCCCAACGCCGAAGTCACGCAGGGTATGGGCGATTGCGACGACCGCTGCTGCCAGCGAGAACACACCGGTTTCAGCTGGCGTGAGCAGCCGCGCCATGATGATCGCGCCTGCGAATTGGATCGCAAACGCGACGTACCGCTGGGCGACCGAAAGGAATACTGCACGTCGGACGGAGCTCATTGCTGGTGCTTGCGGATTCGGTTCGCGGACGGACTTCTGCTTGCGGAAAGATTCATCCGTTTGCGACTTTCTGTCGCGAGCCGGACTGCGATTGTTGGGGCAGCAAACCGTGTTTGCGGAACAGGGTGAGAGTGCGCTCCGTTGCGCCACAGACCTGTTCAAGCATGAGCTGGATCTTTTCGCGCTCTCGTGAGCCCCCCTGTCCGTCCAGCAGCGTTAGCCAGATCTCCAGCAAAGAATCACTGTCTGTGCATTCGTGGATCACGCCGGCCTCCAGTGCCGTCCGATAGACGGGGAAGCTGGGGCAGGTTGTGTTCCAGTCGGCACTCACACTCACTGGCCGCTTGAATGCAAGTGGTTCGAGCACATTGTGATCGCGACCCACATGGGCAATTGTGGCGACCGAATAGAAATCGCGTAATTCGCCAAAAGTATCCAGAATCAGGCAGTCAATCGATGCTGGTAGCGGTTCGTCGGGCATACGGGTCCGCGTTGTCCAGTTCCATCCACGTTCGTTGAGAATGGACGCCAGCTCTTCCATACGCTGCGTATTTTCGGGATGGCGCGGGACGAGAATGAGTCGCGCATCCGGCCGGGTCTTGCGCAGCAGTTCAAAAGAGTCCAGTACGCGTGCTTGTTCCCTGCGCTCAAGGCTGCCCGCGATCACTGTTGGCCGGGGCGATCTGAGCAAGCTCTTGAGCAGTAGAGGGCTCATGGGCTTTCGGCTGGGGTTTGTGATCTGGGCAACCGAGTCGAACTTGAAGTTGCCCGTTGCTGTGACGAGCTCGGGCGCTGCTCCTTGTGCGATCAGCTTGGCACGAACGTCTTCATTGTGTGTGGTGATCACGTCATACAGCTGCAGGTAATCACGACTTAGGAGTTGGCGTTCGATTGTGTCTATGCGGCATGACGGCGGATAGTTGTAGAGCCAGGCATTTACGAGCGCAATCCGCGCGCCGGCTGTCGCAGCGTGGTGCAGTGCGCCGACTGGGAGCCGGCAGGGGGCGTCGGAAGGCAGGGCTGGGATTTCTGCGACGACGAACAGCTTTGGGGGAATCCGCCGCGCGAGCTCGCGGTAGTCCTCGCTGGCGCCGGGAATCTCAACCACGATCGCTTCTGGATAGCGCTGTGCGTAGGCGCTGCGGTAGATCTGGCGATCGCTGATAAGAACGAGAGGGTGCGGCCCGAATTCTGCGACGAGCCGCCGCAGGAAGGGTTCGATCATCGCCAATTCGCCGAAGGTTGCGACAAAAACCCAGAGTGCGTTCGAGTGGCCCTCCGGGACGACACTCAGATCCGCGCGGGCGGCTGGGCTGCGCAGTTCTCCGGCGCGCTCGATCATGCGGAAGGCTTGCCAGCGAGCCTTCTGGCCCAGTGATGGGGTAGGACTCATGATTCCTGAACTCGCACCGGATCTTCGGATGTAGTCTGAGGATCTGACTGCTTGGCACGACGGGCAAGCGTGAGCATGCTATTGATAAGTGGCCAGCGATAGCTCGTGAGATGAAACAGGCTGCGCTTCTGCTCGGTCCACCGCGTATGCCATTCCATAACGCGGCCGTAGAACTCAATGCGATCGTATGCGCCCGATTCGAACACATGCCGGAATGCATCCTGGTGCAGAAGCGTGGCGGGCGAAATGGATTTATGGCTTGAATCGAACGCTGTCTTCAAGATGACCAGCGTGCGCCCTGCGGCGACACAAAGGTCCATTGCAACGATGCTGTCATTGAATCGGTAACGCCAGATCTCACCGCGCCCGTCCTGGCAAAATGCCTCCATCATCTCCCGGTAGAAGCGGCCCTGGGCATTGTCGGGCGCTACTGCAGTGCCCGTTCCGGCCTTCCAGCTTGCGGTTTCGAGGCGGCCATATTCGATCAGAGCATCGGCGACGTCTTCCGGCGCCCTAAGGATGTCCAGTTGTTGGGCGATGCCGTCAGCATCGAGTTTGGTGCGCTGCTTGCGGGCGTTGGAACGCAGATTCTTACCGCGAGCGTTCCAGAAGGTATCGAAGTCGCCTGTAACGTCGACCCAAGCTGTTTCGATGTAGTCGAGCGTTGTGGTTTGTGGGTCTGCAGGCGGGCGGTGTGTGAAGCGTGGGTCGAGCTGGGTGAGCCCGAGGTTGAGTGCAAAACCGGGGAGTCGCCGCATCAGCGACTGCACAAGTTCTACGCTGCGTTTTTCGTCCCGGGCGATCCATGTCCCGAGCGGAAGCTGTGAGGGTTGAACGGTTTGCCAGCGGCTACGACCGAGCGGTTCAACCAAGGCAGCTGCGACGCATTGGTCGCCCTCCATGGCAAACGCCAGCCGTTCGCGGCCTGTTCCGAAATTCGCGAGCAGGGGCAACAGGAACCGCGTTTCGAGAAACGGCAGGTTGCCAGCTTCAGCGTTGAGAGAGTCCCACCGCGCGGCAAACTGCGCCAGCTGTGCGGCCGGGTAAAGCGTCCAGGCGACAGTCATGTTCCATTCTGCTTATGAGGCATTCGTCATGGTAGCTGGTGTTGGGAATAATCCCCAAGGAACTATTCCCGACCGGAATTGGCCGTGACTTCGTCAAGAATGCGGACGAATTCGGCAGTACGTGCTTCGCGCGATAGTTTGCGGGCGGCTTCGAGCGAAGCACGTGGTGGATTCCCGGCCTGCATGCGGGCAAGAAAACCGCGCAAGGCGGCTTCGACGGCCTCGCTGCTTTCCAGCGTCGCGCCGCCATCGATTCCGTTGGCGCGTAAGAGTCCTGCAGTGTCCCCGGCAGGATCGGCCAGCGCCAGAATCGGTCTGCCGGTGCGCAGATATTCGTACACCTTGGCGGGAATCTGTTCGTTACAGTTGCGGCCTTGCATGACCAATAGTGCATCGGCACGCAACATTTCCGCTAGTGCGTCCTTGTAGGGTATCGGAGGCATGAGTTCGATGAAGTCACGCACGCCGCGAGCGGTGGCCTCGGTCTCAAGCATGTCGTCATGGGCCGAGGCGCGGAAACGGATCGCGAACCGTTCCGGCGTGATCAGGCCTGCGGCCTTGAGGCGAGCCAGTGCATCGAACAGGGCGCGCGGATCGCGCTCGGATGGATAAACGATGCCGCTGTGAAGGAGCGTGATCCGGTGAGGCGTGAGCGGTGCGCTGCTGGCGATATTCAGGTTTTCGAAGCTCGATTCATCGTAGCCATTCTCGATCACGGATATCCGATTGGCATGGGCTGGATAGCGGCGGCGATATTCTTCGGCCGCTCCTGGCGTAGTAAATACCGTTCGTTTGGCGCGTGCCACTGCTTCTGTTTCGATTTCCTTGAACCGCTGCCAGTTAACCGGATCGGCGGGGTAGCCATCCTGCGCCATTGGATCGCGGAAGTCGGCGATCCATGGTAGGCCGCTGCGCCGTGCGAGCGCCGCGCCAATTAAGTGCGCGGTGGCGATCGGATAGGTGCTCCAGATCGCATCCGGCTTGAATCGCTCAATCAAGCGCATGCCGTGCGGAATGGCGAACCAGCTCCAAGAGAGCCAGCGGTCGGGTCGTGCGAGGACCGCTGGGTAGCGTCCGAGGATGGCGAAGTGCTTTGCTGTATTGAATGCCCGGGCACGCTCGACCGGCACGGATGCAGGTACATCGGCAAGCAGGTCGTCGTTGGTGCGTTCGTAAGCGTTTGGTGTTGCGGTGAGGATGATTGGTTTCCAGCCGTGGCTGGGAAGATGCTGCGCAAAGCGCAGCGTGCGCTGTATGCCACTGCTGCCCGCCAGGGGCGGGAAGTGGTAGGCCACCATCAAGATTCTACGGGTCATGCTTTGTGTTTGCCGTCAATCAAACGTTCGAGTGTGAGGGCGATCCATTCGAGTTCTCGCTCATCGAGGTCTTGGTGGCATCCGATCTGAAACACGTGACGCGCCCATTTGCCACCTGTGTCGTTGGGGAGTTCCGGCGTGTCGGGCCAGCGGTCGTCCCAGCGAAAGATCGGCACGCCACTGCGGCGGACCTCCTGGTAGATTGGATCCGGGTCGTTCACCCATAGCGGGAATACATAGGGAGCTGAAGCACTCGTGCAGTCGGGTACCAGTGGATGCGCTTTGGCGAGACCCGAGAGCCGCTTTGTGAGCCATCGATAGTTTTGCTGGCGTCGTGCCACGATGCGTCCGCGCCCCCCCGCATTGACCAGTGCCCATACTGCGTGCGCGACGCGGCGAAATGGCAGTGCGTTCTCTGAGAAGTCACGGCGCGCGCGATCAACGGCGCGCTGTACTGCATCTGTCTCGGTTGGCGGCGATACTGGCTCTGGGTCGGCTGGGTTTCCGCGCAACGCACGCTTGGCCTTGAATGCGGCGGCGAGCAGTCCGTTGAGACCCGCGAGCCGACCGTAGGCGGCGCCAAGTTCAAGTGCATCGGCTACCACACGTAGTTCGGTCGCTGCGGGACGCGCGCCGAGCTGCATGTTCGTGAGCTGTGGCGTGTGGCCAATCAGGCAGCCGCCTTCGCTGACAGGAAAGAATTTGGTGAGGCTGGCAATTGCATAGTCGCCCCAGGCGCCGATCGGGCGTCCTTCGACAATGCCAAAGAATGCGTGGGCGCAGTCCTCGATCAGCACGATTCGTTTGGCGTCACAGAGGCTGCGCAAACGGGACATCCTGCGCGGAATGCCAAAGTAATGCGGCGCAATGATCGCGCGGCAGCCTTCGAGGCGTCCGTCTGCGAGCCGTTCTGGCATTGCTTCGCCGGCAGCGTCGATTGGATAGAACACCGGTGTGGCACCCAGCGCCACAATCGGGGCCACCATGGTCGGGCAGTGGTAGGTCGGAACAAGTACGCGATCGCCCGCCTTGCATCCTGCGAGTCGTAAGGCGATCGCGATCGCTGCGCGACCACTCGTCGTGGGAAGCACCTCCCCGCTGTCGAGCACGCTCGGCAGCACACTTTCGCGTCGATCCAGGAAATAGCGCCAGGAAAGTACGGGCAGGCGGGGTGGTGCAGCGTGCGACAGGCTGGATGGTTGCATCGAAACGTCCTGGGGCTGCACTGGAGACTGTAGGGAGTTTTGTCACAAAGGCATGAACTCGACCGCTTCTATAATACGATCCCTGTCTTTTTGGCCTCCGTTAAGTGTTTGGCGGCCGCTTCTCGCTTTTACCGGGGGATCTCTTGGACATTCGCAAGGAAATTGCTGCGATATTCGACGAACTGCTGAGTCTCGGCGGTCGCAGCGCCAGCTTTACTGACGCAACGCCTTTACTTGGTGCCCTACCAGAACTCGACTCGATGGCGGTTGTGGGTGTCATCGGTGCAATAGAGGAACGGTTTGGCATCGTGTTTGATGATGACGAAATCGACGGTAGTTCTTTCGCGAGCTTCGGCAATCTCGTAGAACTCGTCAGCGGCAAGATCGCCTGACCTGTGTCCGTTGTGACTCGTCGTTTCTACATGGACCGGGCCGAAGCCGGCCGGCGTTTCTGTACGCTGCTTGACCCCCCTGCCACATCGCGCGGCGGTGTCTTAATCCTGCCTCCGTTCGCGGAGGAGGCCAACAAGACGCGCAGGGCTTGCATGGAAGTCGGCCGGGCGTGTGCAGCTGCGGGCTGGACAGTCTTGCTTGGCGATCTTGCCGCCAGTGGGGACAGTGAAGGTGACTTCGCTACGACTGGCTGGCAGGATTGGGTCGCGGATGTGGCTGCGTTTTCGGCATGCCTGCGCACGGAAACTGACGGACCGCTCGTGGTACTGGGTTTGCGGCTTGGTGCCTTGCTCGGGGCTGCTGCATTCGATACGGGCTTGGTGGCGGATGGTTTTTTTATGCTGTGCCCTGTGAGCAGCGGAAAGCAGGCGCTCACACAGTTTCTGCGGCTGGGTGCGGCCGCCGATCTAGGTGCTGGCGATGCCAGCAAAATCGATACCCGCCCGTTGCGCGCGAGCCTTGCTGTGGGTGATACGGTGGAAATCGCCGGCTATGCGCTGTCTCCTGCGATGGCAAATGGCATCGAGGCGTGCCAGATCGGTGCCGATAACACTCTGCCGAAACGTGTGGCGTGGCTTGATTTCGTGTCATCGGATCCACCCGTAGCTACTCCAGCAATTGAAATGCTCGCTGCCAAGCTTCGCGGGTCTGGCCGCACGCTAGACCTGCGACTGGTGACAGGCCCGGCGTTCTGGCAGACGCAGGAAATCGAGCTGTTGCCCGACCTGCCCCGACAGGTGACATCGCAGCTGGTATCGCTCCTTGAGGGGCTCACATGAGTCAGGCTTCCATGCGCCCGATCAGCTTTGTTTGCGACGGCGACACACTGGCGGGCGTCCTTCATGAGGCTGGGGGCGCTGCCCGAGTTGGTGTAGTGGTGGTGGTCGGCGGACCACAAACACGGGTCGGTTCCCATCGGCAATTTTTCCTCTTGGCACGTGAGCTCGCTGCGGCAGGCTATCCCTGCCTGCGCTTCGACTATCGTGGTATGGGTGATTCGGAAGGGGAGGTGCGCGACTTTGAGCAGATTGATAGCGACATCCGAGCCGCCATCGATTGTCTATGTCGCGAGCAACCCTCCATCGAGCGAGTCGTGCTGTGGGGGCTGTGCGACGGTGCGAGTGCGGCCGTATTTTATGCCTCATCCGACTCCAGGGTTGCCGGTTTGGCGCTGCTGAATCCGTGGGTGCGAACTGAGGCCGGCGCCGCGGCCGCGCTCATCACCAATTACTATGGGCAGCGGTTCCTGTCACTCGATTTCTGGCGCCGGCTCCTTATTGGTGAAATGAACGTTGTCGCACGTGCGCGCGAGTTTGCTGCCAATTTTGTTGCCGCGAGGCAAGCTCCCCCCGTTAGCGCCAACAAGGGAAACCTACCCGAGCGATTTGCGCGCGGCCTGACGGCGTTTCGCGGCGAGATTTTGTTGGTGCTCTCGGGGAAGGATCTCACCGCAGCGGAATTCCGCTGTGCGGCTGCGGAGTCCCCGCTGGAGGGGGCGCTCATGGGGAGCTCGATGTCTTGTATCGATCTTCCAGAAGCTAATCACACATTTTCCAGCGCAGCTTGGCGAGCTGAGGTCGAGCGCACGACGATCGACTGGCTGCGTCGTGCTATTAAGACTGATGGGGCAGGATGAATCAATGCGCGCCGTGGCGTGCAGCACGCGGGGAATCCCGCCCTCGGGCTAGGCTCACGAGTCTGTGAGGGACGAGGTTTTCAGCAAGGAGTAGGCAGGGAATGTGGCGAAGCTTGGTATTTGGTTTACTGCTGGCGGCGGCGGGGTCTGCTCAAGCTGAAGAGTTGCTCAGCGGTGAGCTTGCCTGCGGGAGTTTGCATGCACGGGGCCAGTTTGGCCCATTCGATTACCGTGTTGCGCCGGCTGAACCGAAAGCCTTGGTCGAAGGCGCGCACTTCACGAGTGAGGTGCGCGCGCTGGTGCGCGGTAACGCGGGGACGATCGGCGCTGACATCGACTACACCCTGCGTGCTTTTCCTAATCATCCTGAGGCGTTGCTTTCCATGATGAACTTATCGTTCAAGGAAAAAACGAAGAAGCCCGTGGGAACTCGGTGGCCTGTCGAGTGTTATTTCGATCGTGGTGAGCGGTGGCGCGGCGATGATTCCAATGTCAAACTCCTGTTTGGCATTTATCTGCTTAGACTTGGTCGCAACAGCGAGGCGCTGGTTAAGCTCGATGCTGCAGAAAAGCTCGCGAGCGAAGATCCGAATCTATTTTATAACTTGGGTCTTGCGTTCTTTGATTTGAAGCAATACGACCGTGCACTAACTTATGCGCATAGGGCTTATGCGCTTAATTTTCCGCTGCCAGGGCTGCGCGACAAACTTCGACGTGCAGGAGCGTGGAAAGATGCTCCGCCGCGTCCAATTCAAAGCGCCCCCCCGGTGGAGGCGGCAGCGCCGCCCGAAGAGGTTGCCGCCCCCCCCTCCGTGGAAAGAGAATTGGAGCCGGAGATGCCGCAATCGGCGCCTTGAGCGGCTCGCCATGCTTGAGAAAATGACAATGGCCACCTTTTGGTGGCCATTTCAGATTGCTGACGAACCCCCGGTTTTTTCCGGGGGTTTTGTCTTTCTGAGCGTGCTCGCAGGGCGGGACGCGCTCGGCCTGCGGCCTACTGGATTGGCCCAAACCGGAGAATGGGCCATCCGAGCGTCGCCAAAAGCCACCGCAGGAAGAGATGGATGCGCAAAAATCGGCCTTTCTTTTTGGCCGCCTTGCGCGCGAGCAGCAGCGCGATCTTCTTCATGTTCTGACACGCCGCCGAGAGCAGGCACTGCGCCTGCACCCGGGCCAAGCCGCGAAAGCGCGCATAGCGATGACCGTGCAACTGCTTGGCGTCGGCGAAGCTGCGCTCGACGGTCTGCTTGCGCGGCGCATATAGCCGCTTGCCCAAGTCCGTCAGGCGGTTGGCATCGACCTGCTCCTTGAAC
>JAVBUM010000089.1:0-47732 GCA_031555325.1 Niveibacterium sp. | reverse complement strand
CGGGTGCAGGCGCAGTGCCTGCTCTCGGCGGCGTGTCAGAACATGAAGAAGATCGCGCTGCTGCTCGCGCGCAAGGCGGCCAAAAAGAAAGGCCGATTTTTGCGCATCCATCTCTTCCTGCGGCGGCTTTTGGCGGGGCTCGGATGGCCCATTCTCCGGTTTGGGCCAATCCAGTAGGCCGCGGGCCGAGCGCGTCCCGCCCTGCGAGCACGCTCAGAAAGACAAAACCCCCGGAAAAAACCGGGGGTTCGTCAGCAATCTGAAATGGGCCGCGAAATTCGCGGCCCATTTTCTTTATCTGATGAGCAGCATGCTCAACGCCCGTAGGTATCCTCAAATCGCACGATGTCGTCCTCACCGAGATACGAACCCGACTGTACTTCGATGATTTCAAGCGGCACCTTGCCAGGATTTGCCAGTCTGTGCGTGTGACCGAGCGGAATGTAGGTCGACTGGTTTTCCGTCAGCAGGAAGACTTTGTCACCGTTCGTCACCTCGGCCGTACCACGCACGACAACCCAATGCTCGGCGCGATGGTGGTGCATCTGCAACGACAGCTTGGCACCTGGATTTACGACGATGCGCTTGACCTGGAAGCGAGATCCAGAATCAATCGAGTCGTACCAGCCCCATGGGCGATAGACCTTGCGATGGTTGACCGCATGCTGCTTGCCCTCGGATTTGAGTCGGGCAACGATTTTCTTCACATCCTGCGTATGACGCTTGTCGGTCACCATGACAGCGTCAGGTGTCTCAACAACGATCATGTCCTTCAGGCCAATCGCTGCAACCAAGCGGGATTCAGCAAGAACCATGCTGTCGCTACTATCCTCCAGCATGACTTCACCACGGATAACGTTGCCGGCCGCGTCCTTTTCGCAGACCTGCCACAAGGCATCCCATGCACCGACGTCTGACCAGCCCGCCGAAAGCGGAACCACAATGCCGTGCCCAAGATGCTTCGCGTCGGCGAGCTTCTCCATCACGGCATAGTCGATGGAGTCAGACACACACGCCAGAAAAGCCGATTTCTCGACTCGGATAAAATCACCATCGTCCGCCCCGCCTGACACCGCCGCCTGGCAGGCCTTCGTTATTTCCGGCCTTAGTGCTTCAACGGCTGAAAGCCAGACGGAAGCCCTCATCATGAAGAGGCCGCTGTTCCACAGATACTCTCCAGAGCTAACGTAGCGCTCTGCCGTGGCCGCATCCGGCTTTTCCACGAAGGCATCAAGCTGCCGCGCCGGACCGGAATCATCTATCGGCTCAGCAGCACGAATGTATCCGTAGCCGGTTTCGGGACGATCCGGCACGATACCAAACGTCACCAGCGCTCCGTTCTCAGCGCGACGGGCTCCCTCCGCGATGGCGGCCTGGAATGTCTTGAGATCGGAAATGACGTGATCCGCAGGCATTACCAACAACACCGGATCCTGTCCTTGTGCAGCGGCAACAAGGGCAGCCAACGTCAGTGCCGGTGCAGTGTTTCGACCTGCCGGCTCAAGAATGATGCGGCCACGCTTGCCAAGCTGGCGCAATTGCTCGGCAATGACGAAACGATACTCTTCGTTGCTAACGACCAGAACCTGCGAGGCTACATCTCCCACGAAACCGTCGAGCCGTGCCGCCGTAGCTTGCAGCATGGTGTCATGCCCAGCCAGCGGTAGCAGTTGTTTCGGGTATTGCTCACGCGACGCCGGCCATAACCGGGTACCAGAACCACCTGAAAGAATTACCGGTTGAATGCTCATCTCTCATCCTGCCATTGCAACCGCGTAAACCGCGGTTGCGATCTATTTCGCGGCGAACCCTTTCGGATTCTGCTGCTGCCAGCGCCACGTGTCGGCGCACATCTCATCCAACCCTCGCTCCGCTTTCCAACCAAGCAAATCCAGTGCGTACGCTGGGTCTGCGTAGCATGCCGCAACGTCACCAGCCCGACGTGCGGCAAACTGATACGAGACGGCGCGCCCGCTGGCCTTCCCGAACGCTTTGACCATATCCAGAACGCTGTAACCTTGCCCGGTTCCAAGATTCACCGCGAAGCAGCTTTCCGCCTTGCCCAAACGCTCGATCGCCCGCACGTGACCGACAGCGAGATCGACCACATGGATGTAGTCGCGAACCCCTGTGCCGTCTGGCGTCGGATAGTCGCTACCCCAAACATTAAGAAATTCACGCCGGCCAACCGCCACCTGCGCAATGAACGGCATCAGGTTGTTAGGAATGCCCTGCGGGTCCTCTCCGATGGTGCCGCTCTTATGCGCACCGACGGGGTTGAAGTAGCGAAGAATGCCGATCCGCCACTCTGGCGCACTTTGGGCAAGATCACGAAGCATATCCTCAATGATCAGCTTGGTACGCCCATACGGGTTGGTAGCAGAAAGTGGGTGATCCTCGGTCAGCGGGAGTCGCTGCGGATCGCCGTAGACTGTGGCCGACGAACTGAAAACTAGCGTTTTCACGCCCGTCTCGTGCATTGCCTCAAGGAGATGCAGTGTTCCAGCTACGTTGTTATCGTAGTAGTCAAGTGGTTTTTCGACCGATTCCCCGACCGCCTTGAGTCCCGCGAAATGAATGACCGAACTGCAGCGGTATTCGTGCAGCGTAGCGGCAAGCAGTTCTCGGTTACGGATGTCTCCGCGCACAACTGGAATCCTGCGTCCGATGATCTTCTCGACGCGCGAGATCGATTCCGGGTGACTATTGCAGAAGTTGTCGAGCACGACGATATCGTGGCCCGAACTCACGAGTTCGACGCAGGTATGCGAGCCGATGTAGCCGGCACCGCCGGTGACGAGAATCATTGCCCGGAACTCCTTGTCATTCGAAATACAATGCATCGGCAAACAGCTTGCCAGCCGCGTCCTTGGCGGAAACCTGCGGCTCGATATCGCCAAGGTGCCAATCGATGGCAAGCGTCGGGTCATCCCAGCGGATGCAGTGCTCATGCGCTGGCGCGTAGTAGTCGGTCGTCTTGTAGAGGAAGTCTGCGGACTCCGAAAGCACCACGAAACCGTGTGCGAAACCCGCTGGCACCCAGAACTGTCGGTGGTTCTCGCCACTCAGCTCGACACCAACCCATTTACCGAAGGTCGCGCTTGTCCGGCGGATGTCTACCGCGACGTCAAACACCTGCCCCGCCGTCACCCGCACAAGCTTGCCTTGTGGCTGAGGAATCTGGTAGTGCAAACCGCGCAGCACGCCACGACGGGAGCGTGAATGATTGTCCTGCACGAAATCCACATCGAGTCCGGTCAGCTCCCGGAATGTGCGCGCATTGAAACTTTCCATGAAAAAACCGCGCGCATCCCCAAAGACGCGCGGCTGGAGAATGAGCAAATCAGGAATATCCGTCTTGATAAGTTGCATACCGATGAGTGTCGAAGTCTGGTCAACCGACCTGAAATACCAATGGAAACATGCCTTCACTACCATGGACTGAGTAGTTCGAGGCTAAAGTGGGAAAAATACCGTGCCAGACAACGAGCATCATGGCTCCACCCCCTGCGCAGCAGGATCGATCACGCCGATCAGCCGCGAGCATCACCCCAGCGCAGCGCCGTACGCTCATCACCAACATAGGTTGTACATCCCTCTCGATCGACGCAGTATTGCGGAGACACGATCATTTCCGAGAAATGCATACCCTCTGCGATCCGGGTGTATTCGAAGAGAATGCTTCGCGTCACCTTTGCACCCGATCGGATATGACTGCCATGTCCGATCCATGCCGGCCCGTTGACCGAGACCCCGGGCTCGATTCGTACGTTGGAACCAATGTAGACGGGACCCGTGACGTGGACACTATCCCACGCAATCGACGTATTAAGCCCGACCCAGACCCCCGGACGAATCTCCGTTCCAGGCATGGCCATCTCCGCGACCTCCCCCCGCAGCACGCGCTGGAGCACTGTCCAATAATCGGTCACGCGACCGATGTCGATCCAGTTGAATTGGTGCTTCTGGGCATAAAACGGCAAGCCACGTTCAACGAGTAGCGGAAACAGTTCTGAGCCGATATCGAACACGGTATTCGACGGCACATAGTCAAGCACTTCAGGCTCGAAGATGTAGATGCCAGTGCTCGCCAGTGTGGACCTAGCCTCCTCAGGCTTTGGTTTTTCCTGGAACGACTGGATGCGGTCATCCTCGTCCGCAACGACGATGCCGTAGTTCTTGACTGCGTCCCGGGGCACTTCGAGTGTCACGACGCTCGCCAACGCACCCTTTGTGCGGTGTTCGTGCAAAGCCGCTTCGATATCGAGGTCCACGATCGCATCGCCGCAGAGCACGAGAGTCGTTTCGTCAAAAAAACCGCCCAGGTCCTGTATCCGCTTCATCCCGCCAGCCGAACCGAGCGGGTACGGAACGATGTCACCCTGTTCTCTTACACCTTCAAACGAGTAACCCAGCTCGACGCCCCAGCGATGGCCGTCACCGAAATAGTTCTCGATCTTGTAATGATTGAATGCAACATTGACCATGATCTGCTTCACCCCGTAGCGCCCGAGATGCTCGATCAGGTATTCCATGACCGGCCGCCCGAGGATCGGGATCATCGGCTTGGGCACATTCTTTGTCAGTGGCCTGACACGTGTGCCTTGCCCAGCAGCCAGAATCATTCCTTTTGTCATGTTTTTCGACTCCGTTGGGGGATTGGAGAGGCTCCTTTCTTTACCGCCGCCACTCCATGGCTCGAATCAGAAAACGCGCTCTTCGAGTACACGCGTCAGGTATTGTCCGTAGCCACTCTTCGCAAGGGGCTTCGCAAGTGCCGCCATCTGGGCGTCGTCAATCCACTTCTGCCGCCAGCAGATCTCCTCCGGGCAGCAGATCTTGAGCCCCTGCCGCTTTTCCAGCGTCTGAATGAACTGGCCCGCCTCAAGCAAGCTGTCATGTGTACCAGTATCGAGCCACGCATCACCGCGTCCCATGACTTGCACATCAAGATCGCCGCGCTCAAGGTACACCCGATTGAGGTCCGTGATTTCGAGCTCACCACGCTGTGACGGCTTGAGCCCCCTCGCTATCTCGACAACCGTGTTGTCATAGAAGTACAGACCCGTCACCGCATACTTGCTCTTCGGTACCTTGGGTTTTTCTTCAAGGCTGATTGCACACCCCGCGGCATCGAACTCGACAACGCCATAGCGCTCCGGATCCTGGACCGGATAGGCGAATACCGTCGCCCCGAAAGCGCGCTCGTCCGCCCCCCGCAAGCGACGGTTGAGCTCGTGTCCATAGAATATGTTGTCACCCAATACCAGTGCCGAGTTGTTATCTCCGATGAAATCCGCACCAATGATGAAAGCCTGCGCAAGCCCATCCGGACTAGGCTGCACAGCATAGGAAAGTTCGATGCCCCATTGCCGGCCATCGCCGAGCAACTGCTCGAAGCGCGGTGTATCCTGCGGGGTCGAGATGATCAGGATTTCCCGAATACCGGCTAGCAATAACGCCGACAGCGGGTAATAGATCATGGGTTTGTCATACACCGGCATGAGCTGTTTGCTCACTGCGAGTGTCACCGGATGCAGACGGGTCCCTGACCCGCCCGCCAGGATGATGCCCCTGCGCTTGCTCACTTCTGATGCTCCTATCGATTGTCCGGGATCGCCCCCGGTGCCCGTTTACTTGCCGAGGTGTTCGACCAGCATCCGGTCTACGCCGTGTTCCCAAGACGGCAGCGTGAGCCCGAATGTCTCGCGCAGCCTGTTTGTATCCATGCGTGAATTGGCCGGCCGGCAAGCCGGCGTCGGGTAGGCCGTCGTCGGCACCGGAGTGACTTCAGCCACCATCAAGTGCTCACCCAAGCTACGCGCCTTGGCGATGACATGCTGCGCATAGCCAAACCACGAAGTCTCTCCAGCAGCAACAAGGTGGTAAGTACCAGCGAGGTCCTGCCTGACGGTCGTGATACGGACCGCATGCGCCGTCACATCGGCAATCAGCTCAGCCCCGGTCGGAGCCCCGACCTGATCGTCGACTACGGTAAGCCGCTCACGCTCACGCGCAAGCCGAAGAATCGTCTTGGCGAAATTGCCGCCACGCGCGGCATAGACCCAACTCGTGCGGAAGATCAGGTACCGCGCGCCGCTCTCCCGAATCAACTCTTCGCCTTCGAGTTTGGTCTGACCGTAAGCGGAAAGCGGCCCAGTCTGGTCGTTCTCCACCCATGGTCGCGTACCTGCACCATTGAAGACGTAGTCCGTGGAGTAATGAATGAGCCATGCGCCGAGCGCTGCAGCCTCGCATGCTATTGCACCTGGCGTGGTCGCATTGATCGCACGCGCCAAATCGACTTCACGCTCTGCCGCATCGACCGCCGTGTGAGCAGCCGCATTGACGATGATGGAAGGCCGGATCCGCCGGATCGCTTCCACAACCGAATCAGGTCGAGTGAAATCGCCTCCCGGATCGCTCGAATCGAGCGCCACAAGCTCTCCCAGTGGCGCCAGCGCGCGCTGCAGTTCCCAGCCAACTTGGCCACCCTTTCCAAACAACAGTATTCGCATCACGCCCCCGATCGACCGTCATAGTTCGTCGCGACCCACTCGCGATAGGCACCCGTCTGGACGTTGCGAACCCAATCCTGATTATCGAGATACCACTGCACAGTGCGCCGGATTCCAGTTTCGAACGTCTCGGCGGGTTTCCAGCCGAGTTCCCTCTCTAGCTTGCGAGCATCGATCGCATAACGCCGGTCGTGTCCGGGACGATCCGTGACAAAGGTGATGAGACGCGCGCGACTGCCAGCGGAGTCAGGGCACATCTCATCGAGCAGCGTGCAGACCGTCTGAACGATCTCAATGTTCGGTTTTTCGTTCCAGCCGCCGACGTTGTATGTCTCGCCAGGCTTACCACGTTCGAGCACCGTGCGGATCGCACTGCAATGGTCCTTGACGTACAGCCAGTCGCGCACCTGACGACCATCGCCATAGACCGGCAGCGGCTTCCCCGCCAGCGCGTTGACGATCGTGAGCGGGATCAGCTTCTCTGGAAAATGATACGGCCCATAGTTATTCGAGCAATTCGTCGTCAAGACAGGCAACCCATAGGTGTGGAACCAAGCCCGCACCAGATGGTCGCTCGCCGCCTTACTCGCAGAGTACGGACTATTCGGCTCGTAGTTATTTGTCTCGGTGAAGGGAGCGTCGTTCAGGCCGAGCGAGCCATACACCTCGTCGGTCGAGATGTGGTGGAAGCGGAATGTCGACCGCGCATCGCCTTCAAGCGTGGTCCAGTAGGCGCGCGCAGCTTCCAGCAGCGTGAACGTGCCTTCCACATTCGTCCGCACAAACTCACCGGGACCATGGATCGATCTGTCAACGTGAGACTCCGCCGCAAAGTGCACGATCGCACGAGGCTTGTGAGTTCCGAACAACTCATCGATCAGGGCGCGGTCGCAGATGTCACCCTGCACGAAAATGTGACGTGGATTACCTCTGAGCGAGGCCAATGTTTCGAGATTTCCCGCGTAGGTGAGCTTATCGACGTTGATGACGGGTTCACCGTTCAGGGCAATCCAGTCGAGAACAAAGTTGCCGCCGATAAACCCGGCGCCACCGGTTACCAGAATACTCATCAGAACTCCGATTCGTCCGGCGCCTTTCGACTAGCGCCGCCCCGCACGGGGATTACCTCAGGCCAACTCTCGGGATCTGTCCCGGCGCGGTCCTGCAGCTTCAGACGAGCAGAGCGACGTCTATTCCTCAACGACGACAAACCCCCCGGCCGGGACTGTCACGCGTTGCGTTGCCCGTTGAGTGACCCATTGGGGAAACGCTGCCTGCGATCCGGATACGGTCAGGTGATTGAAATACCACTGCTGACTGAAGGCCAGGAAACGACGAACCGGCCGATCCTTCGAGACCACTTCTATAGTCTTGTCGACATTCTTTTTATTATAGACAAAAAGACGCCTGCTCTCTCCATCATTCGTTGCGATTACGCCTATGTCATTAGATGATTGAACCCTTACCGGAACTCGATGGCGACCAAGGAGGTTTGTCATCGCCCAGAAGACATAGTAGTTCGGCCGTACTTCCGACAATTCTGGATTTACCAAACCGAAGGTACGTGCACGCCATGCAAAATAGAAAATCTGGTCAACGCCTAACTGGGGAAGTTCGTCGAACAATGTGGAGAGCCACGCCACCGAATCCCACGACGTGTTATTTCGCAACGACTCTGCCACTGCGTCGCGCGTGAACCTCCAGTCGATATTCAGCTCACTGATAACAAAGGGCTTGCCGACTGGAAATGCAGCACGCGCAGAGGAGACGGTTCCGGTCACTGTCTTGATGGATTTCGTATAGACGTGCCAATCCACGAAATCAGTCGAAGTGACGCCTTGTGCGAATTTCTGCATGGACGCCCCGAATGCACTCTTGCTACCGTCTGACTGCTTCCAAAATGAATAGCCAACAACCGGCCCACCCACCTGCACACTAGGCGCCACACTCTTGATGGCGTCTCTCGCCGTATTAAAGAGCAGAAAATAGTCGGAATATGAATAGCCGACACTTTCTGGCTCATTGTCGACCGTCACACGCCGGATCCGATATTTCTTTTCAACGGCATACCGTTTAACAATGTCCGCCATATAACGCGAATACGTCGTGATATTTTCCCGCGCAGGGGGCGTCCGTTTTCCACCCCCGGATGGCTGAAATAGCCAGTCGGGGGGACCGAATCCCAAGGACAGATAGACTTCCGCACCACTCTGATCGAAGTACTCGATCAGAGTATCAAGCTCCGACCAGTCATATACTTGGTCTCCAGTCGACAGCGGGTACGTGATCACTCGATTCTTCAAGCTGTCGACTCGTCGCTGCGTCATGATCCGAACGGCATCGGGCTTGAGACGCTCAAAGAGCGGTCGGTTTGGCACCTCCGTGCGCAACGTGCCCAAGCCGATATTGAGACCATAGAAACGCGCTGGCACTTCGATCAGGGTTTCGCCCCACACGGGCTCGACACTCACTGCCACCTCCGCCGCAACGGAGACGGACGGGACTGCCAGCGTAGCCACAACCGCAACGAACCCACCCAACCGCTTCAATTGCTTGACAAGAATACGCATGCGACGCTCCAGCGAGGCAGCAGAAATCCCGCAGAGAGCGTCCCGCGGCACCGGGCAAAAACCGGCATCCTCGGACAAAGCCTGCAGGCCACGGCAGCTTTGGAAATCCGCCTGAGCACATCCAGCCGGTCTGCGGCTCAACCACAAACACCTGGCATCCGCTCAACGCGACCAGAAAAAGCCGCGGGTATCGATTACCACCCGCGTCTGCAATTTTTCGCGTCGTACCCGCTTGAACTGCTTGTGATCAACCAACAGCAGCACGATGTCAGCCTGCTCGATCGCATCGTCGGCGGCGGTGAATTCCACCTTGCCCTCCAGCTTCGCCGGCAGCTTACTGATGTGTGGTTCAACCACCAGCATACGACCCAGCTTGCGCTCAACCAGCTCGGTAACGATATCCATCGCGGGGCTTTCGCGCAGGTCATCGATATTGGCCTTGAAGGACAGCCCAAGGCAGGCGATCACCGGATTCTTGAAGCGGTCCGCCGCGCGCGCCACCTGCTCGATCACATGATCTGGCTTATGGTCGTTCACTTCACGCGCAGTACGGATGATGCGTGACTCATTGGGTGCGGAATCGACGATGAACCACGGATCGACTGCGATGCAATGACCGCCCACGCCCGGCCCCGGCTTGAGGATATTGACGCGTGGGTGACGATTGGCCAGCTCGATCAACTCCCACACGTTGATACCCAGCTTGTCGCTAATCAGTGAGAGCTCGTTCGCAAATGCGATGTTCACGTCCCGAAACGAGTTTTCCGTCAGTTTGGCCATTTCTGCGGTACGGCTATCGGTGAGAAGACACTCACCACGCACAAAGACCTGATACAGGTCGGCAGCCATCTCGGCTGCCTTGGTCGTCATCCCACCAACGATGCGATCGTTCTCAACCAGCTCGCGCAACACGTGACCAGGAAGCACGCGTTCCGGGCAGTAGGCGAGCTGGATGTCAGCGCTATCGCCGGCCTGTGGCGGGAAGGACAGATCGGTACGAAGTTCGGCCAACCAACCAGCCAGTTGCTCGGTCGCACCTACAGGCGAAGTGGATTCAAGAATGATCAGGTTGCCCTGCCGGAGCTTCGGAGCAACAGCACGCGCAGCGGCTTCGATATAGGACAAGTCAGGCTTGTGGCCATCTTTGAATGGAGTCGGCACGGCGATGATGAATGCATCGGCCTCATCGGGTGCGGCGCGCGCTACAAGATTGCCTTCCTTCACAACATGGTGCACCAGCCCAGCAAGATCCGGCTCGACGATATGTACCTGACCTCGATTGATGGTGTCGACCGCGTGCTGGTTCACGTCAACACCGATCACCTTGACGCCTCGGCTCGCTAGCACCGTGGCCGTGGGCAGGCCAATATAGCCGAGGCCGATCATGGCCACAGTATTGAATTTGTACATGTCATGCGCTCCAGTTTGCAAGAACTTCATTGATGCGGCGCGCGGCCAAGCCGTCGCCGTACGGGTTGTGCGCACGACTCATCATCTGATAGGCGTCTGCATCGTCCAGCAGGCGCCCTGCCTCGGTCGTGATCAGTCCGCGATCGGTACCGACGAGTTTCACAGTACCCGCCTCGACTGCCTCGGGACGCTCGGTGGTGTTGCGCATCACCAGCACAGGCTTGCCCAGCGAGGGCGCCTCTTCTTGTACGCCGCCGCTATCAGTCAGGATTAGATCCGCCCGACCCATCAGGTAGACGAAAGGCAGGTAGTCCTGCGGTTCGATCAGGTGCACATTGCGGCGCCCAGCCAGAAGCCGGCGGACCGGTTCTTGCACATTAGGATTCAGATGCACGGGATAGACGATCTCGACGTCACTGCGCTCCGATAGCTCAGCCAACGCAGCGCAGATATTTTCGAAACCATTTCCGAAGTTCTCCCGCCGATGTCCGGTGACCAGGATCAGCCGCCGCTCTGGCGCCAGAAATGCAAAGCGCGTGACCATGTGGTCGGCAAGCGTAGCGTCCCGCTTCAAACGGAGGTCCACTTCCAGCAGAGCATCAATCACGGTATTACCGGTCACTGCGACGGCGTCCCGCGGCATACCCTCGCGCAACAGGTTGTCGCGCGCGGTGTCGGTTGGTGCGAAGTGCAGCGCAGCCACAGCCCCCGCAATCTTGCGATTCATTTCCTCAGGCCATGGCGAGTAAATATCACCCGTGCGCAACCCCGCTTCGACATGTCCGACCGGAATGCGCTGGTAGAACGCCGCAAGGCTGGCTGCCATGGTCGTAGTGGTGTCTCCGTGAACCAGCACGATATCCGGACGCCATTCGGCCAAGACGCCACGCAGACCAGTCAGTGCACGTGATGTGATATCCGTGAGATCCTGGCCCGGTTGCATCAAATCGAGATCGAAATCAGGCCGGAGCGCGAACAGTTCAAGTACCTGATCGAGCATCTGCCGGTGCTGCGCCGTAACGCACACTTTTGCCTCAAAGCGTGGATCAGCCTGCAACGCGGCCACCACTGGCGCCATCTTTATCGCTTCCGGCCGGGTACCAAACACCACCATGACTTTCTTCATGCGCCTTGCTCCCGCGTAAACGGGCGCTTGAGCATCGCCTTACCCAACATGACGAAGAAGTACATGTCCTCGACGAAATAGCGCCTGAACATACGGCGGGGCTCCTGGAGGAAACGATAGAACCACTCGAAACCAGTTTTCTGCATCCAGAGCGGCGCGCGGCGTGTCTTGCCTACTACCACGTCAAAGGTACCGCCAACACCCATGGCGAACGGCACTTTCATCTGCGCTTGGTAGCAACCCAGAAACTGCTCCTTCTTTGGCGAGCTGATGGCGACAAACAGGATGTCGGGCCGTGCCTCGGCCACCTGCCGCACCACGTCAGCCTCTTCCTCCGATTTCCAATAGCCATTGCGGTAACCGGCAAGCCGCAGCGCCGGATATCGTGTCCGAAACGTATCCGCCACAGCGCTCACTACTTCCTCGCGTGCCCCCAGGAGGTAGACACGCCAGCCCTGCTCGGCAGCGTGACGCATCAGGTTCTCGAACAGATCCACACCCGTCACACGCTCCTTCAACGGCTTTCCCAACAATCGGGAAGCCCACACAACAGGCATGCCGTCTGCATTGATCAGCGCACAGTCGTTGATGATCTGTCTGAGCGCGGGATCACGGTGTGCCTTGACTACCTTGTCGGCATTGATCACCACGTGCTGGTGCGGACGCCCTGAGGCTATGAATTCGCCAACGCGGCTCAACGTTTCCTGCATGGAAAGGTTGTCTACGTCACAACCCAGTATGTTCTGCCTGCTCATGTTGTATGCCTCTCATTGGAGGCCGCCCGTTTGCATTCAGCAGGCGGCAATATTCTTGTTTGTCATTTCTTCTACACCGCCGGCCAAACATCTGCAGCCGCACGCAAACCACCAGCAAATGACACTGACTTGGATCTGATCGAGCGTCGCACGGCACAGGGAGGCCCCCGCCCCGCATCGTGGCCCTCAGCCTGCCGATTCGGACGTCAGCTCGTGGCTATGCGGTACCCGGCGATGCAACGATCGGCCCAACAGCCGGGCTACCGCGCGAAGCGGCTTCCCGACGCCGACACGTCAGCAAGACAGTGCCGAGCAACACGCTGCTGGTCACCGAAACGTTGAAGCAGTTCTCCTGCAGGAAGCAGTTGCACAGCAGCGCAGACCACAGGCATACGATGGCGTGATAGGGGCGATCCGTCTTCTCATCGCGAACCCTGAAGAGCATCAGCGCCAACGAGAATGCAGCAAGCGTGAGCAGGCCGAGCGCACCGGTCTGGTGGGCGATGACACCAATCGCACTTTCCGCCCCACTCCCGAGCCATGCAGTTCTCCACGATCCACCAGCTGCAGTGGCGGCGGCCGCGAAGTCGGCACTACCCAAATTGCCCCCCTGACCGAGGCCGAACCCAAGGATCTTCTGTGCAATGGGTGCCGAGACAATCGAAGACACACCGCCGATCAATCCCTGCAGATGCACGCGACCACTGGTATTTGTAAGGCCCGCAAATCCAATCTGCAAGACCACGAATGCAATCGTGCAAAGGATACGGATGGCTCGGTTCCTGCGACCGATGTAATAGATGCACACGGATTGAATGAAGAACAGCGCAGCGCCTTTCGCCAGCGTGCACACCAGCATGACAATGAATACCGCACCACTGACCGGCAGGCTGAAAACAAGCGACACAAACGCCATGACCGCGCACAGATAGCCGATGACAATCGGATCTGCGAATGTGCCTACCATCCGGTTGAACCGATAGCCTTCGATACTCGTTCTCCAGGATCCGTCATATTCTCCATACATAACGATGCCACCAGCGCCTCCACTTTTCGACGCCACCAGATCCGGCCTAAAGACGTGATAGAACGAAGGCAGCAGCAAGAAGTAGATGGCGCCGACAAGTAGCAGGACCACCAGTGCGGTGACCACGAACCGGAAAGCACCGGGCGTCACAACTGCATACCGATAAGTACACAGATAGGCCGCCACTAGCAGTGACATGAAGAATGGCAGGAATGAATTGAAGAGATAGGCGCTGCGCGCTTCCAGACCGACAGGCGAGACTGCCACCCACACCAGCAACAACAGAATCAATCCCGGGAATGCAAGCCTGAAGAACGGGTTCGACACCTTGCTCATGCACAGAGCCCCAACACACCACGCAAGTAGCGCCGCGTATGCCGCACTGCGAAGCCCAAGGACAATCTTGTAGAGCACCGGGGCGTCGCCCAACAGCCCCAGAAACAGGCCGAGCACTGGCGCATAGAGGCCATTGAAGGCGACCACGCACACCGGCAGCGCCAGCAGCATCCGATCTGCGCCCAGCGAGACCACCAACCCTGAGCCGAGGAGCGTCACCAACATCGCCAGGAGGAGAATCAATCCGCTGTCAAGCGAACCACCAAAGAGCACCAGCACGACCACGACGTAGGCAACCGTCAGCGGTAGCCATGCATCGCCATCGGCGCGCAACTCCCCGGACGCAAGCGGAGAAACCAGACACGGCGGGGGAACGGCTGCGGGAATCATGCAAAACACTCTGCGTAGAGACGATCAATCGCTTGCAGGACAACGCCATCCGAATACTCGGACGCGACGCGTCGGCGCGCCTGCCGGCCCATCTCCATAGCAGCGACCCTGTCCGTCGCCAGCGCCAGCAGGGAGTGTCCAAGAGCCACCGAATCACCCGCGTTCACCAGCAATCCGTCAGTGCCATGTCGTACGAGTTCAGGAATGCCACCGACACGCGTCGACACTACGGGCAGCGACGCGGCCATCGCCTCAAGGATTGCCATCGGCAACCCTTCGTTGTGTGAGGGCAGTACGAATGCATCGGTACGCCGGAGCAATTCGGCGCGCTGCTCGGCATCGACCCAGCCCAAGAGCTCTACCCGCCCATCGATCCCAAGTTGGGTGATGCGCTGTCGTGCCCGCTCCACCTCTCCGTTACCGCCGATCAACAGACGCAGCTGGACGCCACGACGCATCGCTTCCTGGCTCGCCCGGCGAAAGGCGGGCAACAAATCGAACACACCCTTCCGCTCGCCGATGAGGCCAAGAAAGAGAAAGACAAATTCATCGTCCCGGTGCAGGCCCGCAAGCTCTTCGAAGGCGGGAATCCGCACGTAGTTTGGAATGACGACAACATTAGCCCGCGGCGCCCGCTCGGCGATGAACCGAGCCCAGCTCTCGGACAGTACGATGACCGCGCGTGAGGATTCGAGCTGGTAGCGGAACAGCCATCTCCCTAGCCTCCCGAGCGATGCGTGGAACGCTTTGAGTTCAGAGCCGTGCAGATGGCTGATCACCGGCACGCCGAAAGTACGCGCGACCACACTGAACATAGTCTTGCGCCAAAACGAGCCGCGCATGGCCAGATGCGCATGCACACCTGCCACTCTGCCGGACAGAAGCAGACAAAGGAATCGCAAGAGCGCGGCGGCCGCAACCGCGAGCCGCGTACCCATGCTGCCTTCGCGATGGGTTTCTAGCAGCTTGACATCGTACTTTTCGAAAACACCATCTCGTCGATAGCTCTCGACCACCGAACGCATGCCGCCTCGCGCACCAGTGCACAGCATCACAAGGACACGCCGCCGGCCTTTTGTTCGAGTCTGAGTCTGGGTCTCTGTAAGGTTCATCGGTTCTCGTCGTTATCTGGAAAAATCGAGTAGCACACGCGACACCGCCTTGGGCGTAACGCCAAGCTCTCGCGCCGAGAATGGCCGCGCAAAGCGCAAGGAGAAGAGCAGGAACAAGAGGCACAGCCCTAATGCGCCTACCAATTCCAGCGTCGTACCCAGCACTCCGGATGCCCAGATCGGCGCTGCACAACACGGTGCTGCCGCAAGCACAAATCTCAGCGCTTCATGCCCATCGAACGAACCCCGCCGCTCTCGACGCGAAAAGAGATGAAGCAGCGCAAAGGCGTAGATCGCTTCACATGCGAATGGCACAAGAAGCGCACCGACTACCGAGCGCGTGTGCTCGAGAATCAGCGCCATGACAACCGGTGCGGGTGCCAGCAGGCAGCTGACCCACAACAGGTGCGATGAGCGGCCAAGCAGGTGTACCGACAGGTCCACGAAGCGATGCAGACACCATGGCAGCAGCGAAATCAACCACAGTGCAACGACCAACCCACTCTCGCGATACTTGCCACCACTGATCAAGCCGGTGATGTATTGACCCAGACAACCGAACACGACGATCGCAACCAGGAGGAAGATCGCATTGACCTTGACGAGGAAACCTCCTCGCGCGAAATGGGCCGCCTCGTCCTTCTCCTGTGCATACCGTGCGACAAGAAGCGGCCGGAACGTGGAAAAGAGCAATTCGGCCGGCAGATAGCGCTTCATCTGGTCGACCAAGGTGCGCGCGAAGCCGACGACCGCACTCGCCTCCACGCCCAGGAATTTCGTGCACAGAAGTACGATCACCTGTGAGCCCCAGGCAAACCAAGCGAAGTTACCAATCCATGCCGTTGCCGCGATCTTGACTGCAGCCCGCAACCCTACGATCGGCTCCCCCTGCCCTCCCGGCGCATCCAGCCCCCAATTGCGTGTCGCGTGAATCAGGCACCAGAACGAAGCTACCGCCGACAGACTGCAGGCGACGAGTTCGAGCTGCGCCACGGCAAGCACGGCGTTCTCCGGCAATCCACCATTCAATGCACAGACAACCAGTGCCACGCTGAAGAACACAGGTCGCGCCGCCTGCGCGACCTGGGCGCGACCCTGCACCATGAGCGCTGTCAGAAACTGGTCGCGAATCGTGCGGCCAACCCCTTCCACCACGATCACTGCACCGAATAGTGCAAACGCCGGGGCAGCAAAGCCGACATTCAGAAATTCAGCGAGCTCGTCCGAGAAGATCGCCGTACACGCCCCGATCGCCCCGTACGCAACCAACTGGGCACCGAATACCGCAGCCGTCAGCCGCACCATCTCGCTCGTGCGGCGCGCCATGCGCAGCTTCGGCACATACACGGACACCACCCATTCGAGTCCGAGCGAACCGAGCAAGATCATCAGTTCGTAGAAAGCAACCCCGGTGGCATATGCCCCATACGCCTCCCGCGGAAGCAGGCGCGCGAGCATCGCCAGCAGGCCAAGCGCTAGTAACGCATTGCCGCCCCGACCAGCGAGGAACTTGCCGATCGCACCAACCGCGTTGCGACGCGTGTAGGGATGCTCGCTCATTGAATGCTTGCGGCCGCTGCAGCGGGCTCACCGAAAAAGCGCACACGACTATCGGGAGACATTGCGTTATAGAGTGCGAGCAGAAATTCCTGCTGCAGCGCGAATTCATCGGCCTTCCCGGCACCAATCGAAGAGACGCGAAAAATCAGGCCATCCGGAATCGAGCCCGATAATCCATATGACAATTGGGCAAGCCTTTGTCCCAGTAGCGAGTGCACTGTCTTGCTGCCGACGCGGATCCAGTATGTGATCGGCTCTACTCGTGCCCCTGCATGTGCCACTAGCCGATTCGCAGCAACGTCCACACTGCCGAAGCGCAGCGCGCGCTTCTCGGCGTCGTCGATCCGGAACCCCTGCGCCACATAGCATGACTCGGGACGATGGACACGCAGCCGACCTGTCTGATCCGAACCATAGGAGATCGACAGCATCACGCGGCGCCCCTCAGCATTGACATAGGTGCGCATCAGGACATCGCTATAGATCTGCGAAAGCATCACTGACTGCTGCGGATTGACAACCAGCGCAGCCTGGCGTTCGTCGAGCCGCCAACCAGCGAACTGACTCGGCACCGCATCCTTGAGCACAAAGCGTCCCTCTGCTGCCTGCACATGGACGCTCGGTCTGAGCGCAATCGCCATGCCAGATGCCATCAGCATGAACATGAGCGCGATGGTTGCGCGCACCAAGGGCTTATTCTTGAACGCGGGCACCGAGCATCCTTCCCACACCGAACCGGACGAGCGAGTCCGCAGCAAAAATCAGCCCCAGGGCTGAAAGGAATAGCACGATGCCGGAAAAGCCATGGAGGAACCCCTGGCCGGCGTCATCACCCCAATAGAAGGTAATCAAGGACAAAGTCATTACGCGAACGACATTGGCCGAAAAGCTGATCGGCACGACGAGCAGCGCCAGCACCGTGTTCCGGATTGCCGAAGCGTAACGCACGATGTTGAGGTATAGCAGACCGAGCGCTTCGAGCGCGAACAACGTGTGCAGACCGGCGCAGGCATCGGCCACCAACAGCTGGTAGGGGCCGATCTGGATCACTACACCATTGCGCGCAACGGGGTAACCGAGCAAGAACAGCAGCTGTTCCGCCACATAACTAACCGCAAGCTTCATCGGTTGCGTCACCTGGTCAACCACGGTGCCTGGCAGGGGAATCATGAAGGCCATGAAGAAGAGCGCGAACCAGATTTCGAGCAGTGCCCGCTTGCCCCGCAACATCAGCACGATGCCCGCAACCACCCAGATCAGCGAACCCACTTCGAACAGCAGGATTTCCTGCGACCGTCCGAGCGCGTAGAGCACGCTACCAACCAACAGTACCGAACCGCCCGCCAGCGGACTCGGTAGCTCCCAGCTCGGCCGCCTGAACACAACACACCATTTGCGCTGCAGGAGCCAGACGACCACGCAGAGCACAATCGGCCCATGCGCCTGCTCCTCCGAACTCCAGATTCCACGCAGGAGATCAGCGAACGTCGGCACATACATGATGAGGAGCCCTGCAGCTACCAGCAGCCACGGCAGCAGATTGCCACCCGAGCGCATTGGAGCCGCCCCAGCCTCCGCGAACGCCTCTTCGTTTAATGCCCTGTCCAAGATCGCTCTGCTCAGAACTGGTTAAGAACCGATCCGACCAGCGCACCATTCGCTCGCACGAGTCGCTTCGTGAGCGCCTGCATCAAGCGGAACGAAGTCCGATCCTTGCGACCGACCAGCAGGGCCGCGCGTGCGCGCGCAGTAAGCGTCGAAACATCGTCGGCCAACGCAAGGGCTGGACTATCGATCACGATGACGTCGAAGCTCGACTCGAGCCGTGCGAGCAGCGCAGCAAACTGGGAGCGCGCGAGCAGCTCTTGCGGATTCGGAGGCAGGGTTCCCGCGGGCAGAACGGACAAACCGAGGAGCGAGCCGATCTTGACGATGGCCTCGTCACCCGCACGCCCGGCGAGCAGGTTTGAAAGCCCCACCCCATCGGGAAGCTTGAACAGCTTGTGCTGCACTGGATCCCGCATATCCGCATCGATAAGCAGCGTTCGCTCCCCCAGTTGCGAGAACACGACGGCAAGGTTGGCTGCTATGAAGCTGCGCCCCTCACCGCGTTCCGGGCTCGCGACCACGATCGAACGCCGCCCGGGAACATCTTCGAGCCACCGCACCATAAGCTGGCTGCGCAGCGCGCGTAATTGCTCGACCACCACGCCGGACGACCTGAAGGCCGCCACCACGCCGGTGTTGATCGAGTCGTCCGTCGCTTCGAGGTACGGATAATCGAACTGGCGTGACAACGCGAACTGGATATCGTTCGCACGAAGGAGACCGAGCGACACAGCCGCATCGCCAAATCGCAGGCCGCGCGCCCTCTGCTCGCGCAGAACCTTTTCGACCTCACCATACGTCAAGCGGCCCGAGTCGATGAGAATCGCTCCGATCGAGCGATCGCCGAATGCCTTCTTTGCCTGGCCTACCAGCGTCGCCTTCATGCTGAGGGGTTGCTGCATGTCCATGTCGATGACCTCGATTCAACCGGCACGCCGCAATTTCGTGCACTGCCGGAGCAACTGTCGGGGGAAACTCCTCGCGGATTTTTTCTTGTGCAATATTCAGACGGCATGTGATGCGAGCGAGCGCTTACGCCAAAACGCGAGGCGGGCGCGACGCTTGATCTTCTTCTCGCGCGAGATGACTGCGAGCACCGGAACACCAATGCTGTCGAACAAGTCATCCTCGGAGCGGATCCGGCGGTTCCTTTGCTCCAGCAGCAAGACAGAGCCGACGGCGAGCAACGCGCCGAGGAAAACGGACAGGACCGAGTTGAGCAGCACCTTTGGGCTTGACGGCTTGAGCGGCGGTACCGCAGGCGTGAGGATCGAAACGTTGGTCTGCTGACTTTCGCTCTCGAGGCGTGTCTCGGACATTCGGCCACTGGCAACGTCATAGGCGCGCTGGGCGTTGTCCACGTCCCGCTTCAGCACCATCAGTTCATCGTGTTCGGCCTTGAGCGCCAACACACGCTTCTTCTGCGCTTCGAGCGCCGCACGTAACTCACTCTCACGCTGCTGACTCACTGCACTGGCAGTTCCGACGGAAGCGGCAACAAGCCGCATTTCAGCGTCAAGCTTTGCCTTCAGCGTATTGAGCTCGGTCACTGAGCGTTGGTACTGTGGGTGATTCTGGCCAAGCTGCCCCGCCAGTTGCTGCACCCTCGCCTCCTGACGCGCAACATCCGCCTTCAACGCCTGAATGACGGGGTTCTGCAACACATCGGGCGAGACATCCATTCGTCCGCTCGCCTCCCGATTGCGCGAGCGTGCGTCAGCCCGCTGTGCCTGCGCTACCGCCAGTTGGGTAGAAAGCTCCGTCAGCCGTGCGTTCTCGACATCGAGCCGATCGTCCGCGGCAACGATGCCATGCTTGCGCTGGTATTCGGACAGACTGGCCTGCGCCTTTTCCAGACTGCCACGCAGTACCTGTGTGCGCTGGTTGAACCAATCAGCATACTGTCGTGCCGGATCAACCCGTAGTTCGAGATTGGTATCGAGATAGGTCTGCGCAAAGGCGTTGGCAAGCACCGAGGCGAACTGCGGGTCGGCAGCGCTGAAGTTGATGTTGATGACGTTGCTGTCACGCGACGGACGAACGTCGAGATACTTCTGAAGCAGCTCGCACAGCCAGGTGACAATGTCACCCTCGCCACCGGTATCGCTGCGCCATTGCTCGATGATGTCGCGGTTCTGTGCAAGTTTCAGGTTCGTGGCAACACGGCGCGCAACACGGTCGCTCGAAATAATGTCGACCTGTGTGGAGAGGTAGCCCGGCACAACCGGCAATAAAGCACCCAACACGGGGTCCGCCGACTTCATGTCGAGCACGACGGATGCTGTCGCCGTGTAGCGTTTTGACCACAGGAGGCTGGCTGCGACGACAACTATGATTGTGCCGAGGAACACCGCAAGGGCGAGCCGCCAACGTGCCTTCATCAGGACGAAAAATTGCTGGAACGTCATGTCGGTGTCCTCAGAAGATGCTTTCCTTGACGTAGACGATGTCATCCGCTCTGACCGGATCGTCCAGCCCGGGCTCGATCGCGTTGACCTTGCCGTTCGTCGCACGGCGATTTACCCGGACGCCCCGTTGGGTCCCTTTCGCCGTGAGACCACCACCGGTTGCAAGCGCTTGCATCACGGTCATACCGCGCTCGACGCGATAGGCGCCTGGCCGCTGCACCTCACCGTAGATATAGAAAACCGGCGCACGATGCACATAGATCGCATCGCCGCTCTTCAGGGCGATGTCATTGGACAACTCATCCTGCAGATACATCGAAGCGATATCGACCTCACGGCGGAACTGCTTGCCCTCCCGGACCCCCGACACGATCGCGATATCGGCACCACCCGCCGCAATGCCACCGGCGGTTGCCAGCATGTCGGACAGCCGCATGTCCGCAGTGTCCAGCGGATAGCGACCTGGCCGGTTCACCTGCCCGAGCACCGAAACCTGGCTGCCGCGGATCTGGAGAAGCAGGATCGAAACTTGAGGTTGCAGTACGTATCCGCCATCCCTGAGACGCTTGGCTATCCGCTGCTCCGCAGCGGACAACGTGAGACCTCCGACTGGGACATTCCCAACGAGCGGATACGTAATCGATCCATTCTCGGAGACTCGCGTTTCGAGCAGCAGATCCGCGTTCTGGAATACACTTATTCGTACGACATCACCTGGCCCCAACAAGTATTCAGCACGCTCGGCGGCTACCGCCGAAAGGCTCACAAGCAGAAACAGGCATGAACAAAGAAAGCGGCGCAGAAAATCAGCGCCACGCACGGGAGTGGTGGTCATTGGTCTGTTGGCGGTCATTGGTCGTTATGTTCTGGCGCCCGGGGAAGCATCAGTGCCGGGCTGGTTCTAGAAGGACAGCATTCCGTCCACGCCTCGCTACTTCAAACCCTTGATGCCTTTCTCCAGTGACTCGCTCCGTGATGCAGCAATCGGGGTAGTACCTGTGCCCACCGAGGTCTCTGCTACGGTAGCCGTTGTGGCAAATTCACCGACCAGCTCGATCTCTGCCGAATCGCGCAAGTGCTTGATTTCGGCCTTTGCCACATCCGCGCGCCGCTGGTTCGCAAGAAACAGTTCAATCGCCGGGCGGGCCTTCGTTTCATCGACAGGCTCACTGCGGGAACCCGCCAGTTGCAGCACCACAACGGCTTGTGGTGTCGCCGACACCTTGACATCCCCATCCTTCATGGAGTGAAAGCCCGCCAGCGCATCTAACGGCAACTGCTCAGCCGGTTTGACAAAGCTATTGGCGACATAGCGGATACTCTCCGCCTTCAATGCACCGGAAAGATCGTCAAGGTTCGAGCTCTTCGCCAGTTCCGCCCGAACCTTCTGTTGCATGCCCGCATTGTTCTCGACCGCGACTTCTTTGAAGTTGTAAATGCGGCGTTCAGAAAAAAGTGCAGGATGCTTGGCGTAGTAGTCGTGGATTTCCTGCTCGCTCGGCTTATTCATGCCACTTGTAGCCAACTGCTCAAGATAGGCGCGCGCAATGACTTCCCGCCTCGCAGCCTCGATTGCCTGAACCACTCGCGGATCTCGATCCAGCTTCTTTTCCGTTGCAGCCTGCACCAGCAGTTCCTGCTCGATCAACCTGTCGAGCACCTGATGAGATGCATCTTTCAGTTGCCCGGGCGTGGACAGATTCGTGTTCCGCTGTAGCGCGAAATTCACTTGATGTACGGTGATCTCCCCCCCATTGACCTTCGCTGCAACTTGTGTGGCCGCGTCATTGTGTCCCTTGCCGCCACAGGCGGTGAGCGCCGGCGCGAGGAGAGCTACTACGACAAAACTGCCGAACGAGAGAATATTCATGCAAACCCCAATGGCCTTTGTGAGTTTGAGAACAGGCATTCGCACCTGAATGCCGATCCTACAATTTGTCATTTCTACAAGCTGCTGCCGATCATTCTGGCACGAGGAAGCATTTCGCATCGCCGCACCAATTTACTTCGGACATTACCGGATTTCAGCAAGGGACACTCATTCAATTTCACTCCGATTCATTCAGGCAAAAAATATCAGGAAGTAATGAATGAATGACTGCCTATTCAATTGCTGCAACCTCAGACTCGGCAACAATCATTGGACTCTGGATTCCGCACAGTGCATACATAGCGCTGACACTCCGCCACGGCGAATACATGGAAGACCCCTTAGCAAGGGGCATGCCCGATCGGTATAAATCAAGAAATCCGGTTCAATTACCGAAGAATGCGGAATGACACCTAGTGGTGCGTGACGCCCTGAATAATGATCACAACATTGGATGACTGCGAGATTTCCATGCGTGCTCGTCCAACGATGGCTTCCGCAGCACGCCCGCCAAGGCCTGAAGAAAGTGAAGCGAATCAGGCGGATCCAAAAAGGAAACCAGATCCGCCTTGTCGCCTCCTAGCAACAGTCGCCTCAAAACGACAGCTGTACCGTCACCAATCCGAGGTGGTCAGTGTAGTCGAGGAACGGCTGGTTCGAATCGCGTTGTTCATAGCGATACTCTGTGCTCAACTGCGCCCATCGCACCGGCAGCCATGTCACGCCAATACGCCCGGTCCAGCTTTTGTCCTCACGGTCATCCGCAGCCGATGGCACACCCGTGAGCTCCTCAACAACATTGCCCAGATAGCGGCGATCATCCCATTGAAGCATGCCATTGATCCGCATCTTTGCCGTTGCATTCCATGTCGGTTCGATTCTGACGCCTTTGGTCACGGCATAATTGAATTCATTGTCACCAGCCTGTCCCATCGATCGATAGATGGTTGCCACGACTGTAGTTGATGCAGTGGGCTGCCACGTATCCGCCAGCCGGAATACCGGACCCGAGAAATTGCGATAGTCGAGCGTCTCCTGATCGCGCGACATATAGCCCACTCTTCCTTCGATACGATTACTTCCCGAGAACTGCCAGAACACACGCAGGTCAACCGTCTGATCTCGGTAGGCGGTGTCGGTAATCTGTGTGAGAAATCTGTCAGGAAAACGCGACTTCTCGGTTGAGTAGACAAGATCAAGCCTGTTGCCATATGACGTCACATACCGTGCCCCGCCCTCGAATCCCTCTGCATCGCGATTGTTATTCTTGTCAAGTTCATTGCTGTTGCGCGACCGCACCACATCCGCGCCGCCCACCGCGTGCCAGTTGGCATACACCGGCACGTCGAGATCAAAATGGATTTTGTCCGAGGTGACGACGTTGCGTCGCGGCAACTGAAGGTCGGCGAAACTGCTCAGATACTGCCCTCTTAGCCATTCCAGCGTTGTGCGGATCTCGTGCGGGAAATACCCCTTCCAGCCTGTCCGGATCTTTTGATTGTCATAGTCCAACTCGGAAAAGCGGCTAAACTGTGTTTTCCCGATAAGGAAGTCTCCGTAGAGTTCCTGTCGTCCGATGTATTTGTCGAAACCAGCAATGCCGTAAAGATTTGTCATGTTATCGGATCGAACAGCACCAGGAATGCTGGAATCAAAGCGAAAGATATTGCTGTCCCAGGTGTAGGTCACGCCGCCACCCAACGTGAAGGCATCTCCTTCTTCGGCGGAGGCAGGCATTTGTGCGGATGTGGCGCCCAGAATGGATGCGCCAAGTAGAAAGCGGGTAAGTTTCTTGCTGTGTATTGGACTCATATTGGGGTTTCGTGCCGGCATTCCGGCCGGAGCAGAGTTCATGAACAGGAAAACGTCGGCAAGAGATCATCTTTTTGTCGCGTTGTCCGCCGGGCCTCGAAGAAATACACTCGAACCATGCTGGTTACATTGGACAAGCAGCGAACGCCTTTGCGCAATACCATCACGCTTGCCGGGACGGTAGAAGCATTTCTCGATCCACTTGTGGTCGTTACGACCCTTTGCAGTACTGCCATCGCATACGGAGAGAGCTTTGATGCGAAGTACGTCATCCTTGCATTGATCGCCTTCTCTCTGACTTTCCCAGGCAACATCCAGCTTACCGACAGACCGCGTCGCATTGCGCGCAAGAGCTTTTTCAACGCAATGATGCTAACGGGCATCCTGTTGCTATTTGGCTACGCGTCGGGCTATGTCGCTCACTTCTCGCACGATGCATTGTTTTCGTGGTTTGCGATCCTGCCGTTCGCGCTGTTCGGAGCGAATCTCGCTGCCAGGGCCGCTGTTCCGCGCATGCTTTCGATTTCAGAGGCCGAATCAACAGCTGTCGTTTGTGGCGTGAGTGATGTTGGCGCCCAGTTGGTCACACAGTTTCTCGAGAATCGCTATCTGGGCATCCGCTTTCTCGGCTATTTCGACGATCGGCGACGTGCGCGCCTGACACAGATCGGCGACATGCCCCTTCTTGGCTCGCTGCAAGGGCTGACCGACTTCGTCAAGGCCAATCATGTGGATCGTATCTATCTGGCGCTACCGATGGTCACGCAGCCTCGCATCCTGAGCCTGCTGGAGGATCTCAAGGACACGACTGCATCGATCTACTTCGTGCCGGATATCTTTGTCACCGATCTCATCAACGGCCGCATGGAATCGGTCGCTGGCATGCCGGTAGTGGCCGTCTGTGACACGCCATTCACTGGGTTCAATGGCGTCACGAAGCGGCTTGAGGACTTTGTTCTGTCGCTTCTGATCCTGATCCTGATCTCCCCGATCCTGCTTGCAGTGGCAATCGGCGTGAAGCGTTCGTCGCCCGGCCCGATCATCTTCAAGCAGCGGCGCTACGGCCTCGATGGCAAGGAAATCATCGTCTACAAATTCCGCTCGATGCGCGTGACGGAGGACGGCACAAGCGTGACGCAGGCGACGCGAAACGATTCGCGCATTACGCCGTTTGGCGCTTTCATCCGGAAGACTTCACTCGATGAGCTGCCGCAGTTCATCAATGTACTGCAGGGACGCATGAGTATCGTAGGACCCCGCCCGCACGCGGTCGCGCACAACGAGACCTACCGCAAGCTGATTAAGGGCTACATGGTGCGCCACAAGGTCAAACCCGGCATTACGGGATGGGCGCAGGTCAGCGGTTATCGCGGCGAGACGGAAACCGTCGAGAAGATGGCCAAGCGCATCGAATTCGACCTGGAATACCTGCGTAATTGGTCGCTGGCGCTAGACCTCTGGATCATCGTCAAGACCGCCTTGTTGGTTGCCAAGGACGATGCCGCGTATTGACACCTACGCGCCTACCACTACCAGTACTTCCATTCACCACTGCTGATTACGTACAAACCAAGCACGAAGTTGGTCGTCGTATGTGCGATGATCGGCAGCCACAGGCTTCCCTGACGATAGAGCCACGCATATGCAAGACCAGCGAGGAGCCCTGCGAACCACATTTGGTGTTCGAAGCCGAATACCAGCGAACTGATCAGCACCGCCTTCAGGCTGGTATGCGCCGGCTTCAGGGTCCGGAACTCGTCACTGTCGATCCAGCGCATCACGAAGCTGCGCCAAAAGAGTTCCTCCATCACCGGCACCACTAACGCAGAGCCGAAGACCCGAATGATCAGCCACGCGTAGTCGGGCGTACCGTCGATAACCGGTGGCACGAGGCTCGCATCCTGACCGAAGGACAACCAAGGGAGATCGAGCCGGATCCATGCGAGGAATACGGCAAGGCCAACGGCTATTGCAATTGCTGCCTGTTGCAGGCTCACGCCCGCATCCCGCCATAGCTCTTCGCAGCGAGGCATCGCCCAAGCGAGTGCAACCATCACAGCCCCGATCTGGACCGCATAGCTCCATGGCAATGCAGGTCCGAGAATTTCTGAAAATGCCGGCCGAAGCGCGATGAAAGCAATATAGAGCGCGAAGGGTGCAATACGTATCAGGGCGGCAGGATCGAGGCGCATCGTCCAGATGAGGGAGTGGTGTTGGGCGCGTCATGCTCCCATGCAAGACCGCGGCGACCTGCGTAACGATTTAACGACTGGTTGATCAAATCTATTTCAGGCGCCAATCTTGTAGCTGGCAATGCACACGCCGGACACACTTCTGAAACGTGTCGACCGGAAACTCTCTCTTCTACCCCCAGAAAAGGACGTGAGATGAATAATGGCTCGCCACAATCCTCCGACGCAGATACTGTGCAATCCGCAAAACTGCTCCAAGTCCCCGACGCAGATCTGCTTGCCACGATGCTGGCCGCTGACATCAGCTTCACCGAGCTGGCCGATCCATTCGAAGAAGATGAAGACATCGCACCGACGGTAAGCTGGGTTGCCTGAACAGTCGGCAACCCCAAGGCAACAAACAAAGCGGCCAGCAAAAGCTGGCCGCTTTGTTTGTGATGCGGACGTCCGAACTCAACCCTGCCCAGCCGCTTTTTCGATCTCAGGCAGGCGAGCGTGGCGCATGTCTTCGCCCTTAGCCATATAGAACACATACTGGGCCATGTTCTTCGCATGGTCGCCGATACGCTCAAGTGCTTTGGCGACGAAAATCATGTCGATGCCACCGGAAATCGTCCGCGGATCTTCCATCATGAAGGTGATGACCTGACGCATCAGCCCCTTGAACTCGGCATCAATCGCCTTGTCACCACGCACAACCTGCGTCGCACCTTCCATATCGAGACGTGCAAAGCAATCGAGCGCGTGCCGCAGTTGCGCAATCGCGAGGTCTGCCATGTGGCGCACTTGCACCTTCGGCGAGGCCAGCGCACCTTCATGGATTGCCTTGGCCATCTTGGCGATTTTCTTGGCCTCGTCGCCAATACGTTCAAGGTCGGTGATAGTCTTGATGACGGCGGTAATGAGCCGCAGGTCCACTGCCGCTGGCTGGCGCTTGGCAATGACTTGCGAACAGACTTCGTCAAGTTCGATTTCCAGTTCGTTGACGCGATGGTCGTCCTCGATCACCGCATCCGCCAACCCGAGGTTCTCATCCACCAACCCCTGGATTGCGCGCTGGATCTGCTGCTCCACGAGTCCACCCATCTGCAACACGCGCGTCCGGATGTTCTCTAGTTCGAGGTCAAACTGCTTCGAAGTATGGTCCGCCATGCGACTCCCCTGAGCGCCCCCGCGGCGCGAACCGTGCATGTTAGTCGCCGTATGTTTCAGTTGCGTTGCGTGCACTCGACTCCCGTCGGCGTGGAGATAAGCAGCATGTCGACCCCACGCGCAGCGAACAGTCCGTTGGTCACGACCCCGGCAATCCGGTTGATGTCGCATTCCATGCTAACCGGATCGGTAATCGACAGACCGTGCACATCAAGGATCACGTTTCCATTGTCCGTCACCACACCCTCGCGCCAGCGGGGATCGCCCCCCAATCGCTGCAATTGACGTACTACGTGCTCGCGCGCCATCGGAATCACTTCGACTGGGAGCGGAAATTTGCCGAGCACCGGTACCCGCTTGCTCGCATCGGCGATACAGACGAACTCCCTTGCCACGGCAGCAACGATCTTTTCGCGCGTGAGGGCCGCACCACCACCCTTGATTGCGCAGAATCCCGGATCCACTTCATCGGCACCATCTACATAGATTGGGATATCCGTCACTTCGTTCAGATCCAACACACGGAAGCCGAGTTTCTCAAGGCGTTCGCGACTGGCCTCGGAACTGGCCACTGCGCCGGAGAACACGTCCTTGATCCGCCCCAGTTCGTCAATAAAAAGATTAGCGGTCGAGCCGGTGCCCACACCGATGATCGAGCCGCGCGGCGCATGCTTTTCGACGTATTCCGCCGCTGCGCGTGCGACGAGAGCCTTGAGCTGATCCTGATTCATTGCAGATGCCGACGATAGACAAAGCGCGATTGTAGCGGAGCGGATGTGCCGACCAGACCAAACACCGCCCTCTGACGCTAGTCGAGACCTCATACCGCCACATCACAAACCGGTATGCCCTCCGCTCGGGAAATTGGGGCGGCAATCGCCCAGCGCGGGCGTAGCAGCACAGGAATCCTCCCGACCCTGTTTTCACCACGCAGCGATACGGCTCCGATCTGGCCACACACGCTGCATCCGCCGATCTGTTCCTATGGCAACGTGACCGTAGAGGCGATGGCAAACAGCCCGCCGGTGGTAGCCTACGCATGCGCCGCCGCAGCCCTCCTGATTGAAGCGGTGCAAATGGCATTTCACCCAGGGAATAGGAGCAAATCATGGGACTTCTGGATCAACTCGCCGGACAACTGTTGGGCGGGTCCTCTACGAGCAGCAGTACAGGCGGAAATGAACTTATCCAGCTCGCGCTGCAACTGCTCCAGAACCACCAGGGCGGCATTGGCGGCCTGTTGCAGCAACTGGCCGCCAGCGGCCTTGGCGACCAAGTTCAATCCTGGATCGGCACAGGAGCCAACCAAGCCGTCTCGGGTGACCAACTCGCTAGCGCATTAGGGCCGGACACGCTCGGCGCGCTCGCGGCCAAGCTCGGCCTCGACCCATCGACCATTGCCGGCAACCTCGCCCAAGTGCTTCCGCAGATGATCGATCAAGCGACCCCCAACGGCTCGCTCGAAGGGTCGGACGATGTACTTCAGCAGGGTCTCTCTTCGCTCGGCGGGCTCTTCCGCTAAGCATCCTGGCGATGCGGGGGCCAGACACTCCCGCATCGTTCACGGCTTCACATTTTTTTGCAGCGACGATTCAAGAATCTTCTGTAGCTGCCGTTCATACCTTCTAACCCTCGAACGCTCGTCCGGGCCCTTCTCGAGCCGGATGCATATCCATGGTCTATTGGTTTGTCACCGCTTCTGTCACAGGCATTGCGGCACTGGCTGGCATCGTTTGCCGTCGGCGCCAAGTTGCGCTCGCCCGCGAACGGGCGAATCGCATCGCAGCCGAAAACACGTTAAGACTCACGCACGCACGCCAGCGAGCGCTGCTCGATTGCATCGACAATTTTGCGTGGATCAAAGATCGGGAACACCGCTTTCTGGCAGTAAATCAAAAATTTCACGAGGTTTTCGGTGTTGCACCGGAAGCCCTCATCGGCAAGGACGATCGCGATATTTCTTCACCAGAGCTCGCCGCACATTTTCGCGCGGAGGATTTGGCCGTACTCGAAAGCGGCCAGCCAAGGCAATCCGAAGAGCAGATTCCTGGCAAGGACGGGCTGGTCTGGGCTGAAATCATAAAGGTGCCCGTTTTTTCGGACGACGGAGAAATCATCGGCACTGCAGGCATTGCGCGCGATATCAGTTTGCGCCGCCACTATGCCGAGCAGGCCGAGTTTTTCGCCAACAAGGACCCACTGACCGGACTGCACAATCGCAGGTACCTAGAAGAGAACTTCGAGAACTTCGCCGCCAGCCATCCGACTTTCGTCGCAGTGACGATGGATCTCGACAACTTCAAGACCATCAACGATACGGAGGGTCACACGATCGGCGACGAGTTGCTGCGGGAACTCGGGCTACGGCTGTCCGCGCTGACCGGGCCAGACGATCTGGTGGTCCGGCTTGGCGGCGACGAGTTCCTCATATTCAAGTCCATGCCGACTTCGGATGTGACCGTAATTGACATGCTTGCCCAAGAGATCGAGCAAACAGTCGTCAACCCGTACAGGATCGCCGGCAATATCTACGAGATCAGCACGAGCATGGGCGTGGCAAGCTACCCGGAGCACGGCAAAGACCGGCTCACGCTGATCCGCCACGTCGACATTGCCATGCATGTGGCAAAGAACTCTGGTCGTAACCGTTACTGCTGGTTTCACGCGGCACTCGCGGAGAATGCAGCACATCGCCGCCGGATCGAGCGACGGCTACGCGAAGCACTTGAGACGAATGCCTTCGAGCTTCATTACCAACCAGTATTCGATACGAGAACAAGCGAGCTGATTGGTGCCGAAGCACTGGTACGACTACGGGACGCCGAGGGCGCGCCTATCCCTCCATCCGCTTTCATTCCAGTAGCGGAGGCTGCCGGCCTGATCGAGCCGCTGGGTGACTGGGTCCTGCGGACCGGCCTCGCACAACTCGCACAATGGCGCTCTGCCGGACATACGGAACTGCACCTCGCCATCAACATTTCAGGCATCCAGTTCGCAAGCCCCGGCTTTGCCACAAAGCTAGAACACGCACTGGCCGAAGCCCGCATCCCTGGGCGCGTGCTGGAGCTTGAGTTGACTGAAGGCGTCCTCATGGCAGACGTCGAGAGCAACTTTGCGATGCTCTCCCAGATCCGGGAACTCGGTGTGCAACTAGTGGTAGACGATTTCGGCACAGGCTATTCATGCCTTGCCTACTTGAAGCGACTACCGATTCATCGCCTGAAGATCGATCGCAGCTTCGTCGATGGCCTACCCGGCGACGCAGGTGACATCGCGCTGACGCACACCATCCTGCAGCTGGCGCACACCTTCCAACTCGAAGTAACTGCCGAAGGCGTAGAGACGGACCAGCAACTCACGCTGCTGACCGAACTGGGTTGCGAAGCCGTCCAGGGCTATCTGCTAGGCCGTCCATGCGATGCGCGCGGATTCGAGCGTCTGCTCGAACCCGCACTCATCGACTGAGTCGCACCGCCCACTACCAAAATTTCCACCAGGGCGCTTTGGCATGTTGCGCAACAGGTGACTGTTGCGTCGTCCCGCTGCCGGACTGAACAAAGTAGTTCCCGAAACGCTTGTCTGCCTCATTGACATGGTGAATGAGCCATTGTTTGAGGAAGTACAGCAGTTCGAAAGTAATCTCCGCCTGCCCAGCGGCAAGCTTTTCCTGCAAGGCCCGAACCTGCCCGAGCAGATCGTCGTGGTTCTGCTTGTGCGCTCCCAACTCCGGAAACCCCGAAACGCGCATCAGAGCTTCTTCGGTCTCGAAATGGATTCGCGTGTGATCCGCAAGTGCATCGAGAATATCCCGGCACGTCGTACTCGCCTGCTGTTCACGGAGCGCCACATGTAACTCATTGAGCAGTCGAACGAGTTCCTTGTGCTGTTCATCCACCTGTTGGAGACCAATATTGAATTCGTCGTTCCAGTCAAACAGGACCTGATTCACACCTTCACCAACCATGCTCTTGGTTCCAGGAAAAACGCCAAAGAAATGAGGCTAGAGACTTGCCAGCGATCACCATTAACCAACATCAAGGTGTGAGAGAGTTTTGACCATCTCGGCTGACGCTTGCCCCAAGCGAGGCCTATAGCCATTCAGCAAGCGAAACACCCAAGCCAACCGTTGTCTGCCTGTGGTTGTAGTCGATTAGGCTTTCGCCATATCCAGTGAAGGCTTGGACGTGCGCACGCAAGTACCCCGCGAGCGGAAAACTCCACTCGAACTGGACCCCGCCATGGTTATTGCTGCCGCCCTTCAAGCTATGTCGGCCGATCAGGGCAAACTGGTGCTCTCTCCAGCGGTACAGCAAGGACAACTCGCCACGACCGACATAGTCAGTAATATCCGGGTTGTCGTCCGTCTCAGGTTTCTCACGAATGCGATACCACGGGCGCACTTGGGCGACCAGATTTCCGGCTTCGAAGCCGAACGCCGCATAAAGCCGGTTCCAGGAACGCGACAGTGGATTTGCACGGCCGTTGGACTGATGCGTAAACCCTAGATTGACGAAGCGAAACCGGAAGCCAGGACGGCCAAATTCGACCGGCACGGTAACGAATGCTTCGGGCTCGTAGTCGGTTTCCCGGAACGGCGCCGATTCGCTCTTGTTGTATACCTGCCAATACGACTGCTGCGTGTAGCCGAACCAGAGATCGACCGGGCTGCCGCCGATGTTCTGCCAGATCTTCGTCTTGAAGCTGAGCTGGAACTTCGCTTCGATCTCATCGAGTTCGATCGACCCCGTCGCCTGATTCTCGGGATTGGGAGTACCAGGCATTTCGTTGGGTTTTTCGATGAACCGCACGGGCAACAGGTAGACCGGCCGATACGGGCGAAAAAGGAAGGTTCCGAGCTTGTCCTTCTGCGCAAGCTCCATACGCTCGGACAAGCGGTCGACAGACACCGAAGCGGGATCGAGCGTCTTGGCCGGCAGGGGATCAGCGACCGGTTTGGGGGGACCGCCTACGACGCGGTCGTAGCAGGCGAGGCGGTCGGAATCACTCACGATTTCACGGCACGTGCCGACATCCTCGGCACCCATCGCCTGGACGCCGAGTCCCGCCGCAGCCGCTGCACAAAGCAGGCGCTTCACGTTTCTCCGTTTTTTCATTGTGGTTCTGGGCGGCTCACGAAAACAAGACGCCCGGCACGAAAGCACGGGCGTCGTATCAAGGCCAAAGCCTTCAGGCTGAAGGCGGCACGTAGCCGCTCACCTGATCCGCGCCGTCTCCAAAAAAGTACTTTTCCATCTGCTCCGCCAGGTATTTCCGTGCGCGCGCATCCATGAGATTGAGACGGTTTTCGTTGATAAGCATCGTCTGGTACTTGATCCAGGCAGCCCACGCCTCCTTCGACACATTCGCGTATAGACGCTGGCCGAGTTCGCCGGGATACGGCGGACGATCGAGCCCTTCAGCCTCGTGACCGAGCTTCACGCAGTTGACCATTCGGGTCATGGCAATCCTCTTCTGATTCAGGTTTCAGCCCCAGCCAACGGCTTGGGAAATATGAATGCCGACACAGTCGGCACGGCACCGCGACCATCGCGCAATGCCAGACAGACCGCAAATTGTATCGGTTTGGGCAAACGCCTGCCCTAGCTGCACACTGGCGTTTGCCGCTCTTGTGCGGCATAGATCTGGACGCAGTTCTTGCCGGCGGCCTTGGCGCGATACATCGCCTGATCGGCACATTCGATGAGTGCCTCCGCGTGGTCTGCATGATCCGGATAGAACGCCACGCCAAGGCTTGCTCCGATCGTCCCGCAGCCCGAAGGGAAATCGAACCGAATGGCCGAGATCCGTTCGTTGATCCGGCGAGCAAGTGCCGACACCTTATCCGCAGCAGCCTCTGGAATCAGAATGGCAAATTCGTCGCCACCAAGCCGGAACAGCAGTTCGTTGCGACGCACAATCGCGGTAACAGCCCCGGCCACCTCCACGAGGACCTCGTCGCCCGCCGAGTGGCCAAAATTGTCGTTGATCGCCTTGAAACCGTCGAGATCGAACGACAACAGCGCCACCCTGTCGTTACGCCGGGCAGCCTCGGCAAGCATGCGCCCGAGCTCCTCGTGAAAGCGACGGCGATTGAGAAGGTTAGTCAGCGCATCGCGTTCCGCCAGCTCCACCAGAGCCCGGGCAGCACGCCTGCGCTCGGTGACGTCCTCGAAAATCCAGACGCGACCAAGATTGCGTTGCCCGTCCTCCGATGCAACGTCAGCCGACATTTGCTCGAATACCCTGCCATCAAGCAGTTCGATCTCGTAGGCTGGCCTGCGCCCTGCATGGGACTCCGTTTCAAGCATGTGACGCCGATACGCCTGCTCGTCACGCATGCGCGAAGCAATTCGATGAATCAAGTCCAGATCAAAAAGCCCAGCAAGGTTTTCGTCTTCGGCGAACCCCCACATCTGACGTAGCGCGCGATTGCTGTAATACACCCGACCGTCGCGATCAACGAACAGGATACCCACGCGCAAGGTATCAAGCAGCGCCACCAGCCGAAGCCGCTCGTCATCGTTAGCCTGCAGGTAATGCGCCTGCAAAGCCTGCGCACGCCGCAGCGACGCCACGGTCTCAAGCAACCGTGTCTGTGCATCCTTCCGCGCCTGAATATCCTCTATCGAGACACGCAAACCGAGCAATCGACTGTCCGAGTCAAACATGCGCCGCCAGTGACATGCGATCCAGTAACGGCGACCATCCTTGCAAACGATCGCAAGCTCAATCTCGCGGCGGTCATCGTCACGCATTGCTTGGGCCGCAAGGGCAAGCATCCGCGTGCGATCCTGCGGCGCAGTCAGGAGTTCGATCAGGTTGGGTGCAAGCAGGCACTCGGCGCGACTGTAACCCGTCAGGCGTTCAATCGAACGGCTGACCCAGACCAGCGCTCCGGTGCGGGAGAACCATGCCTCAACACCGTGCGTCGAGTCCGCAAGTGCCCTGAAGCGAGCCTCCTGGCGAACGAGCGCATCGATACGCAATGTGCGCAGGCGAGCGAGCTTGTCCATCTCGGCTGTAAGCGCATCCAGGTCGGCCCAACCGGTGGGAGGACTGGATACCGCCCCACCGCTCGCATCGCTCAGTCGTACGGCAGCGCGGAGATCCGCAAACATGCGCTGAATCGCACGCCGGGCAAACAACATCGGGATCAGAGCCCCAAGCCCGGCGAACACTGCCGTAATGGCGATCGCCCAGCTGGGCGGCCAAGGTTCAGACCCACGCAGGAACAAGACCGCAACCATGGCGATCGTTCCACCCCAAAGCACCGCAAAAACAGCTAGGCCAAGGACTGCACGAGCAAAGCGGCTGGGTAGCTTGGCCACGACGGGGTCAAATCTCTTTGGCGAGAACCTTGGATCGACGTTGCAGGTTGTAGAGCTCCCGCTTCTGCTTCGGCAACTGGTCGGGGGAGACTTCAACGAACCCTCGCTCCCTGAACCAGTGAGCGGTACGTGTGGTCAGCACGAAGAGCCGCGTCAGCCCAGCCGCGCGAGCACGTCGCTCTATATGCTGCATGAGCCGCTCGCCCATGCCTCCGCGACGGAACTGCGATGTCACCGCAAGGCACGCCATTTCCGCAGCACGCTCTTCGGAGAACGGATAAAGTGCCGCACAGCCAACAATGACGCCATCATGCTCAACAATAGAGAAGCGATTGACTTCCATCTCGATGAGCTCGCGCGACCGGCGGACCAGCGTGCCGTCAGCCTCAAGCGGCGCAATGATCGAGAGCAGCGCACCGACATCCTCGATCGTCGCTTCCCGGAAGCGAGCGAGCGACTCACGCGTGACCATGGTTCCAACACCCTGGCGGGTGAAGAATTCAAGCAGCAAGGCTCCGTCCTTGTCGCGATCGATAAGGTGCGCACGCGCAACGCCGTTTCGTACCGCGTTGATCGCCCGCGGAAGATAGAGATACAGGTCCTCCGTAAGACCCTTGCTGCCGCGGACCGTGTGCTCGGCTTCGTCGGCGGTGATTGCCTCGATCAGGCGGCCTGCATCATCGAGCAGGCCGGGGGCGTCGCACAGGTAGATGAGCTTCTCGGCACCCAGCGCAATGGCAACGGTCTCCGCAACCTCCTCCATCGCAACGTTGAATATCTCGCCCGAGGGAGATACACCGAGCGACGAAATGAGCACCACGTTCTGCTGGTCGAGGTCCGCCTTGATCTCATCGGCGATCACTTTGCGCACGCGACCGGTGTACTGGAAGTCGACACCGTCAACGACGCCCATCGGTTTGGCAGTCACAAAATTGCCGCCGGTCACACGCATCCAGGCGCCGGCCATCGGCGTGTTCGGCAAACCTTGCGAGAGCCGCGCCTCAATCTCGATGCGGGAAATTCCCACAGCCGCCTTGACGCATTCGAGTGCCTCGGCGTCGGTCACCCGTATGCCTTCGTGGACAATCGATGGCAAACCGCGACGTGCGAGCTCCTCCTCAATCTGTGGACGGGCTCCGTGTACGAGCACCAGACGCACGCCGAGCGCAGCCAGCAGGTTGCAGTCGTAGCAGAGTCTTTCAAGCAAATCGCCCTCGGCGACCTCGCCACCGAAGCCGACCACGAAAGTCTTGCCACGGAACCCATGGACATAGGGTGCGGCACTTCGTACCCACTCGACGAAGCGGATGGCATCCGCCTCCGTCATCATCGTCGCAGCCGAAATCCCTTCGCTAAGAACCCGGTTCTCGTGCCCGTCCGAAGCCTGCATCGCTTGCCTTTCACCTTATTGTTCGATCGACCGCTCAGAAATCACCCCAGAGCGCCAGCATTGCCGCCACGGCGGCAAGACCTGCGGTTTCGGTCCGCAGAACACGCGGACCCAGTGTGAGCCCTTCGCAACCAGCCGCACGCAACGCTGCCAGTTCACGCTCGGCCCAGCCGCCTTCGGGACCGATCAGGAGTGCCACCGGTCCTTGCGGCGCGCCCCGTGAGCCCAGCCTCTGGCCAGCTTCGGGATCCAGCGCCCAGCGGACCTCGCATGATGATGCCGATAACCATCCAGGCAGACTCGTGATCGGCTCAACAACCATGAGCCGATTGCGCCCACACTGCTCCGCTGCCGACACCGCCACTTGGCGCCAGTGCTCTACCCGGCGCACAGCGCGTTCGCCATCCAACCGCAACACGCTACGTTCGGCTGCGATTGGCTGAAAGCGGGCTACGCCCAGCTCCACCGCCTTCTGCACAATCCAGTCCATCTTGTCGCCAGTTGCAAGCGCCTGGACGAGCGTGATGGCAAGCGGCGGCTCACGATCGACCGTAGCTAACGCCACAACCCGTGCCATCGGTTCACGGCCGAGTGTGACAAGTTCAACACGCGCCTCCCGGCCATCCCCGTCGAACAGGATCACTTCCTGTCCGGGCTTCAGCCGTAATACGCGATCAGCATGATGCGCGACCGCAGGCGGAAGCGCGATTTCTTCGCTGGGGAACGCCAGCGCAGGACAGAAGAATCGGGGCAACATCGTACTATTATAAATTTTGCTTCTTCTGCGGAGATCCCCGTGGTCAGCACCACGACACCCGTATGTGCCTTCGGCACTCCAGCGCCGGACTTTAGCCTGCGCGGTACGGACGGCAAACAGCACAACTCGGCCTCATGCCGTGGCCCAAACGGCCTGCTGGTGATGTTCATCTGCAACCACTGTCCCTACGTGAGGGCAGTGCTTGACCGGATCGTTCGCGACTGCCGCGAACTTGCGAACCTCGGCATCGGCTCTGTCGCGATCATGTCCAACGACCCGACGCAATATCCCGAGGACAGTTTCGAGAACATGGCAAACGTTGTTCGCCAGGCGAACTTCCCCTTCCCTTACCTCATCGACGAGAATCAGGACGTGGCGCGAGCCTATGGTGCCGTATGCACACCCGACTTCTTTGGCTATGACTCCAGGCTCAGGCTTCAGTATCGCGGCCGGCTCGACGCCTCAGGCCGGCATCCGGCACCACCAGACGCCCGACGCGAATTGTTCGAAGCCATGCGTGATATAGCCGAAACCGGACGCGGACCCGTACAGCAGATGGCGAGCATTGGCTGTTCAATCAAGTGGAGGAACGCCTGAGTGTCACCGCTCTCCACTGTGCGCGCATTGGACTCAATCGTGCGCGAGATCGCGCGCGAAGTCACGATGCCTCTCTATCTCAAGTCGGTTCGCTCGGCCAAAGCCGACGGCAGCACGCTTACCGAAGCCGATGAATTGACCCAGCACGCGCTGGCGGAGCGCTTGCCAGAAGTGCGGGATGCGCCTGTACTGGGCGAAGAAATGACCCCCGCCCAGCAGGCAGAGGTTTGGGCGGATGGCGGTGAGGGACTATGGGTAATCGACCCTGTCGACGGCACGACCAATTTCGCCAATGGCATTCCAGTTTTTGCGCTATCGATCGCCTATCTTGTCGACGGCATCACCCAGTTCGGCGTGACATACAACCCGATTGCCGACGAATCCTTCTATGCTTCGCGCGGTGCAGGCGCTTGGCTCAACGGTAAGCGCCTGCCCTTGCGCAACAGCGTGACGCAGCTCTCCGAATCAGTCGGCGGCGCAGATCTCAAACGGCTTCCACCGCGGCTCTCCGCGGAACTTGCAACGCACCCACCCTGTTTTTCACTGCGTAACTTCGGGTCCAGTGCGCTTGAGTGGTGCTATGTCGCCGCGGGCCGACTCGACGTCTACGTCCATGGCGGGCAAATGCTCTGGGACTACGCGGTAGGGGGCCTGATGATTGAGGAGTCCGGTGGCGTGGCAAGTAGCCTGTGTGGTGCCCCCCTACGCTCCGACCCGCTGGCGAAGCGATCGGTTGTTGTCGCGGCAACGCCCACCCTCCATGCCCAATGGTTGGCGTGGCTCACCCACGCGAGCAGCTAGGCCCGGCGACGATCATTCGCCCTTTTCGGCCTCGTCGATTCGCCTACGCTGCTGCGCGGCCTGATCCTGCTGGATTTTCTCTATCGCATGTCCGACCGCTTCGACTTGCTCATGCGGGGTCACACCTTCCGGCACATCGACCCCCGCTTTCCGGGCTGCAGCGCCGACAGTGCTAGATTGAGTCCTCAGCTGGCTCACTGCAAGAAACCCGATGACCACGACGACGAGGAGGATGACAATCAAGCGCATAAGGCGTTTTTCCGCAGCATTCAAACAAGCGAAGTCTAGAACGTCACAGCGGTCCGTGGCTGTCCGAGCACCCAACGGTTGCGCTACCATCGGGCAACCCAATCAGCCTGCAGAGACGCGAATGTCGGTCAAGCATCCGATCATTGCTGTGACCGGTTCGTCCGGCGCCGGCACAAGCACTGTACAGAGAAGCTTCGAATGGATCTTCCGCCGCGAGAATATCCGTGCCACGCAAATTGCCGGCGACGCATTCCATCGCTATACGCGCGATGAGATGGAGCGCGAGGTCGAACTTGCCGAGCAGGGCAAGCGCTCGTTGATCAGCCACTTCGGGCCGGAAGGTAATTTGTTCGGCGAACTCGAAAGTTGCTTCCGCAACTATGGCGACACGGGGCACGCACGCGCACGCCGGTATATCCACGATGCAGCCGAAGCAGCCAAGTGGCAGCAACCGACAGGTACCTTCACCCCTTGGGAAGACCTTCAGGAAGACACCGAATGCCTCTTCTATGAAGGGCTACACGGCGGAATCGTCACCGATACGATCGATGTCGCACGGCATGTCGACCTCCTCATCGGCGTAGTACCAATCATCAATCTTGAGTGGATTCAAAAACTCCTGCGCGACACACGTGAACGCGGGTACTCCAAAGAAGCGGTCCAGGACACGATCCTGCGCCGGATGCCCGATTACATCCATTACATCGTGCCCCAGTTTGCGCGCACTCACATCAATTTCCAGCGCGTCCCCGTCGTCGACACCTCAAACCCTTTCATCGCCCGCGATGTCCCGACGCAGGACGAGTCAATCGTCGTAATTCGATTTCGCGATCCGCACTCCGTCGACTTCCAGTACCTTTTAACAATGCTGGCCGGCTCTTGGATGAGTCGGCCGAATACGCTTGTGGTGCCAGGTGGAAAGATGGACCTGGCGCTACAAGTCATCCTCACGCCCCTGATCCTCAGGCTCGTGGAAGCACGCCGCACAGCACACGGCAGCTGACACACCGTCCAAGCAAGACTGTCCGCAAACGTAGGTAATCCTGCAAACTGCAAGATCCGTTTCTGCCCGGACCTCGATGCCAGCAGCCGTGCCCCGCGTCCATCCGGGCTCTCCCGTGCTTTTGCTGCGGGAGTCTTTTGCCTGATAATCAATATTTTTCCGCGTCGCCTAGGCACGCATCCTTCCTGCTCGAAAGTCCGCATGATGTCGACGACTCGCCAGCTCCCCGTGTTCACCCCGATCACCGGCGCGATCCGCGCGCTTGCAATGGATGCGGTGCAGAAAGCCAACTCCGGCCATCCCGGTATGCCCATGGGCATGGCGGAAATCGCTGAAGTACTGTGGCGGCATCACTTGCGTCACAACCCGGCGAATCCACACTGGGCCGACCGTGATCGCTTCGTCTTGTCCAATGGCCACGGGTCGATGCTGATCTATGCGCTACTGCACCTGACCGGCTACGACGTTTCGATCGATGACCTGAAGAACTTCCGCCAGTTGCATTCGCGCACGCCCGGCCATCCAGAAGTCGGCTACACGCCGGGTGTCGAGACCACGACTGGCCCGCTCGGGCAGGGGATCTCCAACGCGGTGGGGTTCGCGCTTGCAGAGAAACTGCTGGCCGACACATTCAATCGCCCCGGGCACACGATCATCGATCACCATACCTACGTATTCCTCGGCGACGGCTGCCTCATGGAGGGCGTATCCCACGAATCCTGTTCACTGGCAGGCACATGGGGGCTAGGCAAGCTGATCGCCTATTACGATGACAACGGGATCTCCATTGACGGCCATGTCCAAGGCTGGTTCACTGATGACACGGCAAGACGCTTCGAAGCCTATGGCTGGCATGTGGTCGGACCGATCGACGGCCATGATCCGACAGCAATCGAGGCCGCCACGGTAGCGGCCAAAGCGGAGACCGCCAGACCCAGTCTGATCATCTGCCGCACCGTGATCGGCATGGGGGCTCCGAACAAGGCCGATACCCACGACGTACATGGTGCCGCGCTCGGCGTCGCGGAAATCGAAGCCACTCGCGCGGCAATTGGCTGGAATCATCCGCCTTTCGACATTCCGACCGAAATCTATTCTGCATGGAGTGCGCGAGAGCGCGGCGCGGCAAGCGAAGCCGAATGGAACGCAAGATTTGCGGCTTACCGCACAGCCTTTCCGGAACTCGCTGCCGAATTCGAACGCCGCATGTCAGGCGGCTTGCCAGCCGACTGGACAGTTCACCGCGACGCCGCAATCGCAAAAATCGCCGAAAAGGGCGAAACGATCGCCACGCGCAAAGCAAGTCAGAACACGATCGAAGCTCTTGCGCCAAATTTGCCGGAACTCGTCGGCGGATCGGCGGATCTGGCCGGGTCCAACCTGACCATCTGGTCCGGCTCGAAAACAGTCGCACATGGCACGGGCGGCAACTACATCCATTTTGGCGTTCGCGAGTTCGGCATGACGGCAATCGCCAATGGTCTGGCGCTCCATGGCGGCCTGATTCCCTACACTGCAACCTTCCTCGTCTTTTCCGATTACGCACGCAACGCGATTCGCATGGCTGCGCTGATGAAGCAGCGCCAGATCATGGTCTATACGCACGACTCCATAGGACTCGGCGAAGATGGGCCGACGCACCAGCCTGTCGAGCATCTTGCCAGCCTGCGCCTGATTCCGAACCTTGATGTCTGGCGCCCATGTGACACCACCGAAACCGCCATCGCCTGGGCGCACAGCATCGAACGGCATGACGGCCCCAGCCTCCTTGCATTATCACGGCAGAACCTCCCGTTCGTTCCACGGTCCAAGGACCAGCTTGAGGCGGTGCGCCGTGGCGGCTATGTGCTCTCCGATGCGGCCGATCCCCGCGCCCTCATCATCGCCACCGGTTCGGAAGTCGATCTTGCTCTGAGAGCACAGAAGCTCCTTGCCGAATCCGGTATCGCAGTGCGCGTGGTATCGATGCCTTGCACAAATGTTTTCGATCGCCAGGATGACAGCTACAAAGCTAGTGTATTGCCCGCGAATCTACCCAAGGTTGCTGTCGAAGCAGGCGTGACGGCCATCTGGTATCGCTACGTCGGCGCTCAAGGAAAGGTATTGGGCCTTGACCATTTCGGGGAGTCGGCGCCCGCCAGCCAACTGTTTGAGCAATTCGGCCTCACCCCGGATTGCGTCAAGAAGGCGGCCATAGAGCTGCTTTAGAGTTTTAGCGTTTTGCCCGCCCACCTTGTCGTCGCCCTGCGACAAAGTGGGTTTCGAGTTCCGAGGGTGCGGCACAGTACCCAGTTGAACGCACAAGATTGTCCCTCCCTCTTTCCGATAAATCAGGAGAACACAATGGCTATCAAGGTTGGTATCAACGGGTTTGGTCGTATCGGCCGCATGGTATTTCGCGCCGCGGTGCAAAATTTCGATGACATCGAAATCGTCGGCATCAATGACCTGCTCGAGCCTGACTATCTCGCCTACATGCTCAAGTACGATTCCGTACATGGTCGCTTCAAGGGCGAGGTTGCAGTCGATGGCAACACCCTGATCGTGAATGGCAAGAAGATCCGCCTCACCGCCATCAAGGATCCGGCCGAATTGAAGTGGAATGAAGTCGGCGCCGACGTCGTCGTCGAATCCACCGGCCTTTTCCTCACGAAGGAAACCTGCCAGAAACACATTGATGCCGGCGCCAAGAAGGTCATCCAGTCGGCACCGTCGAAGGACGACACGCCGATGTTCGTGTATGGCGTGAACCACAAGTCCTACGCAGGCCAAACCATCATTTCGAATGCCTCGTGCACGACCAACTGCCTGGCTCCGCTCGCCAAGGTCATCAATGATTCGTTCGGCATCAAGCGCGGTTTGATGACGACGGTGCACGCTGCCACCGCCACGCAGAAGACGGTTGACGGCCCCTCGAACAAGGACTGGCGCGGCGGCCGCGGCATCCTTGAGAACATCATCCCCTCCTCGACTGGCGCCGCGAAAGCTGTTGGCGTGGTCATCCCCGAGCTGAACAAGAAGCTCACTGGCATGGCCTTCCGTGTTCCGACCTCCGACGTTTCGGTCATCGACCTGACCGTTGAACTGAACAAGGCCGCCTCCTATGAGGAAATCTGCGCCGCTGTGAAGGCCGCCTCCGAAGGCGAACTGAAGGGCGTGCTCGGCTACACCAACGACAAGGTTGTCTCCACCGATTTCCGTGGCGAAACCCAGACCTCGGTGTTCGACGCAGAAGCAGGCATAGCGATCGACAGCACCTTCGTGAAGCTGGTCTCTTGGTACGACAACGAGTGGGGCTACTCCAACAAGGTACTGGAAATGGTCCGCGTCATCGCCGCCAAGTAAGCAGCGAAGCGCTGGCGTGAAAAAACACGGAGGCCGTAGCCGGATATCCTGCTGCGACCTCCGTGTGTTTCTTTGGGGCCACGAAGAATCCGTTGCCTCCCGAGCTGAAGCAAACGGCGCAGCCGTGCAATTGAACGGCAAGCATTACGGCTTCGCGACGGCGGTATGACGGGTCGGTCGCAACCTCCGAGCAGCAATGACCAAGCCGGCACTTTCCGGCTCGACTGCCGCAACGCACTCCGTTGGGCAGCGTGTCATTCAGGCAATTGCCACTCATTCGCTTCCCGCGGGTCAGGGCGATCACCGATATTCCACTCCTTGAAATCGAGAAAACTGCCATGCAATTCAAGAAACTGTCCGACCTGGACCTCGCGGGCAAGCGCGTTTTCATTCGAGCCGACATGAACGTCCCGCAAGACGACGCCGGCAACATCACAGATGACACACGCATTCGCGCGTCGGTTCAGGGCATCAAACTCGCCCTCGACAAAGGTGCTGCTGTGATGGTGACCTCCCACCTCGGCCGTCCGACCGAAGGCGAGTTCAAACCCGAAGACTCACTCGCCCCTTGCGCAAAGCGGCTATCCGAGCTCCTGAACCAGCCAGTTCGCTTGGTCCAGAACTGGGTGGATGGTGGTTTCGAAGTGAAGCCCGGCCAAGTCGTTGTGCTCGAAAATTGCCGCGTCAACAAGGGTGAAAAAAAGAACAACGAAGAGCTGGCGGCCAAGATGGCCAAGCTCTGCGACGTCTACGTGAATGACGCGTTCGGCACGGCCCACCGCGCTGAAGCAACAACCCACGCACTTGCGCTGGCCGCTCCCGCAGCCTGCGCGGGTCCGCTGATGGCGGCCGAACTCGATGCCATCGGCCGCGCGCTCGGCAATCCGGCCCGACCGCTGGTTGCAATCGTTGCCGGTTCTAAGGTATCGACCAAGCTGACGATCCTCGACAGCCTTGCCGACAAGGTGGATCAGTTGATCGTCGGCGGCGGCATCGCAAACACCTTCATGGCTGCTACTGGCCTGCCCGTCGGCAAGTCACTGATGGAAGCCGACCTGTTGCCCGAAGCCAAGCGCATCATCGATAAGATGGCCGCACGCGGCGCTTCGGTACCGATCCCGACAGACGTCGTCGTCGCCAAGGAATTCGCAGCAACCGCTGAGGCGACAACCAAGGATGCTAGGGACGTAGCTGCCGACGAGATGATTCTCGACATTGGACCGAAGAGCGCGGAAGCACTGGCTGCGCAGCTCGCACAGGCTGGCACCGTAGTCTGGAATGGCCCGGTCGGTGTGTTCGAGTTTGATCAGTTCGCTGGTGGTACCAAGGCTATTGCCAATGCAATCGCGAACTCCCGGGCCTTCTCGATTGCGGGTGGCGGGGACACAGTTGCAGCCATCGGCAAATTCGGCATTGCGGACAAGGTGGGCTACATTTCTACTGGAGGCGGCGCTTTCCTTGAGTTCCTCGAAGGGAAGGTACTGCCGGCCGTGGATGCACTCTCCAAGCGCGCCAACGGCTAATTCGGTCCAGACGGCGGCAAAGCCGCCGTCCTTTCTGCAATCAAGGTGTCGGAGAACGCCCCCATCATGAATCCCCAAACGGGACGCGGCATTTCCCCGAATCACGGTGCCGCGCACCACGAACTTACTCATCCCCCCACGACGGGTTCGCCGTCGCGTAGATCCCCCCAAGGAGTTCGGATGCAACGCCATACCAAGATCGTTGCCACACTCGGGCCTTCAAGCTCGGATGCCGATACGCTGGAGCGCATGATCGCTGCTGGCGTCGATGTGGTGCGCATGAATTTTTCGCATGGCTCGCCGGAAGATCACATCACCCGTGCCAGGCTCGTACGCGAAGCCGCTATCAAGGTGGGCCGCACCGTTGGGATCCTCGGTGACCTCCAAGGTCCGAAGATTCGTGTCGGCAAGTTCGAGAAGGGCAAAACCACGCTTGAGCGTGGCGCAAAATTCGTCCTTGATGCGACCTGCGACCTCGGCAATGACGAGCGCGTTGGCCTCGACTATAAGGATCTGCCGCGTGACGTTTCGCAAGGCACGATCCTGCTGCTCGATGATGGCAAGATCCAGCTCGAGGTCGAAAAGGTCCGTGGCGCCGAGATCCACACCAAGGTGATCCAAGGCGGCGACCTGTCAAACAACAAGGGCATCAACCGCAAGGGTGGCGGTCTGACCGCTCCGGCGCTGACCGCCAAGGACATGGAAGACATCAAGACCGCGGCCCAGATGGGGGTGGACTTCATCGCTGTGTCCTTCCCCAAAAGCGCGGCCGACATGTACATGGCCAAGACGCTGATGCGTGCAGCGGGCGGCAGTGCGCTGACGATTGCGAAGATTGAGCGTACCGAAGCGGTTGAACCTCATGCGCTTGAGGAGATCCTCAACGCCTGCGACGGCATCATGGTCGCTCGCGGCGACCTCGCTGTCGAAGTTGGCGAAGCTGCAGTGCCTGCGCTGCAGAAGCGCATGATCCGCGCTGCGCGCGAGCTCAACAAACTGACGATCACGGCAACCCAGATGATGGAGTCGATGATCAACACTCCCGTGCCAACGCGCGCGGAAGTCTCGGACGTCGCCAACGCAGTGCTCGATGGTACTGACGCGGTGATGCTGTCCGCTGAAACCGCGGCCGGCAAGTATCCGGTCGAAACCGTGGAAACGATGGCCAGGGTTGCCACGGAAGCTGAAAAATTCAATCCTGTCCGGCTGGACCAGGAATTTCTTGACCGTACTTTCAGTCGAATCGACCAGTCAATCGCGATGGCCGCATTGCTAACCGCACACCACATGGGTGCGACCGCCATCGCCGCTCTGACCCAGTCCGGTTCGACTGCGCTCTGGATGAGCCGATTGAATTCGGGTGTCCCTATTTTTGCCCTGACGCCCGAGGAGGAAACCGTTCGCAAAGTCGCACTGATGCGCGAGGTATATCCGATTCTGACCCCCCCACAGAACGGGCTGGATCGGGATCGCCTGTTGCGCGACACCGAGAAAATGCTGCTCAAGGCCAAGGTCGTGAAGCACGGCGACATCGTCGTGTTCACCGTTGGCGAGCCGATCGGCCAGTCCGGCGGCACGAACAGTCTCAAGGTCGTCCGTATCGGCGAACACCATTGATAGCAACCACTGCTTTAGGGAGAAGCCATGTCGAAGGTATTTGAATTCCTAAAACCCGGCGTCGTCACTGGTGACGATGTCCAAAAGCTCTTCGAAGTTGCAAAGGCCAACAACTTTGCGTTACCTGCGGTCAATTGCGTAGGTACCGACTCGATCAACGCTGTCATTGAGGCCGCGGCGAAGGCCAAATCGCCGGTCATCATCCAGTTCTCGAATGGCGGCGCCCAATTCGTCGCGGGCAAGGGGCTGAAGCTCGAAGGCCAGCAGGCCGCGATTATTGGCGCGATTTCGGGCGCCAAACATGTCCATGCCATAGCCGAGGCTTACGGCGTTCCTGTGCTTGTGCACACTGACCACGCCGCCAAGAAGCTGCTGCCCTGGATCGACGGCCTACTCGACGCGGGCGAACTGTACTTCAAGGAAACTGGGAAGCCATTATTCTCGTCGCACATGCTCGACCTCTCGGAAGAGCCCCTAGAGGAAAACCTAGAAATCTGTGCCAAGTACCTGCAGCGCATGGCAAAGATGGACATGACGCTCGAGATCGAACTCGGCGTGACGGGGGGCGAGGAAGACGGCGTCGACAACACAGGCATTGATTCGTCCTCCCTGTACACACAGCCCGAAGATGTCGCCCTGGCGTATGAAACGCTGTCGAAGATCAGCAAGCGCTTCACGATCGCTGCATCGTTTGGCAATGTGCATGGCGTGTACAAACCGGGCAACGTCAAGCTCACACCAAAGATCCTCGATAACTCACAGAAGTATGTGTCCGAGAAGTTCCATCTGCCGCCGAAGTCGCTGAACTTCGTATTCCATGGAGGTTCGGGCTCAACAGCTGAAGAAATCAAGGAAGCGGTCAGCTACGGCGTGGTGAAGATGAATATCGACACCGACACGCAGTGGGCGTGCTGGGATGGCATCAGAACCTATTACAAGGACAAGGAAGCCTATCTGCAAGGCCAGCTCGGCAACCCGGAAGGCCCGGATGCGCCAAACAAGAAGTACTACGATCCTCGCGTCTGGCTCCGCAAGGGTCAGGAAAGCATGATCGCCCGTCTGCAGCAGGCCTTTACCGAACTCAATTCGGTGAATGTGCTGTAACTCCGATCGCACCAACAGAAGGCCGGCTCAATGACAGACCGTGTGAAAACTCTGTGAAGCGGTCTTGAGAGGAAAACGCCCCGATCGAATCGGGGCGTTTTTCATTGGCTCGACGCAACAAGCCGGCCGCGCCGGTCAAGCCATCAAGGTGATCAGTGAGGCGGCGCCAAGC
>JAVBUM010000059.1:0-12365 GCA_031555325.1 Niveibacterium sp. | reverse complement strand
GCTTGGCGCCGCCTCACTGATCACCTTGATGGCTTGACCGGCGCGGCCGGCTTGTTGCGTCGAGCCAATGAAAAACGCCCCGATTCGATCGGGGCGTTTTCCTCTCAAGACCGCTTCACAGAGTTTTCACACGGTCTGTTTGGGCGGCCGTTTCCGTTTGCGAGGGAGAAATGCAGACGCGGGGCGGGAAAACCCATCTGCTAAGATTATCGGCTGGCCTCACTCCGAAGGCAGGGATCCACGAACAATGGTCGAAAAACGCCCCTTGAAGCTGCTGCCGCAGAACTCGATCCGTCGACGCGGAATCTACATTCTTCCGAATCTGTTTACGACGGCCGCACTGTTCTCGGGCTTTTACGCCATTGTCCAAGCGATGAACGGGCGGTTCGAGTATTCGGCGATCGCGATCTTTGTGGCAATGGTTTTCGATGGACTTGATGGTCGTGTGGCGCGTCTCACCCATACCCAGAGCGAATTCGGAGCGGAGTACGACTCATTGTCCGACATGGTTTCCTTTGGTGTGGCACCTTCGCTCGTTGCCTACGAATGGGCGCTTAAGGGCATGGGGAAACTGGGCTGGATTGCTGCCTTCGTCTACTGCGTTGGTGCGGCATTGCGGCTGGCCCGCTTTAACACGAACATTGACGTGGTCGACAAGCGGTATTTTCAGGGGCTGCCATCGCCAGCCGCAGCGGCATTGGTGGCAGGCCTCGTCTGGATCATGATCTCCAATCACGTGTCCGGTGAGGACATCCGCTGGCTTGCATTCGCTGTTACGGTGTTTGCAGGCATCACGATGGTCAGCAACGTGCCATTCTGGAGTGGTAAGGACATCAATTTGCGCCGTTCCGTCCCGTTTGCAGTCGTGCTCGGCATGGTGGGTGTGTTCCTTGCTGTATCGACCTATCCGGAAGGCGTTCTTTTCTTGCTTTTCGTTGCCTACGGGCTTTCGGGTTATGTGACCTGGGTCTGGCGTTGGGTGCGCCGGAAGCCTTGAGGCTGCGCCTTTTCCCAACTTATATTTGACCGATTACCAGCGCGCGGGACGTGCGCCGGGCAAGCAAGCCAGCCGTCTGGCCGGCCCAGGAGAGATAGTATGAGCAACAATCGTCTGGTGATTTTCGATACGACGCTACGCGATGGGGAGCAAAGCCCGGGCGCAGCCATGACCAAGGACGAAAAGCTGCGCATTGCGCGCCAACTCGAGCGTTTGCGCGTGGATGTCATCGAAGCGGGTTTTGCTGCTGCCAGCCCGGGTGACGCAGATGCAATCCGCACGATCGCCGAGGTTGTTCGTGAATCGACGATCTGTTCGCTTGCGCGGACTGGAGAGAAGGATATCCGGGCCGCAGGCGAGGCGATCAAGCCTGCCGCCCGTGGTCGCATCCACACCTTCATCGCGACCAGCCCGATCCATATGGAGAAGAAGCTGCGCATGAAGCCTGATGAGGTTGTGGAGGCGGCGATCACGGCAGTGAAGATGGCGCGGGAATACACGGACGATATCGAGTTCTCGGCTGAAGATGCGGTGCGCTCGGACACCGACTTCCTCGTCCGGATCTTCGAGGCGGTGATCAAGGCTGGTGCGACTACGATCAACGTGCCCGATACCGTTGGCTATGCAGTCCCGGCAAACTGGGGCCAGCGCATGCGCGAACTCATCGAACGCGTGCCGAATGCAGACAAGGTGATCTGGTCGACTCACTGCCACAACGACCTTGGTATGGCCGTCGCCAATTCATTGGCTGCCGTGCAGGCGGGTATGCGTCAGGTCGAATGTACGATCAACGGCCTCGGTGAGCGTGCGGGCAACGCCTCGCTCGAAGAGATCGTGATGGCGGTGAAGACGCGCAGCGACATTTTCGGGCTGGAGACGGGTATCGATACCAGCCAGATCGTCGCTACTTCCAAGCTGGTTTCGACCATCACGGGTTATCCGGTGCAGCCGAACAAGGCGATCGTCGGCGCTAACGCATTTGCACACGAATCGGGCATTCACCAGGACGGCGTGCTCAAGCATCGCGAAACCTATGAAATCATGCGCCCCGAGGACGTGGGTTGGGCTACCAATCGGCTGACGCTGGGCAAGCTCTCCGGTCGCAATGCCTTCCGCACGCGTCTCCAGGAGCTCGGCATTGTCATCGAGTCGGAAGAGCTCCTGAACCACGCGTTTGCCCGCTTCAAGGCTCTGGCGGACAAAAAGAGTGAGATCTTTGACGAGGATCTGCAGGCACTTATGTCGGAAGAAGCGCAGCAAGTCGCACTCGACCACTACAAGCTTGTGTCGTCCTGCTTTCACTCTGAAACAGGCGAGACGCCGAATGCGGTGCTGACGATTGCGGTTGGTGGCCAAGAGCGTCGTGCCGAATCCTGCGGCAGCGGTCCGGTTGATGCCGCCTTCCGCGCGATCGAATCAGTTGCGCAGAGTGGGGCGGAACTGCTGCTCTACTCGGTAAATGCGATTACGACCGGTACCGATGCACAGGGTGAAGTGACTGTGAGGCTTGCGCGTGGAGGCCGTGTGGTGAATGGACAGGGCGCTGATACAGACATCATTGTTGCGTCCGCCGAGGCTTACCTGAACGCGCTCAATAAGTTGCACGCTGGCACGACCAACAAGCTCAATCCGCAGATCGAAACGATCTGATCCAGCCTTACCAAAGCGGGGAAAAGGGTGGGTCCTCTCCCACCCTTTCTTATTGGTGTGTTACTTGGCGTGATGGCGCGGTGACGCGCGCGTACGCGGCTATGCTGGCGAACAGTAGGACCGAGAGCGCCGTTTCGACGCCACCCAGAACGGCCGATAGCCCTCTGTCAGAAGTTGCGCGCACAATGCCTTCCGTGAAATACAGCCAAATGAACAATGAGAGCCATTGGAAGGTGTACCGACGGCCGTGAAGCAGGCCGCGCAATGGCAGCAGTAGAGGTAGAACCTTGAGTAGCAGCCAGGAGCCGCCAGGGCGCAGCGGGGCCAGCCAAAGCTCCCAGACCAGCCCGAGCACGGCGAGGGTGAGTAACAGAGCGATGCTGAGCTTCTGAAGGGTAGGCGCGCGCATCAGCGAGCCTCCTTCAGCTGTAGCGCGATTTGGGCGAGCCTTCGGCCTTGGGCGAAGGCAAGCTTCCGCTCATGGTCAGATAGTCGGGCATCGCCATTGCCAGTGGCTAGGTGGCTCGCACCGTAGGGCGTACCGCCTTCGCGCGTCGCGTGCAGTGCAGGCTCGGTGTAGGGCAGACCGACGATCAGTGCGCCGTGGTGCAGCAGCGGCAACATCATCGACAGGAGTGTGCTCTCCTGACCGCCATGCATTGTGGCGGTCGAAGTAAAGACGCAGGCAGGTTTGCCGGCAAGGGCGCCAGAGAGCCACTGCGGGCTCGTGCCATCGAGAAAATACTTGAGTGCCGCGGCCATATTGCCAAAGCGGGTTGGGCTTCCGAGCGCGATGCCAACACATTCCTCAAGGTCGCGCTGCTCCGCATAGGGTGGCCCATCAGCTGGAATTGTGGGCTCGGTTGTCTCGATTGCACTGGACACTCGCGGCACTGTGCGCAAGCGCGCGGTTGCGCTGGGGACCGATTCGATGCCGAGCGCGATCTGCTCGGCAAGTGCGCGTACCGAGCCGCGCAGGCTGTAATAAAGGACTAGAACTTCTTGCATTGCATTCGGCGCCGATAGAATGGGCCGCGATTATACGCACGCGCTCTGATGCGCCTTGTCGATGACCGAGATCCGCCGTTTCATCAATCTGCTGATTGAACGTTTTAACACCGTCCGATGCCCGTTGGTCGCTGGCAGTCTGACCTTTACAACGCTGCTGTCCCTCGTTCCGCTGCTCGCCGTTATCTTGACGGTGATGGGGCAACTGCCAGTTTTTCAGACGCTAGGGCTTTCTCTGCGGAACTTCCTGCTCGAGAACTTTCTTCCAGAGAAAGCCGGTAAGGTGATTGCGACCTACGCGGTGCAGTTCTCCGAAAAGGCGTCGGATCTCACGCTCGTCGGTAGCGTAGCGTTGATTGCGACGGCGGTACTGTTGCTGCAGACGGTGGATCAGGCCATCAATGCGATCTGGGTGGTCAAACGGCCGCGCGCACTGTGGACGAGGCTCGTGGTTTACTGGGTTGCAATCACATTGGGGCCGATCCTTCTCGCGGCCAGCATTTGGGCGACTACCGAAGTCGTGCGAGCCTCGCTTGGTTTGGTGCATGAGGCGGAGTGGCTTCGTAGCGGGGTTTCTCGGGCGTTGCCAGCGGTGCTGTTTTCGATTTTCTTCGGTTTCCTTTTCTTCGCTGTTCCAAATCGCAGGATCGTGTCGTGGCACGCCATAGTCGGAGGGATCGTTGCCGGGGTTGGTCTCGTCCTCCTGCAACGTGCGCTGGGCTACTACTTCTCGCGATTTACGAGCTACACACTGCTATATGGCACGTTTTCGGTCATACCGATCTTCTTGGTCTGGCTTTACAGCTCTTGGCTGGTAATCCTAGTTGGGGCGCTGATTGCCGCGGTCATTCCGGACTATCTCCTGCATCGCCGCCTGCTGCCGAATACGGTAGCCGGACGCTTTTATGCCGCAATCCGATTGCGTGCAGCATTGGTTAGAGCGCAGGAAAAGGGGTGTCTTGCCGCGCTTGATACGCTTGCTCGCGAATCGCGACAACGAATCGAGGACACCGAGTACATGCTCGAGTCTATGCGCGACGCTGGCTGGATTGCCGAGAGTGATGATGGACGCTGGCTGCTGATCGGGCGAGGTGACGCACTTGATCATGCGGCGCTGTTCCGCCGCTTTGTGCTCCCGATTGAGGAAATGCGGCGACTGTCAGACGATGCGCCCCTGGAAGAGCGCGAGAGCATCGCTCGGTTGGTGCGAGAAGTTGACCTCACGCTTGGACGCCAGATCTAGATCGGGTAGGGGTCGATCTCGAACTGGAAGAGTTCGATGTTTGCCGTCTGCATGTCGAGGCTCAACAGGCGACCTTGGGCGACATAGACCCTTTCGAGGTCCGAGACGATCGAGAAGCGGCGTGAACTGTATGTGCCCGTGGGAGCCATGACCGCAGGATGATGACGCAGTGCGGGCAGCGCTGGCAGCACCAGGGCATTGACCATGCGGGTCGGTCGCTCGCGTGGGCCGCGAAAGCCAACCATCACGGGTGTTGCGCCGGTTGAAACCACCTGCAGGCCAAGCTCAACCTGAGAGGGCGTGTCGGAGCGAATCCAGCGCACTACGCAGATCGTCCACGGTGCGTTCGGGTCGTTACGCAGTGATACCGCCATGCCAGCACTGAGGCCGTCAACGTGTCCGGCCACATGAAGGATTGAAAAGCCACCGGGGCTCTCGTTGGTTACCTGCCACTCCTGGATGAGTTTTGTGGCTGCCTCCGCGCCCGCAGCCCGGAGTGATTGCCAGATTGCCGGAATACCTGCGCAGGCCTGCACCGTATACTGCGATTTGCGCCGCGGCTGTTCGCGCCGGGAGGGTACGGCCAATTCTTGCCGCAAACGCTGGAGCAGCGTCATCGGCTGTACGCCCGAAGGGGCATTCGTTGGGTTGAGTTCGGGTACCTGCTGTCCGGCTTCGAGCCGCACCAGATGCTCCGCAAGACGCTTTGCCAGCGCTGCAAGCGATACGTAAATCGTCGGACCGGAACCAGGAGGTGTGCGGCGAAGGAACGACTGTGGACCTTCGTCGGCATCGGGCTGCAGCCAGAAGCATGCAGCATCCGTATTGTCGGGCGGTTGGTCGTCGACATGCACGAGCGTGGCAATGCGGGTCAGGTATTCGCTTGTCCAGAAAATCTCCCCCTGCGAGAGCCGCTGCAGCTGGATGCAGGCGAGCGCGACCAGTCTCTTGAAGGCGAAGAGTGCGCTCTCGGCAGGATCCTGTTCTGTGGCGGTGACTTCCGATCGTGCTGCGTCGAGCAGCGCGAAGGCCATCGGCCACAGGCCTTGCGTTGTGCTGCTGCCCGCAAGGCCAGTTAGTTCATGGGCTTCGGCAAGCAGACGCAGCCCGCGGGCGGCGAGGGTCTCAATGAGCCTTCTCTGATGCTGGATCGCACCGCTCTGTACGTGACGGATGGCCTGCAGCAGGCCGCGTGCTGCGGAGATGAGTGCCTGAATGAACTCATGTGCCAGGGCATGTTGTGTGCGATCGAGCGGCAAGCCCGCTTCAATCAACTGTGGCTTGAGATCCGCTGCAATGCAGAGGCCTCGGCTGTAGAACAGCTCGATGCAGCGACGCTGCTCTGCCGCTGCGATGGAGTCGCTGCTCAACGACGCCAGACGCGCGGTGAATTCACCGATTTCTTCCGGCAGTCCGCCAGTCGGCTGGGATGCTAGCCAATCAAGGATGACAGCGGTGTTTCCGGTGTCGGCAGAGGTCATGACGGGGGGCTGAGAATCAATCGCGCTATTGTAGGGAATTCCGGTGCATCGTGACGGTGCAGAATAGCAAGGACTATTGAAGCCACACCGTCGCCACGGGACCGGGTTGCTACGAGGCCAAATCTTGCGAAGGTGCTTACTTTCTGTTAGTTTGGAGGGCTATTTTTAGTAACCCGTACAGGAATATTGACATGGTAGTGATTCGCCTTGCCCGCAGTGGTGCCAAGAAGCGTCCGTTCTTCAACATCGTTGCCACCGACTCGCGTAGCCGCCGTGACGGCCGTTTCATCGAACGCGTCGGGTACTACAACCCCGTTGCCGCAGCGACTGAGCAAGGTCTTGTGATCAATGCCGAGCGTTTGGCTTACTGGAAGCAGAACGGCGCGCAACTGTCGCCCACCGTTGAGCGTCTGGTCAAGCAGGGTGCCAAGGCTGCTGCCTGAGCCTTGCAGGGTTCGCGCCGGTGATCGTTCTCGGGCGCATTGCTGCGCCGTTCGGTATTCAAGGTTGGGTCAAGATCCAGCCATTCGGCGACGATCCGCTCGAGTGGCGGAAGATTCGTGAGTGGCATATCGCAGCTGATGCGGAAGCCCCGGATGGCGAATGGAGCACGCTCAGGCTACGTTCGCTGAAGGCGCATGGCAAAGGGCTGGTCGCGAGTTTCGTGGAGTTGCCGGACCGTAACGCTGCCGAGGCGGTTGACGGGTTCTACCTCGGCGCGTCGCGTGAAGCCATGCCCGCTACGGATGAGGGCGAGTATTACTGGGGTGACCTGGTCGGACTTGAGGTCTTCAACGAAGCGGGCGTGAAACTCGGGACAGTGTTGGCACTCATGAGCACGGGTGCCCATGACGTCCTGCAGCTGCAGGACGGCGAGGATGAAAGGCTGATTCCTTTTGTTAGCGCCTACGTGAAAGACGTAGACTTGTCGGCCGGTCGGATTACGGTCGAATGGGAAGCTGACTGGTGAGCAGTTTGTGGCAGCGGCGGCGCTACGACGTCATAACGCTGTTTCCCGAAATGTTCGGAGCGTTGACCGGTAGTGGTGTTACCCGGCGAGCAATCGAGCGAGGGTTGTGGGGGTTGGAAAGCTGGAATCCGCGAGATTTCGCGACCGACAAGCACCGCACGGTCGATGACAGGCCCTATGGGGGTGGTCCCGGCATGGTAATGCTCGTTGGGCCACTCGAAGCTGCAATTGGTGCGGCAAAGGCAGATCAGGCGGCTGAGTCGGGTCGGGCAGGAAGAGTGGTCTATCTCTCGCCACAGGGTAGGCAACTCGACCACGCGGCGGTAATGCGGCTATTGCAGGAGCCTTCGTTGACGCTGCTTTGCGGCCGCTATGAAGGTGTGGACCAGCGGCTGATCGATCGCTGTGTCGATGAAGAAGTTTCGATCGGCGATTTTGTCGTTTCAGGCGGCGAACTGCCAGCAATGCTGTTGATCGACGCGCTAGTGCGGCAGATGCCAGGGGCGCTCAATGATGCGGCATCGGCGGAAGAGGACTCGTTTGTGGATGGGCTGCTCGACTGTCCACATTACAGTCGACCTGAAGTCTACGACGGTGTCAGGGTGCCGGAAGTGCTGCTTTCTGGCGATCATGCCCGGATCAGGCGTTGGCGTCTGAAGCAGGCGCTGGGTCGTACATCCATGAGGCGTCCTGACCTCTTGAAGGGTAGGGCGATCAGCAAGGAAGAATCCCGTCTGCTGGATGAATTCCAGCGGGAAACTACGGGCGATGCCGTGCAAGGCTGAACCCGAATACGAAAGGCGCGCATCAGGTGGCGACTTGCTCTGCGCGTAAGGCCAAAGGCCATTTGAGTTAAATAGGAGAACGCAACATGAATCTCATTCAGCAGCTGGAACAAGAAGAAATCGCTCGCCTCGGCAAGACGATTCCCGACTTTGCCCCCGGCGATACCGTCGTTGTGCAAGTGAAGGTCAAGGAAGGTAACCGCGAGCGTCTGCAGGCCTACGAAGGGGTTGTGATCGCCAAGCGCAACCGCGGTCTGAACTCGAGCTTCATCGTTCGTAAGATCTCGTCGGGAGAAGGCGTGGAGCGTACGTTCCAGACCTACTCGCCGCTGGTGGCCTCGATTGAAGTCAAGCGCCGCGGCGATGTCCGCCGTGCCAAGTTGTACTACCTGCGCGACCGTTCGGGCAAGTCGGCGCGGATCAAGGAAAAGCTTCCGACCAAGGCAGCAGCCAAGGCCAAATAAGCGCGAGACAGTTTTCAGGCTCCGTACAGACAACGCCCCGCCAGCCGGGGCGTTGTCGTATTCGTGGCGCTAGAATCAAAACCCGGGTTGTTGTTCCCGTAGGAGAAAACGGAATGATCAAGGTTGGTATCGTTGGTGGCACGGGCTATACCGGTGTCGAACTGTTGCGGCTGCTTGCGCAGCATCCCAAGGCTGAGCTTGTCGCGATCACTTCGCGCTCCGAGGCGGGAATGGCTGTTGCTGACATGTTCCCGAGCTTGCGCGGCCGCGTCGACCTGCAATTCGTCGAGCCTGATAAGGCAGCGCTGGATAAGTGTGACGCAGTGTTCTTTGCAACGCCTCACGGAGTTGCCATGGCGCAATCGCCAGCACTCATAGAGGCGGGAGTCAAAGTTATCGATCTTGCTGCCGATTTTCGTCTGAAGAGCCTCGAAGAGTTTTCCAAGTGGTACAAGATTCCTCATACGGCGCCCAGCTTGCTTGACGAAGCCGTTTATGGTTTGCCGGAGATGAATCGCGAAGCCATCCGTAAGGCGCGTGTCATTGCCAATCCAGGCTGCTATGCCACAGCCGTTCAGCTTGGCTTCTTGCCGCTGGTTGAGGCTGGCGTCGTCGATATGGATAATTTGATTGCCAATGCGGCTTCTGGCGTTTCGGGGGCAGGGCGAAAGGCAGAGGTTGGGTCGTTGTTCGCAGAGACAAGTGATAACTTCAAGGCTTATGGTGTTTCGGGTCATCGCCATCTACCTGAAATCAAGGCGGGTCTGGCGCAGGCGGCTGGCCGTGAGGTTGGGCTGACCTTTGTGCCGCATCTGACACCCTCGGTTCGGGGTATTCTGGCAACGCTGTACGCGCGCGTTACGAAGAATGTCGATATACAGAAACTCTACGAAACGCGATTTGCCAACGAGCCATTTGTTGATGTGATGCCGGCAGGGAGTTCGCCAGAAACGCGCTCGGTGCGAGCCTCGAATATGGTGCGGATTGCTGTGCATCGTCCTCAGGGCGGCGATACGCTTGTCGTTCTCGTCGCTGAAGACAATTTGGTCAAGGGGGCTGCAGGTCAGGCGGTGCAGAACATGAACCTCATGTTTGGTCTTGAAGAAACGACTGGGCTAACCCATATCCCGATTCTGCCTTAATGGAACGCGGCGCGGGCATCGTGGTCATAGTTTGACCGGGCCTGCTTGGCCCTCCATAATTAAATCCTTGAGAATCAGGAGCTTCCAATGAGTGCTGTAACCGAAATGCCCGATCCGCTGATCTTTAGCGACAGTGCCGCGAGCAAGGTTCGCGAGCTGATCGCTGAAGAGGGCAACCCCGACCTGAAGCTGCGCGTTTTCGTCAGTGGCGGCGGCTGTTCCGGCTTTCAGTACGGTTTTACGTTTGACGAAGTCACCAACGAGGACGATACGCTGGTCTCCAAGGAGGGCGTGACGTTGTTGATCGACCCGATGAGCTATCAGTATCTGATCGGTGCCGAGATTGACTACACCGAAGGTCTGGAAGGTGCCCAATTCGTCATCAAGAACCCAAATGCGGCCAGCACGTGCGGATGTGGGTCATCGTTTTCAGTCTAACGGCGCTTTGCGCAGGGAAACCGCCTCTTCAGACTGTGCGAAGACTCTGCGAAGCGGCCTTGAAAAAACGCCTTGGTTTGTATCAGGGCGTTTTTCATTGAATCGGCGCAACCCGCGTGGGTGGGTGGCGTCATTAATTCGATCAGCGGGCTGCGCCGAGAACCTGAACGACCCGCTTGATGTTGTGTAGATCTCTACTGCCAGCGCCATTTCGGTACACATGTCGCCGAGGTGTCTCGTCTCTGGCGCTGTGTCATGCGCTCGAAGGCCGTCTCATTCGGATGGTGTTTCAGGTGGCGGTGCTAGTGTCCCGTCCCGTTAATTTCTGTCATTAATCGTGCATGTGAATGCGGTATCTGGAGATGGAGATACCGCGATGAGAACAGGCAGACCGAAAGCCGAGTTGCTGTTATCGGACGAAGAGCGTTTGCAGCTCCAGTCTTTTGTGCGGAGTCGATCGTTGCCAGCCGCCTTGAGTGCGCGGGCCCGTATCGTCCTGAGCAGTGCCGATGGCGAGCCGAATAGTGCAATTGTCGAACACCTGGAACTGACCAAGGCCACTGTGGGCAAGTGGCGCGCACGGTTCGTCGAGCGGCGTATTGCTGGCCTGTACGATGAGGTGCGATCGGGCAAGCCACGCACGATCGATGACGAACGCGTGGCGCAGTTGATCCACACCACTCTGCACACCAAGCCGGCCAATGGCTCGACGCATTGGAGTGCGCGCGCGATGGCCGCCGAGACAGGCATCTCGAAGACCGGCGTTTCCCGTTACTTCCAGCTCTTCGGTCTGCAGCCCCATCGCGCCAAAGGCTCCAAACTGTCCAACGATCCGTTCTTCATCGAGAAACTGCGCGACGTGGTGGGTCTGTATTTGAGCCCACCGGACAACGCACTGGTGCTCTGCGTCGATGAGAAGAGCCAGTGCCAAGCGCTTGAGCGCACCCAACCGATTGGCGAGACCGGGCCGGGGGCTTGCGATAGAGTGCCCCCAGACGAGGGGGAGGCGGAAAACTAACGCTGCTAATAGAAGCGCTCCAAGCTTCACGATGAGCTACTTCGAGGGCAGAATCAAATGACGTGTTGGCTCGAAGAGGGGGCTGAAAAGCAAACAGCCCGCGTTGTGCGGGCTGTTTGGTAGCGTTCGATTTACTGAACGTCCGAAATCTGGGGCGACATACCGGAATCGAACCGGTGACAACAGGAGCCACAATCCTGTGCTCTACCAACTGAGCTAATGCCGCCATTGTTTACTGCTTGGCCCGAATGCATTTGCATTTGGTCCGCCCGACAGGACTCGAACCTGTAACCTACGGCTTAGAAGGCCGGTGCTCTATCCAATTGAGCTACGGGCAGTCTGCAATCGGGCTCTCGAAGTAGGTGCTTTGGTCGGGGTGGAGGGATTCGAACCCCCGACATCTTGCTCCCAAAGCAAGCGCGCTACCGGACTGCGCTACACCCCGAGAACCCAAGACTATACGCATCTTTCACGATTGCGTCAAACGCGAAACTGCGTAACAGTATCAATTGAAGCGATTGTCGGGGTCCAGTCGGAAGGTGGTCGTGCTGCGGCCAGTTTTCCTTGCCGGGCCCAATTCAATCTGCTATTAACGCGTCTCCACTGCTCAAACGGGGAAGCCATCATGGCTGAAGAGATCATTAGACATTTCAAACCCTACTCGCCGAAGAAGGGTGAGCAGTATATGAACGAGAAACAGCTCGATCATTTCCGCGAGATTCTCTCGGCGTGGAAGCAGGATCTGCTCGACGATATAGAACGTACCGTTCACACCATGCAGGACGAAGCGACTTCGTTCGCCGATCCGAACGACCGTGCTAGCCAGGAGTCCGACATAGCGTTGGAGCTGCGCAACCGCGATCGCGAGCGCAAGCTGGTGAAGAAGATCGATGAGACGCTCGCCAAGATCAATGCGAGCGAATACGGCTACTGCGAGAGCTGTGGCATCGAAATTGGCCTGAAGCGTTTGGAGGCGCGTCCAACGGCTACGCTTTGCATCGATTGCAAGACGCTGGAAGAGATGCGCGAACGGCAAGTCGCTCGCTGAGTGAGGCGTGGCAGGGTAGCAAGAAGGAAAGCGGTCTGAGGGCCGCTTTTTCGCATGGTTTGCGCAAACGCCTCTTTGGCTGAAAGGATTGCGCGTGATGTTCGCGGGCGATAGTCTTGGG
>JAVBUM010000094.1:0-46740 GCA_031555325.1 Niveibacterium sp. | reverse complement strand
ATTAGCATTGGGGCCCTTGTTAATATGCCTTATGGCCGTACCCGCTTTTATACCCGCTTTCTTCATCACTGGATGCTAATTATACGGAAGCTCCCGTGCGTGGGGGTTAGGGTGACCGCTTCCCCGTGTGCGTGGGTGTTTTGACTCAATTCCGGGAATCCTTACGCGCCAATTAGAATTAGCGCTACGCGTGCGTGGGCGTAAGGGTGTCACCCCGCGTGCGTGGGCGTAAGGATGATGTCGCAAATCGCGACACCACCTCCCCGTGTGCGTGGGCGTAAGGAACTTTGAGGTTTTTTTCCAAATGGAAAAGAAGCCACCTCCCCGCGTGCGTGGACGTAAGGATCGCCACCTCCCCGTGTGCGTAGGCGTAAGGATGACCGCTTCCCCGTGTGCGTGGGTGGGGGTGCTAATTAGCGGGGGCGTAAGGGTGTCACGTTTTGCGACATCCTCTGTCCCATCCCCCCGCGTGCGTGGGCGTAAGTTCCCGGAATCCCGGGAATCGAAGATGACGCTCCCCATGCCCCCGCGTGTGCGCGCGTGCATGGGGGCGGGGCTGCTAATTAGCGTGGGTGTTAGGTCGCCCCATGCCCCCGCGTGCGCGCGTGGGTTTTCCTCAAAACGGGGGAGAACCCCTCATAACCCATGCCCCCGCGTGTGCGCGCATGGGCGGGTAATGGCCTCACGTTTCGTTAGGTCACCCCATGCCCCCGCGTGTGCGTAAGGTAGATGCGAGCGGTTTTGCTCACATCTATTCCCCCGCGCGCATGGGCGTAAGTCGCCGCTCCCCAAAACGGGGGAGCGGGAAATCCCATGCCCCCCGCGTGCGTGGGCGTAAGGTGGGCCTCAGGAGCGCCCACAGGCGGCGATGCGCAACAAGTCTTCATCCGTAACCTCCGAAGGGCGTAGCGGTCGCCCAAGGGCGCGGGCTCGCTCTTGGAGAATTGCATCGGGATGCGCCAATACAATTGCAATTAGCTGAGCGTCTGTGGCTTCCTCGATATCGGTGAAAGGGCGCTCAATGGGAATACGTGCCTCCAGCGATTTAATGCGGCGATCAATGGCCATTTAAGCCTTCCTCCAGCGATTTAATGCGGGCTTCTAATTCCACGGTTTCAAAGGCTTTGCGACGGGCTTCCAGCATATGCATGATGACGGTCGCCTCACCGGGTAATAGCCTCCCGGCACACAGATCATTGATGACCACAGCCATTGCATTGACGATGCCCTGTGTGCCCTCTACCGGGGGCAGCTCGATGGCAATTGGCCGCTCCTTCACTGGCGGTACCAGACGCTCCAGAATGAGGCGTGCGGCGGCCATGTCCCCTGCCTTGGCGCAGGCAATGACGGTTTCCACGATCTCTTGTGCGCCTTGCACCATGATCTTGTCCAGTAGGAGGGATGCCTTATTGCGTGATCCCACAGGGCGGCCACGGGGGTTGGTTACTTTTCCTTTTTCAAATGTCATCTTTGAATCCTTGTTGAAATTAGGGGGGTACCGCTTGGTACCTCAGGTACGCCCCTTCTATATAGCTAGGTATACATATGAAATTTTTACTAGGCTATATAGAGGGGGGGTTACCTGAGGTACCAAGCGGTACCCATGCTAATAAATCACGCCACTGTGAGTGAATCCAAAAGCGCCCTAGCCCCATGTTGATAAGGCGCCCTATTAATTTCCGCCGCAATTAAATAGGGGTCTGCTTTCTCCCACTGCCCGTGGTTGCGTAGGATGCTCACACGGGTGGGCAGCCCATTTACCTTAATCTTGCCCGCCCGACTCCTGATCCCCCGCCGCTCAAAGGCGTGGCGATATGCCGGCGTGATCGTCCCCCCGAGTAGTTCCCCCAGCACGCTTGAGGGGATGACATCAGCTGGCCAAAGGTTCACCACATGAATCAATATCTCGTCGGCCTCACTCCGAAACGCGTTAATCACGGATTCTTTGTCGGCATTCATAACGGCGTGCGCTCCGGGGTTAAAGTTGGTCAGAGCACGGGCCTTCAGGAATTGCGCGACCCCCGCGATAAATGCAGGATCCTTCAATGCCCCATAAAGCCGCGTGTAATACTCGGCGGGCTTATGCGGCCCCTCTTTTATCTTCACGTTGAAGCGCCGATCAGTCTCAGTCATGGCAAGGGCGCTACGGTGATTGGAAAAGATCAGCCAGCGGCACGCGTTGTACTCTTCCCGAATGCGTCCGAATTTTGGGTTAATGGTTCGATGCTCTTCATTGAGCAGGCTTTTCATTGTTTCCGAATTACTCCACTTGGAATCGTTTGCCCCTTCGTTAATCTCATCTACAATGGCCATAAGCCTGTGGGAAAGGCGATCATTGAAACCCGTGCGAAAGAATGTTGGTAAATTGAAGTTAGCCGCTACATAACCGGGCCATAACCGGGCGCACAAGCCTGCAAGCCAATTGCGCCCGGTCCCCTGCCTGTCTGATATATGCAGCCACCCAAACTGTGGAAGCTCTCCGGGGTGCTGCTCGATATGCGCCAGCCAATCAAGGAACGCTGGACAGGCGTCCCCCCACAGATACTCCATATGCTCATGGAATAGAGCAATGTCGCCGGGCGTAGCGCAGCGGCACGGGGGCGTCCATGTATTTACCGCCTCACGCCCATGTGGGTCCCGGATGAGGCGCTTGTCACCAGCACGGAATGTGACAGTTCGGGCTACCCGCCGACTTGGGTCCTGCTCCCACAGGGTGGTGGTCTGATAGAGCTTTGTTTTCTGCGTGCCATCGGAATTGAATTGATTTTCAATCGGTACAGTTGTACGGGACGCCATGAGCCATGCTTTCCAATCCGCCAACGCCATTACTTGCTGTGGGCGCTTCAGATCAACAACTTGCTGGCCGTCCTGAATGAAAACAAAGCGGGATAGCATGTCCGCAAGCTCAATCGTGCCAGCCTTTGGAATGTCATCCGATCCATCCCCGATGCGGATTGCCCCTTGCCGCGCGCATGCTTTAGCAATTGTCGTTCGCAGATATGTCGGATGCTTATCCCATTTGTCGCGCCGTAGCGCACTACGCCTCATGATGCGTTCGATGCGCTCCTCATCTCCGCCGCACCAATAGGCCAAGTGTTGCGCTAGCGCTGCATCGGCACTACTCGCGTCATATGCGCGCCCTTGCGTGCCAGTATCTGGATAGCATTTGCCTAGCGCCGCCTCGTTGGCCTCCCACAGATCAGAGAAGGTTGCTTTGCCATCGAATACACTATTGGCACTCCGGCTTGCCTTAGCCCGGCTTATCAACTCATCATCACCGCCCCCCTGTGGGAAATACTCTGCAATAACGGCATTAAGCCTCTCGGTGCAATCCGTATCGACATTGCCATTAGCGCTGTCTTGCCGCCCTAACGCAATGAATCGCCCCTCTGTGTATAGCTCAATACCGCACTCCCCGTTCTTGCAAGCGTGCCGGGGCATGCCACCTTCATATCTGCCCCAAACATGAAGGCCCTTACCGGAAACGCTAACCTCACACGCTGCACCGGGGAGCTTGTCGCGAATGTCGAGTGCAAGGGGCGACCAACTCCTATCGGGCTGTAAGCACCCATCAATATCAAGGCAAAACACCTTGCTTTCTGGAGTGATGACGAAGCCCACGCCATGCTGATCGCCTAACCGATTGGCATTCTCACAGGCTTGGTCATAGCTTAGCCAATTGGCACTATCATGTGCCGATGCGTTACGCCCGCTCTGGTAATTAACGGGAATCTTGGCCATCTTGCCGTCCGGCTTAAGCTCACGGCGATAGATGATGAATTGCTGATGCCTTGTCAGGCCATTGAGCGCTGTGGAGATCATTCGTCACCCCACATAGGGTGGAGAAGCCACAACGACGCCAATTGCGCATCTGTCATGCCGGAATTAATGATGATGTCATGGGCAGAAACATAATCGAGCTTCATTAGGCGCCTTTCAATCAATAGCCAATCTGGCCATCCCGCCGCAACAAGGGATTTATAGATTGCGTCATCATCGAGATCCAGCATCCCCGATGCAACCAATTGCCCATATGTCACCCCGGTATCATCGAAGGCATCCCAGACTGCACCACGGTCGAGCTTCATCATCCCCGCTGCAACCAATTTCTTTGCAGTCCAGCCCAACGCAATGAGGGCGCCATACACAGTCCAGTCCACTGTGGAACACGTAGCCTGATAGTCTGGTTTGACTGCAGCGGGATCAAGTGTCAGCGGCATGATTATTTAACTCCTGCAATGAGTGCGCGAATGGATTCCACAGTCCATGCCGTAGTGCGGGGACCTAATTTCACAGGCTTTGGATATTTCCCGGACTTGACGCCCGCCCACCAACTAGTGGCACCGACAGGGATGATGGCCGGAATGGGCGGATTGGCTTTTGGCCTGCCGATGATCTGTGAGAGGCGCAGATAACCGGTTTCTGGGAGTTGATGCATGATCGTTCGTCCATGTTGAGTTGAGAACGATCATGATTCTCTGTGTCCGGTGCGAGATATGGTATCTGGTTATTCCGGGTCGATTTTCTCAGATACGGTATATCGTCGTTTTACTAGCCCTGCCGCGTCTCGCCGCGCCTGTTCAGCCCTACTTTCGGGGGAGTCTGCTCCGAAATAGACTGCTTTCAGACCTTTAGGACCATATACATTTCTGTCCAGCCAATTCTTCCACGAGTCTATCCCTTCATTCGTCTCCAATGTTTGGCGGGCTTTACGAATATGGGATTCGACTGTCTTTGCTGATATGCTGAGGCGCTTCCCGACAATGTAGAAGGCGCCCCCGGGCTCTGAGTGCTGGGGCAGGTGAGGGGTCTTGGAATCGGCATAGGTTGCGTAGAAATAGCACGCCCACATTCGGTCGGGGTTTTTTGGGCGCCCCACAGGCTTGGGGTTTGTTTTCAAAATCCGCTCAATTACCTCGGCCACATATTCAAGTGTGTCGTCATTAACTTGCGCGTCTTGTTGAATGGGCCGCCTAAAACGTACCCAAGCGACATAATCCGATAGCAACTTAATTTCCCGATCAGTCATGCCACACCCCTGTGGAAGGGCAGCACCGTGGCACCTTGGAACCATGCGTCTGTTAAATCAGCCCATTGCTGGAGCAATTGGCGGCGCTGATCCATCTTTCTGGCGTGGTTATACGCACCACGAACCTTGTTTCGCTCCGCGTGCGCCAGCGTCAATTCAATCAGCTCATGATCGACGTTTGCTTCGTTGAAGTAGGTCGAGAACGTAGAGCGCACGCCATGAGGCGTGAATTTGCCCGCGTATCCCGCTCGCATGAACACGTCCCGAATTGCCTCATGGGTCAAAGGCTGCTCCCGGTCCTTGCGTCCGGGGAATACATAACGCCCACTCCCGGTTAGCTCCCACAGGGGGCGTAGCAAGGCGACGGCTTGAGTAGATAACGGTACCGCGTGAGCTTCGCGCATTTTCATTCGCGCCGCTGGCACATTCCATATTGCGGAATCAATGTCGAATTCTGACCATTCGGCACACCGCAATTCCACCGTGCGGACTACGGTTAGCCAAAGCAATTTAGCGGCAATCTTCGTCGCATATTCAGCCTGTACCCGCTCCACCGCTTGCAGGAAAGCGGGGATCTCCTTGGCGGTCAGGTGCTGGATATGCCGCGTCTTGGGCGCCTTGATGGTGTTTCGGAGCGGCCACGTGGGGTCGGTTTCGACGAGCAAATCCCCGACGGCATATCGGAACACCCCGCCAATCCATGTCCGTAATAGCTTGGCGCTAGCAGGCGAGCCGCGACGCTCTACCCGCTTCAGAACGTCTTTGACGTGTGCCGGGGTAACGTCTTTGATTGGCAGCCCGCCAATGTGTGGGTAAGCATCAGCGGACAGGCGTTGGACAATTTGCCGCCGATAGCCTTCGGACCAATCTTTCCCGTGCTCCTTAATCCAAGTATCGGCCACAGATTGGAATGAATAGCCCGCCTCAATTGATCGGCGCAATTTTTCGGTCCGAAGGCTATGAGACGGATGAATCCCTTGCTTAACCAGGGCACGGCACCTCTCGCGCTCGACGCGCGCCTCACTCAAGGTAAAGCGCCGCCCGCCCCTCCTTGCCGTGGCGTCATCCTCGGATTCAGCCCCCAGTTGCTGGCAGTAGTCGCCCACAGCGAAGAGGTTTTCCTTGCCATTGATCTTGTAACGAGAGCGCCAGAGCTTGGATCCGTTCGGGCGCACTTCCAGATAAAGGCCCTTGCCGTCATTGAGTTTGAGCGGCTTACCGGCAGCCTTGGCGTTCCGGCATTGCATGTCTGTGAGCATCTTGGTAGCCGTACCCGCTTTTCACAGGGGGCAGAGTCGTTTAGATACCCGCTTTTGTACCCGCTTTCTAGTTGTACGTCAATGAACGATGCGGAACCACAGCACATGAAAAAGCCCGCATTTACGCGGGCTTATGGGGGTAATTGGGTAATGCTGAATTCTGTATTTCACTAGCTACGGTAGTCGGCATTGATCTTGACGTAATCGTACGAAAAATCGCAGGTCCACACTGTGGCCGCCGCTTTGCCACGGGCAAGATCGACACGAACTCGAATCTCTTCCGACTTCATGATCCGGGCGCCGGCTTCTTCAACATAGCTGGCGGCGCGACCGCCCTGCTCCGCAACCAGTACTTCCTCGTTGCCGCTTCCGAGCCAGACACGCAGTTTGGCAACGTCAAGGTCGTCGACGCCTGCATAACCAATTGCGGCAAGAATCCGCCCCAAATTGGGATCGGAAGCGAAAAAAGCCGTCTTGACGAGCGGCGAGTGGGCGACCGCATATGCGATCAGGCGGCATTCGTCACGGCTCGCACCGCCCTCCACTTCGATGCTCATGAATTTCGTCGCACCTTCGCCGTCACGCACGATGGCCTGTGCCAGCGTCGTGGCAAGCTCGACAAGCGCGGCACGCAGCGCGACATATTCGACGCTGAATACGTCGGCGATCTCCGGCGCCCCCGAGGCGCCGGTGGCGATGACGATGAACGAGTCATTTGTGGAGGTATCGCCATCGACCGTGATGCTGTTGAACGAAAGATCTGCCACCTCCTTCACCAGCGGTGCCAGCAGCGCCTGAGAAATCGCGGCGTCCATAGCAATGAATCCCAGCATCGTCGCCATGTTCGGTCGGATCATGCCCGCGCCCTTACTCATGCCAGACAGTGTCACCATCTTGCCGCCGAGCGTAATACGGCGGGAGGCCGCTTTGGCAATGGTGTCGGTGGTCATGATCGCATGCGCGGCATCGAACCACCCATCCGCGCGCAAGTTTGCCTGTGCGGTCGGCAAACCAGCAGTCAGGCAGTCAACCGGCAAATGCTCAAGAATGACGCCCGTAGAAAACGGCAACACCTGCTCGGACTTCACACCCAGCAAGCTCCCTACTGCATCACAACTGGCTCGTGCATTGGCAAGACCAAGTTCGCCAGTGCCTGCGTTTGCAATACCCGTGTTAATGACCAGAGCACGGATATCACCGCTTTCCAAATGCTCCTTACAAACAGTCACTGGCGCGGCGCAAAAGCGGTTGCGGGTAAATACGCCAGCAACGCGGCTGCCCTCGGCCAGTTCGATTAGCGTCAGGTCGCGACGATTGGCCTTTCGGATGCCGGCTTCGGCAACGCCAAGGCGTACACCGGCGACCGGAAGAAGTTCGGAGGCAACGGGCGAATTTAGGCGAACAGGCATGGCGGACTCCGGGAAAGGCCGAGGACAAAGAATTGATTTTAGCGGATCGCGATGGAAGTCCCGGCAATGAGAAAAGGGCGCGACCGCAGCCACACCCTTCTTTCAGTTCTCAGCCAAGGAAGCGTGGAGAATTCGTAGCGGAGGACTTCAGGGCGATTCGAGAAGCGCTACCGTGCTGACACGTATAGCGCGCATTACCGAACCATCCTGCGCCTGCACAGTCACTTTTTCAGGCCAATTTGCCGTGACAGTGCTTGTACTTCTTGCCTGATCCGCACGGACACGGATCATTGCGGCCAATCTTCGGACCGCCCTCGGCTGGCAGCGCCTTCGGCGGATGCTGCGCGTCCGCCGTGGCCAGCGCTTCATCGTAATCGGCGTGGTGGTATTGGACGTTATCGGCTTCCTGATGACGCTCGGCCTCTTCCAGTTGCTCCTCGGAGCGGACCTGCACCGTCATCAGCATTCGACTGACTTCCAGTCGGACTACATTAAGCAGATTCTCGAATAACTCGAAGGCTTCGCGCTTGTATTCCTGCTTCGGGTTCTTCTGCGCGTATCCGCGCAGGTGGATCCCTTGGCGCAGGTGGTCAAGCGCCGCAAGGTGCTCGCGCCAGTGCGTGTCGAGGCTGTTAAGCATCACGTTGCGCTCGAAGCCGTGCCACGCTTCTGAATTGACCGGTGCAATCTTTTCTGCGTAAGTCTTGTCAGCCAGCTCGATCACGCGGCGAAGTAGATCCTCATCAGATAGGCCCTGATCCTCGGCACTCCACTGTGGGACCGGTGCCTTGATCTGGAATTCCGCTTCCAGCGCCCGCTCGAAGCCCGGCAGATCCCACTGCTCTTCGACACTGTCGGCCGGCACGTGAACACGAAACAGGTCATGCAGCACGCCCTGGCGCATTGCGGTCACCGTCTCGGAGATGTCCTCGGATTCTAGAATCTCGTTACGCTGCGCGTAGATCACTTTGCGCTGGTCGTTCGCGACGTCGTCGTATTCGAGCAGTTGCTTGCGGATATCAAAGTTGCGCTGCTCGACCTTGCGTTGCGCGGACTCTAGCGAACGCGTGACAAGGCTGTGCTCAATCGCCTCGCCTTCCGGCATCTTGAGGCGAACCATGATCGCGTTAAGGCGCTCGCCGGCGAAGATTTTCATCAACGGATCGTCGAGCGAAAGGTAGAAGCGCGACCCACCCGGATCACCCTGCCGACCGGCACGACCGCGGAGCTGGTTATCAATCCGCCGTGACTCATGACGCTCGGTACCGATGATCTTGAGTCCGCCAGCCGCCAGCACCTGCTCGTGCAATGCCTGCCACTCGCCACGCAGCTTCTCGATCTGCTGATCCTTGCCATCCTCGGCGACATCAAGGTTGTCGCGCAGCAGCGCAACCTGCTTGTCGACGTTGCCGCCAAGCACGATGTCCGTACCACGACCGGCCATGTTGGTTGCGATCGTGATCACGCCGGGGCGCCCGGCCTGCGCCACGATCTCGGCTTCTTTGGCGTGCTGCTTGGCGTTGAGCACCTGATGCGGCAACTTCTGCTGGTCGAGAAGGTGTGACAGCAGTTCGGAGTTTTCGATCGAGGTAGTACCGACAAGCACTGGCTGGCCACGCTCGTGGCAATCCTTAATGTCGGCGATGATCGCTGCGTACTTCTCCTTGGCCGTGCGATACACAAGATCGTTCATGTCCTTGCGGATCATCGGCCTGTTCGTCGGAATGACGACAGTCTCAAGACCGTAGATCTGGTGGAACTCGTACGCTTCGGTGTCGGCGGTGCCCGTCATGCCGGCAAGCTTGCCGTACATGCGGAAGTAGTTCTGGAAGGTAATCGAGGCAAGCGTCTGGTTCTCAGCGTTGATCTGCACACCTTCCTTGGCCTCCACCGCCTGGTGCAGGCCGTCCGACCAGCGGCGACCAGCCATCAAGCGGCCGGTGAACTCATCGACGATGATGACTTCGCCGTTCTGCACGACGTAGTGCTGATCCTTGTGATACAGGTTGTGCGCGCGGAGCGCTGCGTATAGGTGGTGGATCAGCAGGATGTTGGCCGGGTCGTACAGGCTGGAACCCTCGGCCAGCAACCCAGCACGCGCGAGCAGCGCCTCGGCTGTTTCGTGGCCCTGCTCGGTGAGCAACACCTGATGCGCCTTGAGATCGACCGTATAGTCGCCCGGCAGTTGCGCACGCTCATCGTCCGACAACCCTTCGCCGCCCTCCAGCGGCTTGAGCATCGGTGCGATCGCATTCATTTTCTGGTACTGGTCCGTGTGGTCCTCGGCCTGCCCGGAAATGATCAACGGCGTGCGCGCCTCGTCGATCAGGATCGAGTCGACTTCGTCAACGATCGAGAAATTCAATCCGCGCTGCACACGTTCGGCCACGGTATAGACCATGTTGTCGCGCAGATAGTCGAAACCGAATTCGTTGTTCGTACCGTAGGTAATGTCAGCAGCATAAGCGGCCTGCTTGTCGGCATGACTCATCTGCGACAGGTTGCAGCCCGTCGTCAGCCCGAGGAATCCATATACCCGGCCCATCCACTCCGCATCGCGGCTTGCGAGATAGTCGTTAACCGTGATGACATGAACACCCTTGCCTGTCAGCGCGTTCAAGTAGGCGGGCAACGTAGCCATGAGCGTCTTGCCTTCGCCAGTGCGCATCTCGGCGATCTTGCCGTAGTGCAGTACCATGCCCCCGATGAGCTGCACATCGAAATGGCGCATGCCGTGGACCCGCTTTCCGGCTTCGCGCACTACAGCAAAAGCTTCCGGCAACAGCTTGTCGAGCGATTCGCCATCCGCCACGCGCTGCCTGAACTCATCCGTTTTGCCCCGCAACTGCTCGTCGCTCAGCGCGGAAACCGCAGGCTCGAGTGCGTTGATGGCACGTACGGACTGCGAATACTGGCGAACCAGCCGCTCGTTGCGGCTGCCGAAGATCTTCTTTAGAAGGCCGGCGATCATGTCGAAAAGGGGGTCAGGCAACAAAGCGTTGATCATAACACGCACCCCCCGACGCCCCCGGCCAGTGGCCCGTTCCAGAGGCTTGAACGGATGAAATCGCGGGTTCAAGCGATCGGGGACTGTCTGGGCGGAGCCTCGCCGCTAGCGCGGCTTCAGGAACACGCTCAGCGACTCGTCCGTCTGCAGCGGCAGTTGGTGCTATTGCTACCGCACTACCTACAGGACTCGGTCACCGTCGCGAATTTCCAAAAGGGCGTGCTGGTGTTACATGTGCCTGGCGCGGCGGTCGCCACGCGCGTGAAGATGGTTCTGCCGCGCCTGATCGAAGGCCTCTTCGCGCAAGGCGCGGCGGTAGAGGAGATCAAAGTAAAGATTCGGCTCCAGCGCGCCGAGTATCGGCGCCCCGCGCCTGCACGTACGGTCAGCGATGAGGCGCTCGACGGATTGGATGCGCTACGCGCCAGCCTGCCTGACGATTCAGCGCTAGCAGGCTCCCTTGCACGACTGCTCGCACACGTCGCCCGCAAGCGCTGACCGCTGCACGAAAACAACTCAAAGAGCCGGCAGCAAAAGGCGTTCGCCAAGGAAAAGCGCGAAAAAGATCAGCGCTGCATAGACAGCAAAACGGAACAGACGCCAAGCCAGTGCCAAGAACCGCTGATCGCGCGTGAAGATCCACGCACAAAGCGACGCCACCAAACCAAGCCCGAGAAATAGTGCCGCAAGGCGCAGGACGAGCATCGACCAGCGCGTCAGACGAACTGCAGCGCCACTGTTCTGGCCAGTTCAGCCGGAACTGCGGATTCGTCATTGAAAGTGACGATCTCCCAGGCCGACTTGTCTTCAAGTAGGGCCCGCAGGATCTGGTTATTCAGCGCATGCCCCGACTTGTAGGCGCTGTAGGCCGCCAGCAGCGGATGGCCAGCAAGGTACAGATCGCCGATCGCATCAAGCACCTTGTGCTTCACGAACTCGTCGGCATAGCGCAGGCCATCGGCATTCAGGACACGGTACTCGTCCATGACAATTGCATTATCAAGACTGCCACCGCGGGCAAGCCCGTGATCACGCATGTACTCCACCTCATGCATGAAGCCGAACGTACGCGCCCGAGCAACCTCCCGTGCATACGACTGCTTTGCGAAATCAATCGTGACTTGAGTGCCAGTCCGATCGATTGCCGGGTGATTGAAGTGGATCGAGAACGATAGTTTGAAGCCGTCGTGCGGATCGAGCCGCACCCACTTGTCTCCCTCCCGGTATTCCACCGGCTTTTTTACGCGCAGGTAACGCTTGGGTGCATTCTGGGTCGCGATCCCAACAGATTGGATAAGAAATACAAAGGGAGCGGCCGAACCATCAAGTATCGGTATTTCTGGCCCGTCTACATCAACAAAGGCGTTGTCAACACCAAGCCCTGCCAGCGCAGACATCAAATGCTCCACCGTACCGATCTTTGCCCCGCCATTCTGCAGCCCCGAACACAGTCGGGTATCGACCACGGAGTAAGGACTAGCCGGCAGATCGACCGGCGGATCCAGATCGACGCGACGGAAGACCACGCCCGTATTTTCGGCGGCTGGCCGCAGCGAAAGAGTGACCTTAACGCCGCTATGCAAGCCCACGCCGGTCGCAGTAACCACGGACTTGAGAGTGCGCTGGCGGATCATGGGAAGCACTTTCTAAATGCTTGATTCAAAAAAGAATGGTAGCACGCAGACTTGGCAATGCCGATTATCCGAAACAATCAACGCCATTGAGGCTGAGAGACAACAAAAAACCCCGAGGCAACCCTCGGGGTTAGTAAACCCATATCCATGGTGCGACTGACACCCGTACGACCTATCCGGTCTCCACCGATTCCACGCGATGGCCCTCACATGGCGGAGTCCGAGAACTTCCGATTCAGTCCGCTTGCTTGCGCAGGAACGCGGGGATATCGAGCGTTCCGAATCCATTCGCGCTCATTGCCTCTACGGTGCTGCGGCGATGCTGACGACGAATCACGGCGGGCTGCTCCAGATCCGCATAGTTCACCTCGAGACCAAGATTGTCGGTACCTGTACGGATCACCTGCATGGGCGGCTTCTGGGCACTCGACTTGACTACGCCGAGCCCCGTCGCGACGACGGTGATGCGGATGCGATCCTCCATCGAGTCGTCGAACACCGTCCCGTAGATAACAAACGCATCCTGATGGGCAAATGCACGAACGGTGCTGACAGCTTCGCGAACCTCAGCCATCTTGAGGGTGCGGCTAGCTGAGATGTTGATCAACACACCACGCGCACCCGACAGTTCGACACCTTCAAGCAGCGGACAGCACGCAGCCTGCTCCGCGGCGATGCGCGCACGGTCGAGACCAGCCGCTTCCGCCGAGCCCATCATGGCACGCCCCATTTCTGCCATCACGGTGCGCACGTCCTGGAAGTCGACGTTCACCAAGCCATGGACATTAATGATCTCGGCAATGCCACCCACCGCGTTGCGCAATACGTTGTCGGCAGAACGGAAGCAATCCTCGACACTTGCTTCATCGCCGTAAACTTCCATGAGTTTCTCGTTAAGCACAACGATCAGGGAATCGACATGCTTGCCGAGCTCTTCGATCCCGCTATCGGCAACACGAGCACGATTTTCGAAATCGAACGGCTTGGTCACGACGCCGACGGTCAGAATACCCATTTCGCGTGCAATCTCGGCAAACACGGGCGCTGCGCCAGTTCCAGTGCCGCCACCCATGCCCGCCGTGATGAACACCATGTGCGCACCATCAAGTGCTTCGGCGATCCGCTCACGCGCATCAAGCGCCGCACTGCGACCCGCTTCGGGCTTGGCACCCGCACCAAGACCAGTATCGCCAAGCTGGATCTTGACCGGAGCGGTGTTGCGCTTGAGCGCTTGCGCATCAGTGTTGGCGCAGACGAATTCAACGCCCTTGACGCCCTCACGGATCATGTGATCGATCGCATTGCCTCCGGCACCACCGACACCGACCACCTTGATCACAGTACCAGTCGCTTCTTTTTCTCTGATCTCGAACATCTGTATCGCCTCCTGGTTCGGCCTGGCGTCCTTAGCGTCGTGCAAGGGGACACGCCGCCTAAATATAGTACGCCCGCGCAATTCTAAGACTAAATATTGACGTCGTGCCACAAGGCATTTCGACGCCCGTAGATTCCTTGCTTCTTACTTCAGAAATTCCTTTGGAGCCAAGCCATCACTCGCTGAAAGCTTTGCTTCACATTGCGCGTTTCTCGCGCCTGCAAGCCACGTCTGCGCTGTGCTGCGCCTTCGAAAAGCAAGCCCATTGCATTAGCGTATTGCGGATGACAAACCATGTCCGAAAGGCTGCCTTCGTAATTTGGAATGCCTATACGAACCGGCACATGAAAAATCTCTTCGCCAAGCTCGACCACACCTGCAAGCACCGCAGAGCCGCCGGTCAACACAAGACCTGACGACAACAACTCTTCATATCCGCTACGCCGCAATTCACCCTGCACGAGTTCAAAAAGCTCCGACACCCGCGGTTCAATCACGTCCGCCAATGCTTGGCGCGTGAGTTTGCGCGCAGCGCGCTCACCAACGCTCGGCACATCAATCATGGCTTCAGGGTCAACCAGGGTAGGCATCGCCACGCCGTGACGGATCTTGATGTCCTCCGCTTCCGCTGTCGGTGTACGAAGTGCCATCGCAATGTCGTTGGTGACTTGGTCTCCGGCAACAGGAATAACCGCGGTGTGTCGAATTGCGCCCTGAGTGAACACCGCAATGTCAGTGGTCCCCCCGCCGATATCGACAAGGCAGACGCCTAGCTCCTTCTCGTCCTCCGAGAGCGTTGCAAAGCTCGATGCAAGTGGCTGCAAAACGAGATCGGCCACTTCGAGCCCACAACGACGTACGCACTTGATGAGATTCTGCGCGGCGGAGACTGCACCGGTGATGATGTGCACCTTGACCTCGAGCTTCACCCCGCTCATGCCAATCGGCTCGCGTACGCCATCCTGACCGTCAATGATGAATTCCTGCGTCAGTATGTGGAGGATCTGCTGGTCCGCAGGAATCGGCATCGCTCGAGCGACGTCGATAACGCGTTCAACGTCAAGCGGCGTTACCTCTTTGTCCTTGATCGCAACCATTCCGTTGCTGTTAAAACTGCGGATGTGACTACCCGCGATACCGGTGTAGACGTCGCGGATCTTGCAACTGGCCATCAGTTCGACTTCCTGGACAACGCGCGAAATCGCGTCGACCGTGGCCTCGATATTCACCACTACACCCTTGCGCAACCCGCTGGACGGCTGCGACGCAGCGCCAACGATCTCGAACCGACCGTCGGACCGCAATTCGCCTACGAGGGCCGTAATCTTCGAAGTACCGATGTCGAGCCCGACGATCAGGTCCTTGTATTCCTTGCTCATTGCTTGCCTTTACCAGATGCAGGCGCATCGGCTGCGCGCACCGCAAATCCACTGGGATATCGAAGATCCGCCACCACTGCGGCGCGCGATAGCTTGCCCCGTGCCTCGGGCCACGCCGTGACAAAGCGGGTAAGACGTTCGGCGATGGGTACCTGCGCCTGATCGCGGCCGAGTTCTACGGTGAGTCCATCGGACAGATGCAGTTGCCATGCTTCCCGCTGTGACAATGCGACTTGCGCGACACGTACCTTGAGCGGGGCAATTTCCTGTGAGAACTGCTTGTAGCGTTCGAGCACCGTCGGCGCACTACCGTCCGGACCTGCGAACACTGGCATCGCGGCATTACTCGCCGCGGTAAAAACCTCGCCGTACTGGTTAACGAGACGCATGTCGCCGTTGTCGTTGGATTTCCAATACGCAACCGCTACATGCTCCTCAAGCTTGACCTCGAGCGTCCCCGGCCAGATGCGGCGGACTTCCGCGTGGCGCACCCAGGGCAGCTTTTCGAAGGCTGCACGCGTATCGTCAAGCTTCACATCGAAGAAGTTGCCCCGCAACGAAGAGCGCGCGGCGTACTCAAGCTGCGCGGTGGTGACCTGCGACAGCGGCGAAACGATCAACACTTCCCGAAAACCAAAGAACGGCAGTGCAAACAGCACTTTCATCACCGCCCAGCCGAGCGCAATCGAAGCTGCCAGCAACAGCACGTTCGCGAGCAGATTCATCCACTCCGGGCGATGCCAAAAGCCGCTCCCCTCCTCCGAGCCTCGAGGACGCAAAGGAGTCGTGCGACCGAAGGCTGGCTGGTGCTCAACCAAGGCTTGCACCTTTCAAGATGTCAATGCAGAGGTCTTCGAATGTGATGCCCGCGGCATGTGCTGCTATCGGCACGAGCGAGTGCGATGTCATGCCAGGCGCTGTGTTCATCTCGAGGAAGGCGAACGTGCCATTGTCGCGAAGAATGACGTCGGCACGCGCCCAGCCGCGGCAGCCGAGTACCTGAAACGCGCGCAGTGCCTCCTCGCGGATCGCGTCCTCGGTGGCCGAAGGGATACCCGCTGGGCAGTGGTAGTGAACCGCGTCCGTAAAGTACTTGTTCTGGTAGTCGTAGTTGCCTTCGGGTGCCTCGATCCGCACTAGCGGCAGTGCTTTGTCGAAAAGAACAGCAGCGGTCAATTCCTGGCCAGCAACAAATTCCTCGGCAATGACAAGCGGGTCAAGCTGCCAAGCCAGTTTGAATGCAGCGCCGAGTTCTTCTGCCGTCGTTACCTTGGTCACGCCGATCGACGACCCTTCACGCGCGGGCTTCACGATCAGAGGCAGGCCAAGTTCAGCAATGACAGATGGGAAATCAGTCTGTGGCGTCAGCAGGCAATACCGCGGCGTAGGAACATCTGCGGCGAGCCAGACGAGTTTGGTGCGCCACTTGTCCATCGCAAGTGCGGAGGCCATAACACCACTTCCGCTGTAGGGCACGCCAAGCGTTTCGAGAGCGCCCTGGAGCGTGCCATCCTCACCGCCACGCCCATGCAGGATCACAAACGCACGATCAAAGCCCTCCTTGCGCAGATCCCACAGGGATCGTTCAGCCGGATCGAACGCGTGTGCATCGACGCCCTTCGACTGCAGTGCGCCAAGCACGGCCTTACCCGAAATCAGCGAGATCTCGCGTTCGGCAGAATCGCCGCCCATCAGCACCGCAACCTTACCGAGCTCTTTCACGTCACTCATTCTTCAGGCCTGCACCAGTTTGCCGGGCACGGCGCCAATCGAGCCTGCCCCCATTGTGATGACCACGTCGCCATCGCGAGCGACTTCCATGATCCGTTCCGGCATCTCACCAACGTCCTCGACAAACATAGGCTCCACCTTTCCGGCCACGCGGATTGCGCGCGCAAGCGAACGTCCGTCTGCTGCGACGATCGGCTGCTCCCCAGCCGCGTACACATCGCCAAGCAGCAGTACATCCACCGACCCGAGCACACGGACGAAATCCTCGAAACAGTCGCGTGTGCGAGTGAAACGGTGCGGCTGAAACGCGAGCACCAATCTGCGATCCGGGAAAGCGCCACGGGCCGCAGCAAGCGTGGCAGCCATTTCGACTGGGTGATGACCGTAGTCATCGATCAGTGTGAAGCGACCGCCCGCTCCCAGCGCCACTTCTCCATAGCGCTGGAAGCGCCGACCCACGCCACCGAAATTTGCGAGTCCGCGCGCAATGGCCTCGTCGGACACGCCGACTTCGCTCGCGACGGCAACCGTGGCCAGTGCATTGAGCACGTTGTGCATTCCCGGCAAATTCAGCATCACCGGAAAGCGCGAGAAGCTGCCGTTGTCGCGCACGACGTCAAAGTGCATACGACCTTCCTCCGCGCGGATGTTCTCGGCGCGAACTTCGGCAGTCGGATGCAGGCCGTAGCTGATGATTTGCTTCGATACGAACGGCATGATCTCGCGCACATTCGGATCGTCCACGCAAAGTACCGCTACACCGTAGAACGCAAGTCGGTTCAGAAAGTCGATGAAAGCGTGCTTGAGCCGCGCGAAATCATGACCATAAGTCTCCATGTGGTCAGCGTCGATATTGGTGACAACTGAGATCACAGGCGAGAGCATCAGGAAGGAGGCGTCCGATTCATCCGCCTCCGCGACGAGAAAGTCCCCGCTGCCGACGCGCGAGTTCGCGCCCACCGCATTGAGCCGTCCGCCGATGACGAAGGTCGGATCCATCCCACCTTCGATCAACACGCTGGTCACAAGACTGGTCGTGGTCGTCTTGCCATGAGTGCCGGCGATCGCAATGCCTTGCTTGAGCCGCATCAATTCACCGAGCATCAGCGCGCGAGGCACAACCGGAATCTGCCGCGCGCGCGCGGCAATCACCTCGGGATTGTCACGCTGCACAGCCGTGGAAGTGACGATTGCATCAGCATCGGCGACGTTCTCGGCCGCATGCCCCTGGACAACGCGAATACCAAGGCCCGCAAGCCGGCGCGTGGTCGCCGTCTCGGCAAGGTCGGAGCCGCTCACGGCATAGCCCTGCCCTGCGAGCACCTCTGCGATCGCGCTCATGCCGGCACCGCCGATTCCGACGAAATGGATGCGCTTGATCTTGTGTTTCATGTGTTCACAACCGGTGCGAAAAACTTGTCAGTGTATCGCGCTGCACAAGAGAAACATTCTGAGTTCGTGCATGATCTGATCATCACGCGCTCCTTTCGGCTGCGAGCGACTCGATAATGCCGACGATTTCTTCAGTCGCGTTGCGTCGCCCCAGTCTGCGTGCAGCTTCGGCCATTTCCAGACACCGTTCGCGCGTCAAGCCAGCGAGGCAGCGCGCCAGCGACTCGGCGCCCAGTTCGGCCTGTGGCAGATGGATTGCCGCGCCTTCACGCGCAAGCAGTTCAGCGTTGTCACGCTGATGCGAAGTGGTCGACACGACCAGCGGCACCAACACGCTAGCAACCCCTGCAGCGGTGAGTTCAGCGGCAGTAATCGCACCGGCGCGGCAGATGACCACGTCGGCAGTTGCGAGCCGCTCAGGCATATCCTCAATGAATGGCAGGAGTTCCGCTTCAATACCAGCTTGAGCGTAAGCGGCGCGCAGGGCTTCGATATTCGCCTTGCCTGACTGATGCGTCACGAACGGCCTCTGCCCTGCAGCAAGTCGTGCGAGCGCGAGCGGCAGCGCCTGGTTGAGCGCGCGCGCGCCAAGGCTTCCACCAACAACCAATACCCGCAGCGGGCCGCTACGCCCCGCATAGCGTTTGGTTGGTTCGGACAATTCGCAAATCTCTCGCCGGACGGGATTGCCTGTCACCACAGCCTTGGTGGCAAGCGCTCCGAAGTCGCCATCGAAACCAAACAGCACGCGACGCGCGAATGGCGCAAGCAGGCGGTTGGAAAGTAGCGGCGCCGCATCCGCATTGATGAGCGCCAATGGCCGATGCATCAGCCCCGCGACGATGCCGCCCGGCACGGTCACATACCCTCCCATACCCAGAACGACATCGGCATTAGCCTCGCGCAACAGACCGCGCACGCGGAAGAGACTGCGAAAGAACGCGCCAATACCAGAAATTGCGTGACCGACACCTTTACCGCGTAGGCCTGCGAACGCAATGGTGTCGAGCTTGAAGCCATACCGCGGTACGAGCTCGCCTTCCATTCCATGCGCCGTGCCAAGCCAGCGGACATTCCAGCCGCGGTCCTGCATCGCACGGGCGATCGCGAGCCCCGGAAAGATGTGCCCCCCCGTGCCGCCAGCCATCACCATGAGCGTGCGCGACATCGAATCGGTGCGAGCGTTCATGCGCGCCCTCCCCGCATCAGTTGGCGATTCTCCCAGTCGATGCGTAGCAGGATCGCAAGCGACACGCAATTGGCCAAAATCCCGGATCCGCCAAAGCTCATGAGTGGCAACGTGAGTCCCTTGGTCGGCAGGAGCCCCATGTTCACGCCCATGTTGATGAACGACTGCACACCCAGCCAAATGCCGACGCCCTGTGCGACCAAACCGGCGAAGTGGCGTTCGAGCGCATGGGCCTGACGACCGATCGCGAAGCAGCGCTGGACAAGGATCGCAAACAGGACGACCACGGTAACGACGCCGACGAAGCCAAGCTCCTCGGCAATCACCGCAAGCAGAAAGTCGGTATGGGCTTCTGGTAGATAGAAAAGTTTCTCGATGCTCGCCCCAAGTCCGACGCCGGTCCACTCTCCACGACCAAAGGCGATGAGTGCATGCGAAAGCTGATAACCCTTGCCAAAGGCGTCTTGCCACGGATCCATGAAGCCAAGCACACGTTCTCGGCGATAGGGCGAGAGCCAAATCAGCATTACGAATCCGACCACCGCGACGAGAATCAGCAGCACGAAGATCCGCGCGTTGATCCCACCCAGGAACAGCACGCCGAAAGCAATCGCGGAAATCACCACCAATGCGCCGAAGTCAGGTTCGCGCAGCAGAAGCCAGCCAACGAGCACGATCATCCCGGCCATCGGAAGAAAGCCGCGGCGCAGGCTCTTCATGTCGTTGAGCTTGCGCACCGTGTAGTCAGCCGCATAAAGAGAAACCGCAAGCTTCATGAGCTCGGACGGCTGCAAGTTGGCAACACCAAAGCCTATCCAGCGGCGCGCGCCATTGACCTCTCGCCCCACATGCGGAATCAGCACTGCAATGAGCAAAGCAATCCCCATCGCGAAACAATACGGCGCGAACTTCTGCAGTTGGCTTGTCGGCACGCGGAACGCAACCGCGGCAGAGATCACGCTGATCGTCAGGAAGACGACGTGGCGCACCAGGAAGTAGCTCGATTGGAAGTTCGTAAACCGGTTGCCTTCTGCAGTCGCAATTGAAGCCGAGAACACCATCACAACGCCAAACAACAGAAGGGCCGCAGAAGACCAAATCAATGCGGGGTCAAGTTCACGCGGGGTCTGCTTTGCCGCCGTCAAACGCCCAACGGCGCGGCTCGCGGCGTGGTGCCCCATCGGCAACGACGGGGTACGAGCAACCAGGCCGGAGAGACGATCGAGCCAACTCATGCCCGCTTCACTCCAGGAAGCTGCCACACGGCGTCGCAGAAAACCTGGGCGCGATGGGCGTAGTTGCGGAACATATCCAGACTGGCGCAAGCCGGGGAAAGCAGCACGGCGTCACCCGCCTGCGCACGCGCGTTGGCTTCTACAACGGCCGCCGGCAGATCAGCGGAAAAAACGAGTTCAGTGCCACTGTCAGCCACGGCATCAGCGAGGCGTTGTGCGTCCCGGCCGATCAGAATTGCTGCGCGCGCATGTTGCGCGAATGCTTGGGACAGTGGCGAGAAGTCCTGCCCTTTTCCATCGCCGCCCGCGATCAGCACGACGCGCTGGCCAAGGCCTTCGAGCGCAGCCAGCGTGGCGCCGACATTGGTACCCTTGGAATCGTCATAGAATATGACGCCATCATCGCGCATGGCGATTCTCTCGACGCGGTGCGGCAGACCGCGGAAGTGACGCAGGCCATTGAGCATCGCGGCCATCGGCAGCCCAATGGCCGAACCGAGAGCGAGCGCTGCCAGTGCATTGGCAACGTTATGTTCTCCGGCAAGCGGCAGCTCGCCACGCGGCATCAAACGTACGGCACCTTGCGCGAGCCAGCGTTGGCCATCCGCATCAACCACGCCAAAGTCTTCGGAGGTCACGGGATGATCGATTCCGAAACTGAGGACATGCATCCCTCCACGCCGCATCGCCATGACACGTCCGTCAGCGCGGTTGAGGACCTGAGTTGCTGCACCATCGAAGATCCGCGCCTTGGCATCGGCGTATCCATCCAGATCGTCATAGCGATCAAGGTGATCATCGGTAATGTTGAGTACCGTCGCGGCATCGGCGGCGAGCGACTCGGTCGTTTCAAGCTGGAAGCTGGACAGTTCGAGCACCCAAGCCTGCGCAGGCAGGTTGGCATCAGACCGGCGCAACCATTCATCAAGCGCAGCTGGGCTGATATTGCCGGCCACTGCGGTCTCGAGGCCGGCGGCGCGGCACAACTCGCCCATCAGCGTGGTGGTGGTTGTCTTGCCATTGGTACCCGTGATCGCCACAACCTTCGGACGCGGTACGCTTCGATTCAACACAGCAGCGAAGAGCTCGATTTCGCCGGTAACCTTGATGCCACGCGCAATCGCCCCCCGAACGACCGGCTCCCGCAGCGAAAGGCCCGGGCTGATTGCGAGCAGATCGACAGCATCAAGCAGCGCATCATCGAACGGCCCACAAATGAGTTCGACGCCCGTCAGGGCCTGCACGGCAGCCATACCAGGCGGCTGTAGGCGCGAATCCGCCACACGTACGCACGCACCTTCGCGTACGAGATACCGTGCGATAGCAAGCCCGGATTCCCCAAGCCCCAGCACCAGAACGAGTCGACCCTTGAGTTCCATGGCTCAGCGCAGCTTCAGCGTGGACAGGCCAAACAACACGAGCATCAGCGTGATGATCCAGAAGCGCACGACAACTTGCGTTTCCTTCCATCCGCCGAGTTCGTAGTGGTGATGCAACGGCGCCATACGGAATATCCGTTTGCCACCGGAATACTTGAAGTACGCAACCTGCACCATCACCGAGAGCGCCTCAGCAACGAACAGCCCTCCCATGATGAAGAGAACGATCTCCTGCCGCACAATGACGGCAACCGTGCCCATCGCGGCACCAAGCGCCAGTGCACCAACATCACCCATGAACACGTCAGCCGGGTAAGCGTTGAACCACAGAAAACCCAGGCCTGCACCACACATGGCGCCACAGAACACCGCTAGCTCACCAGCCCCTGCGATGTATGGCAGGCCGAGGTACTTCGAGAAACCTGCATGGCCCGCGACGTAGGCAAAGATCGCCAGCGCACCCGAGACCATTACCGTCGGCATGATTGCCAGTCCGTCGAGGCCATCGGTCAGGTTCACTGCGTGGCTCGTTCCGTTGATCACAAAATAGGACAAGACGATGAAACCGATTATCCCAACAGGATAGGCGACCGCCTTGAAGAAGGGCACGATGAGTTCGGTCTGTGCTGGTTCATTTGCCGAGAGGCCGAGATAGATCGCCGCCGCGGCCGCAATAGCCGACGTCCAGAAGTACTTCCAGCGCGAAGCCAGCCCCTTCGGGTCGCGATACACCACCTTGCGCCAGTCATCCACCCACCCGACCGCGCCGAAGCCCAACGTCACGAAAAGCACGACCCAGACATAACGATTGTGCAGGTCACCCCATAGCAGCGTGGTGGCACCTATCGCGATCAGGATCAGCGCACCACCCATGGTCGGGGTGCCGGCCTTGGTGAGGTGCGATTTCGGACCATCGTCGCGAACAGCCTGTCCGATCTTCTTCGCGGCCAGCCAGCGGATGAGACCCGGCCCAAAGATAAAGCTGATGACGAGTGCGGTGAGCGCCGCCAGCATCGTACGCAGCGTGATATAGCCGAACACGTTGAATGCGCGGACGTCCTTGCCTAGCCATAGCGCGAGTTCGAGAAGCATTGCGCTTGCCTTAGTCCTTTACTGCGATCGCGTCCGTGACGCGTTCCATTTTCATGAATCGGGAACCTTTCACTAGCACCACCGTGTTCGGGCCAAGCTCGGACCGAATCGCGGTCAGCAGCGTGTCGACGCTATCGAAATGCGCACCGCCCTCGCCAAAATTGCGCGCGGCCAATGCGGTGTGCTCACCAAATGCAAACAACATGTCGATGCCCTGGCTTTTTGCAAAGCCACCGACTTCGTCGTGATACTCCGCAGCTCGGTCTCCGATCTCGCCCATGTCACCAAACACGAACACTTTGCGGCCAGGCGTCATGGCCAGCACTTCAAGACCCGCACGAACCGAATCCGGATTTGCGTTGTAGGTATCGTCAAGCAGCGTCGCACCCCGCTCTGCGGTGCGAACCTGCAGGCGGCCCTTGGTACCCGCGTACTGGGACAGGCCCAGCACCACCAGATCAAGTGAAACCCCCGCTGCGAGACATGCCGCCGCCGCAGCGCAAGCGTTGCGCACGTTGTGCTGCCCCGGCACTCGCAACAGGAATTCGCGCTCGCCCTGTGGCGTGCGCAATCCGACAAGACTACCGAGGCCCTGGTTCGTGACGCGGGCGGACACGTCGGCGGGTTTGTCAAGGCCGAAGCGGATTACGGTACGGCCTGTATTGAGTGCGACCCAATGATCCGCATGCGGATCGTCTACGTTCACCACGGCAACGCCACTCGGCCCTAGCCCGCTGTAGATCGCGCCCTTCTCGACCGCCACCTCGGCCAGTCCGCCCATACCTGCCAGATGCGCGCGCTGTGCATTGTTGACGAGCGCCACCGTAGGCCGGGCGATGCTTGCGAGGTAGCCGATCTCGCCCGGTTGGTTCATGCCCATTTCGAGCACTGCAGCACGGTGCTGCGACGTTAGCCGCAGTATCATCATCGGCATGCCAATGTCATTATTGAGATTGCCTTGCGTCGCGAGAATCGCGTTGTCCTCGCATCCTGCAGCGCGCGCATCCATGCGCAGGATCGCAGCGCACATCTCCTTGACGGTGGTCTTGCCGTTGCTCCCGGTCACACCGATCAATGGCAGATCAAAACGGGTGCGCCACCAGGCAGCAAGCCTTCCGAGCGCGCGCCGCGTATCGTCGACGACGACAACCGGAAGCGGCAGATCCGGCGCAGGTTCGCCATCACGCGAATCGACCAACGCGGCCACCGCACCTGCTGCGACCGCCTGAGCAAGATAATCGTGTCCGTCGAACCGATCTCCGCGCAGCGCGACAAACAGATGCCCAGAGAGCGAGACGCGCGTGTCGGACCCGACCGCTTCGATCTGAACGTCGGCACCCACTTGCCGGCCGCCGGTTGCCTGCGCCACATCGGACAATTGCATCATGAGCGGCCCTCGCTCTTTCCCCGCAACCGCAATGCGGCTCGCGCATGCTCGGCATCCAGGAACGGATGGCGGACACCCGCAATCTCCTGGTATGACTCGTGGCCTTTGCCTGCAATCAGGATGACATCGTCCGGTGCGGCATGACGGATGACATCCTCGATCGCCTTGGCGCGATCCTCGACGGTCGCCGCACCGGCTCCGGCACCTTCAAGGATCTGCGCGATGATCGCTCGTGGATCTTCGCCACGCGGGTTGTCACTGGTGACGATCACCCGATCGGCAAGCCGGCTTGCCATCGCCCCCATTAGCGGGCGCTTTCCCGGATCCCGATCGCCGCCGCAGCCAAAAACGCAAACCAACTGGCCGTGGCGTCCGGTTGCAGTCGGCCGAAGCGCCGATAACGCCTGCTCAAGCGCATCCGGAGTATGGGCGTAGTCGATAACCGCGAGCGGCTCCATCACGCCGCCGACGAGTTGCATTCTTCCCGGCAGGGAGCTCAGGCTTTCGGCAGCCTCACACGCCGCATCAAATGGGATGCCGCCTGCGAGCAGCGCGCCGATCACCGCAAGCAGGTTGGCGACATTGAAGCGTCCGACCAAAGGGACATTAAGCTCATTGCGCCGACCCGCCCACAACACATCGAAGCTCTGGCCCGTATAGGTACCACGCACGTTCGTCGCGGCGAGGACGCGCAGTCCTTCTGGTTGGTGCTCGACACTTTCACCCAACGTGTAGCCGATGGTCAGTGGCAACCGTTCGGCACAATCCCGGGCAAGCTCCAGCCCAAGTTCGTCATCAAGATTCACTACGGCAGCACGAAGGCTCGGCCATGTGAACAGCTTTGCCTTCGCCCGCGCATATGCATCCATCGTATGATGGAAATCGAGATGATCGCGCGTGAGATTAGTAAACACGGCGGTATCGAACACGGCTCCATCGAGCCTTCCCTGTTCAAGACCGATCGAGGAGACCTCGATCGCGGCTGCCTTCGCTCCCTGACTGACGAAATCGCCCAGCAGGGTCTGTAGCAACACAGCATCCGGCGTCGTATTGGCAATCGCCACGAGAGCCTGATCGGGAAACCCCGCTCCGATCGTACCAATCACACCGCATTTCTGATGCAGCTTCTGATAAGCCCGCGCAATCCATTGCGTCGTCGATGTTTTGCCATTCGTGCCCGTCACACCAATCAAACGCAACTGACTGGAGGGCTCGCCATAGATCCGTGACGCAATGTCGCCCGATAGGGCTTGAAGCCCAGCGACAGCAAGGCTGGGGACCTTATGTGCGTCATCCCAGGCGTAGCCCTCGCGTTCCCACAGCACTGCGGTGGCACCACGTGCGATGGCATCACCAATATGCTGACGACCATCTCCGCGCAATCCCGGGTAGGCAATGAAAACATCGCCAATGCGCACGGCACGCGAGTCCGCCGTGACATGCTTTGCTTTGACGCCGAGACCTTCCAGGGCGCCAACAAGCTTCTTAACCTCTTGATGACGAGTGGTCACAGCGACTCCTTTCCAACCGCACCGGCCGGACCCTTGGCCACCTGCTGCGGAGCTAGCGGTGCGTCCGGCGGTACGCCGAGCGCACGCAACGCCCCACCCATTACCTGAGAAAATACGGGTGCCGCCACTGAACCACCGTAGTGCTTACCTGCGCTCGGCTCATCGATCATCACGGCAACAATCAGGTGTGGATCGGAGATCGGACCGATACCAACGAAGGACGACACGTACTTGCGCACATAGACGCCGTTTTCGAGCTTGTACGCCGTGCCCGTCTTGCCACCAACACGGTAGCCAGGCACCTGCGCCTGGGTCGCCGTACCGCCGGTCTGAGTGACCGTCTCAAGCATCAAACGCACGTCATGTGCGGTTTTTTCTGAAAACACGCGATGCGAGCGTGGAGCCTTGCCAACTCGCGTAAGCGAGATAGGAATCTCATCGCCATCGCGCGCAAATACGAGATAGGCCTGCGCGATCTGCATCAGGCTTACCGAGATGCCATGTCCGTAAGCCATGGTGGCCTGCTCGATCGGTCGCCAGTTCCGCGCCGGACGCAAGCGTCCGCCAGTTTCCCCAGGAAAACCTAGCTTGACAGGGGATCCAAACCCAAGCTCATCAAGCTTGGACCACATTTCCTCGGGTTTCATCGTCAGCGCCATCTTGGCCGATCCGATATTCGAGGACTTCTGGATAACCTGCGCGACGGTCAGCAATCCCTGTGCGTGCGCGTCAGAAATTGTGGCGGTACCGATGGTCATGCGGCCTGGAGCACAATTGATCATCGTGTCAGGCCGAAAACGGCCCGAATCCAACGCCATCGCTGCCGTGAATGGCTTCATGATCGAGCCAGGCTCGAACGCATCGGTCAGTGCACGATTTCGTAGCTGCGCCCCAGACAGGCCAACACGGTTGTTCGGGTTGTATGTGGGGTTGTTGGCGAGCGCGAGGATCTCACCGGTCCGCACGTCAAGCACCACAATGCCACCGGCCTTCGCCTTGTTCTCGGTAACAGCCTGCTTAAGCGCGCTGTGTGCGAGATACTGAATCTTGGAATCGAGCGAAAGCGTGATTTCACGGCCTTCCTGGGGCTTTCTGATCGACTCCACGTCCTCCACAACATGACCGCGGCGATCCTTGATCACCCGGCGACTGCCCGGACGACCGATGAGCGCCTTTTCGAAGGCAAGCTCCATGCCCTCCTGGCCCTTATCATCGACATCGGTAAAACCAACGACATGTGCCGTCAGCTCGCCGCCCGGGTAGAAGCGGCGGTATTCGGTCTGGGAATGGACACCGGAGAGACCCAGCGCGGCGAGTTTATCGTCGATGCTAGGTGGCAGTTGCCGCTTGAGGTAGACGAAGTCCCGGTCGGACGAAAGCTTGCGATTCAGATCGCCAACATTCATCTGCAACAGCTGGCCCAGCTGGCGAACCTGCGTGGGAGACAGTTTCGCATCCTCCGGGATTGCCCACACCGAACGTACTGGCGACGACACAGCGAGCACGTCGCCATGACGATCGAGTATGCGCCCGCGAGTTGCGGGGAGTTCGATCACGCGTGCGTAGCGCGATTCGCCCTTTGCCTGCAGGAAATCATTGCGCACGCCTTGTAGCCACGCCGCACGGGCCACCAACGCGGCCGATCCGGCGAGCAACAGGAGCAGGACAAAGCGTGCCCGCCACACCGGAAGCTTCTCCGAGAGCAGCGGGTTGTGGTTAAAGGTGAAATTCTTCTTCATTGGACGGGCGCGGTTCCGTCAAGCACAACGGTCTGCCCCGGTTGCGCCATCCTCAGGCGATCCCGCGCAGCCTTCTCGATCCGGGCATGGCTGGCCCAGGTGCTTTGCTCGATCTGGAGTTGCCCCCACTCAATCTCAAGCGCACGGGCATGGCCCTGCTCGCGCTCCAACTCAGTAAAGAGCTTGCGTGCCTGATGCTGGGACGCGACCACGCCTAACGCGCTCGCAACAACCAGGACGACGAGGATCATATTCAGTCGGACCATTGCGTCAGACCTTCTCCGCCACGCGCATGATGGCACTGCGAGCACGCGGGTTCGCAGCAACCTCGGACTCCGACGGACGCACAGGTTTCCCGATGAGTTTCAGCAACGGCGGAGGTAGATCCTTCGCTCGTACGGGTACGCCGCGCGGCGGCTCCACCGGTCGGGCGGCATCGCGCAGTGCGTTCTTGACGATCCGGTCCTCCAGGGAGTGAAACGAGATCACTGCCAGACGACCACCAGGAGAGAGGTATGCAACGCATTGCGGCAAGATCAGCGAAAGCTCCTCGAGTTCGCGATTGATGTAAATCCGTACAGCCTGGAAGGTACGCGTCGCCGGGTGCTGCCCCGGCTCGCGCGTGCGGACGGCCTTTTCCACGAGCGCGGCAAGTTGGCGTGTGGTTGTAACAGCCCCCCCTGCCCGAGCAGCAACAACCGCCTTTGCAACCGCATTAGCAAACCGTTCTTCACCGTATTCCCTCACCACCGTTGCGATTTCCTGCACGGAAGCTCGTGCAAGCCATTCCGCCGCGGTCTCCCCGCGCGTCGTATCCATCCGCATATCCAGCGGTGCATCGAAGCGGAAACTCATTCCCCGCTCGGCGTCGTCCAGTTGTGGCGACGACACGCCGAGGTCCAGCAAGATTCCGTCCAGTGCGGCAATACCAAGCCTGTCGAGTACTGTCCCGAGCGTAGAGAAGGGCTCGTGGATCAGCGTGAAACGCGTGTCCTGAATCGTCCGGCCTTCATTGATCGCGGCCGGATCACGGTCGAACGCAATCAATCTACCCTGCGGACCCAGCCGGGCCAGGATGGCACGGCTATGTCCACCGCGGCCGAAAGTGCCATCGACATAGACCCCTCCCGGCTGAATGACGAGTGCATCGACCGCCTCGTCCAAGAGGACGGTCACGTGGGCCTGCAGTGCACTCACAGCGACAGATTCCCTAGCTCTTCCGGCAATTCCAGGTCATCGCCCATTGCCAGAATCTCTTCCTGCTGCTTCTGCCAGCCAGCATCAGACCAAAGCTCGAAATGCGATCCCTGCCCGACAAGCCAGACCTGTTTCTCCAGCTCCGCGAACTGCCGCAGCTCCGGTGCAATCAGAACCCTTCCGGCGGCATCCATGTCTTCGTCCCGCGCGAAGCCTACGAGCAGGCGCTTCAGGCGTGCAGCGTTCTTGTCGAAACTGGAAGCCGCGAGAATTTTTTCGCGGATCGGCTCCCAGGCTGGAGTCGGATACACAAGAAGACAACGATGCGGATGAGCGGTGATCGTGAGCTGCCCGGAGGAAAGGGCGGCGAGCGCGTCACGATGCCGCGCAGGAATCGCCAAGCGACCCTTCGCATCGAGACTCAGCGCTGCAGCGCCCTGAAACATTACAACCCCTTCCATGTTGGGGAACTGGCCAGCCAGACCACCTTGAACCATCTGAAGCAACAACTACCCACTTCTTCCCATTTTCTACCACTTTTCACCACTCTAGAAAAAAACAGCCAGCCTGGTCAAGCGCGACATCGCCAATTTTTCTTTGGAAACACAAGGACTTACCGTCGACCGTCAGCAATCCGTAAGGAGAATCCCTAACAAATACAAGGAGATACCTCGGACAACTGCGACCACACAAAAAAGTGTGTCGATTTGCTTGTGAAGAAGCTGCTTAAGGCGCCACCAACATGAAGCACCCAATGGAAGAAAATCAGCGCATTAGGGCAACAATATCCTTACAGGAAAAGAGGCACAGAAAAACCCTCAATTAAATGAGTTCGAGATTAGCAAGCATTCTTATTTACCCGCTATTCGGCCGGTGGAAGGGCACGGCGAGAAAGCAAAGAGGACGTTCCCTTGTAACGTGCGCCGACGTGGTGATGGGTGCAAATCATCCGGGCCGTAGGGTTACCCGCACCGTCCCACGTGCCGCGGTCTGCTTCTTGACAAGGGGATCACCGTTGCCAAGAAGCAGACCATGCCCTGCAGCCCAACAGGAAAGGGCCATGCGATTCGGCGGGAAATGGAGACGGGCTCTAGGAACCTTCCTTGTGCTCGGTCGCGGACGCGACGCCAGTCGGGGCGTGATGCCCAACATGCCCACGCAAGCCGCGGAACCACTTCCCAGCCCAGCCGATCAGGTCATCGACAAAGGTAAACACGACGGGAATCACCAGCAGGCTGAGAAACGTTGAAGTGATCAGCCCGCCAATTACGACGATCGCCATTGGTGCGCGAAAGCTCGGATCGACACCTAGTCCGATCGCGATCGGCAACATGCCCGCGCCCATAGCGATCGTTGTCATGATGATCGGCCGCGCACGCTTGTGGCAGGCATCGAGCAACGCATCCCAGCGTGACAAGCAGCGATCCCGTCGCGCAACGATCGCATACTCAACGAGCAGGATCGAGTTCTTCGTCGCGATGCCCATCAGCATGATGAGACCGATCATCGAAGGCATGGAGAGCGCTGTATGGGTGACGAACAGCGCGAGAAAGGCTCCGGGCACCGAAAGCACCAGCGCGCTCAGGATCGTCACCGGTTGCACGAAGTCATGGAACAACAGCACCAGGACGATATAGATGCAGAGCACCCCCGTAAGCATCGCGAGCGAGAAGCTCTCAAACAGCTCACCCATCGCTTCGGCATCACCGATGGTTGTCTGAGACACTCCGGGAGGAAGGCTCTTGATGCTCGGCAGCGCAAGCGCGGTCCGTTCGACTTCGCCGAGCGGCTGCTGATTGAGTTCGACCTCGAAATTGATATTGCGCTGGCGGTCGTAGCGGTCGATCTGCGCGGGGCCGCTGTTGATTGACAGCGTCGCCACATTACCGAGCATCACCGGCCCATGTGCTCCCGGCACGGTGAGCCTCGACACCAGATCGAGATCCTGCCGTGCGGCGGCGGCCAGCTTCACCACAATCGGCACCTGACGCTGCGACAAATTCAGCTTAGCAAGCCCCTGATCGTAATCTCCCGCCGTTGCGATGCGCAGTGTGTCAGCGATAGCGGCCGAGGTCACGCCAAGGTCCGCTGCGCGTGCAAAATCGGGCCGTACGATGAGCTCTGGACGCACAAGACTGGAGGTCGAGGTGATGTTACCGATGCCGGGGATCGTGCGCAGTTCACGCTCGACCTTTGCAGCATGGCGGGAAAGCGCCTCACCGTCCTCGCCAGCGAGTACCAAGAGGTATTTCTCGTTCGCCCCACCAAGGCCAATTTTCACGCGCGCCCCTGGCAGTGCCTCAAGACCCCGCCGCAGTTCGCCCTCAATCATCTGCTTGCGGGTGCCTTTCCGCTGATTACGAGGCGTCAGATTGATTGTCAGGGTCGCCTTGCGAACTTCGGCCGCGCCGAGCCCCGCAAACGGATCGCCGCCCGCGGATCCGCCACCGACCGCCGTATAGACCAAGCGCACATGGGGGTTCTTCTGCACGATGGCACGCGCTTGCTCGGCAATCGCAAGCGTCTGTCCAAACGTACTGCCCGGTGGCAGTTCGAGGCTTACCTGCGTCTGCGAAAGATCATCTGGAGGAATAAACCCCGTCGGCAACAAAGGCACGAGCATCAACGCCCCAATGAAGAATGCACCCGCTCCAAGTACGGTGAGCCACCGATGCTGGAGGCAGGCCCGCGCCCACTTCAGATAGATGCCAAGCCAGCGCGGCTCGCTGTGTCCAGACACGAGCGGCTTGAGGATGTAAGCCGCCATCATCGGCGTGAGCAGCCGTGCCACGACAAGTGAGGCAAACACGGCAATCGCCGCAGTCCAGCCGAACTGGACGAAAAACTTGCCTGCAACACCACTCATGAAGGCAGTCGGCAGAAACACAGCAATGAGGGTGAACGTCGTTGCAATCACCGCCAACCCGATCTCATCAGCCGCTTCCATGGCTGCCTGGTACGGCGTCTTGCCCATGCGCAGGTGGCGCATGATGTTTTCGATCTCGACGATCGCGTCGTCTACGAGAATACCGACAACGATCGACAGCGAGAGCAGGCTCACCATGTTGATCGTGAAGCCGAGCAGATGCATGCCGAGGAAGGCGGGCAGGATCGACAGCGGCAGCGCAGTGGCCGAAACAAGGGTCGCTCGCCAGTCGCGCAGGAAGAGCCACACGACAAGCACAGCGAGCACCGCCCCCTCGTACAGTAGATTCATCGATCCGTTGAAGTTTTCCGCCACCGGATCAACAAAGTTGAACGCCTCGGTGATCGTGATGTCTGGGTGCTCGGCTCGCAGCGTTTCGAGCGCAGCCTTCACGCCATCGGCAACCTCGACCTCTCCCGCGCCACGGCTGCGTGTAATCTCAAAACCCACTACAGGTTTGCCGTTGAGCAACGCTGCCGAGCGCTGCTCGGCGACCGAATCCTTGACCTTGGCAACCTGATCGAGCCGCACACGGCGGCCGTCGGACAAGGCGATCTCCATCCGCGCAAGCTCTTCGGCCGAGACCACCGTACCGATCGTACGCACCGACTGTTCGGCCCCGCCAAGGTCCGCACGGCCACCCGAGGCCTCCTGCTGGATCTGACGCAACTGCCGCGAGATATCGGCTGCCGTCGCATTGAGGGCAAGCAGACCCGCCGGATCAAGCTCGACACTGATCTGCCGCGTCACCCCGCCAACACGTGCCACCGCCCCAACGCCGCGTACGCTGAGCATCATCTTGGCGACGTCATGATCGACAAACCACGACAACGCCTCGTCATCCATGCGCGAAGACGACACCGTATAGGTGAGGATCGGCAGGCCCGACAGATTCATCTTGGAGATGACTGGATCGCGCAAATCACTTGGCAAATCAGCGCGAATCCGCGTGACGGCATCGCGCACATCGTCCACCGCCTCCTGCGTCGGCTTTTCGAGGCGGAACTCGACCGTCACCGTGGCCGTGCCGTCCTGGACCTTCGTATAGATGTGCTTAACGCCCTGGACCGTGGCAACCGAGTTCTCGATCTTGCGCGCCACATCGGTTTCCATCTGCGCCGGCGCAGCGCCAGGAAGCGATGCCGTGACGATCACGGTGGGCAAGTCGACATCGGGGAAGTTCTGGACCTTCATCGCCTTGAAGGACGCAAGCCCCGCAAAGGTCAAAAGGACAAAAAGCAGGATGGCCGGGATCGGATTGCGGATCGACCAAGATGAGACGTTCATAACGTGATTCCGCTTTCGCCAACCGCCTCAGTTCGAGGCCTGCGAGGCACCTTGCGGCACCACGCGCACAATGTCGCCATCGGCGAGAAACGCACCGCCGCTTTCGACAACGCTAGCGCTCTCATCCAGTCCAGAGACAACCTCCACACGCTCAGCCTCTCGACGCCCAGTGGCGATCTTCACTTGCCGCGCCTGTTGGCCATCGACCACAAAGACGTAACTGAATCCATCGCGCATCAGCACTGCTGATTGCGGCAGGCTCAAGGCCGGCGCATTGCCAAGCTGGATCTCTCCGCGCGCAAACATGCCAGCACGGGCACGCCCGTCGTGTGGCAGATCGACATAGACCAGTCCGTTACGTGTTTGCGGATCAATCGTCGGCGCCAGTACGCGCACCTTGCCCTCGATCCGGCTGCCATCGGGTAACGCGAGGCGCGCCTTCATGCCCGGCTTGATCCGGGACAGCTCTGCACCGGTCACCTCCGCACGCCATTCGAGCCGCCCGCCACGGATCAGCCGGAAAAGTTCCTGACCGCCCTGCACTACTGCACCAACCGTGGCCGAACGCGCGGATATAACGCCGTCATCTGATGCGATGACACGCGTGTGAGCGAGTCGCAGCTCATCCGCCTTGAGCCTGGCCTTCTGTGCCTCCACACGGGCTCGTGCCGTGTTCTCCGCCGTTTCCGATTGCACTAACTGCTGCGCACTACTCATGCCCGCGCTGCGCAACTGGCGGTAGCGCTCGGCGTTTGCACGCGCCTCCTGAAGCGTTGCCTGCGCCTCGACGAGCATCGCACGCGTCTGTGCGACATCTGCCTCGACTGTTTCAGCGGCCAGCTGGGCGAGCAGCTGGCCCCGCTTGACCTCGTCACCGACATTGACCCGCACCTCGGTGACGCGCAGCCCACCTACTTCCGGTCCCACTGCGGCCTCCTGCCAAGCACTTACGGAACCATTCGCAGCAAGATTCAGCGGCCAGTCGACACGTTCGGCACGCACCGACGCCACCGACAATGCGGGTTTTGCAGTCGGCGCAGCCTGCGCCGTACCCGGCGGCGGGCTCTGCTGGTTGTCCTTGCAAGCGGACAACACGAACAGCATCACGAGACACGGAATAAGGAAAAAGCGATACGTCGGATGGGTATTCACGAGGGATTTCTCTTTGCACGGAAACGACCTTCGCCACGCTGGACGAAGCACGTTGCAGAACGTCCGGAAGTGGTTCGCACCGCGCCAACTTCGCGAACCAGTCCGCAGAAAAGCTGAGGGTCCTTCGATTGTCGGCCCAGCAGCCGACTCACAACACAGGCGGATAACCGGCGGATGCTATTTCAGCACCATGATGGGGGCAAGCAGAAAACAGACGGGACGCCTCCGATTGTGGAGCAGGCCTCGCTGGGTGCGCCTATAACGCCAGGATCGGGAATTGGAAGTCCGCCGATAAGCCGGGTTCTGTCGCGCCTCCTTGCGGAGACGGGGCAGTCATTCCTCTGGGCGAACACATTGCTGCGCCGCTCTAGCAGCCTACCCGGGAGCTCTGCGGGCCGCATCACCGCTCCCCTATTTGGCCTTGCCCCGGATGGGGTTTACCGTGCCGTCCGTGTCACCACGTCCGCGGTGGGCTCTTACCCCACCGTTTCACCCTTGCCTGATCCCCGTGGGGGGCCATCGGCGGTCTACTCTCTGTTGCACTTTCCGTCGCCTCGGGCCTTTCGGCTTATAGCGCCCGGCCGTTAGCCGGCATCCTGCCCTGCGGGGCCCGGACTTTCCTCGATGCCCTCGGTTGCCCGAAGACACCGCGACTGCCTAGCGGACTTCCAGCTGGCGATTATATCAGCCAGCACCCGAGCCTCACATCGCATCAGACGATCGACCCGTACCCACCGCAGGGCGATTGCACCCGAACGTCATGAGCGCTTTTCAGAAATTCTCTAATAATCATAGTACTAGAGAGACGTTACTGCGCGTAACGACTGTGTTCAATTAGGTACCCAGGCTAGCAAAGGCTGGACTTTGGGCGCCAGTCGACGGAAATCGGCTCACAAGAACCCTGTCACAGAGCCGTTCCTATTGCTCCGATTGATATGCAATATAGGTGCAATCGCCCTGGTACCCACCGCCCTCCAAAGCGGCCAAAGGTGGCCGAGCACAGCCAAGGTCGGCAGGAAGGGCCGCGCGCCGCCGCCCCTTCCCGCTGCGATCACGCAGCTTTCTTCGGCATCACCGCCAACGCACCGGTGATCAGGCTCGCCAAGTCACCAAAGTCCGCAGGCACCACCACCGTGTTGCCTTGCTTGGCGATATTGCCAAACGCCGCCACATACTGTTCCGCCACCTTGAGCGCGACTGCGCGCTCACCTCCTTCGGCCTCGATCGCTTGCGCAATCATGCGGATCGACTCCGCACTGGCCTTGGCCACCAGCATGATCGATTGCGCCTCACCCTGCGCACGGTTGATCGCTGCCTCCTTGTCGCCCTGCGAGCGCGCAATGGCTGCAGCGCGATCACCTTCAGCAACGTTGATCTCCTGCGCCTTCTCGCCTTCCGATTTGGCAATCAGGGCGCGCTTCTCACGCTCGGCGGTGATCTGCTTCTCCATCGCCTTGAGTACGGATTCGGGCGGAACAATGTCCTTGATCTCGTAGCGCAGCACCTTCACGCCCCAGCCAGGGGACGCCTCATCGAGTGCAGCGACCACAGCTTGGTTGATCGCAGAACGCTCCTCAAGCAACTTGTCGAGGTCACGCTTGCCCGCCTCGCTCCGCAATGTCGTCTTAGCAAGCTGTTCGATTGCGATCTCGTAATTCGAGGTGCCATAGGAGGCCAGCCGGGCATCCGTCACTTGGTAATAAAGGATGCCGTCGATCTTGACCTGCGAGTTGTCGCGCGTGATGCAGACCTGCGGATCGACGTCGTAGGGCACTTCCTTGAGGGTGAGCCGATAGGCAATGCGGTCGATGAACGGCAGAACGACATGCAGTCCCGCTTCCAGCGTGCCGCTGTAGCGCCCAAGCCGTTCGACAACGCAGGCTCTTTGTTGCGGCACGACGATGATCGCCTTTGAAACAAAAATGATCGCAACGACCAACAGGCCAAGCAGAAAGGCCGAGCCGAAAGACAAGTCCATAAGAACTCCTTGAGTCAATTGAGCGTAAGCAACAGCAAATTGGCCTCGCGGCCGCACACCCTTGCCACGGCCTCAGGCACTGCCCGTTCCGTGCCATTGGTGATTCGCGCATCCCATTCGGTACCACGGAACCAAACACGCCAGCGGTCCGCACCAAGCGGTCGCAGAAGACGGGCTTCGCCGCCTACATCTGGATCGTCCATGCGGCGCACGATGCGGGCCCGCCGCACGCGATGTGCGACAAACGAGCCCGCCAGGGTGACAAACGCCGCAACGCCCGCCGCGATCGCCCACGAGCCAGTCAACCACTGGAACACGGCACCCACCGCAAGGCCTGCCGTCCAGGCCAGTAGATAGACCGTCCCCAGCAACATCTCACAGACGAAGACAGCCAGCGCCACCGCCGCCCAACCGAAGGTCAGCAAGTCCATATACAGATTCTCCACGGGCCCCCGCCCGCCTTCGAACGATTATGCCTTTCAGACTTCAGATCAGACCTGTCGGGCCGTTACTTGCAGCGTGAGAAGAGGAATAGCCACGCACAATGAGCCCGATCAAGAAAATTCCCGCTTCGCAACTCAGGCCGGGCATGTTTCTTCACGACCTCGATTGCGGCTGGATGGAGCATCCCTTCCTGCGCAGCCGCTTCAAGATCCGAAGCGACACGCAGATTGAGAAAATTCGCAGCGTTGGAATCCATGAGGTCTACATCGACACCCGACAGGGTATCGACGTTGCCGACGCACCAACTGCCGAGCAGGTCAAAGCAGAACTCGAACGCGAAATGCAAGCACTCGCCGAGAGCGCACCACCGCCGCTGATAAGGGTAGAACTGCTGGCAGAATTGCAGCGCGCGACGCAGATCCGCGAGCAAGCACAGCGCCTTGTCCGGGACGTGATGAGCGACATTCGCCTTGGCAAGGCAGTCGAGCTCGAACGCGTCGAACCGGTCGTCCAGCACATCTCGCAGTCTGTGCTGCGGCATGGCGGCGCGCTGGCGACGCTACTGCGTATCAAGAGCAAGGACGACTACACCTTCCTGCACTCGGTCAGCGTCGGGACGCTGCTGATCGCCTTCTGCCGCGCACTTGGGTTCGATCCCACGACTACGCACGAAGCCGGCATTGGAGGCCTGCTGCATGACACCGGCAAGGCCTTGGTGCCGGATTCCGTGCTCAACAAGCACGGACGATTGACTGAAGAAGAGTTCGAACTCATCAAACGGCATCCGCGCGACGGCTGGAATGTGCTCGTGAAGACGCCCGGCATTGGTGACATCCCGCTCGACATCACCCTGCACCACCACGAGCGCATCGACGGCAGTGGTTACCCAGGGCGCAGCGACGGCACACAGATTTCGCAAATGGCCAAGATGGCTGCCATCGTCGACGTCTACGACGCAATCACCTCCGACCGCTGCTACCACAAGGGCATGCCTCCAACCGATGCGCTGCGCAAGCTCTATGAATGGAGCAAATTCCACTTCGACCCTTCGCTGGTGCAGGCCTTCATGCGCTGCGTCGGGATCTACCCGGTTGGGACGCTGGTGCGGCTTGAGTCCGGCCGGCTCGGTGTGGTGGTCGAACAGAACGACACCAGCCTGCTCACGCCAACGGTAAAAGTTCTGTTCTCAACCAAAACAAGCAGCTATATCGAACCCTATCTGCTCGACCTCGCCCGTCCGTTCGGATTCGGCGGTGGTGACCGCATCATCGGCCACGAAGATCCAGCAAACTGGGACATCGACCCACTGCGCTTCATCGTGACCTGATCCGACACCCCTCCAGCGGGCAAGCGGGGCGGTTGAATACGCCCTTTTTTGTTTCTACGGCTGGAGCCTCCGATGAGACGTGAACTCGCAATCGAGTTTTCCCGTGTGACGGAAGCGGCTGCACTCGCCGGATACAAATGGTTGGGCCGCGGCAATAAGAACGCCGCCGATGGCGCCGCTGTAACCGCCATGCGACATGTGCTCAACGAAATCGAGATCGACGGAGAGATCGTCATCGGCGAGGGCGAAATCGATGAAGCGCCCATGCTCTACATCGGCGAACACGTTGGCATCGGCGGGGATCCTGTCGACATCGCGGTCGACCCCATCGACGGCACGCGCATGACCGCCATGGGTCAGGCCAACGCGCTTGCCGTACTCGCGGCCGGCGACAAGGGCTGCTTCATGCGCGCACCCGACATGTACATGGAAAAGCTGATTGTCGGGAACCCCGCCAAGAATGCGATGGACCTCGGACAGCCACTTACGGACAACCTGCGTTCGGTTGCCGCGGCACTCGACAAGCCGCTCGACCGCCTCACAATCATCACTCTTGCCAAGCCTCGCCACGACGACGCAATCCGCCTCATGCAGGGACTCGGCTGCCGCGTCTTCGCGATTCCCGACGGAGATGTCGCAGCCTCGGTACTGACCTGCATGCCGGACAACGAAGTCGACCTGCTCTATTGCATCGGCGGCGCGCCCGAAGGCGTGATCTCGGCTGCCGTCGTACGCGCCATGGACGGCGACATGCAGTCGCGCCTGATCCCGCGCGATATCGCCAAGGGCGACACACCCGAGAACCGTACGCTCGCGACCGAAGAACGCACCCGTTGCGAGAAAATGGGCATCGCCATCGGAACCGTGCTGAAGCTTGAGGACATGGCACGCTCGGACAACGTGGTCATCTCGGTCACCGGCATCACCAAGGGGGACCTGCTCGAAGGCATCGCTCGCGATGGTCTCCTGGCCACGACCGAAACCCTGCTCATCCGAGGCAAGACACGCACGATCCGTCGCATCCACTCGATCCACTACCTCGCTCGCAAGGACCCCGTGATCCGGCAACTGATCGAATGATCGATCGGCCGCATGACGGACATGGCTTAACGCCTCCTTGGGCCAACTCCCTCGCTCGCCCTCGAGCAGACTCGGTCTACGGTCCAGCCGGTGCAGAAAAGCGCTGCCTCCACCACCACGCAAAGCACGCCGAAACAACCGTTGCTGCACCACCGACAAGCCACTTCCAGTACCTGTCCCAGTAGTGGTCGAGAAGCCAAGGATAGGTCACATCCACATCGATCCGCCGGTGAAGCACCTTGATCTGAACCGGGCCCGGCGCAACCGAAGCGGGCGGGATCACATAGAAACTCAGCACCAGCGGCTGTGATTTACCCGGCTCACGCGGCGAAACATTCCACGTCCACACCGCGTGAAGCGACGGACCAAGCTCGCGAACATCGCTCCCGCCCGATGCCGCACTAACATCGAAAACACCCCCGCCATCGAGCGTCGCCTTCATCTGCGGCGCATAGCGCACCACACTCGACGAAATGGCATCGCCGGGACGCGCAAGCTTTTCCACGAGAAGGGCGCGCAGTTCCGGCTGGCCCAGCGCAGGCGACACCGCCGCATGAACCTGAAACGACTCGTCGACACGGACCGGGGACGGCGTATTGAACGCGTAGGACGCGAGGCGGAGCCCTTGGAGGTAGCGATCCAACGCTCTGGAAGGTCCTGCGGTCGGCGGATGGCTCGACAGCAGAAGGTCCAGTTCCTGCTCGGACACGCCAGCTGGCACCGACCGCGCTTCAGCGGGTTCCCACTGACGGTTCCTCGGGCCGGGCTTCTCCCCCAATGCGACAACCGGCGCGAGCTGCTCTTCCTCCCGCTTGGGTGGGCGCTTTTTTGCCCGCGCCTCTTTTGCTACATGGTTCTTCTGATCAACCTTGGCCACCGCCGTCGGCGAGCCCCCTCCACCGGGCGCCGGTGGAGCGCCCGCCTCTTCAGCCTCTGCCACCGCCTCTGCTGCAGCCGCCGCTTGGCGTGACGTCCTGCTTGAAGGTTCAGAAGTCATGGGAATACCCGCATTCGGGGGCTGTTCCGCAAACACGACGGGAGGCGATGTCCCGGCACTCGCATTAGGCCGCGTATCGCCAAGCAGCGTCCCGTTCCAGGAGGCCCATTCCGAGCGCATCACAACGGCGACGGTGCCAGCAACCACGATTGCGGCACCGATACCGGCCACCCATCGGACGACCTTCGCCTCCATGATTCCCCCTACCAGCCCCAGAGCCCTCTGTCTGTCTTATAGACAGCCGCCGGAGGATTGTCCCGTGCTCGCGACCCGCCGAACCCGGACTCGTATAATCTCGGACTTTTTCCCGGACCCCAACGCCATGACCCAGCCGCTTTACGAATCGACGATTCGCAGCCTCCCCTTGCTCGGACGCGGTAAGGTGCGCGACATCTACGCGGTCGACGCCGACCGTCTGTTGATTGTCACAAGCGACCGTCTCTCGGCCTTCGACGTCATACTGCCCGACCCCATCCCGCGCAAGGGACAGGTCCTGACGGAGCTTGCAAACTTCTGGTTCGACCGACTCACCGGCGTAATCCCGAACCAGCTCACCGGCATCGATCCGGAAACCGTTGTTGCCCCCAACGAGCGTGATCAGGTCCGCGGCCGCGCACTGGTGGTCAAGCGCCTCAAGCCGTTGCCGATCGAGGCGGTGGTGCGCGGGTACATCATCGGCGGGGGCTGGAAGGATTACCTCGCCACGGGTTCGGTCTGCGGCATCCGCCTCGACCCCGGCCTGCAGCAGGCGGCCAAGCTGCCGCAGCCGATCTTCACCCCTTCGACGAAGGCGGAGCTCGGCACGCACGACGAGAACATCGATTTCGCACAGTGCGAAAAACTTATCGGGCCCGAACTGGCCGCCAAAGTACGCGACACGGCGATCCGCCTCTATACCGAGGCCAGCGAGTACGCAGCCACGCGCGGCATCATCATTGCCGATACGAAGTTCGAGTTTGGCCTTGACGCAGCCGGCACACTGCATCTGATCGACGAAGCGCTGACGCCGGACTCCTCGCGTTTCTGGCCGGTTGACGGCTACCGCGTCGGTATCTCCCCAGCATCCTTCGACAAGCAATACGTGCGCGACTATCTCGAAACATTGGACTGGAACAAGCAGGCACCTGGCCCGAAACTGCCTGCCGATGTGCTGGAAAAAACCTCTGCCAAGTACGTCGAAGCCTACGAACGGCTGACCGGCAAGAAGCTCGGCTGACCCTACCCTCCTCACCACGCAGAACGCCCCGCAAGGGGCGTTCTGCGTTTGGGTAGCCGCCTCCACCTACCCCGCTACGCCACGCGCGAAACTCAGAGCAGCTTTCTACAATCAAACGACGTGTGCCCATGACCCAATGGAGGCAAGCATGGACGAACCTCTCAACCACGGTTACGAAGATCCGCTCGGCCACATCCACTTCGAATCGGTTCCGTTGGGGCGGCCATTTGTCTGGTTGTCGCGAGGGTTATCGGACTTGCGCGACAACCTGCCCGCCAGCCTGCCTTGGGGTATCGCCTTTGCGGTGATCGGCTACCTGATCCTCTCCTACGCTTCGACCAAGCCGTACCTGTTCACCGCCGCCATCTCCGGATTCTTCCTAGTCGGCCCGCTTGCAGCCGCCGGCCTCTACGAGATATCGCGTCGTCATGAACGTGGCGTTCCGTGCAGCTTCATGGAATCCGTGCGCGGGCTGTTCACCCATGGCGATTCATTGCTCTATTTCGGTCTTTTCCTGGCCATAGCGATGATCTCCTGGGAACGGATCTCAGCGATCCTCTTCGCACTGTTCTACGCGGGCGATCTACCTTCGGTCGCGAACTTCTATCGTGACGTGCTGACTTCCGGGAACTATCTGCACTTCCTCATCGCGTACGTCGTGATCGGGGGCGCTATCGCCGTGCTCTTGTACAGCCTCACGGCCATCGCACTGCCGCTAATGATGGATCACGACACCGACATCGTGACCGCCATGCTCGCAAGCATGCGCGCAGTCGGCCACAACCTCGGTGCCATGGTGCTGTGGGCTGCGCTGATCGTGCTGTTGATCGCGATCGGCTTCGCCACGTGGATGGTCGGCCTAGCCATCACCCTGCCGCTTGTCGGGCACGCTACTTGGCACGCCTACCGCGACCTCATCAGGATCGACTGAACAAACCACTACGACAGTCCAGGCGGAGCAGCCACCTGGACTCCTCCTGTCACCCGCGCAGTACGGCACGCACACGGTCGCGCTCAACTGCTGCGTCCGTCGTGATGTGTTTGAATTCTTCCTCGTCGATACCGACCGTAGCTGCCTTCAACAAGCCCGTGCGCGATGGATTACGGTCGAGGCTGAACGGATTCGGGGAATCGGCCGCCAGATTCGCGATGAAGAGCACGTCGGCCAGCCCGGCAAGCGGGAACGAACCGCCGAAGATCTCACGATCATCGATCGCATCCTGTATGTCGACTGGCACCCCGAGCGCCAGCAGCACAGCCCGACCCACCGGCTTGTGCCACATAAGAATGAGATCCGACAATTCGGTCGTGCGGTCGAGCAGGTCCGGAAATTCGGCGGCTTTCGCCAAGAGAAAAAACTGCCCCATGTCATGGAGCATTCCCGCAAGCATGGCCTGCTCCGGATTCACGCTCCCCATCTTTGTCGCCAGCGCATACGACCACGACGCTACATCGACTGAGTGCTCCCAAAGCCCACTCGCCAGCTCGCGAGCAGCACCCAACTGCTCAGCCCTCGCAAGCTGGGCGGTGGACACCACGAGCGCCAGCGAGCGCACCGCCGACATGCCAATTCGCAGAATCGCTGAGTAAAGATCACGCGCAGGCTGTCGCCCCACCGCATACAGCGCCGAATTCGCAAGCCCCACCACGCGCGCCGAAAGGACCGGCTCGATCTCGATCAGGGGAACCAGCTCATCCAAGCTCAAGCTCTCCCGCTCAAGCACACGCTGGATGCGCATCGGCACCTCCAGGAAGGTCGGAAAATCTAGATGTCCGTTGGCAAGATCGCGCTCGATCTCGGCGGCCAGGGCATCCCGCTGAAGCTGCACATTGTCCATGCCGCAGTCTCCTTCTGTTATGACTTCCCTGGTTTTCGGCACAATAGCACCCAAACTTTTGTGCGAGCCGAACATGAATACGAATCCCTTGCTCGATTTTTCCGGCGCCCCGCGCTACGACCTCGTCAAACCTGAACACGTTTCACCCGCCATCAACGCCTTGATCGCGGAAGGTCGTGCCGTGGTCGACCGCCTGACCCGTGACACCGCCGAACCCGATTGGGACACCTTTGCGATGCCGCTCGCCGAGATCGGCGATCGACTTTCACGAGCCTGGGGCGTCGTACGCCACCTGCACTCGGTCATGGACCTCCCGCCCTGGCGCGAGGCCTACAACGCACAACTCCCTGAAATCACTCGCTTCTACGCCGAACTGGGCCAGAACGCACACCTTTTTGGCCGCTATAAGGCACTTCAGGCACGCACGGACTTTGCGACCTGGCCACGTGCAAGGCGCAAGGTCGTGCAAGACTCGGTACGCGACTTCCGCCTGTCTGGCGCCGAACTGCCCGATGTGCAAAAGCCCCGCTTCCAGCAAATCCAGGAAGAACTGGCCGCGCTTTCGGCGAAGTTCTCGGAAAACCTGCTGGACGCCACCAATGCCTGGCACGAGGACTTCTCCGACATCGCTGCGCTCAAGGGCATGGCTGCCGACGACATCGCGATCGCCCGTGCTACGGCAGACAAGGCTGGCGTCGACGGCTGGCGGCTCACGCTGCAAGGCCCCTGCCTGATGGCCGTGCTGCGCCAGGCCGACGACCGCAGTCTGCGCGAACGCCTGTGGCGCGCCAACGCCACGCGCGCATCAGAGTTCTCAACCGAGATCGGCCATCCCGAGTGGGACAACGGCCCGGTGATCCGCCACATCCTGGAACTGCGGCAAGAAGCCGCACGGATGCTCGGTTTCGGAAGCCACGCCGAGATCTCGCTCGTACCGAAAATGGCCGAAAGTCCCGCTCAGGTGATCGCCTTCCTGCGCGATCTGGCCGCCCGTGCCCGCCCCTCCGCCGAACGCGACCTTGCCGAACTGCGCGAGTTCGCCCGCAACGAGCTTGCCATCGACGACCTCCAGCCGTGGGACACCGGCTACGCAGCCGAGAAACTGCGCCAGAAACGGTACGACTTCTCGGAAGAGGCGCTGCGTCAATACTTCCCCGAACACAAAGTGCTGGCGGGCCTCTTTAGCCTCATCGAACAGCTCTACGGACTGGAAGTCAAACCCGACAACACGCCGGTCTGGCACGAGGACGTACGCTTCTTCCGTATCAAACGCAACGGTGCGCTCGTCGGCCAGTTCTATCTGGATCCTTACGCGCGCGACACCAAACGCGGTGGCGCCTGGATGGACGAAGCACGCAGCCTGCGCGAAACCGCGCTTGGCCATGAAACACCCATCGCCTATCTCGTCTGCAACGCCGCACCACCAGCCGCCGGCAAGCCCGCGTACTACAGTTTTCAGCAGGTACTGACGTTATTCCATGAGTGCGGCCACGGCCTGCACCATCTGCTCACACGGGTTGTCGAGCCCGGGGTGTCCGGCATCAATGGCGTCGAATGGGACGCCGTGGAACTGCCGAGCCAGTTCATGGAGAACTTCTGTTGGGAATGGGAAGTCGTCTCGGCCATGACCGAGCACTCGGAAACCGGCGCATCGATCCCGCGCGAACTTTTCGACCGCGTGCTCGCAGCGAAGAACTTCCACGCCGGCATGGGCATGCTGCGCCAGATCGAATTCGCGCTATTCGACATGCTGCTGCACAGCGACTTCGACCCAACCGGTGGCGACGTCATGAACCTGCTCGATGCGGTGCGCCGCGAGGTAGCCGTGATCATCCCCCCGGCATATCAACGCTTCCCCCACAGTTTCAGCCACATCTTTGCGGGCGGCTACTCGGCAGGCTACTTCAGTTACCACTGGGCCGAAGTACTCTCCGCAGACGCCTATGAAGCATTTGAAGAAGCCGCACGCGAACGCGGATCGGTGGTCGACCGGATGACCGGAGAGCGATTCCTGGACGAAATCCTCGGCGTCGGCGGATCTCGTCCAGCGCTCGAATCATTCACGGCGTTCCGTGGCAGAGCCCCAAAACCCGACGCACTACTTCGCCACCACGGAATGACATCACCATAATACGGAGAAAAACCCCGACCATGAAGAAATTGCTCGCCTGCCTTGTCTCGGTTGCCATCCTCGGCCCCCCTACACACGCACTCGCTGACGGTGTTTATCACTGGATCGACGAGAACGGGCGCCCCGTCTATTCCGACCTGCCACCGCCACCCAGCGTCAAACGCCTGGAACAAAAATCGATGCGCGCCAATCAGGTCGAAACCGACAAGTTGCCCTATGCCGTACGCAAGGCAGCCGAGTCCTTCCCGGTCACGCTCTACACCACGCCCGACGCCAAGTGCACCGGTTGCCCGATGGCGAAGCAATACCTCGCCCGTCGCGGCGTACCTTTCAGTGAAATCGTGGTCGAGTCAGATGAGCAAATCGCGGACGCCCTGAAGGTGCTAGGCGGCGAGCAGGTCGAGGTACCCGCACTGGTCGTCGGTGGCCGCGCCTACAAGGGCTACTCGACAGGCGAATGGGACGCAGCGCTCAATAGCGCGGGGTATCCGCCCGCGAAGCGTTGAACCGAGTTCTGAGGCGCCTACGCGGCAGTGAAGTGCTGTGCGCTGTTCTTCGAGCAGCTTGCGCTTTTCTGAGCTGCCTATGCGGCAGTGAAGCTGTTGCAGATCCCCAAGTTTCGCTGTCGCCATTTCTGAGCGGCCTATGCGGCAGTGAAGGCGCGGCGGACGGTCCCGCTACCGGCCCGCTCTTTCTGAGCTGCCTATGCGGCAGTGAAGTGAAGGCCGACGCCGCTCAAGCTCGCGAAACTTTTCTGAGCTGCCTATGCGGCAGTGAAGAGATCGACCAGCAGCACGCGATGGCCGCGCGCTTTCTGAGCTGCCTATGCGGCAGCGAAGCCCAAACGCAAATCCCATCATTTCATTCCCCTTTTCTGAGCTGCCTATGCGGCAGTGAAGTTCATAAGGTTCGGCAAGCACAACAAGCGTCATTTCTGAGCTGCCTATGCGGCAGTGAAGTGTCGTGGTGGATCGGCATGTCCTGAATGTTCTTTCTGAGCTGCCTATGCGGCAGTGAAGTTTCTGCGTGCACCGAAGAAGGACCGCGTTCGTTTCTGAGCTGCCTATGCGGCAGTGAAGGCCTTGTACGCGTCGATATCGTCGAGCGCCTTTTTCTGAGCTGCCTATGCGGCAGTGAAGGATGCGATCAGTGCGAATGGGGCATTCGTGCTTTTCTGAGCTGCCTATGCGGCAGTGAAGACCAGCAGTGATTTTGATGGAAATCCGATTCATTTCTGAGCTGCCTATGCGGCAGTGAAGAGGCGCGGGCCGAGCTCGACATTGATGACGCGTTTCTGAGCTGCCTATGCGGCAGTGAAGCCCATCAACCAGAACTAATTTGCACCCGTCACTTTCTGAGCTGCCTATGCGGCAGTGAAGGGTCTTCACGTCCGACAAATGACGCGTTGAACTTTCTGAGC
>JAVBUM010000061.1:0-103237 GCA_031555325.1 Niveibacterium sp. | reverse complement strand
ACGATGCTTGCCGCCGTTGCTGAACTGGAACGCTCCAACATCAAAGCACGCCAGATGGCCGGGATTGTGCGCGCCAGGGCTGAGGGGCGGGCACTGGGGCGGAAGAAGGCGATTGATGATCATGCCGTGGCGCACTGGAGAGAGGTGGGCCGGCAAATCTGGACAGTTCGATAAGTGTAGTCTTGCCCCTGAAGCCGACCGCCTCAGCGGTCGAAGCGGGTAGGAGCAGACCAAGCGAAGTTCCCACGGGGACTTCAATCGCATAACGTAAGAAATTTGCACTCAATAAATCAATCGCTTACAAGGGATATATATAGTTTTCTCCCTTGTCCCGGCCATACCCCCTTGACACCGGGGGCAAGAACTATCGCCCGGCAGCAACCCGAATGAACAGATCCACCGCTCCGAACGCTCGCTCGTACAGACTCTCGAAAGCCGGTGCGAACAGCGGCAGCACGATGTACAGGCCCGCCAGACCGACCCCTAGGGTGATCGGGAAGCCCAGCGCGAACAGGTTTAGTTGGGGCGCGGCCCGCGTTAGAACGCCGAGGGCGACGTTGGTGATGAGCAGCGCCGTCACGAGCGGCAGTGCAATCATCAGGCCAGTGGCGTAGAGGACTGTGCCGGTCTGCGCCAGCGTGCGGAATCCTGCCGCAACGAACTGCGTGCCGCCGGGCGGAAGCCATTCGAAACTGCGTCCAATGACGTCGATGACCAGCAGATGGCCGTTGATCGAGAGGAAGCAAAGTGTCGAAATCAGGCCGAGGAAGCGCGAGAGTACCGTTGTCTGCCCAGCGGCTTGCGGATCGTAGAACTGGGCGAACGAAAGGCCCATCTGTAGACCGATCAGATCGCCCGCGAGATCTATGGCGGCAAAGACAACCCGAATCGAGAACCCGATCGCATACCCAATCAGGGTTTCGCACGCAATACCGGCCAGTGTCAGGACTGAGCCTGGCGAAGCCGCCTGGGGAGAGACTGGCAACGCAACCGCGATCACCCCGGCGATTGCAAGTCCCGTGAAGAGGCGCACTCGTCGTGGCAGCGCTGCGTTGTTGTAAACCGGCACGGCAGCAAGCAGGGCCAGCACCCGGATCGCCGGGTAGGCGTAGAGCGCCAGCCAGATTTCGAGCTGTGCCGAACTGACGTTGAACATGCGCGACGGACTTAGCCGATGAGGCCGGGAATCGCCTCGAACAGCCTGTGGACGTAGTCTGTGATCGTGGTCAGCATCCACGGTCCGGCGACGACCATGACCACAAACATCATCACGATTTTCGGAACGAATGTCAGCGTCATTTCATTGATCTGGGTGGCGGCTTGGAAGATGCTCACGATGAGACCAGTGAGAAGCGCCGTGATCAGCATGGGCGCGGCGATCATCAAGGTCACCATCAGTGCTTCGCGGCCAAGGGCGACGACAGTAGTCGGGGTCATGTTGGGGAATCCTTGAACGAAACTATCCGAAGCTGCGCACCAGCGTACCGACCAGCAGGTTCCACCCGTCGACCAGGACGAACAGCATCAGCTTGAAAGGCAGCGCCACGATTACTGGCGACATCATCATCATCCCCATGGACATGAGCACCGAGGCGACAACCATGTCGATGATGAGGAAGGGCAGAAAGACCATGAAGCCGATCTGGAATGCGGTTTTGATTTCACTGGTGGCGAAAGCCGGCACGATCACGCGCAGCGGCAGATCTTCGGCCTTTTCGACCTTCGGCGTTTTTGCCAACTTCGCGAAAAGCGAGAGGTCTGGCTCACGAATCTGACGCAGCATGAACGCCTTTACCGGCACTGCCGCGCGTTCCATTGCGGTTTCAAAACTGATCTGGCTCTCGGCGAGCGGCTTGTAGGCCTCGTTGTATACCTGATCAATCACCGGACTCATGATGAAAAAGGTGAGGAAGAGGGAGAGTCCGACCATGACCTGATTCGGAGGTGAGCTTTGCGTGCCCATGGCCGAGCGCAGGAGCGAAAATACAATGATGATGCGAGTAAAGCTCGTCATCATCAGCACGGCGGCTGGGATGAAGACGAGCGCCGTCATCATCACGAGCGTCTGCACGGGGATCGAGTAGGTGGTGCCGCCGCCCGGTGCGGGCGAGGTGCCAAAGGCAGGCAGCCCCTGCGCAAAGGCGACCGATGCTGTGGCCAGTAGTGCGCAAGCCGCCCCCATGCGGAGCAGGTTACTGGTTCGCATCGCGCGTTCCCTTCATGGCACGTGCGAGCTTCGCCGCAAAATCGGGTGTAACGGATGTAACCGACGGATTGCGCGGCACGGCTGCTGACGGCAGATGATCAAGCGTGCCAACGTGGCCGGGCGCAACGCCGAGCACGAGTACGCGCTCGCCAATCTCGACCAGCACCACGCGCTCACGCGGCCCGACTGACACCGCACCAATCACGTTGAGCTTCGCTTGGCCAGACGCCCCTTGGCTCTGCAGTCGCTTGAGCAGATGCAGAAGGCCGTAGAAGGCGGCGAGCACGATAACAAGCCCGAGGATCATCGTGACGATGCTGCCAGCTGCTTCAGCCGCCGACGCGTGAACAGCGGCAGGAAGTAGCGCGAGGAACGCGACAGGCGCATGCTTGAGTCGAATGGACATTGCGGGATCCGCATTGGAAATGGCCATTCCATTTTGGCGGCGGGCCGCTTTCGTCGCCAGCCCAATAACCAAGGGAAACCACCTTCTTTTCGGCGCCCCAGGTTTCCGGCGTACGCCATACCAGGTCGCCCCCGCGCAACGGAACCAGTCGGTCGACGGAGCCTCAGTGGTATGACGGGTTTTCACTGAGTACCGATTCACCCAGTGTTCGGGTGCCAAGCCCGGTGAGCGGACCTCTACTTGGAGGGCGCGGGCGATACGTCCGGTTTGTGCAACGCATAGTGTGGCAGGTGCCACGCCAAGATGCTGGAGATGACCACCAGCACCGCACAACCCAGATAGACGTGGTGGACCCCGGTTACGAGTGCACGTTCGATTTCGATCAGCAGGCGCGTTGCATCGAACCCCAACGTAGTAGCCAGGTTCAGTAGCGCTTCGTGGTCCTGCTCGCGAATCAGCACTTGTGGCGTAGTGAGCAACCCAGCTACACGCGGATCGGTGACGCCCTGTTCGCCGAGCGCCTGTGCGGCCTCGCGCGCATAGGTGATATTCACTGCCGCAGCCCCCAGGCTGGTGCCGAGCATGGAGCCGAGCATCCGCATCGTCTGCACCACCGCGGAGGCAGCCCCAAGATCGTGCCGCTCGACGCAGGCCTGCATCTGTAATGTCAGATTCGGCAACTGGAAGCCAAGCGATAACCCGCACAGACCAAAGATCAGCATCAGCACCCAGCGCGGCGTGCCCATATGTACGAAGCTCAGCATGATCGTGCAGGCGAAGAGCAGGGCGAGTCCGTAGCTGATGAGCCGTTCTGGATTCTTCAGACGCGTCATGAGCCGGCCGTTGACAATGCTGCCGAGTGTGATGCAGACGAGCATCGGAGTGAGCGTCACCCCGGCTGTATTGGGCGACATGCGGAACGCCCCCTGCAGCATCAGTGGGGTGTAGAAGATGAGGCCGAACATGACTAGCCCGGTGAGCATTGCCAGCACGGTGAGCCGGCGTACGCCGGGGCGCGCGAATATCCGCATCGGCATAACTGGTGCATCGGTGTGGAATTGGTGGCGCACGAAACACACCGCGAAAACGACGGCGGCAGCCATGAGGCCAATGAACCAAACGCTGCCAAAGCCGTCGGACTGACCTTTTTCCGTGCCGAGCATGAGCGTGGCGATACCGAGTGCGAGTAGCACGGCGCCCAGCCAATCAACTGAACGATCACCCTCGTGGTGCACGATCTTCGGCAGGAAGCGCCAGACCATCGGGAACGCGAGCAGGGCGACCGGCACGTTGATGTAGAAAACGCTCCGCCAACCGACGTGCTCGGTGAGCCAACCGCCAAGCGCGGGGCCCACGGCGGACGCAATGCCAAAGGTGGCGGACAGCATGGCTTGCCAGCGCACACGCTGGATGCGGTCTGGGAAGAGGTCCGTGACGCTGGCGAAGGCTACCCCAGTAAGCATGCCACCGCCGATACCCTGTAATGCCCGCGCCAGAACGAGTTGCATCATCGTTTGCGAAGCGCCGCACAGTACCGAGGCCAACGTAAACACCACCACCGATGCAAGTACGAACGGCTTGCGGCCGTAGAGGTCGCCAAGCCGCCCGATGATTGGAATCAACACTGCGTTGGTCATGAGGTAGGACGACGCAATCCACGGGTAGAGCGCATAACCCTGCAGCTCCGCGACGATGCGGGGCATCGCTGTACCGACGACAGTGGAATCGAGAGCGACGAGCATGATGACAAGGCAGATGCCGATCATCGCCCAGAGCGATTCCTTGAAGGTGCGGGCGTGAGTGGTAGACATGGGAGCTGGGGTCCTCAATCGCGGGAATCCGGAACGCAGGGGTGTTGGAGTACATCGCCGAGCAACCGCATCGCCTCAACGACGGTTGCGCGCGCGCGCGGGTCGAGGCGATCAAGCACATCGTGGGCATGGCGTTCCACTTCGGCCTGCAGTTTCCGGGCTTCAACCTGTCCTTGTGCCGTGAGCATTAAATCGAATGCTCGACGGTCCCGCCCACTCTTGGTGCGCACCACCCAGCCCTGATCCACAAGTCTGTCGACTGTGCGACTGATCCAGCTTTTCTCGAGCCCCATCCGGCGTCCCAGCTCGACCTGCGACATCAGACCGTTGCGCCTGAGAACCGACAGCATTCGCGCCTGAGTAAGCGGCGCCTGTGCGGCAAGCGCGCGACGCTGTTCGATGAGATAGAACAGGATCGTTTGCTGCAAGAGTTCGGAATCGGTGCGGACGGCAGGCATCGGGGATCGCAGGAGCTCGAGAGCTCAGATGCTAGATTAAAATGGTTGCGTACAGCAACCAAAAGCGTGTCTTCCCGTTCTTTTGCGGGGAGGGAGATGCACCGAAACGGGAGGTGGTACTGCTTTCCGCGGTGCCTCGAACACAATCGTGATGAACGATCGCGGCTGATCCCTACAGGAAAATTGACGGCTTTTGCCGGATTCTTGTAGATTTATATGTTGCCTGCGTATCAAGCTGCCTTGTTGCCGAGTTTGCACGGCGCTCTTGATCTGGTTGACGATCCCATATCCTGCATGGGCTGAAGGTTGATCAAGAGTTCTTGTTCTGCGTTCAGCAGAGTGATTCGTCGTAAAGTGGGTCTTGCTGCGTCTTGGCAGGAATCGCCCGGATGCGGGGCATAAGCTGTGCCCCAAATTACAATTCCCATCGGCAACCCCGGCGTCGAAGAACACCCGGGCAATGGATAACTATCGTTATGCAGGATCCCCTCGTGCCGCATCGCCAGAGCAAGCTTTCGATATCGATCGCCATACAACTGGCCGTTTTCCTTGTACCAGCCTTGCTACTGACCGTGCGAAGCGGCGCAGAAGCCGCCCTTGCAGTGCTACTGGTGATATCGCTGGTTGGGCTCTACCGGGAACGGCCACGCATCGAGAAGGAAAGTCTATGGCTATGTCTGGGACTCGGATTGTTTCCACTGGTGACGCTGATACGCATCCTGGTAGAGCATCCGGTCCCTTGGGCAGAATTCGACGCAGCATCAAGGTTCCTGCTTCTCATCCCCCTCCTGCTATACCTCCCGCACAGCAAGGTGGATCTTGAAAGACCATTCCAGATGGGCTGTGTTGTCGGCGCCGTTACTGCGCTGCTCGCAGTGCTGGAGGGGGTATCGGGCGGCATCTTGAAGCCGGAGTTTCGTGCCACGACCTATTTCATCAACCCGATTCCGTTTTCCTGCATGGTCCTGCTGCTTGCCTTCGGATCGTTGCAGGGCATATTCAACAAGGGCCGCACCCTATCGATCATTGGTTTGACTGGATTTGCGGCTGGCGTCGGCGCCGCGGTTGCCTCGCAATCTCGGGGCATGTTGATTGCGTTTCCTCTGGCTGCGTGCGTGTGGTTGCTTTTCAATACTCGGCTCAGACGGGGCCGGGCGATGATTGGCACTGCAGTCCTTTCAGCGCTTTTCATCGCGTTTGCTGTCACTACGACAAGCATCGGCAATCGAGTGGAGATTGGCCTGCAAGAACTGGGCTCCACGATGAATAAGAATGAGGATTCATCCATCGGCGTACGCGCACAACTCTGGAAGGCTTCGGTCAGGACATTTTCGGAACATCCATGGTTTGGCATTGGGAAGGGAGAGTTTCCGAAAGCCCTAGCAGCATTTGTCTCGGAAGGCAGCGTCACAAAGGCCAGCGCCGAAAACAAGCATTCCCACAATGAACTGCTCTTCGCATTGACCGAGATGGGGTTGCCTGGGGGCATAGCGGTGCTCGCTCTTTATGCGATTCCATTCGCGCTGTTCTGGCGCCGCCGGCACTCCGGACGGCCGCAGACACGACGGGCCGCAGCGATGGGTGCCATCGCACTCGTCTGTTTTGGCTCGTACGGTATCGCCGACTGCATGCTGAACATCACGATGCAAACGGCCTTCCTGGCATTCTTCATCGTTCTGGCGGGGGCAATCACGATGCAGACAGATGCTTTGCTTTCGTCTGCATCGCATTCATCGAAGAGGGAAACCTGGCTGGTTCTCTCACATTGCTTCAACATGGACGGACGTGCAGCGAGCCAGGTCATCGTCGACAAAATTCCTGCTCTGATGGAGCGTGGCATCACACCGGTCGTCGTCAGCGGCATTATGGGCAAGCGGGACATCCGCTTCCCGCACTATCAAGTTCTACCGTTTGGTCCTTCCGGCCTCCGCTTCGATCTGCGTCATGTCCTGGCTGAGAAGCTCGGCAAAGGGGTCGCGTACAGACTCTCGACACTGCTGATCTCGATTGCGCTCGGACCTTTCATCGTCATCGAGCGCTTGTTGTTCGGCCTGCAAAGCCATGCATCGTGGACGCTTAGTGCGGTGATCGTTGGCTATCGATTGATCGCGTACCACCGGATCAGCGCAATCTATTCGACGGGAGGCGCCTATTCGGCGCACTGGGCCGCATACTGGCTAAAGCGGATCACTGGGCTGCCCTGGCTGGCAGAGATCCACGATCCCATGTTGCTGCCGAATACAAAGCTTCGCGGTCGCAACGTTCGACGGATCGCCAGGATCGAAGCGCTGATTTGTCAGCATTCCGATCTTGCATGGTGGTTTACCGAGGGGGCTCTGGAAAGTGCGCGGCGAAGGCATCCTTTACTGGGTGAGCGCGGATTCGCGGTTCCGGCGGGTAGTTCTCCGATTAACGCCGATTCGTTACCTGCATACCAAGCGGGTGGCAGTGTCATGACATTTGCTCATTTCGGATCGCTGTCCGATACGCGAAGCCTGAGTACGTTCGTACGGGCTGTTTCCATATTTCTTGAACGATGCCCGGATCGACGCAGCGCCATCGTATGCCATCTCTATGGAAGCAATCTCGACAGCGCAGCCAGAGATTGCGCGAGGCAATTGGGGGTGGAGGCGCTCTTCGTCTTCAAGGGTCGCCTGGATAGGGCCACGACTTTGCGGCAAATGGCGCTTTCGGATTGCCTCCTCCTGGTCCATGGCGATGGAGCGGACTGCGCGGAGTACATCCCCGCCAAGGTGTATGAATATTTCTACGCCCGCCGCCCAATCCTTGCATCGATTCACCTGAACCCTGAACTCGATCGTTTGATCGCCGAGCGCCACGGCTACGTCGCCGCCTCGACGGATGTCGAAACAATCGTTGAGGCAATCGACAGGGCATTCGGGGATTGGGCTGAACGACGTTGGCAGCCAGCGAAAATACCTGCTATTGGCGTCGAGGATTCGGTCAAGGAGATTGTCGAACGCTGTGAGACTGCCGGTGTTCTACAGCTTGGAGTTGGCGCGCCATGGGTGCATCAGAACGCTTGATGGCTGTTCGGGCTGCGTAGAAAGCCTGGGCGAGAGCAGGGGGAGGGCGCCGAAGTGGCAGGAGATGTCGCCTCCCGCGACGGACGTTTGCGCAAGCACGCGGCTGGATACAAAGGTTGGGCTGCACCGGCCCCGTTGTGAGTGCGACGGCCGCCGGTCCCGTCGTAATCGACTGGAACGCAGCGGCCTGTGATCTGGCGGAATGTGTCGCTGCGGCTCAGCAGAGCCCGCGCACCTTCCGCATCCGCTCCGACGGCGTGATGATGTCTGTCAGGCGAATGCCGAACTTGTCGTTGACCACCACCACTTCGCCCTGCGCGATCAGCGTACCGTTAACCAGTACATCCATCGGTTCGCCAGCGAGCGCGTCGAGTTCAACCACCGAGCCGTGGGCAAGCTGCAGCAGGTGACGGATCGAAAGCCTCGTGCGGCCTAGCTCGACTGTGATCTGGACCGGGATGTCCAGGATCATGTCAAAGTCGTTGAGATTCTGCACTTTGCCTGTTGGAGTGCCGGTGAAGTCCTCGAAAGGCGCTCTCGGCGCTTCGCCCCTGCCGGTCGAGTCGACTAACGTCTGTTCTTGCATTGCTGCAGCCCAGTCGTCGTCGGAAATCTGGTCGTTATGCTGTTCCGAGTCAGCCATCTTGCTGGCCTCCGAGTTTCATCGAGATGAGGTTCATTCCTGGATTTTCGGGTGCAACCAGATGGTCCACCTTGACTGCGTAATTCCCGTTCATCGTGCCGTAGGTGCCGCGAAAAGCAGGCACACCGTCGACATGAGCAGTGATGAGCTCCGGGATGTCGAGGGGAATGATGTCGCCTGGCTTGAACTGGACGACATCACGCAGTGAGACTTTCGCTTCCGCAAGATCGACCGTGAAATCCAGTTCAATTGACTGGATCTGCTTGGACAGCATGCCAACCCAGCGCTGATCCTGCGTAAGCAAATCAGACTGCATCGGGCTGTACAGCAGGTCACGAATCGGTTCGACGGTCGAATAGGGCAAGCAAAAGTGCATCTCTGCCGACGAGCCGGGGAACTCGATCGTGAACGTGGTCCCGATCACGATTTCACTCGGCGTCGCAATGTTCGCGAACTGCGGATTCATCTCCGAGCGAATGTATTCGAACTGAAGGGCGAATACCGGCGCCCATGCCTTTTCCAGTTCGGCGAACACGACGTCGAGCAGGGCGCGGATGATGCGTTGTTCAGTAGCGGTGAAATCACGGCCCTCGACCCGCGTATGGAAGCGGCCGTCGCCGCCAAACATGGCGTCGACGACGATGAATACGAAGTTCGGATCGAAGACGATGAGTCCCGTCCCACGCAAGGGCTTTGCGAAGACCAGGTTCAGGTTGGTCGGCACCACGAGGTTGCGCACGAACTCGCTGTACTTCTGCACGCGGATCGGTCCTGTCAAAATCTCTGCGTTCCGATGCATGTAGTTGAAGAGTCCGATGCGCAGGTTGCGTGCAAAGCGCTCGTTGATGAGCTCCATCGTGGGCATACGCCCACGTACAATGCGCTCCTGCGTGGCAAGGTCGTATGTGCGGACTCCGCCGTTGGCTTCCTTTGCTTCGTCAGCCGGTGCGTCGGAATCGCCATGCACGCCGCGAAGCAGCGCGTCGACCTCTTCCTGCGAGAGAAAGTCCTGGCCCATTTGAGCGCTCTGTCGCCGTTAGCTGTTACTGGACAATGAATGAGGTGAAGAGGACCGCAACGATCGGCCCGCCACAACCGCTAGGGGCGCGCTTCTTCGGTGCGAGATCACTGTTGAGCACCTTGTTCGACTCGGTACAGATCTGGGTCGCCAGCGCTTCCCGGCCACCGACACTGTTGATTTCGGAAGCCTTCTTTGACGATAGCAGCATCAGGATATGGTGGCGAACCTCAGGCATATAGAGCTTGAGCTGCTCACCCAGTTTCGCGTCCGCAGCCCTGAAGTTGAGCACGACTTGGAGATACTGTTCTCCACCCTCATCCGGCTGGAGGTTCACGGTGAACGGTTCGATCGGAATAAAGACGGGCGGTTGCGAAGGGTCCACCTTCATCGCCGTTGGCTCCGCACCGGCTTCATCTTCCTCATCCGCGTCGTGATGCTTCTTGGACATAAAGAACCAGGCGCCGGCTGCGCCGAGGACGAAAAGGACGACAACACCGATCAGCACGAAGAGCATGAGCTTGCTCTTCTGGACAGGTCGGGCTTCGGCAGGATTTGCGGCGGGCTTGGTCGCCATGTTGATTCCCCTTGGAGCTGCAGGCGCCGGTTCAACCGTTTTCGGATGGGCGCCTACTTGAAATTATCGCGTCATTAACGGCCATCAAAGGCCCAAACTGAGGCCATTCGACTGGGCTATTTCAGGCAAAGGTGTCTACTAGCCCGTTTCCGCTGCGAAGCGGCGCCGAACCTGCAACCACATCTCCGTCTACGCCAACGGCATCGCCTCCGGTTGATGATCGGCGCGCGCCCCAGTGCTGCTCAGGTGTGTCCTGACGTCCGGTATTGTTGGCGCTCACATTGGTTTGCGACAGATCGATGCCAGCATCGAGCATCAGCTCGCGTAACTTGGGTAACGCCTGTTCGAGCGCCTCGCGCGCGGCGGGAGTAGCCGCAACGAATGACGCGCTTGCCTGATCACCGTGAAGTGCAAGGCTGATCTCGACGCGCCCCAGATGCGGCGGAGTCAGGATCAGCTCCGCACGCCCGAGTTCCTTGCCTGCCATCCAGACGATACGGTTGCCGATATCCTCGGCCCAGGCACGCTGACCGACCGGTGTGGGGACCTGGAACTGCGGCGCATCAGCCTTGTGAACCGGCGCCATGCGGGCGCTCAGGTGTTCGGCGAACTGCGGTACCGCAGGCTGTGCTTCAGCGCTCGCCGTCAGGTTCGCCGTGCGGATAGCTGATCCCGCTTCCTTCGCGCCGGCAATCTCTTTGCTGCTCGCAATGTCCTGCAGACGCGGTCCTGCAACCGCCGCCTCGAGGTCGCGGTCGTTTGTCGCAACACGACCAGTGTCTGCCAGTCTCCCGGATTGATCTGCCGCGGACTGCGCGTCCTGTCGATCCGGCATGCCTGATGAAGGTGGGGCTGCGCCTGGAGCCACAACAGGCACATCAGTTCGCTGGCCGCGTTCGCCATCGGTATCGACCGCCAGGATTGGCTTCGCACCTTCCTCGCCTTCAAGCGCTTCACCGATCGGAACGGTCGCCATTTCTTCTTCGACGACCACCGGTACGCTAGCGGCAAGCATGCCAGCGGCAATTGCCGCCGCCTCGGCAGGGTTTGCCGTCGCGGGGTCGACGATCAGCTTTTTTTCGGCGTCGGCGGCTACCTGGGATTCTTCGGCGGGCTTCGTGGCCGGATGTTGCTTCTCGTGGTGGTGCTTGATTCGATTGTCGAGCGCCTTCGCAAACGGCTGTGGCGATGGGCTGTTCGACTGACGTCCTGCAGCCTGCTGTGGTGTGGGCGCGGAGTTCGAGACGGCCGTCGGCGACAGGGCGCCGACCGGATTTGAGGGTCCGGGCATGATGATTCCTCGGTGTCTGGTGCTTCTGTATGGACCTAAGAGCAAGGCCCGTGCCATACGCCGGTTCGCCTGATGCGCCGGCTTATTCGTCGCGTTCGCGGCGGAAGAGTTTTGCCGAATGTTCGTCGGTCAGGCGCTGCTCGGCCTTGAACTGGCGATGTTGCGCAAGCCGCTGCTGTCGCATTGCCAGCGTATCGAAGGCGATCTTGCGGTTGCGCTCGTCCACCCAAGCCTGGCGTCCGGCGGCTACATGCAGCTGCGCATGCTCGACAATACGGCCCTGCTCGCGGATGGCTTCGTCGAGGCGGGCAAGGAAATCGGAATAATTGCGCAAGGCATCGGGGCCGATGCCATCCTGGAGCGCCGTGCGGAAGCGTGAGCAATACTCGTTCCGATAGTGCTCGAGCATGCGCAGCTTTTCCTCGTGTGCGTTGCTCGAAGCCAATGCCTTGCCGAGCTCCTTGGCAGCATCGTCCATGCGGGTCTGCGATAGCTCGATGAGTGTTTCGAGGGCGGAAGGCATTCGGGCAATTTAGGAATACTTTGGGAACGGAGGAAACCAACAATTTGGCGCTTGCGACGAATCTCATTGCTCGACACCAAATAGTTGATACAGCCCGCCGAGGCTCGTTTCATAGTCCGCACGCTCGTCGATACGCTGCTGCAGGAATCGTTCGAGCATCGGATACATGCGTACCGCTTCGTCGAGCAACGGCTCGGCGCCTGGTTGGTAGGCACCCACCGCGATGAGATCGCGCGAGCGCTGATAGCGCGAGAACAGTTGCTTGAACCTGCGTACGAGTTCGAAGTGCTGTGGCTTGATCAGGTTGTGCATCGCGCGCGAAATCGACTGCTCGATGTCGATGGCGGGATAGTGGCCGGCGTCCGCCAGTGCGCGGGTAAGCACGATATGGCCATCGAGAATTGCCCGCGCGGAGTCCGCGATTGGGTCCTGCTGGTCGTCACCCTCGGCAAGCACGGTGTAGAACGCGGTGATCGAGCCGCCACCTTCCGGACCGTTGCCGGCGCGCTCCACCAACGCGGGCAGGCGGGCAAACACGCTCGGCGGATAGCCACGGGTCACTGGCGGTTCACCAATCGCTAGTGCAATCTCACGTTGCGCCATCGCATAGCGGGTCAGCGAATCCATGACGAGTAGGACCTGCTTACCCTGGTCGCGAAAGTGTTCGGCGATGCTTGTTGCATACGAAGCGCCCTGCAGGCGCATTAGAGGGCTGGTGTCGGCCGGCGCCGCGACAACGACCGAGCGTGCGCGCCCCTCGACACCTAGGTTATGCTCAATGAATTCCTTCACCTCGCGGCCCCGTTCACCAATGAGACCTACCACGATCACTTCGGCTTCGGTATAGCGCGCCATCATGCCTATCAGCACCGACTTGCCGACGCCCGAACCTGCAAACAAACCCATCCGCTGACCGCGGCCGACCGTCAGCATGGCGTTGATCGCGCGGATGCCAACGTCGAGACTAGTATCGATCGGTGCCCGCCCGAGCGGGTTGAACGGACGGCTTTGCAACGAGCGCGAATGCTCAGCGTTGAGCGGACCGAGACCATCGAGCGGACGACCGGCGCCGTCGACGACGCGTCCCAGTAACTCGTCCCCGACAGGCAAGTGCTTGGCGCGGTCCGACGCACGCCGTCGCGGCACCACGCGCTCTCCGACAACCGGCCGCGGCTGAACGGTATCGTTCGGCACAACCATCGCTCCTGGCGCGAGGCCGAATACGTCGTCGGTCGGCATCATGTAGAGCTTGTCCCCGGTGAAACCCACCACTTCAGCTTCCACCGAGCCACCACCAGGAATCAACACACGACAGCCAGAACCAAGCGGCAACTTGAGGCCCGAGGCTTCCATCACCAGACCATTGATCCGAGTAAGGCGACCGGCAACTACGTAGGGTGAGGTCGCCCCTGCGATCCGTTCGCAATCCGACAAATAGGCCCGCAGGCTGTCGCCCGGCACGAAGCTCATGCCTCTTCCTTTTCCCATGTCGACTGTTGGGACGAAAGCGCCTCAGTCACGCGCTTCCAGCGTGTCGCGATCGTGGCATCGATATGCGCGCCCGCAGTTTCTATCCGGCAACCGCCGCGTTCGACGGTGGCGTCCTCGAACAAACGTTGCCCGGCTTGTGCAAGCTGGTCGCCCAGGTACTGGCGCGCAAGGTCCATGTCTTCCGGATTCAGATGAATCCGCGCCTCGGTCATCGGTGACTGGAGCAGGGCCTCGCGAATGACGCTCGTCACCACCTCAGGCCGCGTGGCGATGGTGTCGCGCACGACCAGACGGGCGACTTCGAGCGCCAGCGACAGGACTTCCTCACCGACGGTCTTGTCGAATGCGGACAGCGTCGCGTCGATTTCCGTTACAAGGCTGTGCAGTTCCGCAGCTTCGAGGCGCCCGCGCGCACTGCCTTCCTCATAGCCCGCTGCATAGCCTTCCTTCTGTGCCTGCTGATGGATCCCTTCGATCTCTTCAGCAGTGGGAAGGCGGATGTCTTCGAGGTTAACGTAGGTGTCCTCACCGGAGCGAAGCTCGTGCGTGTCAGCGTTGATTGCGTCGGCCGTAGCAGGAATCGCTTCGGTTTCCGCTGCAGCTTCGACTGGTGAATCCGGAGTTCCGGCAGGGATCTCGAACGCAAGCGGGTCCACTGGAGCGATAGGCTGCTGTTCCACCAGTTCCTGTGGTTCCGGCACGTCGAATGAGATGAAATCCGCCTTCGCGTATGCGCCGGTAGCCTGATGGGCGCGGATGACGTTAGTTTCGATGACCATGATGATTGATCAGGCAACCACCTGATCGTCACCCTTGCCGCCGATGACGAGCTGACCTTCCTCTGCGAGACGGCGAGCAATCTTGAGGATGTCCTTCTGCGCGGCCTCGACTTCCGAAAGGCGCACGGGTCCCTTCGCCTCAAGGTCATCGCGCAACATTTCGCCAGCGCGCTGCGACATATTCTTGAAGATCTTCTCGCGCACGTCGTCCTGCGAGCCCTTGAGCGCCACGATGAGCGTATCGGACTGGACTTCCCGCAGCATCGTCTGGATACCGCGATCGTCACATTCGACCAGGTTGTCAAAGACGAACATCTCGTCAACGATCTTCTGGGCCAGCTCTGGATCGTATTCGCGTACGTTGTCGAGGATCTGGTTTTCCGCCGCGCTGCCGACAAAGTTAAGGATTTCCGCGGCGTGCCGCACACCACCCATCGCGGTCTTCTTGTGCTGTACGGTACCCGAGAGCACACGCGTGAGGGCGTCGTTGAGCTCCTTCAATGCGGCAGGCTGAACGCCATCGAGCGTGGCGACCCGCAGCAGTACATCATTGCGCAGGCGTTCGGTGAAGTTCTTGAGGATTTCACCCGCCTGATCGAATTCCAGGTGGACCAAAATCGTCGCGATGATCTGCGGATGCTCGTTCTTGATTAGATCCGCCGCGGTCGGCGCATCCAGCCACTTGAGTGATTCGATGCCAGCTGTATCCGAGCCCTGAAGCACCCGCGAAATGAGGTTGGCCGCACGCTCATCTCCGAGCGCCTTGTTCAGCATCGTACGGATGGCTTCCTCATCAGCCTGGACCGAGGTGGCCTTCGCCGCATAGAGCGCCACTTCGTTGATCAGCAACTCGATGACGGAACGGCTTTGGGGCGGAAGCTTGGCCATCGCGAGGCCCAGCTTCTGCACTTCGCGCGGCGTCATGTGCTTGAGCACTTCGGCAGCCTCGTTGGGGCCGAGGGCAAGCAGCAGGCCAGCACCCTTGGTTGTGCCTTCGTCGAATGCGTCCTTAGCCATTGGAGCCCATCCATTCCTTCAACATGGTCGCGATGACCTTGGGATTCTTGACCGCGATCTCGCGGGCTTTTTCGAGCTTGCGTTCGAAGCTCATACGTGCGAGTTCTTCGATGCGAACTTCCGGCGGCAACAGGCTGTCTTCGTCGGAATCGCCCGAGCCGGGTTCACCCGTTGCGCCCATTCCATCCGGGCCAACGCCTTCGCCAGCCGTTTCGCCATCGCCCGGTACAGGTGCCGGCGGGGCAGGCGGCACAACGGTGCGAACCAGCGGGCGCAGCACAGCGAGCCAGATGAGCGCGGCAAGTACGAGGTAGAGCGCATAGCGACCAAATTCACGCAGGAGGGACTGGCTCTCCGGGTCCTTCCACCACGATTCGCCCTCGGCAGACTTCGGCGCCTCGGTGAAAGGTGCATTGGCCACATTGACGGTATCACCGCGCTGTTCGTTGTAGCCAACGGCCTCGCGAACCAGATTGGTCAGCTGCTGGAGTTCGGTCTCCGACAGCGGAACCGGCTTGGCTTCGCCCTTCTTGTCCTTTTCCATCCGGTAGTTCACGACGACCGCGACGGAAAGGCGCTTGACCTGCCCAACCGATTTCTTGACGTGCGCGATCGTCTTGTCGAGTTCATAGTTGGTCGTTGAGTGACGATTGGTGTTAACCGGCGGCGTATCCGCCGCACCTCCGGCACCCCCGCCCGCTGCAGGCGTGGTGATCGGTGCCGTCGCAGGGACGGGTGGCTGGTTGGACAGCGCACCGGGTACACCCGACGGACCCTTGTTCGTCTGGTTATTTTCGGAGATCTGCTGGCTGCGGATCGCTTGCTCGGGCGACGGATTCGGACGATAGGTCTCGGCCGTTTGCTCCTGTTGGTCGAAGTCGACGTCCGCCGTCACCTGGGCGCGCAGGTTGCCGCTGCCCACAACGGGCTCGAGGATGTCGTTCACCCGCTTTGTATAGCGGCTCTCGATCTCGTGCACATAGTCGAGCTGTGCGGGGTCGAGCCCCGCCATGCGTAGCGGATCGGGCTTCTCGGTGAGGAGCTTGCCGTTGTGATCGATGATGCTCACGGCATCAGTCGAGAGCTTCGGCACGCTGGATGCAACCAGATGTACGATGCCAGCAATCTGGCCCGGATCGAGCCCACGCCCCGGATAAAGTGTGACAACGACAGAAGCGGTTGGCTTCTGTTCGTCGCGAAGGAAAGCAGTCTGCTTCGGGATCGCAAGGTGCACCCGCGCGCTCTGGACTTGCGTAAGCGTGCCGATCGTGCGGCCGAGCTCACCTTCGAGCGCGCGCTGATAGTTCACCTGTTCGTGAAACTGCGACATGCCGAGGCGTTCATCTTCGAGCAGCTCGAAGCCGACATTGCCCCCCCGTGGCAGTCCCTGGGTTGCCAGGCGCAGGCGCAGCTCGCCCACTTGCTGGGTTGGTACGAGGATCGCACCGGTACGGTCGGCCACCTTGTACGGGACATTCTGCGTCTGGAGCGCAGAAATGATCGCACCACCGTCCTTTTCTGACAGGCCTGAGAACAGAACGGCGTAGGAAGGCTGCTTGCTCCAGCTCCAGACGCCGACAAAGATTGAAATGGAGAGGGCAATCGCAACTGCGCCCGCCAGCTTCTGGCGGGGTGTCAGGCGATTGAAGTTCTCCCGCACCGTATCCAGGAGACTGGATGGTGTGTTGGCGGCAGCGGATTCGACGTCGGCCATAATCGGATTTCTCTGGCGGGCGGAATGCCCGGTTCTGGATGGCAGCGATTCTCCGCATTGGCGTTCAAAGCAAAGCAGCGAATAGCGGAAGTTTTTGCCGTCTAGTCGGCGGATCTTGCCGGGCAGTGCGTGCGTAATCTCCAGCCAACAAATTGGATAGATGTGTGCGCGCCTGCCATGAACTCACCGCCAACCCTGGACGCAGCTCAGCTTGCCGATGCCTTTCGTCAGTTTTCGGAGGCTTCGGCGCAGCTTTCGTACGCCTACGCGGGGCTTGAAGGGCAAGTAGCTCGCCTGAACGAACGCCTCACCCTATTGATGGCTGCGCTACCTGCCGGCGTGGTGCTGCTAGATCAGGCCGGACGCATCGAGCAAGCCAACGACGCCGCGGTCCACATGCTGGGGCAGGCGCTTGAAGGCGCACCATGGGCCCAGATTCGCCAAACTCGTCTGACACCGACTGACGCCCCTGGAGAATGGGAATGCGTAACAGGCGACGGCGATGTGGCAGCACCCTTACGTCTCGCACTCTCCAAGACAGCAGAAGATTCGGCCGGCGGGCGGATCGTGCTGCTCCATGATGTCACCGAGGCGCACATGATGCGTGTGGCCGCCGCACGCAATGAACGCTTGGCCGCGATGGGCGAGATGGTCGCGGGGCTGGCCCACCAATTGCGCACGCCGCTGGCCGCGGCGCTTCTTTATGCCGGTAACCTCGTCGAACCCACACTCGGCCCCGTCGAACGAGCACGCTGCGCCGAGCGCACACTTGATCGCTTGCGCCATCTGGAACACTTGATCCGGGACATGCTCAGCTTCGCGCGTGGCGGCATCACCGAGCAGGAGCTCTTTGAAGTACGCGAGCTGGTCGATGAATTGGAGCACACCATTGATCCGGTCGCATCCAGGCGGGGCATACGTTTCAAGTTGCACTGCGAGTGTGATGCGCTGACGCTGGCGGGCAATCGCAAGGATATCGCCAGTGCGCTGACCAACCTGCTGGAAAACGCACTGCAGGCCACGCCGGCTGACGGGTATGTCGTGCTCTCGACTACCAAAAGGCCCGGTCGGGTGCGATTTGCAGTGGCCGATACCGGGCGCGGCATCGCCCCCGCGTTGCAGGAGCGCCTTTTCGACCCATTCTTCACCACACGCGCCGACGGCACTGGACTCGGGCTAGCGATCGCACGCGGGGTGGCACGCGCCCATGGGGGCGACATCACTGTCAGTTCAGTTCTCGGAAAGGGTGCCACCTTCGTGCTCGAGCTACCGCTGCCGAGCGGTGAGGAAACAAAATGACCGATAGTTTGTGCATCTTGGTCGTCGAAGACGATGCGGATATCCGCGATGCGGTGAGCTTCACGCTTGAAACCGCTGGTCACAAGGTTGTCGCCGTAGGCGATGGGCCTGCTGCGCTGGCTGCGCTGGGGCAGGAGTCCTTCCACCTCGTCGTGAGTGATGTGCGAATGGATCCAATGACCGGAATCGAGCTGGTGGAAGCCATCCGTGGGACCCATCCGCAACTGCCGGTCATGCTGATGACGGCTTACGGCGACGTAGGCGCCGCGGTAGCAGCAATGCGCGCTGGAGCGTGCGAATTCCTCATGAAACCGTTCGAACCGGCAGTGCTGTTGGCGCAGGTACGTCGCTATGCGCTGCGTCCTCTCGAAGAAACGGACATGATTGCCGAGGATCCGCGCACGCGCGAACTGCTCTCGCTCGCCCAACGGGTGGCGGAAACCGATGCAACCGTGCTGCTGACCGGCGAATCGGGTACAGGCAAGGAAGTATTTGCCCGTTTCATCCACCGGAATTCACCACGGCTCGACAAGCCGTTCGTCGCAATCAACTGTGCAGCGATTCCGGAAAACCTGCTTGAGGCAACCCTTTTCGGCTATGAAAAGGGTGCATTCACCGGTGCCCAAGTTGCGCAGGCTGGCAAGTTCGAACAGGCCGATGGCGGTACCTTGCTACTCGACGAAATTTCGGAAATGCCACTCGGCCTGCAGGCAAAATTGCTGCGAGTGCTGCAGGAGCGGGAGGTCGAGCGGGTGGGTGGCAAGCGACCGGTGTCGCTCGATCTGCGCGTGCTGGCCACTTCCAACCGCGACATGTTGGCCGAGGTAAGCGCTGGACGTTTCCGGGAAGACCTCTACTACAGACTCGCCGTCTTCCCGCTTGAGATCCCGGCATTACGCGAACGGTCCGGCGACATCGTGCCATTGGCACGTCACTTTCTGCAGTTGCACGGCAAACGCCTCGGCAGGCAACCGCAACTTTCGCCGGATGCGGCGGCAATTCTTGCCGCCTGGCGCTGGCCCGGCAATGTACGGGAACTCGAAAACACAATGCAGCGCGCGGCAATCCTCGCTCGGGGTGATAGGGTGGAAGCTGCTGAAATGAGGCTCTGCCTGCCACAAGTCACTGACATCCCCGTCATCGAGTTGGAGGCGCCAGAGGTTGGCGTAGTGCCTGCGTCCGCACCTGCTGAAGCGCAGCCGAGCAACATGAAAGAACTGGAAAAGCAGCACATTCTCGGCACGCTCAAGTCGGTCGGAGGCTCACGTAAACTCGCCGTTCAGAAGTTGGGAATATCGGAGCGCACTTTGCGCTACAAGCTGCAGCAATACCGTGACGAGGGGATTCAGTTCTGAGAGGACGCGATCACTGAATCGGTAAGTTGCTGGAGAGTGGAATAATTGGCACGCCGTTTGCTTGTTCTTCGGCGTGTTTCAGGAGCTTTGATATGGAAAACCGTGGTATCGACCAGATGATCGGACAGTTGCGCGCGACCGCGGACGCGGCTGCCGCCAAACCTGCGTCTGCCCCTGCCGCGGGCGAGGCCGATTTCTCGCAGGTGCTGCAAGGCGCCCTGCAGCAGGTAAGCGCCGCACAGAACGACGCACGGACAATGGCAGAGCAATTTGCAGCCGACGATCCGAACGTAAACCTGCAGGATGTGATGGTAAATCTGCAAAAAGCGAGCCTCTCGTTCCAGCAGATGGTCCAAGTCCGCAATCGACTCGTTTCCGCCTATCAGGACATCATGAACATGCAGGTCTAGGTTCGGAGACGGAAACGACATAAAAAGAGTGACGGCGGCCTTCGGGTCGCCGTCTTTTTTTCGGAGCGCACCATTCAATCCCATCTCACAACATGGATGGGAATTCAAAACGCCCTCATTGGAGTCATTCGTTTGATGGCCGTGCGAATTCATTGTTTGGGAGACATCAACCCATCTGGCATCAAATTGCTCATTTTGCCGTGATCCATTTAAGCGTCTTCCCTACAATAATGTCGTCATAATCTGCTTATCGCCGCATCATTGCGCACTGTATCCCATGTCGATAACTGGTGACCAAAGTCTCCTTAAACAAATCAACCGCATGGCGCTTGTACGCGTAATCCAGAGGGCGCCCGGATTGTCACGCGCAGATCTGTCCAAGGAAACCGGACTGACTAAATCCACCGTGAGCCTATTGGTGCAAGAACTTATTGACGAAGGTTGGCTCCTTGAACGTGAGGCGCAAATAACAGGTGCGCTGGGTCGCCGTCCGACGCCGCTGTTCATTGATGGAGCAAGGCTCGCGCTAATCGGTGCTGACCTTGGCGTCGACACACTCAGCGTGGTTGGTATGTCCCTGACGGGCGAGGTCCTTGATTCGGTGACCGAACCACTCACCTCGACCGACCAGACGGCAGTCGTAAGGCGTCTTGCCGAACTGATCGCCGGGATGGCCGACCGTCTGAAGGCGTCGGGCCGCGCGCTGCTCGGCACCGGATTAGGGGTGCCTGGCGCCGTTAATGAACGCGCTGGCATACTGAAGATCGCGCCCAACCTGGGGTGGCGTGACGTGCAGATCCTTTCACGGCTCGGATCGGCGCTGACGCTGGCAGGAGCGGCGGGTTCGCCGATGTTCGTGCAGAACGAAGCGGATGTGGCCGCACTCGGCGAATTCGAGTTCGGCGAGCGGCCGATTCCCGAACCTCTGGTGTATCTCTCTCTTGGTATTGGCGTGGGTGCGGGCATCATCGCCAATGATCGCCTGTTCATCGGCGCGGACGGCTTCGCAGGAGAAGTCGGACACTCGATCCTGCAGGTTGAAGGCCCGAAATGTTCATGCGGACGCAGTGGCTGTGCTGAGGCCTTCATCGGCTTGCGCGCCATTGCACGCCGCGCGGCTGGTGCAGATGAGGCAGGGTTGTCCGTGCAGGATCTGCTCGCTGGCGCGGCGGCCGGCAACGAGAGGGTCGTACGGGCGGCCGAGCGGGCGGGCCACTTCCTCGGCGTGCTGGCACACAATCTCTGGACTGCCTTCAATCCTGGCCGGATTGTATTCGGCGGTCCAGCCTGCGATCTGGGGCCGAAATTTATCGATGCAGCGTCCAGTTGCCTGAAGAGCTATGCGGAAAGTGCCGGGCTTCCGATGCCCGAGTTACGCCAGTCGCGCTATGGAACACTTGCTGTCGCCGTCGGAGCCGCCGCGCTCGTACTGCACAAGCTGATCCGGCCTCTTGAGCTACGCGCAACCTAATGTCTGCCCGAGTTACGCCCGCGAGCAATGTGGGCAGCGCGGTCCGGTGGGGGATCAGAATAACCCCTGCATTCAGCGCGTAGCGACGCTGTGGGCGCGCTGGCGGCGTATCGCACGCCAGCGGTTGTGCCAGTAATACGCAGCCAATCCACTGAGGGCGAGGGCGGCTAATACCCAGTAGCCAACGTTCTCCCAAAACACCAGCGGATCGGACATGACGGTAAAGCTGTGTTCGACCGGTTGTTTGATCGTGATCGAGCCGTCAACAACTGCGCGCACCGCCTTGGAGGCAGGCCAGAGCGCCGGTATTGCACTGAGCAGCACGGCCAGCCCGACCAATATGCGATCTGCAAGATTGATCGGGGCGATGCGGTGACGCGCAAGACTCTCGACACGCGCAAAGGCGCTAATGCAGAGCGCGACGATGACCGAAAGCGGTAATGCCGCGAGGGCGAGCCCGAACAAGCCAGCAGAGACCGCAAACGCGATACCTGAGAGGCCCGCGATCGCCCGCCACAGTGGAAGCAGGAGGAACGCACCGGCAACCGTCGGCACGCAAAGTACCCCAGCAGCAATCGTTGCGCGGCGACTATAGCGAAGGAGCCGGTCGCCCGGTGCGGGAGTGGGGGAGGAGGCGTTCATGCTGTCGATTGAGCCGCGAAACCGTTGATTTTAGCGCGACCTGTACGCAGGCTTGGAGGCGAATCAGATGGGGAAGCCGTCGCGAATCAGACCGACGACCACTCCTACGAGGGCCAGCTCGTCCTCAAGCGGTTCGATCGGTTGGAAATCAGGATTTTCCGGCAGTAGGCGCACGCGCCCACCACGATGTTCGAGGCGCTTAACCGTCACTTCATCACCGAGTCTTGCTACTACGATCTGCCCGTTGCGTGCTTCAGGTGTGCGATGTACGGCAATAAGATCACCTTCGAGGATTCCCGCGTCGCGCATGGAAAGCCCGCGTACGCGCAGGAGAAAATCAACCTGCGGCCGGAACATTGCCGGGTTGATCGGGACACGACGTTCAACGTTCTCCGCAGCCAGCATCGGGGAGCCTGCAGCGACGCGGCCGATGACTGGGACACCGTCGTCGATGAGACGGATACCACGCGCGCAGCCTTCCTCCATGGCGATCGCGCCCTTGCGTACCAGCGCTTTGAGGTGACTTTCCGCCGCATTAGGAGAGGCAAAACCGAAGGCCGTGCAGATGTCTGCACGCGTGGGCGGCCGGCCTTCGTTGCGGATCCAATGACGGATGAGTTCGAGGATTTCGTTCTGGCGTGGCGTGAGTTCGGCGTCCATGGCCTGTATTTTTGTACAGAGACCATCAGCCTGGCAAGCCACCACCTGCGATATCAGGCCGTCTGTGCCGTGCGTACTGCCGAGAACTCTTCAAACGCAGCTACCGCATCGGCCGCGTACATCAGCGATGGTCCTCCACCCATGTAGACCGCGATACCCAGCGTTTCGTCTACCTCTTCCCTGGATGCACCAAGTCGTACGAGCGCCTGGGTGTGAAATCCGATACAGCCGTCGCAGCGCGCAGCCACACCGATGGCCAAGGCAATCAGTTCCTTGGTTTTCGCATCGAGTACGCCTGCCGCCATGGCCGCCTTACTCATCGCATTGAATCCTTGCATCACCTGCGGAATGCCTGCACGCAGCTTGGCAACGTTGCTGCTGATTTCGCGGGTCAGACTCTGGTACTCGTTCGTGGTCATACCACTACTCCTGTTGAATGAATCTCCCTCCATACGAGTTCTAACTGTATATTAGATTAATCTAAATTAGCAATAACTAAATTATGCCTACGGACGATCTTGCTGGGAAAAGCCGAGAATTCATGATGGAAGGTGCTGCGGAGGCCGCAGGTCTACTGCGCGCGCTTGGAAACGAGCATCGCCTGATCGTGCTGTGTCTGTTGATTGAGCATGGTGAAATGACTGTCGGAGGGCTGCTTGAACACATCAACCTGAGCCAGTCCGCCCTATCGCAGCATCTGGCACGAATGCGCGAAGAGGGCCTTGTCACATTCCGCCGCGACGCGCAAACACTTCACTATCGAATCGCAAATCCCCACGTGGAAAGCATCGTAGCAACGCTCAAGGCGATCTATTGTTCTTGATGCGCTTTTGCTGAATGCCTATGGGATCAGCACTGCCGCTCCTTGCAGCGCACCCTTTCGAAGCCGCGCCAAGGCTTCGTTTGCGTCCGGTAACGCGAACGGTGTGATGGAAATGTCGATTGGATACTTGGCGGCACGCATAAGGAACTCGCTGCCATCCGCACGCGTGAGGTTCGCTACCGAATAGATCCGGCGCTCACCCCATAGTGCCGCGTAAGGAAACGAAGGGATGTCACTCATGTGGATGCCAGCGCAAACCACTGTGCCGCCCTTTCGCAACTGGCGCAAGGCTGCCGGTACCAGTTCACCTGCCGGAGCGAAGATCAGTGCCGCATCGAGCAATTCCGGCGCCATCTCGTCTGAGGCGCCTGTCCAGGCAGCGCCGAGGCTTTGCGCAAATTTCTGGCTTTCCACGTCACCTGCGCGAGTAAATGCAAAAAACTCACGGCCATCCTGTTGCAGCACCTGCGCGATGATGTGGGCCGCTGCACCAAAGCCGTAGATACCCACACGGCGTGCACCTTCGGCAAAGCGAAGCGCGCGATAGCCGATGAGTCCCGCGCAGAGCAACGGCGCAAGTGAGGCGGCATCGGGAGCATCTGGAAGCGGAAAGCAGAATCGTGCGTCGGCAACGCAGTACTCAGCATAGCCACCATGAATATTGCAGCCTGTAAAGCGTGCGTTATCGCAAAGATTCTCTTCTCCGGACAGGCAATATCTGCATTGGCCGCATGTCCAGCCAAGCCACGGTACGCCGACACGTTGCCCCGGCATGAAGCCGGTGGTACCTGCGCCTGGCCAGACAACGCGTGCGACGATTTCGTGGCCCGGAATGATCGGATAACTCGCCTGAGGTAATTCGCCGTCGCACACATGGAGATCAGTGCGGCAGACCCCACAGGCCTCTATCCGGAGCAAAAGCTGTCCTGGCGCAGGTTCGGGAACCGGCAATTCGGTTTCGGCCAGCGCCGAACCGGGCTGTTGCAGTCGCATCGCACGCATGGTGCGGTTCATGGAAACACCTCACAATGGGCTTGTTCAGGGGCGTCTGATCGACTAATCCTAATGAGCCCGCAATACCTGGGGAGAACCTGCGATGGGAAGCGGCTTTGAGGTTGATCCTGTACCGATAGCGTTGTCCGCCCGGCCAAAGCCAAGCGAGCCGGCGATCGGATCCCGGGCGCCGGTATTTAGTTTGCCGGATGCAGATATGGCGTATTTCGATCTGGCGCACGAAATCGGCCGGCATGTCATCGTGCTTTACTTTTTCCCCCGCGATGGAACCCCTGCATCCACGCAACAGACAATTGATTTCAGCGATCACGACGAAGAATTTGAACGACTTGGCGCGATCGTGGTCGGCATCAGCCCGGACGACGTCCTGACCCACGAGAGCTTCCGCGATGAGCACGGTCTTTCGATCTCCCTGCTGTCAGACCCCGATTGCGAAGTCTGCAGCCAGTACGGAGTAGTGCACGAACGTAGCGAACATCAATTCGCGATTCGTCGCACCACCTTTATCCTCGGCCTTGATGGTATCGTTCGTCATGCCTTGCACGAGACCCGCCTACGGGGTCACGCTGCAGAGGTGCTGGAACTGGTCAGAAAGCTTGTAAGGAACCCCTGAAAATGGAAATCGTAAAGAACACTGTCGTCACGCTGAACTACACGGTTCATGACCCGGACGGCAATCTGGTCGATGACGGTGAAAATCCGCTCGTCTATTTGCATGGAGGCTACGACGCCATCTTCCCGAAGCTGGAGGAAGAGCTGCACGGCAAAAACGTGGGCGACAAATTCGTGGTCAAGCTGCAACCGGATGACGCCTTTGGCGACTATGACGAAAGCCTTGTGATGATCGAGCCGGCGGATCTATTCCCCGACAGTATCGAGATTGGCATGGCCTTCGAACGCGTAGGCGAAGATGGAGAGGATGACATGCTGTTCCGCGTCACCGACATCGCTGATGGCAAGGTCATTGTTGATGGTAACCACCCGCTGGCGGGCACCGCGCTAGTTTTTGACATTACCGTTGCCGAGGTGCGCATGGCCACTGCCGAGGAACTCGCCCACGGTCACGTGCATGGCGAAGGTGGACACCACCACTGATTTGCTGACTCCTCGACGGGCAACGGCACCCACTGCGGTGCCGTTTGTCATTTCTGAGACCGCATTTCGATATGACACGCCGTTCTGCACGAAGCGTGACATAACCCAAAACGCCTGTGAAGGCAGGTCTTGACTTGATGTTCTGATATCGAGGATGGAATAGGGCTTGTCAGTTCGCTCTGCGAACCGCTGCCAGCCGTTGCTCGAAATCCGCCTTACTAGCCAATTCTGTTCTTGTCGATCCCACCGACCTCCGCTGGTGCGAGCAACCGCCGTTAGAACGACCCGGACGAACGATCGAAGTGTCAGGCACCCCCTGAAAAATCGATGAAGGCAGTCTCCGCTTCTGGCGACCGTGACGAACTCCACCACACCATTACCTTATCTGACACGATTTCACACACGGGAAGAAGATCTAGGAGCTATGCTGAACGCGTAATCTACAAAGGGCGATGGCCTTGGTTGGACGCAATGAACTTTCCTCAGATAAGCAGGATTGAAATCGATACATCGAGCGCGCAATCAACGCTCGTGCACTGGCAATACTCGGACGGCAGCAACGGCGAAACCGCCTTTCCGTCACGATCCCTCGCCGAAACCTACGTATGCGAACTCATTGAGGCGATGTGCCCAGTGCGCCTCTACATCGACGGGGAACTCGCAAACATAGGGTTTCTGCAGCCTGGCGAGACCTATGATTCTGTGATGAGTGGTTTGAAGCAGAAAGCCTGCCACTGAGCTGCCCGCCGATCGAGCGGGGGCGGGGTAACACCATGCGGTAGAATCCCACCCCTCTCGCAAACCGGACGACGTCTTGCTCATGTGGTTCAAGAATCTCCAGCTGTACCGCCTGCCTTCTCCCTGGAACACCGATCTCGAAAAGCTTGAGTTGGCGCTCGCCAAGCGGCCGTTCATGCGTTGTGGTTCGCAGGACATGGCCAGCCGCGGCTTCGTGTCACCCAACGGGACGGATGTCCTCGTTTTTGACAGCAACCGCCAGTGGCTGATTGCGCTACGCAGCGAACAGAAGCTCCTGCCTTCGTCCGTGGTCAAGGAGGTCGCCCAGGATCGCGCCGAGGAAATCGAGGCGCAACAGGGCTACAAGCCCGGCCGCAAGCAGATGAAGGAAATCAAGGAAGCGGTCACACAGGAGCTTCTTCCGCGCGCTTTCACTCGCCGGCGGACCACTTTCTGCTGGATCGATCCGCAGGCTGGCTGGCTTGTTGTTGATGCGACCAGTGCTGCCAAGGCTGACGAACTGCTCGAAGCCCTGCGCGACGTCGTTGATGAACTTCCGCTACGGCTGCTTGACACGGAGCGCTCACCAGTCGCGTGCATGACGGACTGGCTTGCTGCCTGCGAAGCCCCCACCAACTTCACGATCGACCGTGACTGCGAGCTGCGTGCCATCACGGACGAAAAGGCCGCTGTGCGCTACGTGCGCCATCCGCTCGAAGGCAAGGAAATTCCGGAGCATCTGGCTGCCGGCAAGGTGCCGACACGGCTGGCGCTCACTTTCGACGACCGTATCGCCTTCATCCTGACCGAAAAGCTCGAGATCAAGCGGCTCGACTTCCTGGATCTGATTCAGGACGAGATTGAAAAGGCTGCTGCAGCGGGCGAAGAGCAGTTCGAGGCAGACTTCGTGCTGATGACATCGGAACTCGCACGTTTCATCCCGGAACTGGTCGTTGCACTTGGCGGGGAACGTGTCAATACCTGACTCGCAGGCAGACAGGTCCAGGATGCCGGCAAGCCTTGCGGTCAATCAGTTGACCAGCGGGCTTCCCACCCCGCCCAGATCAACGCCTTCGAGCTGGCTGTGCCCTGCCAGTAAGCGCACAAACTGATGCAGTGCGCGCGCAAGCGACTGTTGCCGCATATCACGCGCAACCCGTTCGCGCACCATGTCGAATGGCAACTGCCGCCCGGCCTCCCGTCTGTCGATACGCAGCACGTGAAAGCCGAACCGCGTACGTACGACAGCCGGCCACAGGCCAACCGAGTTGTCGGCAAAGAGGGTCGCTTCGAACTCTGGAACCGTATCACCACGCTGGAGTTGTCCGAGGCTGCCGCCCGTCTCGGATGACGGGCAGTTGGAGTTCTCGCGCGCAAGCTGCTCAAATCGGGTGGGGTTCGCTTGCGCCTGATGAAGGATGCTCTCGGCGCGCGCCAGCAACGGCATGACAGGCATGCCGGGCGTCATCTGAAGCAGGATGTGCGAAGCGATGACCAGCTCACCGCTGGCATAGCGCGACGCATGTGCAGCGTAGTGGCGCCGTAGTTCCTCCTCCGTCGGATCCGGGACGACGATTTCCCTTTCAAGCAGTAGTTCGATGCCCGACACAACCGCCTGTTCGTTCGCAACAGTGTCGACCAATCCCCTGCCTACGGCTTCCTGCCGTAGCAGCTCGTGAATCGCCGCATTGCGCAGCTCGGCTGCATCGGCGCCCTCGATACCCACACCATTGATCATGGCCTGCATGTCAGCGGCTCAGGCTGCGATGCCGGGTGCGCATGATCTGGTACGGGCGGAACAGATACACCACCGACGCCAGCCCGCTCCAGATATGCACAAGCCGTGTGAAAGGAAAGATCGCGAAGATGGTGAGCCCCAACAGAATATGCAATTTATATACCCACGGCATGCCGACCAATAGCTGGTCGATGTTGCTGCGGAAGGTTGCAATGCCCTGTACATAGGCGACCAGTGCGTCGAAGCTGTAACCCGGTGGATGGCTGAATGACACGAAGACCGTGAAGATCCCCATCGCAAGCTGTACCCAGAGGATGACGAGCACAAGAATATCCGACGGGCGCGAATTGGCGCGGATGCGCGGATCGGTAAGCCGGCGCCAGCAAAGAATGGTCAGCCCGATGAGCGACACCACGCCCGCGATGCCACCGCCCAACATGGCCATCATTTCATGTGCGTGTGAAGACATCACGGAAAGTACGATTCCTTCAGGCATCAGGAAGCCAATCAGGTGGCCGAAGAACACCACGAGGATGCCAAGATGGAAGAGCGTCGAGCCAATGCGCAGCGTGTGCTTGCGCAACATTTGTGAAGAGTCGCTTTCCCATGAATATTGCTCGCGCTCGAATCGCACGAGGCTACCCATGAAAAACACAGCCAGCGCGAAGTAGGGGTAGTAGCCAAAGGCAAATTCATGGAGCCAGTCAGCCATGTCTCTCCTCCTTTGTATTTGTGCGGCGCGCAACAAACTCGATCGGGACGGCCTGTGTGTTCGTGTTGACCGGCGGTGAAAAGGCTGGCTGCTCTTGCCAGTCGGCATCGAAATCTTCGGCTTCGATGTCCGGCTTACACGTCCAATCGAGTCCCTTCTGCCTGCCGATATGCAACACACATTCGAATACCGCGGCGTAGTCTTGGCGATGCGTCATCACAGCCTCGCCAAGCGGACGCAGAATGTGTGCGCAGTCGGCGATGCAGTCCTGTACGCCGTCACCATCGATGCAACTGCAATATTCGAGCAGCGCGGGCAGAAAATCAGGCAACTCACCATCACGCATCAGAAGCCCCGCTCGCTCGTAGGTCTGCATCAAGTCAACCATCGCCGCACCCCGGTCACGCGATTCACCCAGCAGGTGTTCGAAGAGATGCAGCGAAGTCCGGCGACCACGATCGAAGAGCGAGACGTATGCCTCCTGCAGATCGATGAGTTCATCCTCCGCCAGGCGTCGTAGTAGCGGGTAGAGACGGTCCTTGTCGTTGCCGGTGAGCAATCGGCTATCACGCAACACTGCACCGATCTCGTCGATCGCCGCCTGCGTCTCGGCCTCGGGATAGGCGAGCAGCGCTGCAAGAGCTCGCAAGGGGAGAGCGTGCTCAGTAGTCAACGGTTTTCTCCGGCTTCTTGCTACCGATCGTCTTGAGCGGGAATACCTTCTGCCGGCCCATCTTGCCGCCAAAGATGCTCGCATCCGTGCTGCCGTCCGAACAGTCGTTACCAAACGAAAACCCGCATTCACCACGCAACTGGTAAGCGTTTTCCGCATACTCGCGATGCGTTGTTGGGATGACGAAGCGGTCTTCATAGTTGGCAATCGCCAAGTAGCGGTGCATGTCTTCCACCTCTGTGAGCGTCATGTCGACCTGCTTTAGCAATGAGAGGTTATCGGTACGGTCGAGCTGGCGCTGTCGATAGAAGGCACGCATTGCGAGCATGCGTTCGAGCGCCGAAACCACTGGTGCTTCCTTGCCGGCCGTAAGCAGATTGGCGAGATAGCGCACCGGAATGCGCAGGCTCTGCACGTCAGGAATGTCGCCATGGACCCCGACCTCTCCAGCGTTGGCACGCGACTGGATCGGCGAGAGCGGCGGCACGTACCAGACCATCGGCAGCGTGCGGTATTCCGGATGCAGGGGGAAGGCGATCCGCCATTCCACTGCCATCTTGTATGTCGGCGAAATACGGGCGGCATCAAGCCAGTTCTGCGGCACACCGTCACGCAGAGCTTGAGCGATCACGGCTTCGTCGTTCGGATTGAGGAAGATCGCCAGTTGCGTTTCGTATAGCGATTGCGGGTCGGAAACCGCGGCAGCCTCTTCGATGCGATCAGCATCGTAGAGAAGGACGCCGAGATAGCGGATGCGCCCCACACAGGTTTCCGAGCATACGGTGGGTTGCCCAGCCTCGATGCGCGGGTAGCAGAAGATGCACTTCTCGGCCTTGCCGCTCGACCAGTTGTAATAGATCTTCTTGTATGGGCAGCCCGACACGCACATCCGCCAGCCGCGGCACTTGTCTTGGTCGATCAGCACGATGCCGTCTTCCTCGCGCTTGTAGATCGAGCCGGACGGGCACGACGCCACGCACGACGGATTGAGGCAGTGCTCACACAGGCGGGGCAGGTACATCATGAAGGTGTTCTCAAACTCGCCGTAGATCTCCTTCTGCACAGACTCGAAGTTGTAGTCCTGGCTGCGCTTGGCGAATTCACCGCCAAGAATCTCTTCCCAATTCGGCCCCCATTCGATCTTCTCCATACGCTGTCCGGTAACCACCGAAATGGGCCGCGCCACCGGTTGCGTGGTCATCTCCGGGGCGGTCTGCAGATATTCATAGTCGAAGGTGAAGGGCTCGTAGTAATCGTCGATTTCAGGCAAGTTGGGGTTACCGAAGAGGTTGAAGAGAATCTGCAGACGGCTACCCTGCTTGAGCCGCAGTTTGCCGTTGCCGCGCACCTCCCAGCCACCGCGCCAGTGCTCCTGGTTTTCCCAGTCCTTCGGATAGCCGACGCCGGGCTTGGTCTCGACATTGTTGAACCATGCATATTCGACGCCGAGCCGGCTGGTCCACACGTTCTTGCATGTAATCGAGCAGGTGTGACAGCCGATGCACTTGTCCAGATTCAGCACCATGGCAATCTGTGCGCGGATCTTCATGATTGGCTCCCCGGAGTCTGTGCCATGGCGTCCAGATGGTCCTGCGGGGAGTCTCGCCAATTCACCCGGGCCATCTTGCGCACGATGACAAATTCATCACGGTTCGATCCCACCGTGCCGTAGTAGTTGAAGCCGTAGGCGAGTTGCGCATAGCCACCGATCATGTGCGTGGGCTTGAGTACCGCGCGTGTCACCGAATTGTGGATGCCACCGCGGTGCTGCGTGAGCTCGGAGACCGGCACGTTCACGATCTTTTCCTGCGCGTGGTACATCATGCACATGCCTTCTTTCACGCGCTGGCTCACCACTGCACGTGCCGCGATCGTGCCGTTGACATTGAAGAGCTCGATCCAGTCGTTGTCTTCGATTCCGGCCTTCTTCGCATCGATTTCCGATAGCCACACGCACGGTCCACCACGCGAGAGCGTGAGCATGATGAGGTTATCCGTATAGGTTGAATGAATGCCCCACTTCTGATGCGGCGTAATGAAGTTGAGGGTGATTTCCGGGTTGCCATTGGGCGACTTGCCAGCCAGTGGCTTGATCGTGCGGGTGTCGATCGGCGGCCGGTATGACACCAGCCCTTCGCCGTAGTCGATCATCCAGCGGTGATCTTGGTAAAACTGCTGACGACCTGTAAGCGTTCGCCATGGGATCAGCTCGTGAACGTTGGTATAGCCAGCGGTATAGCTGACACGCTCGCTCTCGATGCCGGACCAGGTCGGCGAGCTGATAATTTTGCGCGGCTGCGCCACGATGTCGCGGAAGCGAATCTTCTCGTCCTCGCGCACATCGGCCAGATGCGCATGGTGGCGGCCGGTGAACCGCTCCAGTGCTTCCCAGGCTTTCACCGCGACTTCGCCATTGGTCTCCGGCGCGAGCTGCATGATCGTCTCCGCCGCGTCGATGTCTGTATCGATACGCGGCAGGCCCTTCGTTGAGCCGTCTTCGGTGACAATCCGATTCAGGCGCCCCAGGCCATCCACCTCATGTTCGGTATTCCACGTGATGCCCTTGCCACCGTTACCGAGCTTTTTCATCAGCGGGCCCAGCGACGTAAAACGCTTGTACACGTTGGGATAATCGCGCTCGACGACGACGATGTTGGGTGCCGTCTTGCCAGGAATGAGATCGCATTCGCCCTTCTTCCAGTCGTGCACCTCGAATGGTTGCGCCAGTTCGGTGGGGGAGTCGTGCATCAGCGGCACGAGCACAACGTCCTGTTCGACGCCGAGATGCCCAGGTACGAGTTCGGAGAACTTCTTTGCGAAGCCCTTGTAGATCTCCCAGTCGCTGCGGCTCTTCCAGATCGGGTCCACCGCTGCCGACAGCGGATGGATGAAAGGATGCATGTCGCTGGTATTGAGGTCGTTCTTTTCATACCACGTTGCCGTGGGCAACACGATGTCCGAATAGAGGCAGGTCGTACTCATGCGGAAATCGAGCGTGGTGATGAGGTCGAGCTTGCCTTCGGGCGCGATATCACGCCACACCACATCTTCGGGCTTGATCCCGCCGGTCACGCCGATATCCCCCTGTTGCACGTTGTGCTGCGCCCCGACGAAGTGTTTGAGAAAGTACTCGTGCCCTTTGCCGGAGGAGCCGAACAGGTTCGAGCGCCATACGAACAGGTTGCGCGGGAAGTTCTCCGGCGCGTCCGGGTCCTCGCATGCCATGCAGATGCTGCCGGCCTTGAGCTGCTGAACGAGCCATTCTTTTGCCTCTTTGCCTGCAGTTCCGGCCTTCGCGAAAATTGACAAGGGGTTAACGTTGATCTGCGGGGAGGAGGGCAGCCAGCCCATGCGCTCGGCACGCACGTTGCAGTCGATCAGCGTTCTACCGTGACGGGACGGATCGGCGAGTGGTGAAAGGATCTCGGCCGGAAGCAGTGATTCGTATCGCCACTGGTTGGAGTGCGCGTAGAAGAAGGATGTGCCATTCATGTGGCGCGGCGGACGCACCCAGTCGAGCGCAAAGGCAAGCGCGGTCCAGCCTGTCTGCGGACGCAGCTTTTCCTGGCCGACGTAGTGCGCCCAGCCACCGCCGCTCTTTCCGACGCAGCCGCACAGCATCAGCATGTTGATCGCCGCGCGGTAGTTCATGTCCTGGTGGTACCAGTGGTTCATCGCCGCACCGATGATGACCATGCTGCGGCCTTGGGTCTTCTCGGCGGTAAGCGCGAACTGGCGTGCTACTTCGATCACCTTGCCCGGCGGCACGCCGGTGATCGCTTCCTGCCACTTCGGCGTATAGGCAATGTCGTCGTCATAATTCTTCGCAGTTTGCCCGCCGAGCCCGCGCTCGATGCCATAGTTCGCGCACATAAGATCGAACACCGTCGTGACCAGCGTCTCGCCGACGCGCTTCACGGGTACGTTGCGGACGAGAAGGTCGCCGCCCTGATCGTTGTGCGCGAAGTGTTCGTGGGCCTGCGCGCCGAAGTAGGGGAAGCCGACGGCGGCAATCTCGTCGCGATGATTGATGAGGCTCAACGCGAGTTTCACGTCAGCGCCCGCGCCATCCTTCTGTTCGAGATTCCACTTACCGAGATCACCCTCGACCTTCTGGCCCCAGCGATAGCCGATCGAGCCCTGTGGCGCGACGAAGCGGCGTGTCGTTTCGTCGAAGCCGATGGTCTTCCAGTCCGGGTTGTTCGCTTGGCCGAGCTGATCGCTGAAATCCGACGCACGCAGGAATCTATCGGCGACCCAGTGCTGGCCATGCTTTTCGAGCCGCACGAGCAATGGCAGGTCGGTGAGACGACGACAGTAGTCGTCGAAGTAGGGCACTGTGCGCTGGACGTGAAACTCCTTGAGGATCACATGCCCCATCGCCATGCCGAGCGCGGCGTCGGTACCCTGCTTGGGGTGCAGCCAGATGTCCGACAGCTTCGCCACCTCCGAATAGTCGGGCGTGATGGCTACGACCTTGGTGCCGTTGTAGCGCGCCTCAACAAAGAAGTGCGCGTCCGGCGTACGCGTCTGCGGCACGTTCGAGCCCCAGGCGATGATGAACGCTGAGTTGTACCAGTCGGCCGACTCGGGCACGTCGGTCTGCTCGCCCCACGTCTGGGGACTGGAAGGTGGCAGATCGCAGTACCAGTCGTAGAACGACAGCAGCGTGCCACCTATGAGGCTCAGATAACGCCCGCCAGCCGCGTAGCTCACCATGCTCATCGCTGGGATCGGTGAGAAGCCCGCTACACGATCCGGCCCGTACTGCTTGATGGTGTAGATATTGGCTGCAGCAACGATTTCGTTGGCTTCTTCCCAAGTTGCGCGCACGAAACCGCCCCGGCCGCGGATCTCCTTGTACAGCCGTGCCTTGATCGGGTCCTCTACGATCGACTTCCACGCTTCCACTGGCGGTAAGGCCCGACGCGCCTCGCGCCACAGGCGGATGAGCCTGCCGCGAATCATCGGGTATTTGATGCGATTGGCGCTGTACAGGTACCAGCTGAATGAGGCGCCGCGTGAGCAACCGCGTGGTTCGTGGTTGGGCATGTCCGGGCGCGTACGGGGATAGTCCGTCTGTTGCGTTTCCCACGTCACAATGCCGCCCTTGACGTAGATCTTCCATGAGCACGAGCCGGTGCAGTTCACCCCATGCGTCGAACGAACGATCTTGTCATGCTGCCAGCGCTGCCGGTACGCCTCTTCCCAGGTTCGATCCTCGGCGCGGGTTTCGCCATGACCGTCGGAATAGGGCGTTCGCGCACGGGAGAAATACGTCAGGCGATCGAGAAAGTGGCTCATCACATTCCTTTGCAATCGGCTGATGCGCCAACGGCTGGCGCGATCGACATCGAACGTTCAGCAGGGCATCGGAGCGCCACGCCGCGCGTAGCGCCACCACGCAAGGATTACGCAAGTGACATAAAAGCCAACGAACAGGTACAGTGCAGTCTCCGCGGAGCCCGTCGTCTGCATCGAGTAGCCGAAGCTCTGCGGAATGAAGTAACCACCATAGGCACCAATGGCGCTAATGAAGCCACCCGCAGCAGATGCTTCGAGTGCGCCATCAAGCTCCGCCTGCCTCCGGGCGGCATCGTCCCGGCCCGCAGCCCTTGCGCGTGCGAGCTTCGGGAAGATCACCGGAATCATCTTGTAGGTCGAACCATTCCCGACACCTGCCAGCAGGAACAACACCTGGAACATCAGGAAGAAGCCCCAGAAACTGCCACCTGTGAGATTTCCGTCGGCACCGATACGCGGCAAGAAACACAGAACCCCAAGGATCGCCAGCACCATCAGCACGAACACCCACAGCGTGACACGTGCGCCACCACCAAGCTTGTCGGAAATCGCACCGCCCACGGGACGTATGACAGCGCCGATCAACGGTCCGATGAAAGCCAGATGCGAAACATCCACGGTGGGAAACTGGGTTTTCGACAACAGGGCAAACCCTGCGGCGAAACCGATGAAACTACCGAAGGTGCCCAGATACAGCCAGCACATCAGCCAGTTGTCGAGCCGCTTGAAAATCACCGCTTGCTCGGACACCGAAGCCTGTGCACTGGCCAGATCGTTCATGCCGAACCACGCAGCGAGGGTAGCCACGATGACAAGCGGCACCCAGATGAATCCCGCGTTCTGTAGCCAGATCAGATGCGTCTCGCCATCCTGTACATAACTCTGGGGCGTACCACCAAGCGGGCCAAAGATTCCAATCGTAATGACGAAGGGAATGAGGAACTGCATGACCGATACACCGAGGTTACCCAAGCCGGCGTTCATACCGTTGGCCCAACCCTTGCGGTACTTCGGGAAAAACCATGCAATGTTGGCCATCGAGCTCGAGAAATTTCCACCGCCAAATCCGCAGAGCACCGCGATGGTCAGCATCACCGGAAATGGCGTACCCGGATCCTGCAAAGCGATGCCGAGCCAGATGGAAGGAATTAGCAGGCTCGCCGTGGAAATGGTGGTCCATTTGCGGCCGCCGACAAGCGCTGGCATGAAGCTGTAGAAGATCCTCAGCGTAGCGCCCGAAAGATTCGGCAGCGCGGTCAGCATGAAGAGCTGGTTCTTGCTGTAGTTGAAGCCGACCTGCGGCATTTTGAGCACCACCACACTCCACACCACCCAGGTCGAGAAGGCGAGCAGGAGGCACGGGATCGAAATCCACAGGTTGCGATTGGCGATGGCACTGCCTTCGCGCTCCCAGAAGTCACTGTCGTCCGGGTTCCAGCTGGAGATCCAGGCGGCCACGTGATGCCTCCTTGCGGTGCATGCGTACCCATCAGATTAGACGGCGACGCGAGGAGGGCAAGCTCGAACGAGAGGCGTGGCCAGATTCAAACCGCCCCAAACATGGCTCGCGCGCAGTCGGTGCCTGACGGCGCAATGCCTCCGGATACGCGGTACGTACCTGTTTGTTGTGCGGATAACCATCACATGGGGCCGGTGAGGAATCCGGCCTCATGGAAGCCCAGCCGATCAGGACTCTGATTGTTCCCAGCCGCCGCCAAGCGCTTTGACCAACCCGACGCTGGCTGCCAGCCGGCGGTTGCGGATGTTGAGCAGATTGTTTTCAGCTGAGAGTAGCGTGGTCTGCGCCTGGACCACTTCGAGATAGGTGACGATACCAGCGCGGTACTGATTGCTCACGATATTGAGTGAGGTTCTTGCCGCGTTGCGTGCGGCTTCCTGCGTTTTCTGTTCGTCGGCGAGAATGCGCAGCGCGACGAGGTTGTCTTCGACTTGCTGAAACGCCGTAAGCACGATTTGCCGATACGTAGCAACCTCGGCGTCGTAGACGGCTTCGGCCTGCCGCTTGGCTGCAGTGCGGGCGCCCCCGTCGAACAGCGTGCCAGCGAGCTGCGGTCCCACCGACCAGATGCGGTGGGGCAGCGAGAACCAGTCGGAGAACGAACTCGACTGATAGCCTCCCTGCGCGGAGAGCGTCAGGTTTGGATAGAAGGCTGCCACAGCGACGCCGATCTGTGCGTTCGAGGCCGCCATCCGGCGTTCCGCGCTGGCGATGTCGGGACGTCGCTGGAGTAGGGCAGAGGGGAGGCCTGCCGGTACTTCCGGAACACGGCCGGTCAGTTCTCCCGGTTCGAGTGCGAAATCGATGGGGGCTTTGCCCACCAGCAGCGCTACGGCATGCTCGGTCTGCGCACGGGAGAGTTGCGTGTCGAGCAGGCTCGTCTTCGCCGATTCAAGCTGACTTTGCGCCTGCGCCACATCTGCTGGAGTGACCACACCGGCAGCCAGGCGATTCTTCGTGATCTGTAATGCCCGCTCGTAGGCTGCGACGGTATCGGCCAGCAGTCCTTGCTGCGCATCCAGCGTGCGAACCTGGAAGTAGCTCGTGGCCAGCTGGGATCGAGCCGACAGGCGCGCCGATTCGAGATCGGCGGCACTTGCTTGTTCCGACGCGCGCGCCACTTCGCGCCCCCGCCGCAGACCACCCCAGAGATCCAGTTCCCATGAAGCGCTGAGCAACGCGGAATAGTTGTTCTGCAGGGTGGTTTGCAAGACCGTACTGCTCGATGTCCCCTGCGTACGCGTCATCGACGCTCTTGCACCGATCACCGGAAACAGTGCAGCGCTGGCCTGCGCCGTCAGCTCGCGAGCCTGCCGGTACTGGGCTTCGGCGATCTGGATGTTGTAGTTGTTGATGTCGACCTGATGCATCAGGTCCGCCAGCATCGGATCGCTGAAGACGGCCCACCAGTCGCCACGGGGGATTTGATCCTGTGGCGTGGCCGGTTGCCAGTCGCGGTCTGCCTTGTAATCCGTAGGTACCGGCACGGGCGGACGAGCATAGTCGGGGCCAACCACGCAGGCGGAAACGAAGGCGGTGGCACAAACAAGTAGGGCGGAAGTGCGGAGCGCGGGCTTCATGAGGCGGTCTGGGTCGGCGAATGAGGCAGGGCGTTGCGGCGTGAGCGACGCTCGAACCACAGGCGCAGGCGGTCGAGGTAAAGATAAACGACAGGTGTCGTGTAGAGCGTGAGCAACTGGCTGATGAGGAGGCCGCCGACGATCGCGATGCCCAGCGGCTGGCGCATCTCCGCACCTTCGCCGTGCCCAATCGCAAGCGGAATCGCACCGAACATGGCAGCCATCGTAGTCATCATGATCGGACGGAAACGCATGACGGCAGCACGATAGATCGCATCACGGGTCGATAGCTTCTGTTCGCGTTCCGCCGAGAGCGCAAAGTCAATCATCATGATCGCATTCTTCTTCACGATACCGATGAGCAACAGCACAGCGATCAACGCGATGATCGAAAACTCCGTTTTGAACAGCATGAGCGCCAGCAGCGCACCAACGCCGGCAGAGGGTAGTGTGGAGAGGATCGTGATCGGATGGATCAGACTCTCGTACAGGATGCCGAGCACGATATAGACGGCGATCAGTGCGGTCAGGATCAGGATCGGCTGGCTCGCAAGCGATTGTTGGAAAACCTTCGCGGTTCCCTGGAAACTGCCATGCACAGACGTGGGTACACCGATACGCGCCAAGGCAACATCAACCGCGGCGGTCGCGTCGGAGAGCGAAACGTTCGGCGCGAGATTGAACGAAATGGTGGTCGCAACGAACTGGCCCTGATGATTCACTGAGAGCGGCGTCTTGTCCGGCCCCCATTTTGCGATGGCGGAGAGCGGCACCGCGACGCCGGAGGGCGCGATCAAATGCACATCGCGCAGCGCCTCCGGCCCTTGCAGGTAGCGTGGTGCCAGCTCCATGACAACGCGATATTGGTTAAGAGGATTGTAGATCGTCGAAACCTGGCGCTGGCCAAATGCATCGTTGAGGATCGAGTCAACCTGCGTCATGGTGAGTCCATGGCGATAGGCAGCGTCACGGTCGATTTCCAGGGTCGTCTGAAGGCCGCCTTCTTGCTGGTCGGTATTCACATCCGCAAGTTGGGGCATCTGGGACAACGCCAGCCGGATCTTCGGCTCCCAGGCGCGCAACTGGTCTAGGTCGTCAGCTTGCAGCGTGTATTGGTACTGTGCGTTGGCCTGGCGCCCACCGACACGGATGTCCTGTACCGATTGCAGGAAGAGCTGTGCGCCGGGAATCCGCCCAGTCTCGTGGCGTAGCCGGTTGATAACCTCGTCCGCCGATTCCTTGCGCTCGCTGCGCGGCTTCAGGCCGACAAACATGAAGCCACTGTTGCGCTGGCCGCCGCCGGTATAGGCGGTAACAGTCTGTACCGCAGGATCCTGCTTCACGATGTTTACGAACGCGGCCATCTTCTGCTGCATGGCCTGGAACGAGATCGCCTGGTCGGCCTGCACGAACCCGGTCACGCGGCCCGTATCCTGCTGCGGAAAAAAGCCCTTTGGCACAACGACATAGAGCCAGACATTGAGCGCAATCGTAGCGATGAGCGTGAGTAGCGTAAGCAACGGGTGGCGCAGCGCAACCTGCAACGTACGAGCATAGGACGCCGACAAGCGTTCAAGTACGTCGCCAACTGCCCGCGAGACACGGCTTTCCTCGCGCGCCTGATGGCGGGGCTTGAGCAGACGTGCACACATCATCGGCGTCGTTGTCAGCGATATGAGTAGCGACACGAGGATTGCAATCGACAGGGTCAGCGCGAATTCACGGAACAAGCGCCCAACGATACCGCCCATCGCCATGATCGGGATGAACACGGCCACCAGCGAAATGCTGATCGAAAGCACCGTGAAGCCGACTTCGCGCGCGCCACGCAATGCAGCATCGTGCGGCTTCATCCCGTTTTCGATGTGGCGTGAGATGTTCTCGAGCACCACGATGGCATCGTCGACCACAAAACCGGTGGCGATCGTCAGCGCCATCAACGACAGGTTGTCCAGCGAGAACCCTGCCAGATACATGACGCCAAACGTCCCGATCAGCGATACCGGCACTGCAACGCTAGGGATCAGCGTTGCCCGCATATTGCGCAGAAACAGGAAGACCACGACGATTACGAGCGCAATCGAGATCACGAGCGTGAACTCGACGTCGCGCAGCGAAGCGCGAATCGTGGTCGTGCGGTCCTGGGCGACTTCGAGGTCGATCGTGGCCGGAATCGAGGCACGCAACTGCGGCAGCAAGGCCTTGACGCGATCGACCGTATCGATGATGTTCGCGCCCGGTTGGCGATTGAGCACCAGCACTACCGAGGGGCGCCCATTCGCAAGTCCCGCGTTGCGTACGTCCTGCACGGAATCGATCACGTTCGCCACATCGCCGAGCCGCACCGGCGCGCCGTTTTTCCAAGCCACGATCAATGGCTGGTATTCCTTTGCCGTGCGCGCCTGATCGTTGGCCTGGATCTGCCAGCGCAAGGTCTCGTTTTCGACCAGCCCTTTGGGGCGATTGGCGTTCGTCGTAGTGATGGCGGCGCGGACGGTATCGAGCGACACGCCCGCATGCGTGAGCGCAACCGGATCCACTTCCACTCGCACAGCTGGCAGCGAACTACCGCCGACGTTCACCTGCCCGATGCCTTGCACCTGCGAAAGCTTCTGCGCAAGGATCGTCGATGCCACGTCGTACATCTGGCCCTGCGTCATCGTGGCAGAAGTCATTGCAAGGATCATGATCGGCGCGTCGGCCGGATTTACCTTGCGGTAGGTCGGATTGTTTGGAAGGCTAGTCGGAAGCAGGCTGCGAGCGGCATTGATCGCTGCCTGTACGTCGCGCGCGGCGCCATCGATATCGCGGTCGAGATCGAACTGGACTGTAATCCGTGTACTACCGAGCGAGCTTGATGATGTCATCTCGGTGATGCCCGCAATGCGGCCAATCGCACGCTCAAGCGGTGTGGCCACTGTGGCAGCCATCGTTTCCGGGCTGGCGCCGGGCAGCGAGGCTTGCACCGAAATCGTCGGAAAGTCGACTTGCGGCAGTGGCGACACCGGCAGCAGCGCAAAGCCAAGAAAGCCCGCGAGCGCGATGCCGATGGTCAGCAGCGTCGTGGCGACCGGACGTTCGATGAAAAGTGCGGAGAGGTTCATGCCATCGTTGCCCGATTCCCGGCCTCGCCAAAGCGGCGCGCCAGACGATCGAAGGCAAGGTAGATGACTGGCGTGGTAAACAGCGTAAGCACCTGGCTCACCATCAGGCCGCCAACCATCGTGATGCCAAGCGGATGGCGCAGTTCCGAGCCTACGCCCGTGCCGAGCATCAACGGAAGCGCGCCCAGGAGGGCTGCCATCGTCGTCATGAGAATCGGGCGAAAGCGCAACAGGCACGCCTGATAGATCGCATCACGTGGTGCCATGCCTTCCTTCCGTTCGGCCTCCAGCGCGAAGTCGATCATCATGATTGCGTTCTTCTTCACGATACCGATCAGCAGGATCACACCAATGATCGCGATGATGCCCAGATCATTCTGCGAAAGGATTAGTGCGAGCAGGGCACCAATCGCGGCCGAGGGCAGCGTCGAGAGGATCGTGATCGGGTGAATGAAACTTTCATAGAGTACGCCCAGCACGATATACATCGTTACGATGGCTGCGAGGATGAGCCACAGGGTATTGGCCAGCGATGCCTCAAACGCGCTGGCAGCGCCCGCAAAATGGGTACCCATGCTTGCAGGGAGGCCCAGTTCGGCCTCGGCCGCGCGGATCGCCTTCACCGCCTCGCCGAGCGAAGCGCCGGGTGCAAGGTTGAAGGAGATTGTCGCCGCAGGGAACTGGCCGAGGTGGTTGATCGCAAGAGCACCCGGCTGCTCGACCACGCGTACGACGGACGACAGGGGGACCTGCACGTTGCCACTGGCCGCCACATGGATCTGGCCGAGCGCTTCCGGCCCGCGTGCAAATTGCGGGCTGACTTCGAGCACCACACGGTATTGGCTCGACTGCGTGAAAATGGTCGACACCAGCCGCTGGCCAAAGGCGCTGTAGAGGGCATTGTCGATCGTCGCAACCGTGATCCCTAGACGGCCGGCCGCTTCCCGGTCGATCTCGACCATTGCCTGCAGGCCCTGCACCTGCAGGTCGCTGGCGACGTCGGCAAGCTGCGGTTCGTGCTTGAGGCGATCGATCAGCTTCGGTACCCACGCGGCAAGCAGGTTCGCATCGGCGTCCTCCAGTGTGAACTGATATTGCGTGCGGCTGATGCGGTCTTCGATGCCAAGATCCTGCACTGGCTGCATGTAGAGCGTGATGCCTGGAACCGAGGCGACGCGCCGCTGGAGGCGACGCGCAATCTCGGCGGCGTCGCCATCGCGTTTGTCTTTCGGTTTCAGGTTGATCAGCATGCGCCCAGCGTTGATCGTGGCGTTGGTGCCGTCGATTCCGATGAATGACGACACGCTCTCCACTGCCGGCTCCTTTAGCACTTCACCCGCGAGCAGGCGCTGACGCTCAGCCATTGCCGCAAACGATACGCTCTGCTGCGCTTCGGTGATGCCCTGGATCACACCGGTGTCCTGCACCGGAAAGAAACCCTTTGGCACCATCAGATAGAGCACCGCAGTAAGCACGAGCGTGCCAATGGCGACACACAGCGTCAGCCGCTGGCGGTCGAGCACCCAGCTCAGCATGCGGCCGTAGTCCGCGATCATGCGGTCGAAGAACTGCCCGGCGGAATGGTAGAACCAACCTTGCTGTTCCTCCGGCACATGCTTCAGGAGGCGTGCGCACATCATTGGCGTGAGCGTCAGCGAGACCACCGCGGAGATCAGAATCGACACCGCCAACGTGATCGCGAACTCGCGGAATAGCCGCCCGACCACATCACCCATGAAGAGCAGGGGGATCAACACCGCGATCAGGGAGAAGGTCAGCGAAATGATCGTGAAGCCAATCTGCGCGGACCCCTTCAATGCCGCCGCCATCGGCGATTCACCGTCCTCGATGTAGCGGGCGATGTTCTCGATCATCACGATGGCATCGTCGACCACAAAGCCGGTCGCGATCGTCATCGCCATGAGCGTGAGGTTGTTGATTGAAAACCCGGCGAGGTACATCACACCGAAGGTGCCGATGAGCGAGAGCGGCACGGCGACACTCGGGATGATCGTAGCGGAGACATTACGCAGGAAGAGGAAGATCACCATCACGACAAGCGCAACGGCAAGCACCAGTTCGAACTGCACGTCGGCCACCGATGCGCGGATCGTGACCGTGCGGTCGGTCATGATCGAGACCTTCAGTGCGCCCGGAAGCGAGGCCTGCAATTGCGGCAGCAGCGTCTTGATGCGGTCCACGACCTCAATGACGTTGGCACCCGGCTGCCGCTGGATGTTCACGATGATGCCGGGTTGGGTGTCAGCCCACGCGGCAAGCCGGATGTTCTCGGCATCGTCAACCACATCCGCCACATCGGAGAGCCGCAGGGGTGAGCCGTTGGCATACGCGATAATCATATCGCGGTATTCCCTGGCAGAACGCAGCTGATCATTCGCATCGATCGTGGAAGCACGCTCCGGGCCATCGAAACTACCCTTGGCCTGACTCACATTCGCCGCGCCAATCGCGATTCGCAGGTCGTCGATCGAAAGCCCTCGCGCGGCAAGCGCCTGTGGATTGGCACGGATGCGCACCGCCGGCCGCTGCCCCCCCGAAAGGCTAACAAGACCCACACCCGGCAACTGCGAGATCTTTTGCGCGAGCCGCGTATCCACGAGATCCTGTACGGCTGGCAAGGGCAGGGTGTCCGATGTGACAGCCAATGTCAGAACCGGTGTATCAGCCGGATTTACCTTGTTGTAGATCGGCGGACTAGGCAGGTCGGTAGGCAAGAGCGAACCCGCTGCGTTGATTGCCGCTTGCACCTCTTGCTCCGCCACGTCCAGCGGCAGGTCGAGCGAGAACTGGAGCGTGATGACTGACGCTCCGCCCGAACTCGTCGAATTCATTTCGTTAAGCCCCGGCATTTGCCCGAACTGGCGTTCGAGCGGGCCGGTGACGGAGGACGTCATCACATCCGGGCTCGCACCCGGGTAGAGCGTGACGACCTGGATCGTTGGGTAATCGACCTGGGGCAGGGCAGAGATCGGCAACAGTCGGTAGGCCACGATCCCGACCAGCATGATCGCGACCATCAGGAGAGACGTCGCGACCGGCCGCTCGATGAATAGGCGTGAGGGGTTCATTACGGCTCGTCCGGGCTGGGATTATCAGCTTGCCGGTGCTGCCGGTACGCTCTGGCCGCGCTGACCACTGCCGTTTCGCCCGCCATGACCCGGCTGTTGCGTGCCTGGCACGATGTCCATCGCCTTTGCCGCTTCTTCACGCGTGACTGGCTCGATCTTCGCGTCGGCGCGTAGCTTGTCGGTACCGTCGATGACGACCATCTCGCCCGGCTTGAGACCATCCTCAATGATGGTGCGCACGTTGTCGCTCGGCCCCAGCGTCACTTTCTGGATACGCACGGTCTTGTCCGCGTTGGCGACATAGACGAAGGTGCCCGGCGCGCCACGAAGTATCGCGGCGGTCGGCGCAACAACCGCATTGCGGCGCACATCGAGTTGCAGTCGCGTGCTGACGAACTGGTTCGGAAACAGCCGGTTATCACGGTTTGGAAACTGTGCCTTGAGTTTGATAGTGCCCGTGGAGGTATCGATCTGGTTGTCGATCGTGAGTACCTGACCACGCGCAATCGGCTGTTTCGTCTCGGAACTCAGTGCATCCACCTGCAACCCGGCACCGCCTGCGGGCTTTTGTAGGAGCGAGGTGATATCACGCTGCGGCAGTGAGAACATCACGTTGATCGGTTGAACCTCGGTAATCACCACGATCCCGTTGGTGTCGGACGGATGGACGATGTTGCCTGGATCGACTTGACGCAGCCCAAGCCGGCCGCCGACCGGTGCCGTGATGCGCGAATAGGTGAGCTGGAGCTTTGCACTGTCGATCGCGGCCTGATCGCTCTTGACTGTGCCTTCGAGTTGGCGCACCAGCGCCTCCTGAGTGTCGAGCTGCTGTTGTGTGGCCGAATCCTGCGAAACAAGCTTTTTGTAGCGTTCGAGGTCCTGCCGCGCGTTGGCAAGTTGCGCACGATCCTTCGCAAGTTGCCCCTCGGCTTGAGCGAGCTGCACCTGATAGGGACGTGGATCAACCTCAGCCAGCAATTGTCCCGCCTTCACCACGTCCCCCTCACGGAAGAGGATGCGCATAAGCTGGCCATCGACCTGCGTTTTCACTGTCACGGTATTGAGCGCAGTGACCGTACCAATCGCTTCCAGATGGACCGGCACATCTGCCGTCTCGACCGGGGCGACGATTACCGGCTGCGGATGATTGCCGTTGGTCTGTCCGCGCTGGCCGCCCCCGCCATTGCCCACATGTGATGGTGAAGAACTGGCACCGTCCGTCGCCCCTTGATGCTGAGCCGCGCGATGTCTGACCCACCAAGCGCTTCCTCCCACGATCAAGATCACGAAAATCCAGAGAAGAGGGCGGCGATAGAACGGTTTCTGCGGGCTTTCAGTACGAGAGGATTCGACAGCCATGATGATTACTGGTCGTGGGCGCACTCAGATGCGAAAAGGCCGGCGCCCATTTGCCGGCCAATCTGATTCCAGCATTCTGTTGCTCAGAGGTATGCCGCGAGCTTACGTCGCAGCGTGATGCTCAGTTGCAAGAAACTGTAACGCTCGATTATGCCGTCTCGGCTTGCTGGGGCAGAGTACGAACAGTGCAAAAGAACGTGAGCTTTCGGCAATGGCTGCGTCATACAGCGACGCGAACGGCACGCCTCAGCTTGGGCAAACGTGATCGCGCATCCAACCTCAAACGCTCCACGACGCGGAGCCCATCTGCAATGCGGGCGTGACTCGCAGCGAGCATTTCGACCAGTTCGCCGTTGCGTAGGCGTTCGGTGTCCAGCGTTGCCTGAAGAGTCCGGTTCAGCTCACGCTGTCGCTCGGCATCACCCATGACAACCTGGACATCGTTTCGCGACATATCAAATGCGGTTTGTAGTCCCGCACAGTCGTCTTCAAGCGAGGTTGCTCGTTTTTCTGCAGCAGCCAGTTCGGTGGATACACGAACCAGCCTTTCGCGAGCGTCAGCCAAGGCTTTCTGGACTGTCGCAGCCTCAGTGCGCGATCGATCGATCTTGAGCAAGGCTTCCTTCAGATCACGATCGCAGGCATTGCGAACGGCCGCCAGCTCATCATGCAGCGCCTGGAGTTCCGATCTCGCCACCGCAAGCTCGGTATTCAACGCTACGCGCTCCTGTTCGTGCCGGTTTTGGAGACGTTCCTGGCCTGTGATGAGCGCCGTGCGTTCAGCGTACGCACGCTCCAGTTCTGAGCGCGCGTCGCGGAGCTGGCTCTCATAGTTTTCGATCAGCGACCGCTGAGCACGGATGTCGGCGTCGAAGCAAGAACGCTCTGTGGCGAATTCTGCGTATCTTTGGTCAAGATCATCCCGAATTCTTGCCAGATCCTCACGCTCAGCCAGAAGGCTAGCCTCGATTTCTTCCCGTGCCGCAGCAAGCGCAGCCTCCCAAAAACCGCGTGCTGCCGCCAGTACAGGCTCAGGAATTTCAGGCCGGGGTGTTTCTGCCTGGAACGCTGCTGGGTTCTGGATGCGTCGACCGAGCGCCTTGAACCAACCATCAAGCAGCGGACCAACCGTGTTGGGCGAACCACGGCCCATCTGTACACGAACACGTTCGACTGTAGGCCGGGCACCCGTGAGCAACAGTGCATCAGCCGCCGCCCAGACGTCGCGTTCGCCAATACCACCACGTGATCCGGTTTCGCGTTTCATATACCCACAGCCCCCAATTTTCTATAATTTTTACCTACGATAATAGAAGATTATCGTATTGATAATTTCATTACAATAATATACGCTACATCATGTTCTGTATCTATATTGATTCTCATATGAATTCTTCAAGAATCGATCCGCAGGAGTTTCATCAGCTCGCATTGAGCAATGTGCAAGCATTGACGCCGGATGTCCTGGCTCCGATGACTCAGCAAGCCGTCGATGAACTCCTTCTGGAAGGCGCTTCGGCAAACACCGATGCGAGCTACCGAACCGCATTGCGCTATTGGGCCGCCTGGTATGCGTTGCGCTATCACGAACGGATGAAGGTGCCGGTAACACCGGAAGCCGTCCTGCAGTTCATCGTCGATCACGCAAAACGCACGACGAGTGCCGGCTCGCGCTGTGAACTGCCCAAGGAAATCGACGATGCACTGGTCGCTGGCGGCTACAAGGCCAAGCCCGGACCGATGGCGCTCTCGACCTTAAATCACCGGCTCTCGGTGTTGTCCTCGCTGCACCGGAAGACGCCGGGTCTCGAAAACCCGTGTAGCGACCCGCGTGTACGTGAGCTGATAGCCCGAACCCGCCGCGCGCATGCCAAGCGTGGAGAACGGCCGCGTGGCAAGGCAGCACTGACGCTCGAACCACTCGAAGCGATGGTTTCGACCTGCGACGATTCGCTCAAAGGCTTGCGCGACCGTGCTGTCCTCCTCGTTGGCTGGGCCTCGGGTGGTCGCCGCCGCTCTGAGATCGTCGGCATCCATTTCGAGGACCTGCGGCGGATCGGCGAGGACGAATACTTGTTCGAGCTCGGCGCCTCCAAGAGCAACCAGGCTGGCATTGCCAAGGCAGACGACATCAAACCCATCGTAGGCACCGCGGGAAAGGCGCTCGCGGCATGGCTTGCGGCCAGCGGAATCACAAGCGGCCCGGTATTCCGGAGTATTGGCAAGGGTGGCGATCTGCGGGGCGCGCTATCCGCTGCAGCCGTGCGCTCCATCGTCAAGGAACGGAGTCTTCTGGCCGGGCTGGCCGGAGACTTCAGTGCGCACTCCCTGCGCTCTGGTTTCGTTACCGAGGCGGCACGCCAGTTGATCCCCCTGGGTGAAACGATGGCGATGACCGGCCATCGCAGCATACCGACCGTCATGCGCTATTTTCGCGCGGGATCCGTGGCCAACAGTCGGGCCGCCAAGCTGTTCGACAAGGACGACGAATAAGGCTCGGTTTCCGCGTGCCCACCGTGCATGAGCACCCTGAGCACATCCCTCCGCTGCCCGTACGCTTGTACCTTGGGCGTGAGCGCCCTCCCCGCTCCACCTGGCCCCAGAAACGCCGCAAACAATGCTTGCGGCGGGTCGGCGGGCACGTGGCAGGAGTCCTACAATTCTGGCAACTCCAACCGTGAGGAGGCGCTCATGATCTCCCTGCTCGTCAACGGCAAGAAAATCAGGGTCGATGCTGATCCCGAGATGCCTTTGCTCTGGGTCTTGCGCGATCGCGCAGGACTGACCGGAACCAAGTTTGGTTGCGGTATGGGGCTTTGCGGCGCCTGCACCATACAGCTCGATGAACAGGCGGTGCGCAGTTGCTCCACGCCCGTCAAGGATGCCATCGGCAAGAAGATCACCACCATTGAGGGCGTGGCCGCGACACGCACTGGACGCGCCGTGCAGGTCGCTTGGAACCATCTGGACGTTGTCCAATGTGGCTACTGCCAGTCTGGCCAGATCATGAGCGCGGCTGCATTACTTGCTTCCAACCCAAATCCAGACGACTGGCAGATCGACCAGGCGATGAGTGGAAATGTGTGCCGTTGCGCAACCTACGTACGCATCCGCGCCGCGATCCACGAAGCAGCTGCCCAGTTGGCGAAGGCGTGAGGGGATGAGCATGACGACTGCATCAGGCATCATAAGCCTCGGTCGCCGGCACTTTATCCAGGGTGCCGCCGGCTTCACACTCGCCATCCAGATGCCGGCGGCATTTGCAGCGACAAGACCCAAGACCGCCCCACCTGCGCTGGTCGCTAACGCATTCGTGAGCGTATCCGCGGACGGAACCATCATCGTGCTTGCCAAGCACCTCGAGATGGGTCAGGGCACCCATACAGGCCTGGCAACGTTGGTGGCCGATGAGATGGACGCCGACTGGGTCAAGGTACGTGTCGAGGGCGCACCCGCTGATGCTTCGAAATACAACAACCTGTTCTGGGGCTCAACACAAGGTACGGGCGGCAGCACCGCAATGGCCAACGCATATGAGCAGATGCGCAAGGCCGGTGCGACCGCTCGCATGATGCTGGTTGCAGCGGCTGCGCGGGAATGGGAGGTCAATGCCGACAGCATCGTCGTTGAGAAAGGCGTAATGACGCACACCGGGACAGGTTTAAGCGCAAGCTATGGCGAATTCGCAGAAGCGGCCGCGATCGAGCCGGTTCCACCAGAGCTGGTACTCAAGTCGCCTGAAGCGTTCCGCCTGATTGGCAAGCGCATCCCGCGCATTGATTCACACACCAAGACCCACGGCACGGCAATCTACACACAGGACATCCAGTTGCCTGGTATGGTCGTCGCAGTCGTTGCGCATCCACCCCGCTTCGGCGCCACATTGAGAGGCTTTGACGCGACTGCTGCGCGCCCCATGCCGGGCGTGCTTGACGTCCTGGCCATTCCTTCAGGCGTCGCAGTCGTTGCGCGCGACTACTGGTCGGCGCACCAAGCACGAGAAAAGCTGAATATTGACTGGGATGAAAGCCATGCATGGCGTGGTGGTACAGAAGCGCTGATCGCCGACTATCGCAAGCTCGCCACATCGCCCGGCGAGACGGCACATCGGGAAGGTGATCCGGAGACCGCGCTCTCAACTTCGGCAAAGGTCTTCGAGGCTGAGTACGTCTTCCCCTATCTCGCGCACGCAGCGATGGAGCCAATGAACTGCGTGATGCGACTCGGCACAAATACCTGTGAAGTATGGAATGGGGAGCAGTTCCAGACGGTGGATCAGGCCGTGATTGCCGGAGTCCTCGGTCTTAAACCCGAACAGGTCAAGCTCAACATGCTCTATGCAGGCGGGAGCTTTGGCCGGCGTGCCAATCCAGGCTCTGATTACCTGAAGGAAACCGCATGGATCACCAAGGCGCTCGCTAGCGGCAAGCTCGCCCGGCGGCCGGTCAAGCTTGTATGGAGCCGAGAGGACGACATGCGCGCTGGCTGGTACCGGCCGCTTTACCTCCACCGGCTCCGCGCGGGGACGGACCGGCGGGGCAAGATCGTGGCGTGGCAGCATCGCATTATTGGGCAATCGATCCTCAAGGGCTCTCCATTCGAAGCTGCGATGGTCGAGAACGGCATCGACAGGACTTCCGTCGAAGGCGCAGCCAACCTGCCCTACTCGATCCTCAACATCGGCGTGGAACTGCACACGACCGACGTACCGGTGCCAGTGCAATGGTGGCGTTCCGTCGGCTCTACGCACACGGCCTATTCAACCGAGACTTTCTTGGACGAGATCGCAGTGGCAACCGGTAAGGACCCCGTCGCCCTGAGAATCGATCTGCTTGCCGACAAGCCGCGTCATCTCGCCGCGCTGAAGCTGGCAACGCAACGCGCGAACTGGGGTACAAGAACACCGGGTGTCGGGCGTGGCGTCGCAGTTCATGAATCATTCAATACCGTCGTCGCCCAGGTTGCTGACGTGCGCATTGGAGACAAGGGCAACCTCCGTGTGGAGCGCGTCGTGGTGGCTATCGACTGCGGCTTAGCGATCAATCCTGATGTCATCGTGGCACAGATGGAGGGCGGGCTCGGGTACGGGCTCTCGGCGGCACTGCATGGTGAGATCACTATCGCCGATGGCAGGATCGAGCAGTCGAACTTCAACGACTATATACCGCTGCGAATCGACGAGATGCCAAGAGTCGAGGTACATATCGTCCCTTCCGCCGCGCCACCTACTGGTGTCGGCGAACCGGCGACACCAGTGATCGCCCCGGCCGTGGCCAACGCCATTGCCAATGCCACCGGAAGGCGGCTGCGCCAGTTGCCATTCAGGCTTGCTTGATGAGATCAGGCACTCCCACCAGAGACAAGGACACATTGATGAAATTCAAGCGCATGCCACACGCACTAGTCGGAGTCATTGCTGTCATCTGCGTTGCAGCCCAAGCAGCGTCAGTCGCTCCCGTGGCGGCTGAGAATGGCATGGTCGTCACGGCTCAGCCTCTGGCAACCCGCATCGGCATCGACGTACTCAAGCGCGGCGGCAATGCCGTCGATGCCGCGGTAGCCGTAGGCTATGCACTGGCAGTTGTTCACCCAATCGCAGGCAATATCGGCGGTGGCGGCTTCATGGCCATTCAATTCGCGGATGGCCGCAACACGTTTCTCGATTTTCGCGAGAAGGCACCACTGGCAGCGAAGGCGGACATGTATTTGGATGGCGAGGGCAAGGTGGTGCCCGGCGCAAGCACAGCGGGGCAACTCGCCGTCGGTGTTCCCGGGACGGTTTCCGGCATGGAATACGCACGCCGAAAGTACGGCACGATGAAACGCGAGGCCTTGATCGCCCCCGCCATCCAGCATGCCGAGCGGGGTTTCGTTCTTCAAGAAGCCGATATTGATGCGCTCGAGATGGGGTCGAAGCTCTTCGCGGCGGACCCGCAGGGGTCAGGGGCAATCTTCACCAACAAGGGCGAGCCCTACAGAGCGGGCCAAAAGCTGGTGCAGAAGGACCTCGCGCGGACACTGCAAGCCATCGCTGCACGCGGTGCAGACGGCTTCTACAAGGGCTGGGTGGCAGATGCCATCGTCACGTCAAGTGCAGCTGGCAAGGGCATCATCCGGCAGCCTGATCTCGATCGATACACAACGCGCGAACTTAGGCCTATCGAGTGCGATTATCGTGGCTACCACATCGTCTCCGCGCCACCGCCAAGCTCAGGCGGCGTTGCGATCTGCGAGATCCTGAATATCCTCGAAGGCTATCCGCTCAAGGATCTCGGCTATGGCTCCGCGCAGGCGGTGCACTACCAGATCGAAGCCATGCGGCATGCGTACATGGATCGCAACACCTACTTGGGCGATCCTGAATATGTGAAGAATCCGCTCGACCGGCTGCTCTCGAAGGACTACGCAACAAGGCTACGCACGTCGATTGCGCCGGACAGGGCCGGTGTTTCAAGGGATATCAAGCCCGGCCACCCTCCGCACGAAGGCGAGAACACCACGCACTATTCGATTATCGACAAGTGGGGTAACGCTGTCTCTGTGACCTACACGCTCAATACGCCGTTCGGTACCGGCCTTGTGGCGCGGAGGACCGGTGTGCTCCTCAATAACGAGATGGACGATTTCACCGCCAAGAGCGGTGTGCCCAATACCTACGGCCTTGTACAGGGCGACGCCAATGCCATCAGTCCAGGCAAGCGCCCCCTCTCATCGATGAGTCCGACGATCGTGACGAAGGATGGCAAGGTATTCATGGTCGTCGGCACGCCGGGTGGCAGCCGGATCATTACGGCGACGCTGCTGACGATCATCAACGTGATCGACTGGGGCATGAATATTCAGGAAGCCGTCGATGCGCCGCGCTTTCATCAGCAATGGTTACCCGAAACAACCAACGTCGAGCGCTACGGATTGAGTCCGGATACACGCAGGATGCTCGAAGATTGGGGCCACAAGTTCGGCGACCCGCAACCAGCCAACCACGTCGTGGCGATCATCGTCGGCGCCCCATCAATCGGCGGGAAGCCGCTCGGGAACAGTCGCTACTACGGAGCAAACGACCCCCGCAGGAATTCAGGGCTGGCCCAAGGTTACTGACGCACCAGCCCCTATCGACCAAAGGACATCCATGACCGATCTGTCTGCCTTCGCTGTCACCCGCAAATGGCCCGCCCGTCATCCCGGAGTGCTGCAACTGTATTCACTGCCGACGCCAAATGGCGTCAAGGTGTCGATCATGCTTGAGGAGACGGGCCTGCCTTACGAACCACACCTGGTGAGTTTCGAGACAAACGACCAGCTCTCGCCCGAATTCCTGTCACTCAATCCAAACAACAAAATCCCGGCCATCATCGATCCGAATGGACCGGGTGGGACGCCGCTGGGATTGTTCGAGTCCGGGGCGATCCTGCTCTATCTTGCAGACAAGACCGGACAACTGTTGCCAGGCGGCGCAGCGCGCTACGAAACGATCCAGTGGGTGATGTTCCAGATGGGCGGAATCGGTCCGATGTTCGGCCAGGTGGGCTTCTTCCACAAGTTTGCTGGCCGGGAATATGAGGACAAGCGTCCGCGCGACCGTTACGTAGCTGAATCGCGCCGCCTCCTCGGCGTACTTGAACAACGACTGGCAGGCCGAGCGTGGATCATGGGAGACGCATACTCAATTGCCGATATCGCGATTTTCCCATGGGTGCGCAATCTGGTCGGTTTCTATGAAGCCGGCGAACTCGTAGGGTTCAGCGATTTTCCGCAAGTACAGCGCGCACTCACTACCTTCGTCGAACGTCCGGCGGTGGCACGCGGACTGGAAATTCCACAACGGGGTTGATCCGCTCTAGCGAAGCGCCGTGGGCCGATCTCGTGCACCCATGTGCGCTCCGCCATGTCAAACCCGGCCCCGGATCTCGTCCCTCGGATGGCGGCGCACTACAGCTCGTAGCGTTTGATCTTTTCGTACAACGTCGCCTTGCCGACCCGCAACAGATCTGCAGCCTCGCTGACGGAACCCTTTGTGCGCACCAATGTGTCGGAGATGATCGCACGCTCATAGTGTTCCATCCGCTCCTTGAGCGGCAGTACCTCGCCCGGCACACCGTTCTGTGCTTCACCCTCGGGAACGCCAAGCACGAGGCGATCAGCAGCGTTACGGAGTTCCCGAACGTTGCCGGGCCAGGAACGTTGAATCAGCGCCTGTCGTTGCGATTCGGGAAGGATCACCAGCGGACGCTTGTATCGCACGGCAGCGAGGAGCGTGAAGTGCTCGAAGAGCGGAACGATATCCTCTCTGCGGTCACGCAGCGGCGGGAGTGCGATCGTGACCACGTTGAGGCGGTAGTAGAGATCCTGCCGAAAGACCCCCTGCGCCACCATCGCCTTCATGTCGCCCTTGGCTGCCGACACGACGCGGAGGTCAATCGGGACTGAGTTGTTCGAGCCAAGCCGTTCCAGCGTACCTTCCTGTAGTACGCGCAGGAGCTTTACCTGCAAGGGCATCGGCATACTTTCTATCTCGTCCAGAAAGAGGGTTCCACCGGATGCGTGTTCGAGTTTGCCGATGCGTCGCTTGGTCGCACCGGTGAAGGCTCCCGCCTCATGACCGAACATCTCTGACTCGAAAATCGTGTCGGGCACGGCACCACAGTTGAGCGCAACGAACGGTGCGTCCTTGCGGGGAGACAATGCATGTAGGCTGCGCGCCACGAGTTCCTTGCCTGTACCGGTCTCACCGTTGATTAGTACTGGTGCATCGGTAGCGGCAACATTCGCAATCAGTGCGCGAACCTGCCCGATTGCGTAGGAGTAACCGATGATGCCAGTGTCGCTGTCAGGCCGTTCGAGCTCGCGGCGCAGGGCCCGGTTCTCAAGTTCCAGCAGCCGGCGTTCCAGAGCCCGGCGCACCGCGTCGGTGAGGCGATCAGCACCAAAGGGCTTTTCGATGAAATCGTAGGCGCCTTCGCGCATCGCCCGTACTGCCATTGTGATATCCCCGTGGCCAGTGACGAGGATCACGGGTACGCTGGGCGCTACGTTACGGCAGTGCTGAAGGAGGTCCAGCCCGCTTGCACCGGGTAGCCTTACATCAGTAACCACCACCCCAGGAAAATCAGCCGTCAGTTTGGGCATTGCGGCTTCGGCCGATGGCAGCGCCATCACCGAAAAGCCAGCCAGTTCCAGGCTCTGCGCCGTAGCCTGACGTACAAGCGGTTCGTCTTCGACGAAAAGAATGTGCATTCCGTTCTGCATCGACTCACTCACTCCGCTCGTTGGATGGGGTATCAGAAGGTGCCTTGGCTGCCAGGAGCGTTATCACAAACTCCGCACCCCCTTCTGGCCGGTTGGCGGCACTGAGCTGTCCACCAAATTCCCGTACGATGGAAGCGGAGATCGCAAGCCCAAGCCCGAGTCCCTGTCCGATTTCTTTAGTTGTGAAGAATGGTTCGAACAGTTTCGGGAAAACGGTGTCGGCGATGCCTGCGCCGTTGTCGCGCACGACAATTGCGATCCTGCCGCCCTCCCCGCTCACGGCAATTTGAATGCATGGCTCGATGGGCGCTTTCGCTGCCAGGGCATCAAGCGCATTACCGACAAGATTGAGCAGCACCTGCTCGAACTTGAGTTCATTGGCAAGAACCGTGGGGCCATTGGGTGTATCCAGCCCGTCGATCTTCAGCCTGACATCCGCGAGTCGCGGTGCCATCAAGGCCAGCACATGGTCGAGTGCCAAGCGCACGGACACAGCTTCGCGCTGCGGACGCGCCCTGCCAGCAAAGAGCTTGAGCTGGGCGGTGATCCTACCCATTCGCGTCGTCAGATCGGCAATGGCTGCAAGATTTCCAGTCGCCGCCCCAATCTGTCCACGCTCGATCAGAACACGCGTGTTGTCCGAAAATGTCCGCAGCGCCGCGAGCGGCTGGTTCAATTCATGCGTGATACCAGCCGCCATCTGGCCAAGCGCTGCAAGCTTGCCTCGCTGGATCAGTTCGTCTTGCGCAGCGCGAAGCTCATTCTCAGCACGCGAGCGTTCCCGTACCTCAGCTTCGAGCCGCTCATTGGTTGCCATGAGGTCGGCGGTCCGTACTTCCACGCGACGTTCCAGCTCGTCATATGCTGCCTCCAGCAGACTGCGCCCGTATTCGATATCACGCTGACGCAGCCGTCGCAGCCGCCAATTGAGAAGCAGCAGGCAAATGCACGCGTAGGCCAAGGCGGCTGCGATGGTAGCGTTTCCCGCTCCAGCGAACACTGGATCAAGTGCTGCCATGACACGCATGCTCCAATCGGCAGGCCCCACCTTTCGTTCAACCACAAGAAAACCTTCGAATCTCCCATCCTGGCCGATACGCAGGAGACGCACATCGTCATCCAGAACCGTCGTGCTAATCCATCGCACGAATGGTGACCCTGGCCCCTTGATCGGCAATGGAGTGATTTCCCTGTCGTGGTATTGGCGGGAGCGCTCCAGCTCCGCACGAAGCGTGTCGGTGACAGGTTGAAGAGACCGGTAACGCCATTCCGGAACGGTAGAAAGAAATATCACGCCATGATGGTCTGCAACCACGACCGGCTCGTTGCCGCCTGAACCGGCCTGCTGGAACCATTCGAGGCTTAGCTTGACGGCGGTAACACCGACAACTTTGCCATTAGTTTCGACCGGCTGCGCAATGTAGTAGCCTGGCTGATCCGAAGTCACGCCAATGGCATAGAAGCGCCCGATCCGGCCACCGGCGGCAATCTGAAAATACGGACGAAAGCGGAAATCAAAACCAACGAAACTGTCCGGCTGGTCGTAGTTACTGGCGGCAAGGGCCAATCCATTCGTTGCGACCAGATAGGTCGCCGAAGCATGCGAGCGCATATTTACCTCGGCCAGATAGCGGTTTGCCGCGGCAAGCCGCAGCTTGTCCTCGGGCGCCGCGAGCAGGTCATGCACGAATGGATGCAGTGCAACGAGCTCCGGTAGGAATTCGTAGCGTTCGAGCATGCCCTCAAGCGAAGAGGCGTAGCGATCGGCGCGAATCGCCACCGCGGCCTGCAGGCTCACCAGGCCGCGTTGGACGGAGATCAGCCAGGTCAGCCCACAGAGCAGCAAGAACCCTGCGATCAGGGTCGCGACGAAGCCCCGCCAGCTTCCGCCGCCAGCAGGCTCGTGCAAGGTGGCAGAAGCGGAGAAAATGAAGGACTCGTCGGGGGGGAATATCGGCGCGGGAGCCATATCACGCGCCGATGATACGCGCGGTGTTCAGGAAAGCTCTGCTCTGACGGTTGTGCCTGCCAAGTCGGTTTTCCCCTGCTTTCCACGACTGTGCAGGAGGCTGTCCAGGCAGTTCCGATCAAGTTCACGTTCCCAGGCCGAGACCACCACAGTCGCTACACCATTACCGATGATGTTCGTCAGCGCACGACACTCACTCATGAAACGGTCGATGCCGAGAATCAACACCATGCCGGCCACCGGGATGGTCGGCACCACTGCAAGCGTGGCGGCGAGCGTGATAAAGCCAGAACCGGTTACGCCACTTGCGCCCTTCGAGGTCACCATCGCCACGGCAAGGATCGTGAGTTGCTGCATCAGCGTGAGTTCGATGCCAGTGGCCTGTGCAATGAACAGCACCGCCATCGTCATGTAGATGTTGGTGCCATCAAGGTTGAACGAGTAGCCAGTGGGTACGACAAGCCCGACTACGGATCTGGAACAGCCGAGCTTTTCAAGCTTTTCCATCAGGTGCGGCAGAGCGGCCTCGGAAGAGCTTGTTCCAAGCACGATCAGGAGTTCTTCCTTGATGTACGCAATGAAACGGATGATGTTGAAGCCCGTCGCACGCGCAATCGTGCCGAGCACGAGGATCACGAACACGATTGCAGTCAAATAGAAGGTGCCGATGAGTTTGAGGAGCGGCACGAGCGCGCCCACCCCGTACTTGCCGATCGTAAAAGCCATCGCACCGAACGCACCGATCGGAGCGACCTTCGTGATGACATGAACGATATGGAAGAAGACCTTCGAAATCTGTTCGACCAAGTCGTAAACAACCTGCGCGCGGTCGCCGATCGCGGCCAGCGCTGTACCGAAAAAGATGGACACCATCAGGATCTGCAGGATGTCGCCACTGGCGAACGCACTGTAAACCGTGTCCGGAATGATGTGCATGAAGAAGTCGATTGTGGTTTGGCCGCTGGCCTTCGACACGAACTGCGAGATCGACTTGGTATCCAGCGTGGAGGGGTCGATGTTGAAGCCGACACCGGGCTTGAGCACATGCGCGGCAATCAGACCAATCAGTAGCGCGAAGGTCGAGACGATCTCAAAGTACAGCAAGGCCTTGCCGCCGACGCGCCCGACCTTTTTCATGTCACGCATGCCGGCGATGCCGGACACCACCGTGCAGAAGATGATTGGTCCGATGATCATCTTGATCAGTTTGATGAAGGCGTCGCCCAGCGGCTTCATTTCGACGCCGGCTGTGGGCCAGTAGTGGCCAAGCAGCACGCCGACTGCAATCGCGAAAAGAACCTGCACGTACAGGATCTTGTGGAACGGCTTTTTCATGATGTCCCCTCCGAATCTTGAAAGATCGCCACTTGAAAGATGTGCGTTTGACGCACCCTCCTCCAGCAACGTGCAGTCTTCTTCGCAACCGCCATGCCAGAGAAAAATTGGCGGCAACACGCTGATTCATAAGGAAATTTCAATCGACATCATGTGCAGCTCATCCAGCATTCTGGAAATGCAGACACCGTGTTTCCGGATATCCAGATGTTCGGAAAACAAAAACGCCCCGGACTTGCCGGGGCGTCTTGCCATGCGTTTGAAGCGGTATGACTCAGTCGGCGCTTTTCAATGCAACGAACAGTTCTTCCAGCATCTTCTTGGCGTCGCCAAACAGCATCCGGTTGTTGTCCTTGTAGAAAAGCGGGTTGTCGACACCAGCGTAACCGGACGCCATGCTGCGCTTCATCACGATCGAGGTCTTGGCTTTCCAGACTTCGAGCACCGGCATGCCAGCGATCGGGCTGGACGGATCGTCCTGAGCGGCCGGATTCACGATGTCGTTGGCGCCAATGACCATGCTCACGTCGGTGGCGGGAAAGTCATCGTTGAGCTCATCCATCTCGAACACGATGTCATAAGGCACCTTGGCTTCGGCAAGCAGTACGTTCATGTGTCCCGGCATGCGGCCAGCCACCGGATGGATGCCGAAACGGACATTCACGCCCTTCTTGCGCAGAAGCTCGGTGATCTCGTTGACCGTGTGCTGAGCCTGTGCCACGGCCATGCCATAGCCCGGAACGATGATCACGTTCTTGGCTTCCCGCAGCAGTTCGGCAGTCTCGCTGGCTGAAATCGGATTCACTTCGCCGGCAGGCTGTGCAGCGCCACCGGCAGCAGCAGCCGGCTTGCCGCCATCGGAGCCGAAACCCCCGGCAATGACGCTTAAGAACTGCCGGTTCATGGCTCGGCACATGATGTACGAAAGGATCGCGCCGCTCGAACCGACCAGCGCCCCGGTCACGATCAACAGGTCATTCGACAGCATGAAGCCGGTAGCCGCCGCCGCCCAGCCGGAATAGCTGTTGAGCATGGAAACAACAACTGGCATGTCGGCACCACCAATGGCCATGACCATGTGAACCCCGAACAGCAGCGCGATGACCGTCATCACGATCATCGGGATCATGCCCTCAGCAACGGTTTCAGCGTGGAGGAATTCCCAGCCGAAGTAGATGACGAGAATGAGGCCGATCAGATTGATCCAGTGGCGTCCCGGCAGCAGCACCGGCTTGCCACCAATCCTGCCGGAGAGCTTGCCGAACGCGATGACCGAGCCCGAGAGCGTGACGGCGCCGATCAGCACGCCGATGTACATCTCCACTTCGTGGATGGCCTTTTCAGCCGGCGTGAAACCGGCGGATACCGTCGGGTCGATGAAATTCGCATAGCCGACAAGCATCGCCGCGAGGCCGACCATGCTGTGCATGAACGCCACCAGCTCGGGCATCTGCGTCATCTGAACGGTACGGGCCAGATAGAGGCCGATCCCGGCACCAACGACCATAGCCGCGATGATCCACGGTAGGCCGGCGGGTGTGACGTGCGGCCCGAAGACGGTGGCCAGTACGGCGATGGCCATGCCGATCATGCCGTAGAGATTGCCGCGTCGCGAGCTTTCCTGGTTGGACAATCCGCCCAGACACAGGATGAAAAGGATGGTTGCTCCGATATAGGAGACAGTTGCGAGGCTTCCGGACATGTTCTGGTTCTCCTTATTTGCGGAACATCGCCAACATGCGTTGGGTAACCGCGAAGCCCCCGAACATATTGATTGTGGCCAGGACGATGCCACCGATGGCAAGCCAGCGGATCCATTCGTCAGGGCGCGGAATATCGCCAGCCAGCGGCGGAGCGATCTGCACCAGGGCACCGATCGCGATGATGCTGGAGACTGCGTTGGTGACGCTCATCAGTGGCGTATGCAGCGCGGGCGTGACGTTCCACACCACCATGTAACCGACGAAGCAGGCCAGCACAAACACCGTGAAATGCCCGAGGAAGGCCGCCGGAGCGTAAGCGCCGACAAGAGCGAAAAGCACGGCCGCAATGCCGAACACGATAGCGACCTTGCTGCCCGCCATCGGGGCGCCAGCACCATGACCGTGCCCCGACTTCTTCGCCGTTTCGGGAACGGCTGCAGCAGGTTTTGGAGCAGGCGGCGCCGGCAGGTTGAGCGGAGGCGGCGGCCAAGTAATGTTCCCTTCCTTGACGACCGTAAGGCCGCGGATCGCGTCATCTTCCATATTGACGTTGATCTGCCCGTCCTTGGTCTTGCACAGTTCCTGTGTCAGGTTCAGCAGGTTGTTGCCGTACAGCGTCGAGGCCTGCCGGGCGAGCCGGCTGGGCAGATCGGTATAGCCGATGATGGTGACGCCGTGCTTCACGACCGCCAGGCCCGGCTCGGTCAGTTCGCAGTTGCCGCCCTGCTCGCCGGCCATGTCGACGATGACGCTGCCCGGTTTCATGCTCTTCACCATCTCGGCGGTGATGAGCTTGGGGGCAGGCTTGCCGGGGATCAGCGCCGTGGTGATGATGATGTCGGCGTCCTTGGCCTGCTTGGCGTACATCTCGCGCTGGGCCTGCTGGAAGCCTTCGCTCATGACCTTGGCATAGCCGCCGCCGCCCGAGCCTTCTTCTTCGTAGTCGACCTTGACGAACTCGCCGCCGAGGGACTTGACCTGGTCCGCTACTTCAGCGCGCGTGTCGTTGGCGCGCACGATGGCACCCAGATTGGCTGCGGTCCCGATCGCCGCAAGGCCGGCAACGCCGGCACCTGCAATGAAAACCTTGGCAGGCGGGACCTTGCCCGCAGCAGTCACCTGGCCATTGAAGAAACGGCCGAAAGCGTTGGCGGCTTCAATGACAGCGCGATAGCCGCTGATGCCCGCCGTGGACGTCAGCGCGTCCATCTTCTGGGCGCGGCTCAACTGGCGCGGCAACGAATCGATGGCCAGCACGGTCGCCTTCTTCGCGGCCAGTTGCTGCATCAGCTCGGGATTCTGCGCCGGCCAGATGAAGGAAATCAGCGTGCCGCCTTCGCGCATCAGGCCAACTTCTTCACTGCTCGGCCCGCGAACCTTGAACACAATATCGGAGGATGCCCAGAGCGTTGCCGCGTCGCCGACAATTTCTGCACCGGATGCACGATAGGCTTCATCGCTGCAATGAGCCTGATCGCCCGCTCCGGATTCAACCAGGATCTTGAATCCCAGCTTGATCAGCTTTTCTACGACTTCGGGGACGGTTGCAACACGCTTCTCCTCCGGGAAAGTCTCACGTGGTATTCCGATAGTCAGTGACATTCAATTCTCCAAGACCCGATTCGACACAATTGACAGCAGCCGCGGGAGCCGCTTGCTTCCGCGCACGAATTCAATCAGTTAATGAAATGATGCAGGCACAACAGGATTTGCAGTGCCACATCAAACAATCAGCCTTGTTTGGTTCCAACCCGATAGTTACCTTGACGCGTCCGAACATCTCTAGCGAGATGCGACACGGTCCGGCGCACGGGCCATTTGTATCCAGCGCAAAACTGGAATGATCGCCGAACTGGTGCTTTTAGAGAAACCCCTCGATAAGAGCGGGGTCGCCGATACGGCTGCAGTCTTGAATTTCACTGCCTTCGCCGTGCGGATCCTTTGCCCATGCAGCACACATCGGAGGATACCGGGGGAATACACGCCGCAAGCATGGGCGGCTCATAATTGTCATCCCCCGGCAAGTTGAAGCGCGCAAAACCAGCGCCCTTGTGCGCAACGTGCTGGATCAAACGGAGATTTGCATGGCAGGCAAGGCGCGCAATACTCGTAGTCCACGCAGGAATCTGCGACCCGACTATTCGCGAAAGATTGGACAGCCGCCTGGCGTGCTGATCCATGTTGGCGAGATCAAGACCGACAGACCGTCGATCACGCTTTTCGACTATGGAGGGTCGAGCTTCATCGAGTCGCGTTTCGAAAGCATCGACACGTCCCGCAGCTACGCACCCACAGGGCGGGTGCTATGGCTCAACGTCTATGGCTTGCAGGAGCCGGAAGTCATGGCAGAAATCGGGCGTCGATTCAGCCTTCACGCCCTGACGCTCGAAGACATCCTGAATACCCATCAGCGCCCCAAGCTTGACAACTATGGAGACTACCTCTTTCTCGTTGCGCGCACTTGGCGTCGCTCGGCCGAGACCGGTGATCTTGTCTCGGACCAGATCAGCATCGTGCTCGGCCCGCGCTTCGTGCTGACCTTCCAGGAGCGGCCTGGCGGGCTGTTCGAACCGATCCGCGAGCGCTTGCGAAAGAATGCTGGCCCGCTCAGGCAGAACGGGCCCGATCATCTCGTCCATTCGCTACTCGACGCAATCGTGGACCACTATTTCGGTACGCTTGAAGATCTTTCGGGAAGCGCGGATCGCATCGAGGACGAACTGGCGATCGAAGGGCTGCCGCCAATCGCCCATATGCGTGCAATCAATCGCCTCAAGCATGAAGCCCGCGAACTGCGCCGTTCCATCTGGCCATTACGGGAGGTACTAGCAGAGCTGATGCGTACCGATGAAAAATTGATCTGCAGAACTACTCAGCTTTACTTGCGCGACGTCTATGACCACGTCGTTCAACTCGTCGAATCGCTTGATTCGACACGTGAAACGGCCGGCGACCTGATGGATCTGCATCTCGCTCTGGAGAGCCAGCGTCTAAACCAGGAAGTGCGCGTACTTGCCGTTCTGTCCGTCGTGTTCCTGCCTGCCACGCTGATAAGCGGGATTTTCGGCATGAATTTCCACGTCATGCCGTGGCTCGAGCGGCCAGACGGGTTTCTTCTCGCATTGATTCTGATGTTTGTGGCAGCGGGGTCACTAACAGCCCTCTTCTGGCGCCGACGCTGGCTGCGCAGCCGCACCTGAGGTGCGCAACTACCCGCAACAGCGATATCGCGTCAGACGCTCTCGACGAGCCTGATGATCGCCATCGAGATGTTATCGCCAGTACCCCGCGCCCTTGTGCGGGCTTGGTCGATCAGCTCACGCGCGGCCCGACGCGCAGGCATGCGGCAGATCGACTGGGCAAGCTCCTGATCGGAAAAGTGGCCCCACAGCCCGTCAGAGCAGACCAGGAAGGCATCACCGACACGCAGCTTCTCGCTCGACCCAAAATCGATCCGCGGTTCGCGCTCCGCCCCCAGGCAGGACAGCAACAGATTCTTGTGCGGATACAACTCGGCTTCCGCCAAGGACAATTGCCCTGTACGGACGAGCTCCTCAACGAGTGAATGATCGCCGCTACGGTCCGCTGTGACGCCCTCGCGGAAGCGATAGATCCGCGAATCACCGCAGTGTGCCCAAGTTACGCGTCCGGGCTGCAAGAGCAGCACACACGCAGTGCTGTGTGGATCTTGCTCGCTGGTGAAACGCGTCAACTTGATGACGACGTGTGCCTCTTCGATGATCGTGCGAAGTAACTCTTCGGGCGATTCGGACGCTGGGGAATAGGCCTCGAAGTTTTGTTTAGCCTTAATGAGCACCTGCTCGGCTGCCATGGCACCACCGGTGTGACCACCCATGCCATCAGCCAAGACCGCCAGCAACATGCCAGGCCGCGTTGGATGCGGGAATAGACCCACACGGTCCTGCTGGTCCTTGCGGTCCCCTTGGTGCATTGCAACAACGGTATCGACTGTTAGTGCCATTTTTAGCATATTTGTCGTTTTGTGATTTTGCTCGAATCCAGCCCTTATGGAGCCTGAATGAGAAGTCGTCACGACAATGAGACGAGCCTTCGAAAGGGGTAGACCTAATTATTTAGTCTGGGCACTAGGTCCAAAGCTGGCAAGTCTGGCGCTCGCTGCAATCGCGAAAAACTGCCTGAACCGCATTGTAATCGTGCCTTAGCTCGCTGCTGCGATGCGCGCTTCGAGCCACTCGACCCAGTGGCGGACCGGCTGGCGCGTACCGCTCGCCAAGTGTGCAATGCATCCAACGTTGGCACTCGCTATTCCAGCCGGGTCTCCGGCCAGTAACGCTTCGATCTTGTTGTCCCGCAGGCGCTGTGCGATACCCGGATTCAGCAAGGAATATGAACCGGCAGAACCGCAGCACAGGTGTGCATCGGTCACCGGTGTCAGATCGAAGCCTGCAGACTCCAGCAGCCGCTCAATCGTGCCACGGATTCGTAGTCCGTGCTGCAGCGTACAGGGTGACTGGAATACCAGCCGTATCCGCTCCGAATCAGCAGGAAGCAATGGCGCGATCGCCGTCCAGTTGCTCGCCACCAACTCCGACACGTCATGGAGCACCGGCACGAGGCGCGAAACTCGCGCCATACCGTTGGGGTCCGAGGCGAACAGATGCGAATACTCGCGCATGAATGCCAAGCAACCCGATGCCGTAACCAGCACCCCTTCCACTTCGCCCCTGTCAATCTGGGGTAGCCACTTGGCAATCAACGAAGAGGCATCCTTGCGCGAGCCTCGCTCATCATCGAGATGGAAGCGCAGCGCGCCACAGCATCCGTCATGCCGTACCTCGACCAGTGAAATGCCTATGCGATCCAGAAGCCGAGCGGCCGCGGCATTGACATCCGGTGCGAGCGTTGGCTGTGCACATCCGCTCAGGACCAGCCACTTGCGCCCATGGCGTGGTGCAGGCCAAGTCCCCGCACGCGGAATCCTTGCCATTTTGTCGGCCACCACCTGCGGCAGTAGTGGCGCCGCGATCCGACCCAATGCCACCGTTTTCTTGAATACACGGGGCCGGGACACAAGCTCTGCGATCACCCGTCGCCAGATGCTTTGCTGCAGGGGCCGTCGCGGTGCAAGCTCCTCTACCACCGCACGACCGATATTGACCAGGCGCCCATACTCGACACCCGAAGGGCAGGTTGTTTCGCAAGACCGACATGTCAGGCAACGGTCCAGATGCAACCGGGTCTGGTCACCCGCCTGCGCAGTCTCTAGCATCCGCTTGATTAGGTAAATGCGGCCACGAGGACCATCGAGTTCGTCGCCAAGAAGCTGGTAGGTTGGACAAGTTGCCGTGCAAAAGCCGCAATGAACACATTTTCGGAGGATGGCTTCTGCTTCGTCGCCACGCGACGTACCCCGGATGAATGGCGCAAGTTCGGTCTGCATGCGTAGTTCAGAAAGTGGCGGCAAGCCGTGGTGAGGTAAAAACGCCGGCGGGATCGAAGGCTTCCTGGATCCGCCGGTGAATCGCAGCCAGCGGCTCGGAGAGCCTTTCCGCAGGCGGCATCCGACCCTCGCTTGCCCGAAAACACGTGGCAAACCCGTGCTGCCTATGTGCCGCTTCACGCACGCGTGCATGGTCAGCAGGCGCACGCACCCATCGCAGAGCCCCACCCCATTCGATCAGCATTGGAGCCGAAAGCATGAGGCTCTCTTCTGCAGAGCAGACCGATATACGCCACAGCGCCTCGTCACCCTCAGCGAAGAAGGGATGAGTCTGTTCGCGCACGCTGCTCCAGTAGACCGCCGCCGCATCCTCCGCAACCAGCTCTCCGCCAAGTGCTCCGGCGGCCGCCTCAACGGCGGCTCTTGCACCCGACAACCGCACATTCAGCACGTCCGCGTGCCAGCACGTTGCAGAGATTGGTAATGGCTGCCCTGCCCAGCGGTTCATCACGTGTAAAGCATCGGGGCGCACCATTTTGAATCGTAGCGTCCGTTCGGCCGTTGGCATCGGCAATACCTTGAGCGAAACATCGAGCAGCAGCCCCAGGGTGCCCATCGAACCTGCCATGAGCCGAGCCACATCGTAGCCAGCTACGTTCTTCATTACTTCGCCGCCAAACCGCAGGACATCACCGCGCCCATCGATCATGCGAACGCCGAGCAAATGGTCGCGCACCGCACCCGCAGCCATGCGTCGCGGTCCCGAAAACCCTGCAGCGACCATTCCGCCGACCGTAGCGGCGCCAAAATGCGGCGGTTCGAAGGCAAGCATCTGCCGTTGCGTGGCCAGCACGGCTTCAAGTTCTGCAAGCGGCGTTCCGGCCCGGACAGTGACGACCAGCTCGGAAGGTTCGTACCGAACGATGCCGGACCACACCCGCGTATCGAGTGGCTGTCCTGCAACCTGACCACCGTAGAAGCCTTTGCTCTGTCCTCCTCGGATATCGAGTCTTATGCCACTGCACACGGCATCCCGGATCTGCATTTGGAAGTCAGCTACCGGATCAGCCATCAAAATCGCTCCAGTTCGGGGTGCGGCACTTCACCGCGATGAACATGCAGGCGTCCGTACTCGGCACATCGATGTAGCGTCGGAATAGCCTTTCCGGGGTTCAGCAGGCCAGCCTCATCAAAGGCTGCCTTGATACGATGGAACATCCGGATCTCTGGCGTCGCAAACTGGGCACACATCTGATTGATCTTCTCGATGCCAACGCCGTGTTCGCCTGTGATCGACCCACCGAGTTCGACCGAAAGTTCAAGAATTTCCGCCCCGAAAGCCTCGGCTGCTTCCTGTTCGCCCGCTGCAGTTGCATCAAACAGGATCAGCGGATGGAGGTTGCCGTCGCCTGCATGGAAAACATTGATGCAACGGAGGCCATAGCGGCGTTCCATCTCAGCAATCGCGACAAGCATGCGCCCAAGTTGCCTGCGGGGAATCGTGCCATCCATGCAGTAGTAGTCAGGTGAGATCCGGCCCGCTGCCGGGAACGCCGCCTTGCGTCCAGCCCAGAAGCGCAGGCGCTCTTCCTCGTCCCGCGAAACCCGGATTTCAGTCGCACCCGCACCTTCGAGCACTTCCCCGATACGAGCGATCTCTTCCGCCACCTCCTCAGGTGTTCCGTCTGACTCAACCAGCAAGATTGCCGCCGCATCGATCGGATAACCGGCGCACACGAATTGCTCGACCGCGCGGGTAGCCGGACCATCCATCATTTCCAGCCCAGCAGGAATAATGCCCTCAGCAATGATCGAAGCCACTGCCGAGCACGCCTGCGTAACGTCCGAAAACGAGGCAAGGACGCAACGAGCAAGCCGCGGTAGCGGCAGCAAGCGCACGGAAATTTCGGTTGCCACCAGAAGCATGCCCTCCGAGCCCGTGACGAGCGCAAGGAGATCGTAACCCGGTGCATCGAGACCATGACTTCCGATCTCGACGATCTCGCCTTCGATCGTCACGCCACGCACCCGCAACAGATTGTGCAAGGTAAGACCGTACTTCAAGCAATGCACACCGCCCGCATTTTCAGCGACGTTGCCGCCAATCGAGCAGGCAATCTGCGAACTCGGATCGGGTGCGTAGTACAAGCCATGGCGCGCGGCGGCTTCACTGATTGCCTTGTTGCGCACCCCTGGCTGGAGTTCGGCAATTCGCGCTACCGGGTCGATGCGCAGGATCCTCGACATGCGCGACATCGCCAAGACAATGCCTTGCGGATGCGGCATGGAGCCTCCGGAGAGACTCGTTCCTGCGCCCCTTGCGACAACCGGGATACGATGGGCGTGGCACAGCCGGAGGATTGCAACGACCTGCGCCTCGCTTTCTGGCAGTACGACGGCAAGCGGGAGCATTCGCATCGCTGCGAGCCCATCGCATTCATAGGGCCGCAGGGCTTCCGGTTCGGTAATGACCGACCCGGAGGGCAGCAGATGACGCAAGGTCACCAAGAAGGCTCTGAAGTCCGCGCCCGAAAAGTCAGCTTCGTGCTCGCCCGGGCCTGCGGTATCAGATTGTTGTGTCGTCATCCGCAAAATCCTCGTGCATGTACTTGAACAAATGATTCGAATCCAGAATGTGCCCCCACTTCGACATGAGCGCGTACCTGCTGGGTATCCCAAAGAAAGGTCGCGATAATGCACCTCCTTGCCATCGACGGCACATCCAACCGAAGAGCATCCTGCCTACTCATACTCACGCGGCAAGCTGGCGCCCAGCGGCTATGTCTCAAGCATAATACAGACATTGAGAACGAATCGATCTTGTCGGCATGGCACCTGCTGAGGTGCAAGAACAGCGTCATCACTGTGCAATATCAGGAGAGGCACTCGAACAACGTTGCGATAACGGAGGCCTCGGGTAACTCGGCGGACAGCAAGAGTACGAGGGAACACACGAAAGGGCTCTCTATAATGGCCAGCTCATTATCAAACTCATGAGAAGGCCCAAGGAATGGGAAATCGTCTTTCACGCATAACAACCCGTACGGGCGACGATGGCACAACGGGGTTGGGCGACGGTACTCGTGTCGCCAAGAATTGCGCGCGCATCGAGGCGCTCGGGGAAGTCGACGAACTCAATTCCCTGATCGGCGTACTGCTTTGCGAGGCATTGCCGGACGACGTGCGCGATCTTCTTGGCGCTATCCAGCACGATCTGTTCGATCTTGGCGGCGAAGTCTGTATCCCTGGCTACACGCTGCTCAAGGACGAGCATGTAGAGCGGCTCGATACTGCGCTCACCCACTACAACGCCGAATTACCCGCACTAAAGGAATTCATCCTTCCAGGTGGCACGCGTCCAGCTGCGCTGGCGCACTTGGCTCGCACCGTCGCGCGTCGAGCGGAGAGAGTGATCGTGGGACTTGCCTCGACCGAAGCCATCAACCCACCGGTACGCCAGTATCTTAATCGGCTATCGGACCTGCTTTTTGTGCTCGGGCGCTACCTGAATCTTGCGGCCGGAGGCGGCGATGTCCTCTGGAAGCACGACCGTGGGGTTGCCCAAAGCAACTGATGAATCGAAGGGCATCCGGCCGAGGCACCGATCCTTGCCGGATGAATCCTCGAATGCCCAGTCAGGGCTTGGCGCGCATCGGGATCTGAACGAAAGCCTCACCAGGTTTCACCAGCCCAAGCTCAAAGCGAGCACGTTCTTCGATTGCGTCGTAGCCTGTCTTCAGGTCGCGAACCTCGGCATCAAGGCCAGCATTGCGTGCCTCAAGCTTGGCGTTTATTTCGCGTTGTGCCTGAAGCTGTCCATCGACCTCCCTAACCTTGGTCCAGCTGCCTTTTCCGAACCAGAGTGGGTACTGCAGTGCGGCAAGCAGAACAGCGAGGATCAGGAGGGGCCATTTCATGGCGGTGATGCCGTGCGATACGCGCATTTAGTCGATTAGCGCGGATTCTAAAGGAAGATCCAGGCAAAAGGGGCCGCAGCGGACCCCTTTTGTCCTGCATCGGACGGCGCGTGCCCTTCGATGCGTTCCGTTACCGCTTGCGCAGGTTATAGAACGCGGCAAGTCCTGGGTAGAACGCGGTATCGCCGAGATCTTCCTCAATGCGGAGGAGCTGGTTGTACTTAGCGATACGGTCCGAGCGCGACAGCGACCCAGTCTTGATCTGGCCAGCATTCAGGCCCACCGAGATGTCCGAGATCGTCGAGTCCTCGGTTTCTCCTGAACGGTGCGAAATGACGGCTGTGTAGCTCGCACGCTTGGCCATTTCGACGGCGGCGAAGGTTTCCGACAGCGTGCCGATCTGGTTCACCTTGATCAGGATCGAATTGCAGATACCCTTTTCGATGCCTTCCTTCAGGATCTTCGTGTTGGTCACGAAGAGATCGTCGCCGACGAGTTGGATCTTAGAGCCAAGGCGATCGGTCAGGTGCTTCCAGCCGTCCCAATCGCCTTCGCCCATGCCGTCCTCAATCGTGATGATCGGGAACTCGTCTACCAGCTTGGCAAGGAAATCGACGTTCTGCTCGGCGGTCAGCGAGAGCTTCTCCCCTTCCATCTCGTACTTGCCGTTCTTGAAGTACTCCGAGGCGGCACAATCGAGACCCAGGACGATGTCCTTGCCCGGCGTGTAGCCAGCCTTCGAGATGGCTTCGACGATGAGGTCGAGCGCTTCCTTGGAACTGGAAACATTCGGAGCAAAGCCGCCTTCATCACCGACAGTCGTCGGATAACCCTTCTTGTCGAGGATCTTTTTAAGGTTGTGGAAAACTTCAGCGCCATAGCGCAGCGCTTCGCGGAAAGAAGGCGCGCCGACCGGCAGAATCATGCATTCTTGGAAGTCGAGGCTGTTGTTGGCATGCGCGCCACCGTTGATGATGTTCATCATCGGCACCGGCAGACTCATCGGGCCCGAGCCGCCGAAGTAGCGGTAGAGCGGCAGCCCGGCTTCCTCGGCGGCCGCCTTGGCCACCGCCATCGACACGGCCAACAGTGCGTTGGCACCCAAGCGGCCCTTGTTTTCGGTACCGTCGAGTTCGATCATCGTCTTGTCGATGAAGGACTGCTCTTCAGCATCCAGACCCACGAGCGCTTCGCAGATCTCAGTGTTGACGTTCTCGACCGCCTTTTGCACGCCCTTGCCCAGATAACGCGCGGCATCACCATCACGCAGTTCGATGGCTTCGCGCGAGCCCGTGGAGGCGCCCGACGGAACGGCCGCACGGCCCATGATGCCCGACTCGAGCAACACATCCGCTTCAACCGTGGGATTGCCGCGCGAGTCCAGGATTTCGCGCGCAACGACATCAACGATAGCACTCATGGTTTGGTTTCCCTTTTCTCTATCAACACAACGCCACCGTGCAAGGCGGCATCCCTTTCGATACGCCAGCGGGGGAAGGCTGGGCGCACCGCAATCACTGAAACCCTTTGATTCTAGACGTCCAACTGGTGACTAGGCCTTGATGGCTCTCAGTCTGCCAGATCACCGAAAACCAGGTCGGAAATCGGCTCCCAGACTGCAACGACCTTCAGATGCTCGGGATGTTCAAAGTATTGAAGCATGTCGGCTTCGGAATCAAAGCGCGACACAACAACATAGTCCCAAGCCTGTTGATCGAGGGTGCAGTTGAAACCGCACTGCCAGTCCCGGATCAGGGGGATAAGGCCCGGCAGGGCCTTCATGGCCTCGTGCGCAGTCTGTACGGCCTCGCTTGATAGCGCGACACCAGGACGAAAGCGCAAGAGGACAACGTGTGTGATCACAGGGAAGTCTCGATAAACCCGCTACGCTTGACGAGCAGGTCAATCTCCTTGAGCGTTTCAAGCAGCGCCCGCATCTTCGGCAGAGGCCAGGCATTCGGGCCGTCGGAGAATGCCTTGGCAGGGTCCGGGTGTGTTTCCATGAAGAGCCCCGCAACCCCGGTAGCAATCGCCGCGCGCGCCAGCACAGGCACAAACTCGCGCTGGCCACCGCTCTTGTCGCCTTGCCCGCCAGGTAATTGCACGGAGTGCGTCGCATCGAACACCACCGGACAATTGGTATCACGCATGATCGCGAGTGAGCGCATGTCCGACACCAGATTGTTATAACCGAACGATGCGCCCCGCTCGCAGACGAGGATCGTGTCCGCCCCGCCAGCTGCGTCCTTCGCCTTGGCGACGACATGCTTCATGTCGCCTGGTGCGAGGAACTGACCTTTCTTGATGTTGACTGGCTTGCCAGTCGCGGCGACTGCGCGAATGAAATCGGTCTGCCGACACAGGAAGGCCGGTGTCTGTAGCATGTCGACATACTTCGCAACGATCGGCGCCTCCTGCTCCGTGTGCACATCAGTGACCACTGGCACATGAATCCGCTCGCGAACCTCGGCGAGGATCTCCAAACCGCGCTCCATGCCCGGGCCGCGAAAACTTCCGCCCGAACTGCGATTGGCCTTGTCATATGACGATTTGTAGATGAACGGAATACCGAGCTCACTGGTGATCGCCTTGAGCTCGGCTGCCGTATCGAGCGCCATCTCACGCGATTCGACCACGCAGGGGCCGGCGATCAGGAAAAAAGGTTTGTCGAGACCGATTTCGAAGCCACAGAGTTTCATGATGCGTTCCTTGTCACGTCACCGCGTAGCCGCGATGCATTGAAGCAGCAGCCGGCGACGGCTCCGGCTGCATTCGATTTGCTTACCGCTTTGCGGCGTGATCGAGCGCCGCTCGCATGTATGCGATGAACAGAGGGTGACCCTGACGGGGATTGGAGGTGAATTCCGGGTGGAACTGAACTCCGACAAACCACGGGTGATCCGGTAGTTCGACGATCTCGCAAAGATTTTCGTTCGGGGTACGCGCCGAGACTACGAGACCAGCCTTTTCGAGCTGCGCTACATAGTGGTTGTTGACTTCGTAGCGATGCCGATGACGCTCGTTCACCGACGCTCCATAGATCTTCTCGGCCAGTGTGCCCTTCTTGATCGGGCAGGTCTGCGCGCCCAGCCGCATAGTGCCACCAAGATTTGATTCCTCGGTGCGGCGCTCAACCTTGCCCGACGCATCCTTCCACTCGGTAATCAGTCCGATCAGAGGATAGGGCGAATTCTGGTCGAACTCGGTGGAATTCGCGCCTTCGAGACCGGCCACATGACGGCCGAACTCGATCACTGCGAGCTGCATGCCAAGGCAGATGCCGAGATACGGCACCCTATTCTCGCGCGCATAGCGGATCGCGGCGATCTTGCCCTCCGTTCCACGGCGACCGAATCCGCCTGGAACCAGAATGGCATCCATGCCTTCGAGCTGGCCTACGCCTTCCTTTTCGATCTGCTCGGAATCGATGTATTGGATGTTGACCTTGCTGCGCGTATGCATACCGGCATGGAACAAGGCTTCAGTCAGCGACTTATACGATTCGGTCAGATCAACGTACTTGCCGACGAATGCGACGTTCACTTCATGCTCAGGATTCTCGAGTGCATACACGAGCTTGTCCCAGAGCGACAGATCTGCAGCCTTGGCCAGAATCGCAAGCTTGTGGCAGACGATCTCATCCAGCATCTGGTCGTGAAGCATCGCCGGGATCTTGTAGATCGAGTCGGCATCCATGACTTCAATGACTGCTTCCGGCATCACGTTGCAGAACAACGCAATCTTGCGGCGCTCGTCAACCGGGATCTCGCGATCGCAACGGCAGAGCAGCACATCGGGCTGGATGCCGATTTCACGCAATTCCTTGACCGAGTGCTGCGTCGGTTTGGTCTTGAGCTCACCGGCAGTGGCGATATACGGCAACAACGTCAGGTGCAGGAAGCAGGTGTTGTTGCGACCTTCTTCGATACCCATCTGGCGAATGGCTTCAAGGAACGGCAGGGACTCAATGTCGCCAACGGTACCGCCAACTTCGATGATCGCTACGTCCGCCCCCTCGGCACCGCGCTTCACATAGCGCTTGATCTCATCGGTGATATGCGGAATGACTTGCACCGTCTTGCCCAAATACTCGCCGCGCCGCTCCTTTTTGATGACCGACTCGTAGATCTGGCCTGTGGTGAAGTTATTGCGCTTGGACATCCGGGCGCTCGTGAAGCGCTCGTAATGGCCAAGGTCGAGGTCGGTCTCTGCGCCATCCTCGGTGACGAACACTTCCCCGTGCTGGAAAGGGCTCATCGTGCCGGGGTCGACGTTGATGTAGGGATCAAGCTTGAGGTGGGTTACCCGGAGGCCGCGGGATTCAAGAATGGCCCCAAGTGAAGCAGCTGCAATGCCCTTTCCAAGGGAGGACACTACGCCGCCCGTGACGAAGACGTACTTGGTCATGACGAAACGGGATCTGGTAAAACGAGATGATAGCTGATCACGCCTTACCTTCCAAAGCAGGCGCCCTCGCCTACTTTCGTCCGATTCGACCAAGAGCCCGGTACCAAAGGCTTTCGATGAGATTGCTCAGGCCATCACCTTGGCATCCGGAAAGAGTCTGAAGAAGTTGTCACTCGAAGCCCGCGCGACATCTGCTGCATCAATCCCACGCAGTTTTGCGATCTCAGCAGCTACATGCGGCACATATGCGGGCTGGTTGAGCTTTCCGCGGTATGGAACAGGCGCGAGATACGGCGAATCGGTCTCGATCAGCAGTCGATCGAGCGGGACACGCATCGCGACGTCCTTGACTTGTGTGGCGTTCTTGAAGGTCACGATGCCGGAAAACGAGACGTAGAAGCCGAGTTCGAGAGCACCTTGCGCCATGTCCCAATCTTCAGTGAAGCAGTGCATCACCCCTCCCACCGCCTGGGCGCCCTCTTCGCGCATCAGGCGCAGCGTGTCGGCCTGCGCCTCACGTGTATGGACAATCAAGGGCTTGCCACACTGTCGAGCGGCGCGAATGTGCTGGCGGAAACGTTCGCGCTGCCACTCAGGCCGATCCTTGTGCCAGTAATAGTCGAGCCCGGTCTCGCCAATCGCAACGATCTTCGGATGCTGTGAGAGTTCAACGATTCGCTCAGCTTTCGGATCCTCGCCTTCGGTGGATTCGGGATGGACACCCACAGAGCAAAAGATATTTGGCCGTGCTTCAGCGATCGCAAGTACCCCTGAAAGACGTTCGATACTTACAGCGGCGCACAGTGCGTGCGTCACGCCCGCAATGCGCATCGCTTCGAACAAAGCGTCGCCCTGCGCGGTCAAATCATCGAAATCGATATGACAATGGGAATCGATGTACATAAAAAAAGAAACGGGCCGGCGGCCCGCTTGCTGTTGTTAGGGGAGCATTGATTCAGATCGTGTGTGTTGGTCGTGCCGAACCGACATGCGCACCAAGAATCAGCTCGATCTTCGCACGGACCTGCATGCCAGCCTCGTCATCGGTGAACTGCACGCCGACGCCCTGCGTACGATTCGCCTGCGCATTCGCGGGGGTAGACCAGACCACCTTGCCCTTGACCGGCAACTTCACCGGATCATCCATCAACTGCAGCAGCATGAATACTTCGTCACCAAGACCGTAGCCCTTGTTGGTCGGAATAAACAGACCGCCATTCTTGATGAATGGCATGTAGGCAGCGAAGAGCGCCGATTTCGAATTAATCGAAAGCGAAAGTACGGCTGGGCGGACAACGCTGGACGGCCCGGTAGACATAGCGGCTATTTCCTGCTCAAAAAGTGGCGACTGTAGCGCAGCAGACTGTCTTCAAGCAGCAAGCGAGCATTGAGTGGATGGCCCGCAACCCTGCGCAGATTCTGCACATCAGTGTAGCAAGCGAGCGCAGACTCGTCCGAGAGCCTTCCGGCAAGGTCGGCGAGAATGTCCTCTGCGTCACGAAAGAAACGTATAGGTGCGCCAAGCCTCCGTGCGACCAGATCCGCACACCAGCGCTGGAGCCAGTCGGCAAGTTCCACCATCGTGAAACCCGCTGCCACGGCATCCTTACCGCGCAACCACGAATCCCACTCAGCAGCGGACTGCAGGGCATCCTGCCCCCCCAGCTTCCGCATCTCGTGCACAAAACGTTCGCGCTGCGCGGTCAAAGCGCCCGTCGCGATATTTTTTGCGGCGAGCGGCATGCCGCCCGCAAAACCTAGCCACACGTGCGCATCCTTTACCCCCTCGGTCTCCAGCCAAGCAATGGCTTCCGATTCGGTCGGTGCGACGAAATCCCAGCGTTGGCAGCGGCTACGCAAGGTCGGCAGCAAACGTTCAGCTACGGAACTCACCAGAAGTAGTAGGACGCCGTTCGGAGGCTCTTCGAGGAGTTTAAGCAAGCCGTTCGCAGTGATTGGGTTCATCGCTTCGGCCGGGTCGATGAGCACAACGCGACGATGACTGCGATGCCCCTTGCGCATCAAGTGCTCCTGCAAGATGCGGATCTGTTCGACCTTGATCTGTCGTGAACGGGAACCATCCTTGCCTTCCTCTCCTTCGTCGCTCCCATCTTCAGACTCAGGTACGACACGAATCAGGTCCGGGTGCGTGCCGGCAGCGATCCAGATGCACGATTCGCAGGTCCCACAAGCGAAACCGTCGGCAACCGGACGATCGCACAGCCGCGCCGCAGCAAGCGCTTCAGCAAACTGCCGCTTGCCTCCGCCCGCAGGGCCAGCGAGGAGCAGCCCATGGTGGCCACGCACGCCCGGTTCACACAATCGGCCCCAGATATCGCGATGCCAAGGAAAGATCATCGGAAGTAACGACCTTCCACCGCCTGCTGAATGCTCGTACCAATGGCGCCGGGTGAATCCGTCGCATCAAGCACCAGAAAGCGGCTGGGAAACTGCCGCGCACGCGTTAGATAGGCCTCACGCACCCGAACGAAAAACTCGCGCTGTTCGCGCTCGAAGCGGTCTCCCTGCTCCCGTGCTGCCGCAATCCGTATCGCCGCGATCTCGGGCTCGATATCAAACAAGATCGTCAGATCGGGCTGGCGATTTGGATGCACCCAACGCTCAAGCGCTTCGAACTTTGCCGGATCCAGGCCTCGCCCGCCCACCTGGTAGGCGTAGGTAGCATCGGTAAAGCGGTCGGATACCACCCATGTGCCATTTCCCAAGGCCGGCTCGATTTTCATCGCAAGATGTTCCCGCCGGGCGGCGAACATCAGTAGCGCTTCAGTCTCAAGATGCATCGGTTCGTGCAACACGAGTTCGCGGACCTTTTCGGCCAGCGGTGTTCCACCTGGTTCACGCGTCTCTTCAACAACCACGCCGCGTTCACGCAAGAACATAACAAGCGATGCAATTTGCGTGCTCTTGCCTGCACCGTCGATGCCTTCAAAGGTGATGAAGCGACCGCTCACTTCGTATTGCCCTTTCTTTTCTGAAAACGCGCCACCGCGCGATTGTGGTCATCGAGGGTCCGCGAAAACTCGCTGCTTCCATCACCACGCGAGACGAAATAGTACAGATCAGTCTTCGGCGCATGCAGAACTGCATTGAGCGAAGCCATGCCGGGCATTGCGATCGGCGTAGGCGGCAAGCCCCTGCGGGTATAGGTGTTGTAAGGCGTATCAGTCTGCAGGTCGATTTTTCGTAGATTTCCGTTGTACGCCTCGCCCATTCCATAAATCACGGTTGGATCGGTCTGTAGCAGCATCCCAGCAGCAAGTCGGTTATAGAAAACTGATGCGATACGTGCACGGTCGGTCTCAGCGCCTGTTTCCTTTTCGACCAGCGAAGCGAGGATCAGTGCTTCGTAGGGAGACGCGAGTGGCAGCCCTGGGTCTCGTTGCACCCAGGCGGCTTCCAGCTTTCGCTGCATGGCGCGATAGGCTCGCATGAGCAAGGTGATGTCGCTGCCACCGCGTGTATAGAAATAGGTGTCAGGCAGGAACTGCCCCTCAGCACTTGGCGCGTTGGAGCCCAGCCGCGCCAGCAGTTCAGCGTCGGAAAGCGTCGCCAGTTCCTGCTTGAGTCCCGGAAGTTTTTCGAGCTCGGCGCGAATCCGCCGGAAATTCCAGCCTTCCACCAGAACGAATTCACCCTGGCTTGCATCGCCCCGTACCAACTTGTTGAGAAGGTCGATCGCAGTGATGCCCTGAGCAAACTCGTAGCTGCCGGCCTTGACCTTGTGTTCATGGCCGCTGATACGTGCCATCGCTTCGAGCAACCATGGATTGATGTGCACGCCCGCATCAGTGACTGTACGCGCCACCTGCCGCATGCTGGCGCCGGAGGGAATCTCCACTTCGAGCGGGCTCACCGAAAGCCGGAGTGGCGTCGCAAGCATCCAGCCAGCAAGCAGAACGGCCAACAATGCAAGAGCCATGATTGCGAGCAGGAGCCGGGACAACAGAGAACGCATCAAAGGGAACCGTTATGGATAGAAGCCAGCCGAAGTCCTGGGGCCTCGCACTCTTGCAGAATCCGGCGCTGTTGTGTCATAGGGCCGACACATATCGAAGCGCCGTATCGACAGGAGGCGCATCGTTGCGATTGTCGGAGTAGAGGTCTTTCGGCGCGAGGATTTGTCACGGACGACGAAAAGGGGTCCGTATAATAGCCCAACCGCTTGTACCAACCCTGAGCGGAAATTGACGGAATCCAAGATGCAATCACCCTGGCTGCTCCATCTCGATGCAATTGGCGCACGCTTTGCCGAAGACGAAGCCGGCGCCCTTTCCTTTTCCGCTCCGCACGACGAAGTAACACGGAGCGCACGCAGCACCATCGCGGTGCCTCTCACCCACCTCGGGCTGATCCGCGTGGCGGGAGAAGATGCTGCATCATTCCTTCACAACCTGCTGTCGAATGACATCAAGAAGTTGCAGCCTCATCACGCACAACGCACCAGCTTCAATTCCCCAAAGGGCCGTATGCTCGCGAGCTTCGTCGTCTGGCGCGACGGCTCAGATTTCCTGCTGCAGTTATCTGGCGACATAGCACCGGCGATCCAGCGCAAGCTTTCCATGTACGTGCTGCGCTCGAAGGTTCGCCTGACTGACGCTGCCACAGACCTAGCCGGAATCGGCCTTGCAGGACCAAACGTCGCACGGGTACTCGACCAACTCGGCCTCCAATTGCCGCCCGACGCGCTGCAGACCTCCGGCGAATCGATCCGCGTGGTACGCCTCGAGGGGCCGCGCGTCATGCTCTACACGACTATCGCAAATGCACCGGAAGTCTGGCAAAAGCTCGTTGCCGCTGGCGTTGAACCTGCTGGCACGGTCGCATGGCACTGGCTCGACATTACGCAGGGTATTCCACTGATCACCGCCGCGACGCAAGACGAGTTCGTCGCGCAGATGCTAAACTTTGAACTCATCGGCGGGGTGAACTTCCAGAAGGGCTGCTACCCAGGTCAGGAAATCGTCGCCCGCACGCAGTACCTTGGCAAACTCAAGAAGCGCCTGTTCCGGGCTCACGTCGAGGGCAACACACCCAAGGCCGGGAGCGATGTCTTCAGTCCAGAGTTTGGCGAGCAATCGGCTGGCAAGGTCGTGATGGCAGCCCCCGCACCCGAAGGCGGCAGCGATCTGCTCGCGGTCGTCCAGGTGTCCAGCCGCGAGAGCAACACCGTGCACCTCGGCAGTCCCATCGGGGAACACCTACGTTTCGACGTCCTGCCATACACGGTCGCCTGAGTGTCGGCAGCTTCGATCTATGTCTATTACCGCATCGTCCCAGCGGGGCTGGAGGATTTCGCCTGCCTGGCACGATTGCATCTGGCGGTGGTCGCCCCGCGCTTTGAAGCGAGGTGGCGGCTGATGCGCAGCCGGACCGAACCCTCTACCTGGATGGAGGTCCTTGATAATGTCCAGGACACCGAAGCCGCCATTGACGCTTTACGCGCGAATTGGGAAATATCTGGCCTCCGCCGCTTTCTGGCACCCGGCTCCGAACGCCACATCGAAGTCTTCGAGGACACCGAATCATGTGCCTGATTCTTGTGGCATGGCGCATGAATGAGCGCTTTCCCCTTGTTGTCGCCGCTAACCGTGACGAGTTCTATGCACGCGAGACGGAATCTGCACGATGGTGGCCCGACAATCCGGAAATATTCGCAGGTCGCGATCTTCAGGCAGGCGGCACTTGGCTGGGCGCTACACGCACCGGGCGCTTTGCCGCGCTTACAAACTACCGGGATCCCCAGCGCCAGCGTAAGGACGCACCCACCCGTGGGACACTCGTCAGCGACTTCCTGAATGGCAACCAGACGGCAGCGGAATACCTGTCCCAAATTCGGGGAGATGCCTCCGTATTCAACGGTTTCAACCTATTCGTGGGCGATCGCGGAGGTCTTTTCTGCTACAGCAACGTGGATGACCGACTCCACGTCCTCCAGCCAGGACTGCACGGCATTTCGAACGAATTACTCGACTCACCTTGGCCCAAGCTCGTGCGCGGCAAGGCGGCCGTCGCTACAGCTCTGCCCGAGCTACCCGACACAGCCAGCCTTTTTGCTGCGCTGGCAGATCGGACGATCGTTCCGGACAACGAACTCCCTGATACTGGTGTCAGCATCGAATGGGAACGGCTGCTCTCCCCGCCCTTCATTCAGTCTGCCAACTACGGAACGCGCTGCTCTACGGTGCTGTTGATGGGCGAGGATCTGTATTTCGAGGAACGAAGCTTCGGACCACATGGGGAAGCGGTGGGCCGCGTAATAGAACGATTGCGCCTCGCCTGATCGGCCCTGACTGCCATCAGAACGTCCGACTCATCGCGATGTGCGGAATACCCGCCTCCATGAATTCTTCGCCCTCCCGGGCAAAGCCAAGCGCTGCATAGAATGACTCCGCATGGGTTTGCGCGTTGAGCGCGACGTGATCCATGCCTGCCTTGCGGGCTTGGGCCATCAGAGCCTCCATCATTGCCTTGCCAACACCGAAGCCACGCACATTCGCGATTACGGCCAGCCGGCCTATATGACCATCGGGCAGTAGCCGGCCGGTACCGACGGGCCGTCCAGCAAGAAGTGCCACCACGTGAAGCGAACGGGCATCCCACTCGTCCTGTTCGATTTCGGCTGGCACGCCCTGCTCGCGAATAAAGACATCCTCGCGAATCGGGAAAGCGGTTTCTGAAAGCTGGCCCCAGCTGCCAGCCTTGAGTTCGAGAGCATCCATTGTTCCTGTCCTGATTTCGACGATTGTGCCGGCATCGACGAGTTCGAAAAATTCGATGATGTCCACATTGCGCATCCGCAAGCAGCCATGCGAACGAGGTTCACCCATCGGCTGATCATCCGGCGTACCGTGGATGTAGATATAACGCCGCTGTGAATCGACGGTCCCACCGCGATTGCGGCCCGTTTCCTCTCCACAGAGCCAGAGAATACGGCTAAGGATCCAGTCCCTCGACGGATGGGCGGTGGCCAGTTCAGGCGTCCATATCTCGCCGGTCGGACGCCGTCCCGTGAATACGGCGCCAGCGGGGGCTCCACGACCGATCAGGGCACGAATGCGGTGGCGACCACGCGGTGTGCGTTCGCTGCCCGAACGCTCTCCAGCACCCTTTGCGGAACTCGATATCGTAAAGCGCCTTAGAACTGTGCCAGCGGTGGTGTAGACCGTTAGCGTCTGACGTGCAAGATCGATCTCGATTCGCTTCATGCGAGCTGAGTACGACTCCGGCGTGCGGCGAAGAAGTTTGAAAGAAGGCCGCCACACTCTTCCGCAAGGAGACCACCATAGACACTTGCGTGGTGGTTCAAACGATCAACGCCATAGAGGTCGAGCACGCTACCAGCCACGCCTGTTTTCGGATCACGTGCTCCAAAAACAACACGATCAACACGCGCATGGAAGATCGCCCCGCTGCACATCGTGCAGGGTTCGAGCGTCACGTAGAGGGTCGAACCCGGCATGCGATAGTTCGACAATGTGCGACCTGCATCGCGCAAGGCCATGACTTCGGCATGCGCCGTCGGATCGCGTGAAAGGATTGGTTGATTAAAACCCCGTCCGACGATTTGGCCGTCGACAACAACCAGCGCGCCTACCGGCACCTCACCCGCCGCGCCTGCTTCACGCGCGAGCGTGAGCGCTTCACGCATGAACACTTCATCGCCCGTGGAGAATATGGGCTCTTCGCTCATGGCCCTACCGACTGCGAGGGCGGCATCCGGCGCTTGCGGATCGAGCCGATCAGTAACGTCGCAAGCCCGAGGAGAATTTCGTCGATAAACGGGATGAGGTCCGGCAGCAATGTGTCGAGCACAAAGAGCATCAGCGTCACCAGGAACAGTTGGGGAAAACGCAGACGTTCAGCGTAGCGCAACAGCGCTGACGGCAGGAACTGCGCGAAGATGCGTGAAACAGCCATTATTTCTCTCCGTCGTCCGTATGATTCCGTTCCGAAATCGTTATACCGAGCGCGATCAAGCCCAAGTGTTGCGCAAGACATTTGCCGACGCTGACAGGGCTTCAACCAGACGCCCGGCGACTTCCGGCTTCGGCAGTGGCTCTTTCGGGTTACGCGTACCACTGCGGGGGCCAGTCTCGATCCAAGTATGCGAAGGTACTGCTGGATTGCCACCTTCGGCGCGATGATATCGACAGGTCCGATCCATCCGGCGACATTCTCAACCTCTTTCATGAAGCGGGTAAGCCTGAAGCCGCCAAGTGAAATCTCGCCACTGCCGCCGTCCAGAATACCAGTCGAAAGCGAACGGAGGGCATGCTCCTCAATCGTACCCTTGGCTACGAAATTGACAACGCGCACCCATTGCATCTGGCCCGTCCGGTGCACGTGGGCAATCCGCGGTTCAAGCAACGCCGGATTCCTTGGGAGATCCATGTTGACCCGATGCATTCTGCAGATTGAAGTCTGCGACACCAGTATCGGTCGATAGAATTTCGAAAACGTTCGATCAGTGTCGGTAGCGCGCCCATCGAATCACCAGATCACGATATCGTGGATCCGCGTCCAAGCGGCTGAACACCACGGCCTTGGCGTCGTACTAGGCGATCGTGTCGTTGAACAAAGCACGCAGCGGTTCACATTCATTTACAACGATCGACACCTGCTGACTATCACTTACCCGCGAAAATCGACCAGCAAGCTGCCTGGATTCATGCACCCAGCTCCTGCCGACGGGATGCAACTCCAATAGGCAACCCAAAATTGCTGCAATCGGAATTTCTGACACTCGTTTCAGATCGCTAGACCCCCAACATTGAGCACCCCAAACCAACATTCGATCGCCAGCGTCCCGAAAGCGGCGCCAGAAAAGGCTCTCAGCGATTTTTGCCTTGCAACCGATCACCGCTGTTTTTGAATGTCTGACACCAATCAATTACGGCAGTTGATTTTGCCTTGACAAACTGTCGGCACGGCTTACGAAACAACAAGAAAATTCCTTTGCATCCACCAAATTTGTCAAATAAACAATAACTTGCATTAACGGCATACGCCTTGCGCAGCACAAGTTGCGGTAGCGGTTTCCGCTTCGCTACTTAGGGAGTTGGCCATGTTGCGCAAAATCATCTATTCGGCCGCCGCGCTCACGCTTGCGAGCGGTCTCATTTCGGCCGCCCAGGCCATGCCTGTCACCTTCTCCGGCGACTCTGGCTTCCTGGCCGCCTCCGTGACATTTGACGTTTCCGGCACCAATTTGCTTGTGCGCCTGAGCAACACAAGTCTGGGCGACCCGAGCGTTCCCAGCGACATCCTCACCGGCGTATTCTTCAAACTTCCCGGCAATCCGTCGCTGACCAAGGTTTCTGCGGCGCTCGCACCCGGTAGCACCGTCATCCATGGTCCAGATCCCGCAACCGATCCATGGGGTGGAGTCGGCGGTGAGTGGGCATACACAAACGATTTGTCGGGCGGCCGTGCGAATCAGCAGGCGATCTATTCGTCGGGCTACTTTGACGGCAATGCTCTGTTCCCCGGTACCGACCTGCAGGGTCCTGCGGGCGTCGATGGCATCCAGTACGGCATCACATCGCTCCACGACACCCCGGATAATGACAACGGTGGGCTGAGCGAGGGACTGATCAGCAACGCAGTCGACTTCACGCTCTCGGGACTGCCATCTGGCTTTCAGCTCTCGTGGATCACGAACGTGTGGTTCCAGTACGGTACCGGTTTGAATGAGCCAGGCTTCCCAGGCGACCCAGACGATCCAGACGATCCACACGACGTTCCCGAGCCTCGAACCCTCGCCCTGCTAGCAATCGGTTTCCTTGGGTGGAGCATGATTCGTTCCCGTATGCACAAGGGTAGCCGCGCCTGATCCTGACTGGCGAGAAAATAGCCCGGACGGGGTACCGTCCGGGCTGTTCGTTCTCGGAACCGTTTTTCCGCACGATGGCCGGTCGATCCTGTGCACAGGACATGCGCATCCGACCTGACAAAGAGGCGCTCAACTCGAATCAAGCAAGCAGCACACTACTCCAGACGACGACCGTGTTGAGCAGCGCGACAAGCACCGCCGCGCTGCCCACATCTTTCGCATGCTTCGAGAGCACGTGCCGTTCTAGCGAGATACGGTCGACAACCGCTTCAATGGCCGAATTGGCGAGTTCGACGATCAACACCAGCAGGACACTTGCGATCATCAATGCACGCCCGACTCCACCAACAGGCAGGATGCATGCCGTTGGAATCAGTATCAGGGCAAGCCAGCATTCCTGCCGGAATGCATTCTCGCTCCGATAGGCCGAACGCAGGCCCGAAAGCGAATAGCCCAGCGCATTCCAGATCCGTCTCAGGCCCCGCTTGCCCTTCAATTCGTTTGGCATCTCGAATTTTTAATCATGAATGAAATCCTAGCCTGAAGACCAACGTCTCATCAAAGCAATGTCACAAGCCCCTGCGCACCGTCGATCCGAACCCTCATGCCATTTGCAAGCCGTGCGGTCGCGTCTCGGATGCTCATCGCGGCAGGTAGGTTGAGTTCACGAGCGGTCACAGCGCCGTGCGAAAGTGGGCCACCACTTTCTGTGATAACGCCGAGTGCCTGATAGAACAACGGCGTCCACGCCGGATTCGTCGTGCGTGCCACCAGGATTGTGTTCTTCGGGAACGATGCAAAGTCTTCTGGCCCGCGCACGATGAAGACCTGACCCTCGACTACGCCGGAGCTGCCGCCAAGGCCCTTGAGCACGTTCGCGCTCAGGTCGATCTCCTGCATCTCGCCGTGGCGCCAGGCAGGCGTGCGGTGTCGCGCGGCCTCGTAGCCTGCCTTGTGTTCGACGACCGCAGTGCGTACCGGACCGTAGTCATCCTCGCATACAGCACGGTCGAAGATTTCGAATGGACAGAAGTAGATGTCGTCACGATGTTCGAATACGAACTGTGCAACGAGTTGCTCGCCAATCGCACGCAAGCCACGACGGAACGGCAATGTGAGCCGCGTGGTCTGGTAATGCTCGAGGTCGTCCAGCGCGGTATAAGCACGGGCAAGCCGGATGATTTCCTGCACGAGGTAGCGCAGATCGGCCGGAACGCGCGCGAGCAGCGCATGTTCGGTCTCCGCCATCTGCATCTTCACCGAAAGCTCATGGCTGCGGCGGTCCTCATCAGGCAGGGTAGCGAGCACCTTGATCTGGTCGAGCACGCTCCAGGGCGCTTCAACCCAGGTTGGCTGGTAGGCGTCGAAGTCCAATTCGCGATGGCCATGCCGTTGCAGGATTTGCTGGAATGGCTTGGCAAAGGCTGGGAAGTCGCGAAGGCGAGCAAGAAAATCTCGGCTCGATGTAATCCGTAAGGCTTCAGACAGGGTTACATCATGATGGACGATGCGCGAGACCGCCCAGAGCTCGCCATTCACTTGACCAGTCTTCGTGTCTGTGCTGGCGAGTAGGCGGTCAAAGATCGCCTGTGCCTGCGGAGCGTCGCCGGTAACCATCGCTAACAATCGCTGGAGTAGCGCATAGAGGCTGCGCTGTGTGAGCGAGATCGCGATGTTCGGCAGAAAGTATTCGCGACCAAGATCGCGTACGCGCAGTACGTAGGCCCACTGCTCAGCGACTGTTTTCGTGTCCAGCGGCTCGCGCATCAGCGCACCGATACCCAGCAGATAGGTGTCGAGGTCGCGCATCCAGCGAATCGGCAGTTCCTGTACCCATGCGTACTGCGCCGCAATCGTCGGCAGTGCGGCCTTGAGGCTGGTGAGGTCCTTGAGCGCACTGACTGGCAACCGTCCGCTATAGAGCTCAACGGCGTTCTGGTTGCCGTAGATGTAGTAGTCGCGCATCGCGAACCATTTGTCGCCGAAATGCGGCAACCCCATTAGCGCGAACGAATAGTTAAGCGAGCGGTGGAAGCCCTCCTCCACCAAATCCCAGGTCATCGGTGTAACGGCATTAGGAAAGCGTTCGGCCGATTCGTCGCGCGTCCAGCGCGCAGGAATCCGCGTCACCGCACGCGACTGCAACAAGTAGAGACAGCCGTCTTGATAGCCCCATTCGATGTCCTGTGGAAAGCCAAAGTGGTTTTCCGCAGTCAGCGCAAGGCGTGCGACCTCCGCGCAGCGCGCATTGTCCAGAGCGGGACGCTGGCGCTGTTGCGGCGAAAGCCTGACGATGCGTGTACCCGCGCCACCACCAACCAGCGCCTCCGGTTTGTCCGCCACCTCGCACGCAAGGATTTGCCCATCACTACGGGATACACGGTATTCATCGACAGGTGCTTCGCCAGCAACCACGGTCTCGCCAAGGCCAAACGCGGCGTTGATCAGTACCTGCCCCAGTTCGCCACGCACCGGATCGATGCTGAACGCCACGCCAGCGGCCTCTTCGGCCCCAACCTCAACCATCTGCTGGATCACCACAGCCATCGCCGCGTGCAGGTGATCCACGCCAAGGCGCGCGCGATACGGCAATACACGCTCGTTCCAGAGCGAGGCATAACAGGCCCGTACAGCTTCGAGCACGGCTTGCAGACCGCAGATATCCAGAAACGTATCGTGCTGACCAGCGAAAGCCGCGCCGGGAAGGTCTTCGAGGGTGCCGGACGAGCGGACGGCAAGCCGTGCAGCGTCCAGCCCCTCATTGCGCAGTGCTTGCGCAATGCGCGCCGAAAGTTCTTCCGACAAGGGCTGCACAAGGACTAGCGCACGGATTGCCCTGCTGCATGCCCCGAAGTCATCCGCATGCTCCCGCAGCAATTCGCCGATGCGAGCCGTGATCGGTGCAACAAAAGCACGGTATGCGGCACTGGTGACGATCACGCCCGGTGGGACCGGCAGATGCTGCGCGGCACGCGCAAGGTTGGCACCCTTGCCGCCAGAGATATCGAGTTCTCCCGCTTGCGGTGCCGAGAATGGAAGGACGAACTGCATCAGCGGTTTCCTTTGCGAAGTGTACTGACGCCCCACAGCACGCCGGATGCGAGCAGCATTCCCGCAAACAGATCGATGCCATAGTGGTAACGGAGATAGACGGTCGCCACGACGATACTGGCGACAACGGGCGCCAGGACAAGTGCCGCACGGCGATAGCCCGCGAGCACGCAGAAGCCCAGCACATAGATCGATACGCCGCTGTGCAGACTCGGGAAAACGTCCATTCCCGTGATGCCCTGGGCGACGAGATCGGTCAGGAAGGCGGTGACGGGACCACCATGGACCGGATACGGAAATTGCGCGGGAAATGCCATGTACGGGCCGCCGGCTGGCACCAGCAGGTAACCGGCAAATCCAAGCATGTAGGTCAGGTTCAGTCCAAAGAAGAACCACAGTGCATCGCGGGTGTGGCGGCGAAAGGTAAAGCAGATGACCGGCACCAGGACTACGAAATAGAAGCAGAAGTATCCGCCGCTGAGCAATTCGGACAGCCAGGGGCGTTCGAGTGCAAACGCATGCTCCGGCAGGCTCACGCCTCCCCAGAGTGCGCGGTCGATCGTAAGCAGACCGCTGTCATGAACGCGCGAAATCCACGTTTGACGAATCGCCTTGAACAGGGGAAAGACCATCCAGCTTGCAGCAAAAAACAACGTCCCGCGCCACGCTACAACCCGGGTGCCGGAAAGACTCCAGCCTGCGATTGCGAGAGCAATCCCTCCTACGACAGAGGCCGAACGAAGCATCGCATCGGTAGCACCCCAGGCGGCCGTGCTTCCTGCGCACCAAATAGCGAACAACTCAAGTCCATAGATCCATCCAAGCGCGCGAGGCCAGGCGTGTTCATCGGTCCGCTGCAGGGTGACACCGGGCGCTGTAGCAAGCGCCGGATTTCCTTGTCGGTTCATGTAATAGCTATCTTTGAAATGCTGGCCAGCCGATCACCGCCAGTACAAGCAGGATCAGCATGGGCTCCGGCCAAAGGAGCGAAAGCACCAGAAACGCCGGAATCCACACCAGTGCAGCAGCGAAACCGCCTGCCATGCGAAAGAAGGTGACCGTGTTGCGCCCATCCGCCTTGCGACCGACCCGTGCTCCAATGAGGAGTATCGGTGCCAGAAGTACGAGCCCTGGCAATCCGCAAAGCACCCGCCAGACGGGAGTCAGTCTCGCAGGACGTGATACTGGCAGGCTGCCGTTCGCCCCATTACGTTCGTGGTGCTTGAATGCCACGGCGTAGGAAGAACCGTTGGCAGCATCTTCGGCGGCAAGACGTTCAACACGCTCGAAGCTGGTCATGTCCGGACAGTTCGGGGATACGTCATTAAGTGCCGTCGAGATTGCCTCGTGGATCTTCAACTCCCATGCACGTCTGTCCAACGTGCCTCGCTCCGGCAACGCAATCGGCGCTCCCACCAGCACTTCCACCGCAGAACGGAAGCGGTCCGGGGCGCGATAGTACAAGCCTACGGGCACGACTTCGAAATCGATGCAATCGTCCAGCAGCATCCGCACCATGCGGGCGGTGCCGCCCTCATAAGCTTGAGGATGCGGTCCCCATTCGCTTGAACCTTCGGGAAACATCACCAAGCCACCGCCTGTCCGTACCTGCTTGCAGCCGGCAAGGATCGGATTAGCGGAGTCGGCGGCGCGCATGCCATAGCGTTCGCGATCCTTCTTTCGGACCACCGGAATGCCTCCGAACATGAGCCGCAGGAAGCCGTTCCGGAGCAATTGCGCAGAAAGCAGGAAGCGCGCATCGGGAAAAGCGGCCATCACCATGTAACCGTCGATCGCTCCGTTGCGATGACTGGCAACCATGATCCGGGGCCGGGTCTCTGACGGCAGAGCTCCGACGACACGCACGCTGGAGAAATAGATCCAGCGCAGAACAGCGGCAAGAAAGATGTACCAGCGGTAAGGCACGACGCCGTAGCAAAGCAGTAGGAGCGGCAGACGCTACGGGGGCGGCATGCCTGCGTCAAGCAAGCATGCCAAGGTTCAACAAGATTTGATGCCATTACCGGAAACTGAGACTTCCATCACGCAGGCATCATTCGTTTGCAATTGCCAGCTTCCGATTTCACCGCCGTCATGTCTGCGCGTGGTGTTTCCGCTAAAGTCCTAGGATCATTTTCAGACCCGATTCAACGTGAGACCGCATACGCTTCTTGCCGCCATCTGTCTGCTTCTCAGCGCCTGCGCCAGCCAGTGGGGATTGCATCCAGACGACGAAAATGTCGTCAGTACCGCCAGAACAGGCTCTCTCCTCAAGCCCGTACGAATGCAGCAGATGACACTGGAGGTCGATGGCGTCATCGCACGTCGTATTCGACCGAGTGAGCTGCAGGTTGGCGACATCCTTCTTTCGGGGATGACGACCATCCGATCCACCGCAATCAAACTCGCAACCTTTTCACAGGTCAGTCACGCCGCCGTGCACGTCGGTGATGGCCACGTCGTTGAAGCAGTCAGATCGGGAGTCAGGCTCTACAGCGTCGAGCAGGCGTTGTTGGATGGCGAGACCATCGTCGCGTACCGGCGCCCTGACATCACGTCCGAACATCAGGAAAAATTGCGCTCCTTCGCACTCGAACAGGTCGGGCTGCCATACAACCATCTGGGAATCGTGATGCACGGGCCGCTTTCGTTCGAACGCAAGTTCTGCGAAGTGCCGGGCATTCCGGGCGATATTCGTGACAATTGCGTGCGTACCGTAGGGCGGGTGCAGATGGCACCGACCAAGCTCGATCCCCAGCAGAGCTACTTCTGTTCCGAGCTCGTGCTCGATGCCTACAAGGCCGCTGGCCTCTCGTTGGTCGATGCGCCCTCGGAGCTCATCGTCCCCGCTGATATCCTGCACATGCGCGAGGGAGATGTTTCGACCTTCATCATCCCACGCAAGCTGGTCTATGTCGGCCGGGTGGAAAGCGCCAACAAACTGGCCGCAGAATGAATCGTCACCCCGTGCTCGCACAGCCGGGGCTCATTTCGCCGTCTCCTCCTCGCTCGCAAATATCTGGCGCCACTCAGCTGCATCGAGCTGACCACGCAGGGTTTCGCGCTTGTTGAGGAAGCTCTGCTCGATGTCTGCGTTCAGTGCGTCGGCGGAGCTGAAAGCCTGTTCGAAATCCGTGGCAGTGCGGTCAGGCTTCTCGAAGCCTTCCAGCGCATCCTTGACGATCGCCGCATAGCGTTCGGAGTGGCCTTTACTGTCCTTCTCCCAATCGTCCAGCTCGGCCAGTAGAGCCTTCTTCCGCTCGGGGTCCTTCACGACTTCCTTGATCTGGTTGCGTAGTTCCTTGATGGATCCACCCGGCAAGCCTTCGTTGAGCGCGTGGCTTGCACCACCAAGCAGCAGCATGCCAAGAAAGATGATGATGAGCGTCTGACCACGCTGACGACTTCGAAGACGCATAGTCATTTTTTCACCCTTATGCTTGCGGCCGCGACCAAGGCTTTTTGTTCTTGCTCGGCCACCTTCGTCCAGGACGCTGGGCCGACTTGCGCAAGTAGCTCAAGATGCGCCTTCACGACGGCCCGACGCAGCGCGTTCCGTTCGGTGTTGAAATCACGGAACGCAGTCTCGAAACTACTCCGGGGCGTATCAGGATCGCGATTGAGGCGCTCGATCTCAACCGAGAAGACATTCATCCGCTCGGAGAAATTGCGTATCGCCCCTTGCAGATCATCCACTGCGGCGAGCGCCAGCACCTGGCGCTGCGGGTCGGACACTTCCTTCACGACAGTGCTGCGCAGCGCACTGAATTCTTCGTCCACGCGTTGCGCTCCGGTTGAACCGACACCAGCGCAAGCGCACAGGAGACTCGCGACGGCTATGATCCACAGTAGCTTGATCGAACGTTTCACGAAGACCTCCTTCAGAGCCCGTTGAAGGCAGGAATCCCGCAGGACACGCCACGTCGCACAAGACTGGCCGACCACGAGACGGAGCCACCATGAAGCCAAGGCAAGCCATCGCAACGCGTACATTTCTCGCATTCGGAATGGCATTCGGGTGCGCCAGTGCCGGCAAGGCCACCGAGCCGGGCAAGAACGCACCGTTCGTCACCGATCTGCCGGTGGAGGCGCCAGATCTCATCGCCTACGCAGGTCGCGTTGCACCGCCGACCGATGTTTATAGCAAGCCGGAAGCAAAGGCGCCGGAAACTCGTAGAACCTGGGATCACGCCCTGCCCTTTTTCGCTCAGCGGGTGATCGACCAGGGGTACGACCTGCCGGAGCCTTACAGCATCGGACTTTCGCTCTACATGGGCCAACAGGACGTCACGATCAAGAACCTGCAGGTCTCGTTCAACAATGGCCCGATGCAGAACGCGGGCTTCATTGGTTTTGACGCTAACAACATGCATGTGAACACCATGCAGGTCCAGTTTGGCGCATGGCTGTTTCCGTTTCTCAACGTCTTTGCACTGGTCGGCCGTGTTCAGGGCAATGGCGATATCGGTATCACCATGAGCGGCCGCGATCTCATGGGCTTCCTGAACATACCGGGCTGCAACGCACCGGATCGCCTGCAGCCCGAGTTGTGCAAGACGAACATCAGCGGTACGGCCCATGCGGATTACCATGGCAGCACGATTGGTGGCGGCTTTACCGTTGCAGGCGCCTATAAGCGACTCTTCTTCTCGATGCCAGTGAGTTACGTGGTCAATGACGTTTCGATTTCCGATACGCCGACACGATCCTTCACGGCGATGCCCCGCGTGGGCTATATCGGCGGAAACTCGGAATATGGCCAGCTCACGAGTTACATCGGTCTGGACTACATGTATTCGACAAACCATTTGACAGGCACCTTTGTATTCCCAACCTCCGGTACCGTGATCGGCCATGACAGTAGCCTTTCTTTCGACATGGAACAGCGGCAGAAGAAAGCTTGGAACTATCTTGCTGGCGCACACTGGGCAATCAGCCGGCATTGGAGTGTGCTCGGCGAGATCGGTTTTGGCGAAACCCGCCAGGACCTCATCCTTGCCGGATTCTTCCGATTCTAGGAAACGTGTTGCCATGCACCGCGCTGTCGCGCTCGTCTACTTCCAGGTGTAACCAAGACCGAAGCCCCAAGTGAACTGATTGGCATCCCCCCGCTCGGTAACGATCGGACTGTCACCCGCCTTGTCCGTCAGGCGCTGGTAGAACAGGGCTGCACCCCCATACCAGCTTGGCGTGATCTGCACGATGACTGCCGGCCAGGCGTAGTACTGGCGCATGCCTGAGTCCGGCTGATACACCGGCAGTCCACTTGCCATCGCACCCTGTTGCGAAACACCGAAGTAAGTGCGGTTGAAGCTTGCGCTCGCCCACGAAAAGCCGCCGCCCAGACCAAGCACGATACGGTGTGACAGCGGCACCCAAAAGTTCGCGTACGCGCTGGCGTTGAGGCCGTGATACGTGTTGCCAAGGTCGGTCATGAGCACCGTGCCGACGCGCATTGTCCACGGAATCGGGCCGGTTTCGATCCGGTAGTACGACGCTGCAATACCACCTTCAACCGTCGTGTCGATCTCGGGCAGCAGTCTGACGACCGCGTCATCGACATCCTTGCGCCCGATCCGTATCCCAAGCGCCGGGCCAAGCTGCCAATTCGGCGAATCGATGAGGTTGATGTCTCCTGCCGGGCCATACCACTCGGCGAAGCGGCTGCGATCGCCGATCTTCAGCCGGACGCCTGGAACGATGCCAAATACGTTATCGCGTGACCCCGCAAACTGCGGCGTCATACCCATGCCGAGGCCAACAAGGTTTGGCAGAAAGTCGATGGTTGGCGCGGCATGCACATGCGACGCAGACAACGCGATACCCAAGGCAACCACCGGGGCGGCAAGCCGGTGCGACGAACACCAAGCAAGACGGCTCGAACTGCAAGGCATCACGATTCTCCTAATGCTGCGAGCACGGCGCCTCCGTCACACATGCCGGAGGCTTGTCTGCACGGTTATCAGCGTTCAAGAATCTGGGAGACGTCTTCTGCACGCACCGTACCCTCCTTACCGTCAGCGTTTTCGTAGGTGTAGGTGCCGGCTTCCTTGTTGAGCCGCGGCTTGCTGTTCGCCTGGATCAGTGAGCCGTCCTTGGTGCCGATGATGTACTGGGTGGGAGCGCAAGCGGTAAGCGCCACCATGCCAATAACGGGAACGAGCGCGAGTTTTTTCATGCGTATTCTCCTCGGTCAGGGTAGTGCAACAGGGCGAGTAGCCCTTGCCTTACTTGAATCTGATGGCAACGCCGACAAGTCGATGGGCCCGGATAGCCTCGACATCGCCACCCCACCACGGACCGCCTGTGTATTGCACGCCGATTGGCTGGATGCGGTCCCAGACAATGACGACGGCATCCGCCCCCAGTTTCGCGGCTTCCGATCTAAGCCGAGCCTCGATATCCATGACAGGCGGCGCGGGATTGGTTGATGCATCCAGCACAATCTGCCCGAGCTGGTCGAACTGACGCGGAGGATCCTGACGGAGGATCTGCACCGCAGCCGGATCGCTCGGCGAAAAGCGAGGAGCCCCAACAGCTGGAGCGGTTGTCGCATCGATCGTGGCGCAGCCGCCCATCACGAGGAGTGCGAGCACAATCAGGCCAGCTTTGACGCATTTCGTTGTGAGCATGTTCGCCTCCTTGGCACGGATACACCTTCGCCACCCTCGCTTGGCTTCAGCGCCACGCATTACCCATTTGAATGTAGAACGCCTCTTGCCCGTCCGGCCCCCACGCATAGTCCATCCCAGCCCAGAGTCCAAGCAGTCGCGCGATCTGGTAGCGGAAACCGACACCCTTAGAGACCTTGCTCGTCGCATCATCAAAGCTTGTCCGACTACCCCAGGCTCGACCGGCGCCAAGGAATCCGATCAGCCCCCAGCGCGGCGTCACGTTCCAACGTGCCTCGACCTCGGCCAAGGCAGTGTTCTCGTCTTGATAGCGCAGTGCAGCGATACCACGCATGTCGATGAAGGGCAGCATGTAGAACGGCACATCTCCACGTGCGAGCCGTCCGTCGAGCCGCCCACCGAGCACCACGGATTTGCCCAGCGGGGTATAGGCAAAGATGTGACCGCGATAGGCTTGAAAACGCGAATCGCTACCCCAGTCGGGGTCGTAGAACATCGTATCGACCACGGCCAGCATGCCGTGCGAAGGCGTGAAGGTGTTGTCGCGCGAGTCGTGCTCGAACGAGACACCGATACCCGAGTTACGCATTGAGAATGAGGCTTCCGGCAGATTCGGACGCGGCGCGCCAAAACCGCTGTCCAGATCCATATAGAGCCAGCGCACGGAGATGAAATTATCGGTATTGAACAGCCGATACAGTGCCTGCTGGTACGACACCCAGCCGTCGAGCTCGTAGGCCACCTTGTAGTCGCGATCGAGGATCACCCCGCCGCCATAGAAATCCAGATGGACGTCACCATGGCCGACAAAGCCACGATAGCGCCAGCGATCATCAAGGAACGACACCATCGCACCACCGCCGATAAAACTCGTTCCATTCTCTGTCTTCGCCGCGGCAAGCGCATAGATGTCAGGCGGTGTGCGATGTCCAGATTTCTTTGATTGAGCAATCGCCTCCTCAATGGATTGGCTGAAGAACACCGCGGCCAGCCCGCCACCGTAGCCAACTGCTGGCTCCGTGATGATGATTGGAACCGGCAGGAAACCTTTCTTCTTCAGCAACCATTTCGACATGTCGAATCCGCCGTCCTGTTCGTCGAAGAACAGCGTGCTGAAAGGCTCGTCCCCTGAGGACGGCCTGGGGTCATCGACCGCATGCGCCCCGCCGCCGAGCCCGACAAGGAGCGCAGCGGTGATTACACACCCGGCATGACGCGCCCGGTGCGTGGGTGGACGTCGGCCCCCTTTTTGGTGTGCCATGAGCTTGGGGTTGCGTGTCGTTCGGTCCGGTCAGTACCGCATGACGCGTGCCGAGGTGCCGGCGCCCTCAATCCGCACGGCGTCGCCAACCCGAAGGTCGCCCGCCACCGGCTGGGTGACGCCTACCGCAACGCCGTTGTTGAGCACCACGATGATGTGCTGGCCCGGTTGCTTCGCAGTCTTGCTCTCGACCGCTGTACCTGTGGCCGCGCCCGCGAGTGCGCCGGCTACCGTAGCGACGTCACGCCCCGACCCTGCACCAAACTGATGTCCCAACACGCCACCGGCAACGCCGCCAATGATCGAGCCAATACCCAGGTGCTCCGGTGAATCGATGGCGACCGGTTGAATGCTGCTGGCCCGTCCATAACGGATTTCCGTTTCGCCCACGGTGGGCGATTGGGCACAGCCAGCCACCAATACCAGCATGCACAGTGCGCTTGCCATCCTGTTGAAGATCATCGCCACCTCCCTAGCTTGCAGCAAAGGATCAAGGTGCCTGAACTACCACATAGACTAGGTTTGCGCCCTGATAGGACGGCTTGTAGTAGATACCGCTGCAATTGAAGTAGCTGATGCCCGCCGCGGCAATGCTCGTGCAACCGCCTGGCAGCGCGGCCACCACCGTGCCATAGGCTACCGCGTTGGCATGGGCAACGGCGGCCGTGGTAGCCACTGCAGCGGTCGTCACCGCGGCCGCCGTCGTCACTGCCGCGGTTTCAGCATAGACCGTACGCCGTGCCGTACGCCGCGCCACGCCCGCGTATGACATTGGCGTGGCAGGCATGCCGACCACCGCCTGGGCTGGCGATACGATCAGGTTCTGCAAGGGCTCAGGTCCGGCAAGCATGCAGGCAGTCATCGCCGCGAGCGAAGTACCGCACAGCAAGGGGCGATTGAACTCGATGCGCATAGCGTCCTCCTGTTCTGTCATCGCGCCACGGGTGCAGTGAGGAAATCGATCTTCTTCGCACCTTTGGGCGGAGTGAAGGAGAACGTGGCCTTGTCGATCTTCGGCGAGAGATTCCAGTCGGAAAACTCAACCGAAAAATCGGGTGAGCCCGTGGTCCACTTGGTTGTGATCACATACTTGCGTGGCAGCGGCCTGTCACCGTCCTCAATCCAGATCTGCCAGTCGACGTCAGCTGCGCGGAAAGCCAAGTGTGTGGTCTTGACCCCGCCGATGGTTGCAGGCCCGATGACCCGCGCTTCAGTGACGCCGTCGATCAGGCCGCCGTAAATATCGCTGTAGAGCAGATCTGCACCGGCCGGTTCCATCGACAGCCTCGCGCGGACATGATCGAGCATCTCGTCCATGTTCGTGGGTGCGGCGGCGGTTGCGTAGTACTGATTCTTGCGCCCGTACAGCGTGACATTGCTGCCGTCATAGTAGAACTCGGCCTCGGTCATATCGCCTATGCGATTGGAACGCAGGTGGTTCGGCCGTTGGAGCGTCACATCGCTCGCCGCTTCGAACTCAAGCTTCTGGCCATTGGCAAGCAGTACTTCATTTACGTTGTGGGCACGTACGCTGTATGCCTTGAGCTTGGCCATGTAATCGCTCATGCGCTTGAGCAGTGCCGTGGCCTCGGGCTGGACCACGTTTGCCTCCCCCCCCTGAAGCGCTGGTGCCTTGCCTGTGGGCGCCACCTGCGCCAGTGCTGGCAAGCCAAGACAACCTGTTGCAACGAGGCCTCCTACCAGCCACTTCCGTGCATCCGATCGCGTGCCTGTCATGACTCCTCCTACTTGCGATTGATCTCTTCGTTCGCAGGGCGACGCCAAGGCCGGCGCCAACGGTGTTCAATACGGACTGCCGTAAGCGCTTCTGGCGCGCGACTCGACCTCGCCGCGTATCCGGTCCCACTCAGCGAGTTGGTCCGGCAACAGGATCGTGTCGATGCGCCCGCGGAACGCATCGTGGATTTCCTTCGCTTGCCGCAACTTCTCCATGCGGGGCGCATCGGCGTCGCGAATGCTCCTCAGCTTCACGCCCTCTTGCTCAAGCAACCCCCGCAGCGCGACCTCCTGTTCGGCCGACAAATGCAACCTTGACTTGGCCGTCGCAGCCTGCTCGCGCAGGGCCTCGCGCCGCGGCATATCGACAGCACGATCCTGCGCCGCCGCCAGCGACGGAAGCATCAGCAGCACTGCAATCGCAGCTGCGGCCCGTATTGCTCTAGCGCCGGCGGAAGCCACCCTGGAAACCGCCCAGACGCCTGTTACCAAATGCATGATCAAGTCCTCGTGTGGTGTCGTGAAGATTCTGTGATCGCTCGGAGCCAAGTTCGCGCCCGCCACGTTCCCGTTCCAAGCTGTCTCGCTGCGCGCCGGTATTGCCGCCCTGGCTGGCGCCGAGTCCGCCGGAAGCATTGCGCGTGGCCTCGCCCTGCGCGCTGCCCGGCACCGATTGCCATCCGTTAGCGCCATGCTGCTCCCAGCCCGATTCAGTATGTCGATAAACATTCCCATCCTTGCCTGCATAAACGTTGTCGCCAATGTGGCCTACAGTCCCACCCTGCGACGTCGTGTGATGACCGAACGTGGTCCATTGGCCAGTATTCTTGTTGTAGAACGCGCCGCCGCCGCCCGCGACCGCATTCCCCGTATAGGCGTTACCAGCGATTCCACGGCCGCCAACGACGACGTTGCCCTGCGGCCCTACGGCGACACCGCGCGAACCCGCCGCAAAGTTGCCGGTATAGACATTGCCCACGGCTCCCCGCTGGCCTGCACTGGCTATACCGGTGCGTGAGTTATACGAGCGTCCAACCTGCGATGCCCATGCCGTACCGGTCCAGGCATTGTAGCCGCCAGAAAAACGCGACACGGTCGCCCGGTTGCCCCACTGGCTGTAGATGTTGCCGGTGTAGCCAGCCCAGCCGCCCGGCCCCCAGACAGCCACACCACCGCGTGGCCCCCAGGCAGCACCCCAAGCTGGGTACGCCCACGGTCCCCAGTACGGATACGGCCCCCAGCCCCAACCCATGCCCCACATTGCGGCCCCCCAAGCCCAGCCGAAGCAGAAGCCGACCGCCCAGCCCGTCCACGGCGTGTACGCAACGGCCGCTCCGTAGCCGTAGGTCACAGGCGCCCCGTACCAGTAGGTGCCGGTCCATGGGTCGTAGTAGTAGCCGGTGCCATAGACAACAACCTGCGTTACCGGATCGATGTAGGTCCCCATGTAGCCGCTGGTGTAGCCAACGTAAACCACACCCTCACCATAGCCGTAGATCCGCACGAAGGTCACATAGTGCATCGGCGAACTCGGCGGAATCGTGTAGATCACCGACGGTACGGTCAGTGCAACCGCCCATGAGCCGGTCAGGGTTGATGACTGGAACCAGACACCGTTCTGCATCGCGTAATACTGCGTCGGACTGACCTGGATGATCGGGGTCGACGTGTTGGCAACGTAATGTAGTGACGTACCAGAGATCGGCACCAGCACCGGATCACCGTCGTAGTGCGGCCCTGGAGAGAGCTTGACCTCGGCAACCTTGACGGCTGCTGTCTGCGGAATGCCCGCCGCAATGACTGCTTCGCGCGCCTGCGGTGTGCCGGTTATTGAGGCCTTCACGTTCTCCTTTGCACTGTCATCGGGAATGCGGGAGAAGTCCGCCGGCAAGGCATTTGCCGGAACGTACTCCCAAGGGCCGGTTTCCTGGGGTGCGCGAAACCATCTGCCCGAAACCAGCACGTAGGTCCGGTTGTCCTTGATGTCCTTGAAGAGCGAACCCGACGTGTTCTCGGCAAAGAGCAGCTCGGTGCCGGAAATTGGAACGTACTTGGGTGGTCCATCGGTCACGATCAGTTCGGTCGGCGTGGTCACAACGAAGATCACCGGGATCACCTTCCTGAGCGAGGGCGGAGCCTCCTTCTTCCCATCCTGGCCCGCTACGCCGGAATCGCCTGTCAGCGGATCAACCACCACGCTTTTGCTGACCTTCTTATATGCATCTTCAAGTGCGCCCGTCGACGGGGCGACCGACCACGCACCCCCGGTCAGGCTGCCACTTGTCATCCAACCGTCAAAGATCTTCAGATAATGGCGCCCCTGTGCATCGACCAGTACCAGCGGACGGGTATTCAACACCCGCCGGTATCCGGTACCCGGCACCTCTTGGTACTTAGGCGGGCCATCGACGTAGATAAGGATCGCAGGCACTGGCGAAAAGACAATGTGCGGCGGGTCGTTTCGAAGCGGCTGGCGCTCCTCGGCTGCCGCCGCGCCACTCGTAGCCAATTGCGCCTCGAGTACATCGAGCGGCACCACGCGCGACTTGCCTGAGAGATCCCGTGCCACAGCATCCGCCCAAGTGCGCGCGTCGCCAGCACTGACTGAAGGAAAGTCGTGCTTGGTGACCGTAGCGTGGCGCACCGTCACCTTGCGGCTTACCTTGTCCGTCAGCGTATCAGCCTGGAAGCTCAGGATGCCGTAGGTACTGCGTGGAGGCTTATCGGCAGTGGCCACCTGCACGGCCACCCGCCCTAGCAGATGAAAACCGTCCCACTTGTCGACCTGCGGGGTATAGACGGTGATCGTCCTATCGCCGGATTTCACCTGGATCGGCCAAGGCGTTTCGCTCGCTCCGCTCGCCCGCGTAACCTGGGTACTGCCCGCCTGCGCATAGCCCGTTACGGGTGCGAGTCCGAAGGCAAGGATGGCCAGAGCCGACGCAAAGGCCGCACGTGATCGGCGGGCCGGATCAGTCAAAGGCATGGTTTCTTCCTCCTGTTATACGTGCGCGGAGAACATCGCACCGTTGCCCGCGATGCCACTTCGGTGAGTGCACTTCTGCAGGAAGCGAGACGGAAAGACCATTGGACGGTCCGACCCTTCTCCGGGCAGAGCTGAAAGGCCGGATACCGCACATGGCCGTCGCACGAGGCCAACGATCAACCCTGCGCGGAAATTCCCGCAACGGGCCGGCACAAATCGATAAGCGCCGCGACGCAATGGAGTCGGGGCCTTGCTGGCCGACCGAATGCTCGTGCAATCCAGGCATCCAGGCACCTCTTCGGATGGGTCATCCGTGTCCCTGTAGCCGCAAGATCGCGACAAATTGGAGAAAGGACTTACTCCGTTCCAGGGACGCCATGGGCGAGGAATCGATTCAAGTTCGCCACACATTAGAGCGCGGCGACGACATGCCTCAAAGGCATCCTAGACACCAAACCGGCGTCCGCCAATTTATTCCGTGGTGCGTGACAGGCAAAGGGATCAGACCCAGAATCCAGATTCGTCTGATCCGTTACTGCAGTGGTCAGGACGTGCAACCGCCTCCAACGCCTTCGCTGGCGTGAAGCCGCAATAGATAGACGTGACCTTCAAGGTGAAGTTCCGGCGCGGGAGAGGTGGTATATCGGGCTATTCGATGGTGCGTGGACGACCAACACCCGTAGCCGTGCTCATCGCTTCGTGGAGTGATTCCTCGGCAGCCGCAACGAGCGCATCGCGCGTCGAGCCACCTACCTCACTTGTAGCAAATCCGGAACAGATCGAGATTTCGATTTCGAGGGTACCGAAACGCATCGGATCAAGCACAAGGCTTTCAGTGAGCAGGTTCGCAAACTTGCTGGGCCGCCCTCCCGGGCTTTCTGGCATCAACACCGCAAAACTCGAGCCGCCCCAACGCCCGGCACGCTCACCCGGCCGTATGCGTGCACGAATACAGTTGGCCACATGCACCAGAATCGCATCCCCAAGCGTGTGACCATACCAGTCGTTGTACTGACGAATGTTGTCAAGTTCGATCAGGACAAGCGACAGTGCCTTGTGGCCGCCTTCGCAGCGCTCCAGCTCGCGCTCGGCCACATCGAACAATGCGTTCCGGTTTGCCAGCCCGGTAAGCAGGTCCTCGGAAAGCGAAGCTTGGCGAAGTCTGCGAATGGCGCGTTCATTCACGATGAGCAACCCTTGCAGCATTGCTACGATCACCATGATCGTTCCCGCAAGATAGACAAACGGTGTAATCCACAGCAGCAACTGTCGATCGATTTCGGGTTCGCTCCGAACGAGCACGACAGCCACAAGGATGGCCAGCGTGACCACCAGCAGTCCCTGAACTGCCAGCAAAAGGGTCGCGCCCCGCTGTCTGGCGCGTACCGAAATCCAGGTCTCGCGCATGGTCAGGACGACGGCCAGAATGACTCCACTGCAAAGCACCGCAATACCGCGGTCGCGTACCTCGACCTCATAGAGAAGCCATACACCGCACAGCCAGAATGGCGTCATCACGGCCACTGCAAAGCGCAGCCTTGGGTTCCGGTCGAGCAGAGAACATACCGCCATGTGAAAGAGGACAGCGCTGGCGTACACCCCAAAGGCGCCACAGGCACCTGCGATCTGCGATGACGCCACACCGCTGCGTCCTGCTACGAAAAACGCACATCCGAGACCCAAAATCGCGCTCGACCCCGCGAGTGCAGTCAGGCCGCGCAGGAACTGTGCAAACGCTGGTCGCAGGATCAGCAAGCCGCCACCTAGCGTCAGCGCGACGCAGGACGCGGCAAAGAGGATTGTCGTCGGGTCGAGCACTGGCCCCGTCACGCGGAACTCCAGCCTTGTATCGCGGACGCAGCGAAGCGCCGCGTCCGGAGATCAGAAGAGAGAGGTCTTACCGAGTTCCTCGCCAAGTTTCGCGCCGAGTTCCTGAACCTGCCTGTTGAGATTGCCTGAAGCGGGCGCCACAAGTTTCGCGGCCCACATCAGGCGCCCACTGGCGCTGTTGGAGAGCGCGCAATTGGCTGCATACGACGTGTTGACCTGAGCATCGCCACCGCCCACCGGTACCGCCACGCCCACACTACCGCCCACGCCACTCCGGCCCCAACCCCAGCCGCCAATGCCCAAACTGATCGACGGACCAGAATTGACGACTGCGGCTTCAGGCGTCAGCTGAACTGACAGGGCAGCCGCAGCCCCTGCTGAGCGCGCCGCAGCCAGCAGGGGTTCCGTCGCCCCACCACCACCCGCGCGCAGGTTGTCGGCACCAAAAACCGGAACGGCACCAAGCTGACGGACCTGCAAGGCAAGCTGTTCCTGGCAATTGCGCCGCACGGAAATCTCGGCCGCGTCACAAACCACCAACACACGTGCGGTTTTCAGCGAATGATTGGCGAAAGCGGGGTCGCTCCATTGAGAGCGGACTTCCGTCGTGGCGCACGCGGCTGCCAGCACGCTGGCGGCAACGCCCAACAATGCAGTCCGACCGATGCGGAAAAAAGGGGCTGCGCAAAGCTTCATCGCGATTCCTCCGTCCAAGAGACGAGCTTACACCGCGGCATCCGCCCTACACCTGGTTGGAAGCCCGTCAGCTGACTGGTGTCAGCCCCGCGCGTTGTGGTCAAAGACCTGCCTCAAGTACGCAAGGAAGACTTCGTCCTCGCACAATGTTTTACCCGGTGCATCGGAAAGCTTCGCCGTTGGCTGCCCATTGCAGCTGAGCATCTTCATCACGATGTTGAGGGCCGGATTCCCATGTCGTTCGTCAGGTACGTGCCGATCCCGAAGGCAATGCCGATGCGGTCTGCGAAATGCTCATACAACGCGAAAGCTCGCGGAAAGTCGAGACTGTCGGAGAAGACGAGCCGTTTCGCGGCCGGATCGATACGCAAACGCTTGTAATGAGCGATGGCCTTCTCCCCCCATTCCACGGGATCCCCTGAATCGTGACGCAGACCATCAAAGAGCTTGGCGAAGTACAGATCGAAGTCGCGCAGGAAGGCGTCCATCCCGATCACGTCGGTCAGTGCCACGCCCAGATCACCGCGATACTCTTGCACCCAACCTTCAAGGGCTGCCTTCTGAAAGTCACGGAGCCGAAACCCCAACGCCTGATAGGCTTGGAGGTATTCGTGGGCCATGGTACCGATCGGAGTAATGCCAAATGTCTTGGCGATATGGACGTTCGAGGTGCCGACGAATACCCCGGGCAACTGATCGGTCAGCGTAGTAACGACCTCGTCCTGCCACATGCTCGAGAAACGGCGGCGCAGGCCAAAGTCCGAAAACACGAATGGAACCCGACGCTCAAACCTCTGTGCGCGGATCAGCTCAATCTTGGCCTGCAGCCGCCGACGTCCCTCCTGCATGGCCTGCCCATGATCGGCCAACCGCCGGAAATACAACTCGTTAACGATGTAGAGCACAAAGATTTCGAAGCCCATCACGTGCACCAGCGGGCCGCTCGTATGGATAGTGAGCGTCTCACCTAAGCAGGTAAGCTGGACGAAGTGCCGTTGGAATCTGAAGATCGATAGGAAATCGACAAAGTCCCCCTTCATGAAGCGCAAGCCCCGCAAGTAGGCAAGTTCGTCTTCACGGAAAGAAAGCGAGCACAGGTAGTCGAGCTGAACTTCGATCTCATCCCGCAATTCCGTCAGCGGGAAGGCCGGCGTATTGCGGCAATAGAACGCGTACTCGGCGGTCGCACCCGGATGCCTGTGCAGCAGCGCCTGCCACATCGTGAACTTGTAGAGGTCGTTCTCAAGCAGGCTGCGGACAACGGGTTGAAAGGATGCGTGCATCTCGGCCTCTAGGGGCTCAGGTCAGAAGCTCGTATTTTCCGCTGAAACCACGCGCCCGTTCCGGCCGACGAAATACAGCCTCATGCGTCGGTACCCCAAGATGTGCTGCAGGACGATAAGTGATTCGGCTGCAGCATCAGAACCTTGAGTACACCAGCACGCAGTGAACCTGGATGGCTGCGCGATCACATGTGCGCCTAGCTGTGAAGGCTCAATAGGTTGTTTCGGGTGTTCACCCGGAGAAGTTCTGAGAGACTGGCAATCGCCAAACCGCCCGTCACACTCGAAACAGTCACCCGGATGAACACGCATAAGAATGCCCGATTGACGTATCTGCGTCGCC
>JAVBUM010000106.1:0-11502 GCA_031555325.1 Niveibacterium sp. | reverse complement strand
CTCGCTTACCCCGTGCTTCTTCGAGACCTCCGCAACCGGCGAACGGTCCGCCTCTCGCAGTATCTTGACCATCTGTTCTTCTGTGAAACGGCTCTTGCGCATGACTTCCTCTCTTGCGTCATGGAAGCCATCCTCTCAAGTTTTAAATGGTACGAAAAGGCGGGAGCAGGTCAGCCGAGCGTCTCGTCACTGAATAGGCAAGCGGCAGCAAAAAAACTTCATCGCACAAATGCCTGCCATTTCCCCGGATTACCTCCCTTGTGGCTGTCCTCCGCGTGCAACGCCATGTTCCGACCTCCATCACAAGCTTGCGTCATAGCCTGAGACACCACCTGCCTCGCCCGGATGGGAATCTGCCCGTGCCGCAGCGCCAAAGAAATACTGGCAGCCGCGAAGGCCACCTACTTCACGCGGCGGTTCGAGAACTCTTCCTCGATATTGTCGCGATAGTAGCTGCTTGGGGAGCCACTGGAGAGAAAGCGTCGCGCAACCTCGTGGCCGACACCGGTGTATTGAAGAATCTGTCCATTGTCAAATTCGATCTCAAGTATGCGTGCTTGAGAATCGTAACCGGCAGAACGAATCCCGCCACGGCGTATCGGTTTGCGCTCAATCGACATTCCGACAAGATCCAGAAAAATTGCTTCAAAACGGAAATAGCGCAATCTTCGGAGTCTGCCGCAGCCGCTGGGCCACGGCAGACAGTGCTCATGCGGGAATGCTTTGGAAAAAGCCTCGCGCCCGCAGAGTTCAGGCTATCAGGCAGTTGGCGCCGCATCGGAAGGCGATGCGAGGCCGCGCCACTCGATAACGTCGGTGAGCGGTGTCGGCTCCGCTTCGCCTTCGACCGTCTGCCACCAGCCCGTACGGCGCCCAAGTTTGCGATAGTCCGCACGAAACTCACGGCCGTCACCGATTCGCACATCGTAGAAGCCCTCACGAACAGGCTTCACGTCAGTATCGAACCAGGGGGTCAATCCACTCATTCCACGGCGTCCTTGAGCACCTTGGCAGCCGAAAAAGCCGGAACCTTGCGGGCCGCGATCGTAATGGCCTCACCCGTCTTCGGGTTGCGGCCTGCTTTGGCGGCGCGGGCCTTGACCGTCAGCTTGCCCAACCCTGGCAGCACGACTTCGTTGCCTTTTGCCAGCGCGCTCTGCACTGCCGGACCGAGTGCGTCGATGAAGGCTTCGGTGACATTCTTGGCCTGACCGGTCTGCTCAGACAGAGCGTCGATCAACTCTTTCTTCGTTTTCATGCTTTCGCTATCTCCCAAAAGGACTGAGGGGTCCGCGCCCCTCAACCGACATCGAACCATGCTTCGGGCCGACATGCAAATCATCAAGTCAGGGAAATGCAGATTCGGACCCTGGAATTTTCTCAGATCGGTGCTCCATGGCACCCATCGTCCGAAAGTATGAATTCGCTCAAAACCAGTACTGGCGCGCCTCTCCTGCTTCCCACACAGGCCAGCCCAGACCAACCCACCGCTCGTCGGCCGGCATTCGCCGTGATTACCCGCCGTCGATTCCTGACGCCTCTGCCATCGCAGCCGTCGCACACAACGCATCCTCGAAACTGATCTGTTTCACTGGAAGGCGACTTCCGCAAAGCTTCTCAGCTTCCGACTGTGCAAACGACCTACTCCTTGCTCGCGCAAGAGCTCCAGCGCGCGAATGCCAATCCGAAGATGCTGATCAACACGCTCACGGTAAAAATGGTTCGCCATACCCGGAAGCTTGATCTCGCCATGCAGGGGTTTGTCACTCACGCAAAGCAGGGTTCCATACGGCACGCGAAACCGAAAACCGTTGGCGGCAATCGTCGCGCTTTCCATGTCGAGCGCGATTGCCCGACTTTGCGAGAAGCGACGCTCCGGCGTGCTCTGCTGGCGATGCGAGGGCAGAAGCTCCCAGTTCCGGTTATCGGTACTCGCCACCGTGCCAGTACGCATAACGCGCTTTAGCTCGTAGCCTTGGAGCCGTGTCACCTCAGCTACCGCCGCCTCCAGCGCCACCTGCACTTCCGCCAAAGGCGGTATGGGCACCCATAGCGGCAAGTCCTCATCGAGCACATGATCTTCCCGCACATAGCCATGGGCGAGCACGTAGTCGCCGAGTGCCTGGGTGTTGCGCAGCCCCGCACAGTGTCCAAGCATCAGCCAAGCATGGGGTCGCAGCACAGCGATGTGGTCAGTGATGGTCTTGGCATTGGCGGGCCCTACACCGATGTTGACTAGCGTGATCCCTGCCCGGTCACGCCGAACGAGATGGTAGGCCGGCATCTGTGGCAAGCGCGGTGGAACCGAGCCAGATTGGTCGTCAGAATCCACGTGACGACCCCGTGCATACGTTATGACATTACCGGGCTCAACAAAGGCCAGATAGTCAGCCGACGCCCCCTCGCGTGCCATCACATCACGCCCGAACTTGACGAATTCGTCGACATAAAATTGATAGTTGGTGAACAGCACGAAGTTCTGGAAATGCTTCGGCTTCGTGCCCGTGTAGTGACGAAGTCGATGCAACGAATAGTCCACCCGCGGTGCGGTGAACAGTGACAACGGCTGCACCCCATCCAGCCCTGGCTCGAATGTACCGTTTGCAATACTGTCATCCATCGCCGCGAGATCCGGTAGATCGAAGTGGTCACGCATCAGGAGCCGTCTCGTTGCATCAAACGACCCCTCCAGGTATTCGTGTTCGGCTGACAAAGCGAAATGCAGCGGAATCGGCTGACGGCTCACACCAATCTCGATGCCCACATGGTGATTACGCAACAACAGCTGGAACTGCTCCAGGTAGTAGTCGCGAAACAGATCTGGACACGTAAGCGTCGTTTCAAAAACACCCGGCCCGTCGACAAAACCGTAGGACAGTCGCGAATCCGCACGCGCAACAGTGTCGGTGCGAACACGTACGTACGGGTAGCACGCGCGAACGTGTCCTTCCGGCACCGCTCCGTTGAGGTACCGTTCGAGCGCCGCACGCAGCGTCGTGATGCTCTGCGTATAAATAGCCTCGACCTGCGCCAATGCAGCAGAGGCGTCATCGTGCAGATGTGCGACAGCAACCTGGTCTTCCATGAAGTCCCCCCTTGATCAATGCTGCGTTGCCGATCAGACCATCACATCTTAACGACCACAAAAATGGAACAGCCAACGGTCAGCATCATCAGCCAGGCTCGTTGCGTCGGAGCTGAATCACTTGGATCGGACTCATCTCCGGCAAACATGTCGCTTTCCGTCCTATGCCTATGCTTCCAATTCAAAAGTGAAACGCATCACAGAGGCCACGACTGCATCTGTCGATCCACAGAGGCCGATCAAATTTCGCCGAAAACGGATTTTCGTTGCGCATAGAAGTACGGGATCTCCCAAACTTCATCACGCCGAACCAATAAGTGTGTCGAAGCAAGAGCCCGCCACGCCACCTATAACGTAATTCATTGTCGGTGACGGCCAAGCTGAACCGAGCACCGACGTACTGGCTATGTCCACGCGGGAGAAGACGATGTCCACAACAGCTCAAGCTGCTGCCAGGTTATCGCCGTGGTGGTGGCGTTCGGTACTTGTCGTGATGGTGGTCGGCTTTTCGCTGCTTGTCATGATGTCGTTCAAGGCCTACCAAAGCGCGCCGCCCATTCCCGGCCGCACGGTCGATCCGGATGGCACTCTTCTGTTCACTGCCGATGAGGTGCGCGCGGGCCAGGAGGTTTTCCTCAAGTACGGGCTGATGGACAACGGCACGATCTGGGGCCACGGCGGTATGCTTGGTCCAGATTTTTCGGCGCTCACGGCCCACAACCTTGCACTGGCTCGCGCCGAAGACTTGGCTCATGTACGTTACGACACCGCCTATGCGCAGCTCGCCGGGCCCGACAAGGCGGCCATCGACGGTACGGTTGCCGCAGAGTTCAAGCGCAATGCCTATGACGCAGGGTCGGACACCCTCACCCTGCTGCCCGGCAGCAAGGCAGCGTTCGGTGCCCAGCAAGCAGCATGGACGGCATATTTCAGCGAGCCATCAAGCAATGGCGGCCTGACGCGGCGCGCGGTGCACGATCCGCAGGAACTGAAGCAGCTTTCGGCCTTCTTCGTCTGGGCGGCGTGGGCATCGGTCGCCGAGCGCCCTGGTGCAGGCCATTCCTACACCAACAACTTTCCGTACGACACGCTCACCGGCAACACGCCCACTGCGGCTGTGCTGCTCTGGAGTGCGATCAGTTTTCTCTTCCTGCTCGGCGGCACGGCGCTGGTATTGCTCGCCTTCGGCAAGTTCGATTATCTGGGGTGGCATGGCGGATCGGATGCATCAGTTGCGGCGAGATCGGCACCACCCAAGGCCGCTACCCCCGCGCAGGCAGCAGCGCTTAAGTTCATGCTCGTAGCTTGTCTGCTTTTTCTTGCGCAAACGATGATCGGCGGTGCAGTGGCCCATTTTCGCGCCGAGCCAGGTGATTTCTATGGCTTCGACCTGACTCCCTGGCTGCCGAGCAACTTGTTACGCACATGGCATCTACAGCTTGCGATTTTCTGGGTTGCCACCTCCTTCGTGGGAGGCGCGCTGTTCGTCGCAGCAGGCCTTGAGGGGCGTGACCCGAAATGGCAGCGTCCGCTGATCAACGCGCTGTTCTGGGCACTCGTCGTAGTGGTTGTCGGCAGCCTGCTCGGTCAGTGGCTCGGTATCCGCAATCTGCTGGGTAGCCTGTGGTTCTGGCTTGGCAATCAGGGTTGGGAATACCTTGAGATCGGGCGTTTTTGGCAGATCCTTCTGGCCGCGGGCCTCGTCTTCTGGTTCTGGCTCCTCTGGCGGGCCCTCGCGACGGCCCGCCGGGAGCCGGAGACGCGCATCTTCGTCGTGTTCTTCCTGATTGCGGCGTTCTCAATTCCCTTCTTCTACCTACCCGCGTTCTTCTTCGGCAGCCGAACACACTTCTCGGTAGTCGATGTCTGGCGCTTCTGGCTGATCCACCTGTGGGTGGAGGGCTTCTTCGAATTCTTCGTCACCGTCATCGTGGCGGTGATCTTCAGCCAGCTGGGGCTCGTGCGTCGCATCACTGCAGTCCGCGCAATCTACCTCGATGCGATCCTGTACTTCGGCGGCGGCTTGCTCGGTACCGCGCACCATTGGTACTTCACCGGGCAGAGCGAACTCGCCATGGCAATCGGCGCGACCTTCTCCGCACTCGAAGTCGTACCGCTCACCTTGCTTACTCTGGATGCATGGGATTTCTACCGCGTTACACACACCGACGGCCCCGCATTACGCCATCGCTGGACCTTTTATTTCCTGATGGCAGTAGGCGCCTGGAACTTCACCGGTGCAGGCGTATTCGGCTTTCTCATCAACACACCGATCGTCAGCTACTACGAAGCAGGAACAAGCCTTACGATTAATCACGGCCATGCCGCCTTCATCGGCGTTTTCGGGATGCTTGCGGTGGGACTCATGGTCTTCGTAATGCGTGAGCTGTGCAGCGATGCGCATTGGCGCAGCCTTGAAAAATATGTACGCGTGAGCTTCTGGGGCCTGAACGCAGGACTCGCGCTCATGATCGTGCTAAGCCTCTTCCCCTCTGGCGTTCTACAGCTCCACGACGTGCTGCAGAACGGTTACTGGCATGCACGGTCGATCGCCTACACGGGTACCGAACGCGCCCGCTTTGTGGAATGGATGCGCATCTGGGGCGATGGGGTGTTCATTGTTTTCGGCGTATTTCCAATGGCGATCGGTTTGCTGCTCGCATGGTGGAACCAGGCCTTTGGCGTCAAGGCAGGAAAGGCAGGTTATTCAAAGCAGCCAGCGCAACAGCCATAGTGCTCCCATCCCCACGATAATCGTGAGCACAACGCTGCGCGTGACAAGTGCCGCGCCGATGGCCAGCAGCCCGGCCCAGAAACGTGGGTTATGGGTGGAAATGTCGATGGCGCTTTCGCGGATCAGGAGTTCCGGCGCGATTAGCGCAGTAAGCACGGCGGGTGGCACATAGCGCAACAGCGAATGAAAGTTCGGTCCGAGCTTGAGCCATTTACCACCCAGAATGAATGACAACCGCATCGCGAAAGTAGCAATGCCGCAGGCAATGAGTGTCGCAAGCAGGATCAGCGTATCGCTCATGCCTACCCCAATCTGTCGAGACGGCGCGTCGCAACACCCGCCGCCATGCCGGCACAGGCCGCCGCAATGATCCAGAGCTTGTGCGGCATGCCCTGTGCCGCGATCGCGACGATGGCCGCGACGCCGGCCGCCACGATCTCGCTGCGCCGATGCAGCGCCGGTGCGACGAGCGCGATGAAGGTCAGTGCAATCGAGAAATCCAGTTCCCAGGCGGGCGGGATCTGCGCGCCGACAAGCACGCCGGCAATCGTAGAAAGCTGCCAGCCGCTCCACAAGGTGATACCGGTGCCGAACAGGAACCAGTGCCGGCGCGGATTGGCCGGCCCCTCAGAGAGCCTGCGGATCGCAGCCGCGTAGGCCTCATCGGTTAGCAGATAGGCCAGCAGGCATTTCCACCGCAATGGGAGCGTATTGAAGTATTGCGCGACGCTCGCGCTGTAAAGCACATGGCGCAGATTGACCACACCGACCGTCGCGGTAATCACCGCTGGCGGCACATGCACGCCCCAGAGCTGCGCAAACACGACCTGTGAGGAGCCACCAAAGACGACCGAGGACATGGCCACGACCGCCCATGCGGGCAGGCCCGCGGCTAGGCCCAGCACGCCGAAGATCAGCCCGAAGGGAATGACCCCGAGAAGCAGTGGTAGCTCGGCGCGGACACCGGCCAGAAATTCCTCGCGCTCGGAAGCGGTTGCGAGCGAGGCCCATGGAGTATCGATTGCGGACATTCACCGGATTGAACCCGAAACGGCGCGCCGCGCCAAGTTCAGCGTAAACGCGCCAGCATCTCGGACAGGTGGTTGTTGAAGAACCACTGGACCGACCGCAGCGTGCCGCCGTCCTCGTGCTACAGCAGCCCACGCGACAGTGCAGGCAAGAGGTCGAAGTTTGCTTCGTCGGTGGCCCAGACAGGGGCATAGTCGAAGGGCCAGAGGTCATCGCCCTCGAACAGGGTACCGATACGCTTGCCATTGACGTGCACGCCGAGGCTGCGCATGACTCAGTCCTCCCTAACCACCCTGCCGACACACTTTTCGTGCAGCCGGTCCAGCGAATTGCCTACCGAGTCCGGGATCTCGATGACGAGGCGAAGGCCCTGCTCTTCGAACAGCGGCAGGGCACACCCCATTTGGATCGAGGGCTTTCCGCACTCGAGATCGAGCACGAACTGCTTGGAGAGGCCAAGCGTGGCGGCAAGATCGTCCTGACGTACACCTGCGGCCTTGCGGACCCCGCGGATCGCGAGGCCAAGGTCCGCGACCGACCGGATATCAACTTTCATGGTGTGAATCTCCGAACCGCGCCCCAGCTAAGATTCCTGCGATCGCAGGAATTAAGCTCCCTTGCTGCCCTCTTCCCCTTCCGCCTCTTCGCCGCGCGGCAGATGGATCATCCCGGTGTTGTAGTTGTACTCGAACACCTCGCCGTAGCGGCCCCATTCGATGGCGGTACGCAGAACGCGCTCGGCCTCAGAGCGCTCCATCGTTTCGGAGAGCATCTTGAGGAAGGGCTCTTCCGGCAGCTCCCCCTCGGCCTCCTGTTCGAGACTGTGGCGGATGTGCGCGGCAAGTGGCACTTGGGAGAGCAGTTGCTGGCCGAAGAGTTCATGCCGCAGCGTATTGTTGCCTTCGACGTAGCGGCGGCCCAGTGGCGTAATGCTGATATCCCCACGCGCCACGCTGGAGAAGCCCAGCAATTGAAGCGCTTCGGTCAGCGGCAGGAGATCCTCGTCGGTAAGCTCGGACTCCTGCGCGAACTGCGGCAGATCCGCGATGCCGTTGAAGGGCTGGTCGACGAGCAGCTCTAGCACGCCTTCCATACGTCCCACGCCAGCATCCGGCAGGCGGTCGCCAATGCGCATGCGTGGCGCCTCTTCGGCCGGCCGGCCAGGGCGGCGCGCAGAGGCCGTCATCAGCGCATAGACCTCGTCAATTAGCATGCGGACTTCGCTGCTGTCGGCATCGCGCGGACGCGGCAACGCAATGGCCAGCTCCGCACGCACACGGCCCGGATTGTTCGCGAAGATCAGCACGCGATCAGCCATCATCACAGCCTCTTCGATGTTGTGCGAGACGACGAGGATGCCGCGAGTAGGCATACTGCCACCCTCCCACAGCTCCAGCATGTCATTGCGCAGATGCTCACCGGTGAGCACGTCGAGCGCGGAAAACGCCTCATCCATCAGCAGCACTTCGGGTTCGGTGACAAGTGCGCGCGCAATACCAACGCGCTGACGCATGCCGCCAGAGAGCTCGCGCGGCAGCGCGCCCTCAAAACCCGACAGGCCAATGAGCTCGATGGCGGCGGATGCTTTCCTGGCCCGCTCGGTTGCCTCAACACCGCGCGCCTCCAGGCCCAATTCGACGTTCTGCCGCACTGTCAGCCAAGGAAACAGTGCAAAGGACTGGAATACCATGCTGATGCCGCGCGCCGGCCCGTACAACGGCTGGCCACGGTACAGAACCTCACCACCCTCCGCACCAATAAGGCCAGCCATGATCCGCAGTAGTGTCGACTTGCCCGAGCCAGACTGGCCGAGCAGCGCAACGATCTCGCCTTCGAGCAAGGAAAAGTCGACGCCTTCGAGCACGGAACGTGGTGAACCATCGCTTGCGCGAAATGACTTACCGACGTTCTTGAGTTCGAGAATCGCGGGCTTCATGGCGCTTCCTAGAAATGCATACGATCTTCGGCGAGCCTGTAGAGACGACGCCAGACGAAGTGATTCAGGCCCATGACAAACACGCACATCACGCCAATTCCCAGGGCGATGCGCGGAAAGTCGCCAACAGCCGTCATCCGTGCGATATAGCTGCCAAGTCCATGTGCTTCGAGTGTGGTGCTACCCCAGCTCACATACTCGGCAACGATACTTGCGTTCCACGAACCGCCACTTGCGGTGATTGCACCGGTGACAAAACTTGGAAACACCGCTGGCAGCAGATAGCGCTTCCATTTGAGCCAGCCTGAAAGACCGAGGTTCTGCGAGGCATAACGCAATTCAGTCGGCACTGTCGACGCTCCAGCAATGACGTTGAACAGGATGTACCACTGCGTGCCGAACACCATAAGCGGCGAAAGCCATACGTCCGGATTGAGCTTCCAGCGCACCAGCAACACTACGACAAGCGGATAGATCAGGTTGGTCGGGAATGCAGCCAGAAACTGCGCCATCGCCTGGAGGCGACCCGCCACCCGCGGATTCATCCCGATCCAGATACCGACCGGCACCCACACGAGAGCCGCCAGCGAGATCAGTACGAGCACGCGGATTAGCGTTATCACACCGAGCAGCAGTACATGGCCAACCTCGGCCAGACCCACTTCGGTATGAACGAACAACCACAGGTGCCACACGGCAAAGAACACCAGCGCCGTAATGATCGCGTCCCCCACTCGGGTGAGGGTTTCGTTGGGCACCTTCGCACGCGCCCGGATCGAGGTGCCATCGTAGTTACGGCGGAAGATCAGGAACGAATGCTCAAGCGCCCGGACGATTACGGCACCGACTGCCTGCAGCCTGTCGGTGCGGCGGATCCAGGTGAGCAGCCACGACGATTGCGCCGTGTCACTTTGCGAGTCCTCGAAGCGGAACTTGTCCGCCCAAGCGAGGAGTGGTCGGAAGAACAATTGATCGTAAAGGATGATGCCGAGGAGCATCGCACCGATCGCCCAGCCAATCGCACCGAGGTCGCGCGCCTCGATCGACGCGGCAATATATGAACCGATGCCTGGCAGTTTGATGTTCTGGTTCGAGACCGAAATCGCCTCCGACGCAACCACAAAGAACCAGCCGCCCGACATCGACATCATCATGTTCCAAAGGAGGCCCGGCATCGCGAACGGCAGTTCAAGGCGCCAAAAACGCTGCCACGTGGAGAGCTGAAAGATGCGCGCCGCCTCACGCAGCTCGTTCGGTACGGTTTTGAGTGACTGGTACAGGCTGAAAGCCATGTTCCAGGCCTGCGAAGTAAAGATCGCGAAGATTGCCGCGCATTCGACACCCAACAGATTGCCCGGAAACAGCGCGATGAAACCAGTCACCGTGATCGACAGAAAACCCAGGATCGGGATCGACTGCAGGATGTCGAGCATTGGCACCATGATCTTCTCGGCCGATCGATAGCGCGCAGCAATCGCTGCGAACAGACAACTGAACACGAGTGATGCGGCAAGCGCGAGAAACATCCGCAGCGTCGTGCGGAGCAGGTAGTAAGGCAGCCACCCAGGGTCGAGCGAAAGAGGCAATTGCTCACCCACCTGATAGGGACGTGCCATCTGCGCACCACCGTAGGCGAGAAGGACCAGCAACGCCAGGACCAGCGGCAGTAGCGCCCAATCCCAGCGATTGCCGCCTGCATCAACGACCTGGCGCGGGAAGAATTGCTTGTTGTCCATTCTTGATCCCGGATTGCAGGATGCTGCGCAGCAGTCCGCGCGCAAGAGGCGGACATTAGCACTCGCAACCCGATTGGGGATTACAGTTCGATGAACTTAAGCCAGACTTCATTCTTCGAGCCGAGTGCGACCATTGCAGTGAGATAGCTGCAAACGCCTCATATCATCAGCGCTGGCACGGCTGCCTGCCTGCGCGGTAAATAACGGGCTTCTATGCTGCCATGTCTCCGATACTAAAGATGACATAGGCAACACACATGCGAACACCAATCCTCATCACTCCTGCAAAGGGGGCCCAGCGATTGCTGGAGAGACCACGGCCCACTGGATGCCCGCCTGCGCGAGCATGACGAGATTGGAAGTGGGCACCAACCTTCAATCGTCGTCGCTCCCCGCAAAGGCAGGGCGATCGCACCTATTTGTCATGATTCGCGGAGGACAGCGATGAGGTTTTTGCCGCGGGGCTTGTGAACGGCGTCGAAAAGTCGTCCCCTCTGTTTTTTGGGCCGATCATGCCGAGGAACCTGGTGGAGCACTTCTCGATCATCGAAGACCCGCGACGCGGTCACGTGGCGTATAAGCTGACGAAGATCCTGGTCATCGTGACCTGTGCGCTGTTCGTCGATATCGCCGATTGGGCCGAATTCAAGGAACCGTGGTTGCGTCGCTTCCTGCCGCTGAAGAATGGCCTGCCTTCGCATGACACGCTCAATCGGGTGTTTCATCTGCTCGATCCGAAGATCTTCGCGACCGCATTCACCGACTGGGTCAGCGAAGTATTGCCTGCCTTGGGCCAGGTGGCGATCGACGGCAAGAGCCTGCGTGGCGCGCAGCGCAAGGGCGCCAATCCGATCCACCTGGTCAGCGCCTTTGCCACCGAGGCCGGCCTGACGCTGGCGCAGCATCAAGTCGGGAGCAAGGGCTGCGACCTGGACGGTGCCAAGGCTTTGCTCGAGGCACTTGAGTTGCGTGGATGTCTGGT
>JAVBUM010000047.1:0-12002 GCA_031555325.1 Niveibacterium sp. | reverse complement strand
TAAGGCTCTGCGGGTTTTGTTTTTGGTTCTCCCATTATCTACCCCATCAATCCAAGCATCGCTTGTTCGCCACTGAAATCAGTGACACCGATCGCATGTAGGGGTGTCACTCTTCGATTTCAGCGGAATTGCAGTGAGGCAAGCCGTCGCAGCACGCATGAGCAGATCGTCCTCGAACAGGTGGCGTTCGGGGTGACAGAGTGACTCTGGGTCGCGGCAGCCTGTCGCTTGCTCGGCCTGCCATGCAGACTATCGAACCGCACCAGCACTTGCGCAACCGCTTTGTAAACCGCTGCAAACAATCCTGCGCCCTAAAACGTCGGGCGCTTTTTTTGCCTGACGTCCTGATTGGCAATCAGAACGTCAGGGGTGTTCCTGTTTTTGATTATAAATCAATGGTTTACGAGATGAATGGCCTTGTTCGCGCCGACTTGGCGCGCAAAGACACAACCCGAGACATGAACCATTCGATTCCTACGTCCCTTGAGCATTTCGATCGCCTGCCCGACGCGGCGCGTGTACGAGAACCGACCGTTTGCGGCTTGCCGGGGATTTCGCGTGCGACCGTCTGGCGCCGCGTCAAAAGCGGAAGCGTTCCTGCACCAGTGCGAGACGGCAGCGTCACCTCCTGGCAGGTGGGCAAGCTGCAAAAGCGCTTGGCCAGCCTGGAGGGGCGATGAGCTGTTATGTGGCGGTCGCGATCACGCGTCCGGTCGTGATGCCATCATCGGCCTCACAAAATCACCAGCAACCACAAAGACTCACGTATGACCGATAGGCTTGTTCGTCGCGCAGAAACTCCACGGATGCTCGGCATCCATCCGAACACGCTCGATCGCATGCGGAAGGATGGGCGCCTTCCGTCTCCAATCAAACTTGGTCCGCGCATCTCCGGCTGGCGCGAGGCAGTGTTGATTGACGTTCTCAAATTGCGTGAGCCCGCATCCCACCCGCATACCTCGCAGACGTAAAAAAGCCCCGCGCCAACGGGGCCCCTTCAACGACTAAAACATCACCATCTATGGACTACCCCAACAGCACCACTCACATCCCCGCAAGCCCTTTTTTTGACGAACGAGGAGGGCGCAAAGCTCGCCTTTGTCGACCGAATCCTCGACTCCACCGACATGCCGCCTGGGTTTCGCCGTTTGAGCCTCAAAGGGACGTATCCAAACACGCAGTTCGATTTCCTTGGGTACACCTTTCGTGCACGGACGGTGAAGAACAGCAAGCGGGACAGCCTGTTCGTCAGTTTCACCCCCGCGGTCAGCAAACAGGCTGTCACGGTGATGCGGCTGCGAACCCGCAAGCTGAATTATCGAAATCGAATGGAACTGAGCCTGGCGGACATTGCTCGCCTACACAACCCGATCCTGAGAGGTTGGCTGGCGTATTACGGCAAGTTCAGCCGCTCGGCGATGTATCCCGTGCTGCGCCACTTCAATAAGACGCTGGTGGCGTGGGCGATGAGAAAGTACAAGCGGCTCAAAGGCCACAAGATACGGGCAAAGCCGGTTTCTCGAGCGAATCGCCGAAACCGAGCTGTATCTCTTCGTACACTGGCAACATGGGATGGTCGGTGCGTTCGCCTGATGGGAGCGGTGTGAATCGAGAGGTTCACGCACCGTTCTGTGAGAGGCCGGGAGTGCAATTCCCCCGGCCTACTTGCCACGCCCCCCGCTGGCGGCTGGACGTGATGATGCGCGAGGATGCTTGCGTGGTCAGCCGCGACAACGCACCGGAGAACCTCTCGATCATCCGCAGGCTCATCCTCAATAGGCTCAAGCTCGATACCGCGCACCCGAAGAAGAGCGTGCGCCTGCGTCGCAAGCGGGCCGCCTGGGATGACGATGAGCGAATGCGAGTGTTGGGCATGACTCCACTATGACGAACAGGTGCGATTGCCCTATCTCCCAGGTGGGTCAGGTTTGATTTGGCGGATGGGTCAGTTTTACATCGGCGCTAACAACGAGGCGCAGGTTCGCTATTCGGCGATGAGTGGGCAGGTCAGCCCTTCGAGGCCAACAAGGCGTTTGCGGCGATCCTCGTGCTGATCGTGGTGCTGCTGTTCTCACTTGGCTTTGCGTTACTCGGTATTGTGCTGGATACGTTTAACTCGTTCGCGGCATGGTCGGAGTTCCTGATTTCGCTGATCGGCTCTTACACGGATGGAGCGATCGTCCTGAATAACTACTTCGGATGCACGGTGCTGCGACTCGGCGCCCCGATGGGCTGGATCCAAAAGGGGCTGGCAAAGTAGGTGACGTGTGCCGAAGCCTGCAACAGACCCACCCTCATGCGGGCAACTGAGCTGATCTGCTAATATATGTAGCATATACGTTATATATATTTCGGAGCCAGAATGGGAATCGTCAAGATTTCAGAAGAAATGCACGAAGCGCTGCGCCGCACCAGCGGAGCTCTGAGCCGTTCGATCAATGCCCAGGCCGAGCACTGGCTGCGCGTCGGCATGCTGGCAGAGCTCAACCCCGCCATGACTTACGCAGAGATCTGCCAGTTGCTGGTGCATGCGGAAGCCTTGGTGCAACCCGATACAGCCAGCATCGCGAGGGCGGCATGATGGCGCCCAGAAAACTGGCGGTGATTCGCTCGCAGGCTGAGATTGAGCTGTCCCGCCGCGCTGGCGCGCTGGCTGCGGACGTGCTGCGGATGATTGGCGAGCATGTAAAGCCCGGGATAACAACCGATCAACTCGATGGCATCTGTCACGACTATATCGTCGATATCCAACGCGCCATTCCCGCCAATGTGGGTTATCACGGCTACCCAAAGACAATCTGCGTGTCGGTTAACCACGTGGTTTGCCACGGCATTCCATCGGAGAAGCGGCTCAATAGCGGGGACATCGTCAATATTGATGTTGCCGTGATCAAGGATGGCTGGTTTGGGGATAGCAGCCGGATGTATTTCGTTGGAGAGCCGTCGATCCTGGCGCGGCGGCTGGTGCGGACGACCTACGAGGCGACGCGCGCAGGCATCCTCGCGGTACGGCCGGGGGCTCGGCTCGGCGACATCGGCCATGCAATCCAGACCGTCGCGCATCGTGAAGGATTCAGCGTGGTCCGCGACTATTGCGGCCACGGAATCGGCGACGTCTATCACGACGAACCGCAAGTACTGCACTACGGCCGGCCGGGAGTCGGGCTGGAGCTGGCAGCAGGCATGATCTTTACGATTGAGCCCATGATCAATGCTGGCCGGGCTGAGACAAAGCTCCTTGGCGATGACTGGACGGTGGTCACAAAGGACCGATCGCTCTCCGCCCAATGGGAGCACATGGTCGTAGTGACCGAGGATGGTTTCGACATCCTCACCGCATGGCCGGAGGGATATGGCGACTATCCGGCCATCGAACCGATTCCGGCCGGAGTGAGCTGACGCCGAAGCGACATACCCAAAAGAAGAACCCGGCGCGCAGCCGGGCTCTTCTTTGCTGCGTCGTGCAGTGGTCCGATCAGAACGCTGGCACAACCGCGCCCTTGTACTTGTCCTGGATGAACTTCTTCGTTTCCGGGCTGGTTAGCGCACTGGCGAGCTTCTTCATCGCCGCGCTGTCCTTGTTGTCGGGACGGGCAACGAGAATGTTCACATACGGCGATTGCGCGCCTTCGATCGTTAGGGCGTCCTTGGCCGGGTTCAGCTTGGCCTGTAGCGCGTAGTTGGTGTTGATCAGTGCGAGATCGACTTGGTTAAGCACGCGTGGCAGCGTGGCGGCTTCGAGTTCGCGGAACTTCAGCTTCTTGGGGTTCTCGGCGATGTCGCGCGGTGTGGCCAGGATATTGTTCGAATCCTTGAGCTTGATGACACCGGCCTTGTCAAGCAACAGCAGTGCGCGACCGCCGTTGGTGGCGTCGTTCGGGATCGCTACCTGCGCACCGGCAGGAAGGTCGGCCAGCTTGCTCACCTTCTGCGAATAGGCGCCGAAGGGCTCGATATGTACACCGGTCACAACGATGAGATTCGTACCCTTGCCTTTGTTGAACTCATCCAGATACGGCTTGTGCTGAAAGAAGTTGGCGTCGAGACGCTTCTCGGCGACTTGGACGTTTGGCTGTACGTAGTCGGTGAAGACCTTGACGTCGAGCTCGACACCTTCCTTCGCCAGCATCGGCTTAAGGAATTCGAGGATTTCGGCGTGCGGCACCGGCGTAGCGGCCACCGTAAGCTTTTCAGCCGAAGCGGCGAAGGGCAGGGTAGCGAAGGCCACAATAGCGGCAAGGCGGGCGAAGGATTTCTTCATCGATTGCTCCTTGAGGCAAGCGTCGGGGTTGTTACGCCCACTCGTGAGGGGCGCAGTGATAAACGGGGTATGCCTATTTGCGCGAAAAATGCACCACAAGGCGGTCGCCGATCATTTGCAGGATCTGCACGAGCACCAGCAGAAGCACAACCGTAACGACCATGACATCAGTCTGGAAGCGCTGATACCCAAAGCGGATCGCAAGATCGCCAAGACCGCCACCACCGATCACGCCCGACATCGCCGCGTATGACACCAGCGTAATTGCGGTAACGGTCGCGCCTGCGAGAATCCCGGGCCGCGCCTCCGGCAGTAGTGCACCGAAGATGATCTGGAGCGTATTTGCGCCCATTGCCTGCGACGCTTCGATGATGCCGCGGTCGACCTCACGCAGGGCAGTTTCGACGAGTCGCGCAAAGAATGGCGTGGCCCCTACCACCAGCGGTGGGATCGCGCCAGCAACACCAAGCGAAGTGCCGGTAACCAACACCGTGAGGGGGATCATCACGATCAGCAGGATCACGAATGGCACCGAGCGCAGCACGTTGACCACGAAGGACAGCACACCATAGATCACCGGTTGTTCAAGCAACTGGCGGCGACCCGTAAGAAAAAGCAGCACGCCGAGCGGCAGACCAAGCACAATGGTGAAGATTAGCGAGCCGCCGAGCATCGTCAGTGTGTCCAGCGTAGCCAACCAGATTTCGGCCCAGTCGATGTTTGCGAACATCTGGTCCATCAGCGCAGTTCCTCTACGACAATGCCGCGCTCAGCAAGCTGTGACAGCGCGCCGTCGATGTCACCCGCAGTGAAGGCCACGGTGAGCTGGCCGTATGGTGAATCCTTGATGCGATCAATGCGCCCAGTGAGAATGGAAAAATCGATACCCGTGCTGCGCGCCACTTCACCTAATAGCGGTTCATAGGTGGCATTGCCCTTGAAGGTCAGACGCGCAATGCGGCCGGGCACGTGGGCGAAGTCATCGTGCTGCTCGTGCTCGTCAACGTGCTCAGCCTCCATGACGAAGCTCCGGGTTGTCGAATGCTTCGGATGGAGGAAGACTTCGGTGACAGGACCGAGTTCGACAACGCGACCGCTATCGAGTACCGCAACGCGGTCACAGATGCGTCGCACCACGTCCATTTCATGCGTAATGAGCACGATGGTCAGACCGAGCTCTCGATTGATGTCGGCCAGCAGATCAAGTACGGAACGTGTCGTCTGCGGATCGAGTGCGCTGGTCGCCTCGTCGCATAGCAGGAGCTTGGGCCGCGTGGCCAGCGCACGTGCGATGCCAACACGCTGCTTCTGGCCACCAGAGAGCTGTGCAGGGTATTTGTCCGCATGGTCCAACAGGCCTACGCGTGCCAGCAGTTCGGTCACACGCGGTGGGATGTTCGCCTTGTCCCAGCCAGCAATCTTCAGCGGCCAGGCGACGTTCTCCGCAACGGTTTTAGACGACAACAGGTTGAAGTGCTGGAAGATCATCCCGATGCCCTGCCGCGTAGAACGTAGTGCTTCGGACTGGAGTGAGGTGATCTCGATACCGTCGATGATCACGCTGCCGCCTGTCGGGCGTTCGAGCAGGTTGATGACGCGAACCAGCGTCGATTTGCCAGCGCCTGAATGGCCAATGATGCCGAAGATCTCGCCGGCCCCGATCGAAAGGTCGATGCCACTCAGCGCCTGCACCTCGCGGCCTGCAACCTGGAAAGATTTCTGGATATTCTGGAGCTGGATCACGGAGCAAACGGCCGAGTGGACGCGTGCTGCAGGCACGCAGGCAAAACGTGGATTCTATGTCAGGCGCAGGGTCTGGCAAAATGCCATTGGTTACTACGAAATAATCACTACGATCTGGATGCCGTCCGGATAGCAGAAAGCCCAGTCCGAAGACTGGGCTTTCAACTTGAAATCTTGGCGCACCCGGAGCGACTCGAACGCCCGACCCCCTGGTTCGTAGCCAGGTACTCTATCCAACTGAGCTACGGGTGCGCTGGAAGGGGGCGAAGTATAACAGCAAAATCAGTAAGTGTGTTCAGGTGCCGGGAAACTTCCATCGCGCACTGCCGCCACATAGCCAGCAACCGCTTCGTCGATGCTTGCGCACCCTTGCATAAAGTTGCGAACGAAGCGTGCTGTCTTGCCGGGGAACACGCCAAGCAAGTCGTGCAGCACTAGAACTTGGCCGTCACAATCCTTGCCCGCACCAATACCGATTGTGGCCATTGAACTCAGGCGTTTGGTCAGCTCGCCTGCCAGATCGGCAGGGACCATCTCGAGCACCATCAGTGCCGCGCCAGCTTGCTCAAGCGCGACCGCATCCATCATGAGCTGGCGTGCCGATTCCTCAGTCCTGCCTTGCACGCGGTAGCCTCCCAGAGTATTGACCGACTGCGGCGTTAGGCCGAGATGCGCGCACACCGGTACCCCGCGCTCGACGAGGAACCGAACCGTCTCGGCCATGTGGCTGCCACCCTCAAGTTTTACCATCTGCGCGCCCGCAGCCATCAGGGCCACGGCGCTGCGCATCGCTTGTTCGGGACTTTCCTGATAGGTGCCAAAGGGCAGGTCGCTGACGATCAGCGGCCGCTTTGCGCCGCGTGCCACGCATTCGGTGTGATAGACCATGTGCTGCAAGGTCACAGGCAGGGTGGTCGATTGCCCCTGTAGCACATTGCCCAGGGAGTCACCGACGAGCAGCACGTCGACGCCATTGCGTTCGAGCAACGCGGCAAAGCTCGCGTCATAGCATGTAAGCATGGCGATTTTCTGGCCTTCGGCGCGCATCTTTGCAAGCGTCGGGAGCGTGACCGGACGGTCGTTGGCAAGGTAAGTCATCAATCTGTCTCCGGGTGGGGCGGCTGAGGCGGCACTTGAGCTGCCGCGCCGGCGTGCAAGTCCTACTGCGCGTAGCCGAAGAACTCGCGATAGCTACGCATCGCCCTGAGGCGTTCGAACAGAAGTTCGAAATCATCGTCATGGGCAACCGGGTTCAGTACGGCGGCATTGACGATGAAGAGCGGTGCGATATCGTACTTGTGAAAGAAGCTCGCATAGTGCTGTGAAACGCTTGTGATGTACGCCTCGGTGATATTGCGTTCGATGCCGCTACCACGCCGCCGGACCCGCTCCATGAGTACATCGGGCTGCGCCTGCAGGTAGATGACAAGATCGGGCTTCGGCGGATTCGGCGCCAGCGTGGCGTAGAGTTTCTGGTACAGCTTCTCTTCGTCACTGGTGAGGGTCAGGCTTGCGAACAGCGGATCCTTCTCGATCAGGAAGTCCGATACGACGCGGCGATCCATCGGGTGTCGAGCAAAACGTTCGAGCAATTCGTGACGCTGGTATAAAAATGACATCTGGGTCGCTAGTGCCCAGCGATCCATGTTGCCATAGAACCGTTCAAGGAAAGGGTTCAGTTGCGGTTGCTCGAGCATTAGATCGGAGTCGAGCTTTTGCGCAAGTCGCTGGGCGAAGCTCGTCTTGCCAGCGCCGATGGGCCCCTCTACCACTATGTAGCGCGCCTTTTCGAGCATTGGATTCTGTTCCCTGCGGATTGGATGCCCCCAGAATACACAAGCCGGTGGAAGGCTGCGTGGGAAGTCTTTCCGCTACACCGTCACGACATGCGTTCGACGCTTTGATCGGTGATGCTGGCCAGCAGTTCTGCTACGGAGCCGACGCCAGGAATCTCAAGGGAAGGGTCGATTTCTGCGAGCGGCGCAAGAACGAAGGCGCGTTCGTGCATACGCTCGTGCGGCACGACGAGGTCGGGGAACGCGAGGATTGCATCGCCGTAGAGCAAAAGATCGAGATCCAGCGTGCGCGGTGCGTTGCGAAACGTGCGCTCACGGCCGTACTCTTGTTCGATTGCCTGGATGTCGCGCAGGAGGATATGTGGCGACAGGCCGGTCTCAAGCTTGGCAACCGCATTGAAATAGTCCGGTTGTCCAGGGGCGCCAACTGGCGCAGTGCGCCAGATCGACGAGCGGGCCAGAAGCCGGGTCTCGGGAAGTGCAGCCAGCGTTTCGAAGGCCTCTCCAAGTGCCTGGCGCGGGTGCCCGAGGTTGGCACCAAGACCGATCCAGGCAATCACTCGTTCATCCATGATGGCGGCTCCTCAGGCTTCGGCTTCCGGGCTACTCTCACCGGGTGTCTTGCGACGGCGGCGGCGCCGTTTGCGCGCGGGATCGCGCGATTCCGGGTGGAGCATGTTGCCACGCTCGTCCGGATTGGCATTGGCAAAGTGTTCCCACCACTGGGGCACGTCCATCGGGATCTCGCCGGACAGGGCGCGCAGACGCAGGAAATCATACCCTGCACGGAAGCGCGGCTGTTCGAGCAGTCGGAACGGAGCCTTGCCGGAGCGTCGGTCGAAGCGAGGCTGCAGGCCCCAGATTTCCTTGATATCGGTCGAGATCTTGCGGGTGATGGCCAGCTTTTCGGCTTGTTGGTCGAGCACCTCGGTCATTGCGTCGAAGAGTGCGAGCTGCGAAGGTTCGTCGCGGGTTTTGCGAGCGTCCCAATTGACCAAGACCTCGTGCCACAAGAGCGTCGCAAAGAGGAATCCAGGCGATACGGGTTTGCCGGCACGCACGCGTTCATCGGTGTTTTCAAGCGCCAGCCAGACAAAGCGCTCGCCCAGCGGCTGTTCAAGGATGACATCGAGCAACGGGAGAAGACCCTTGTGCAGGCCTTCTTCGCGCAGTTGCTTGAGGCAGCCGACCGACTGGCCGCTGGTCAGCAGCTTGAGCATTTCATCGAACAGCCGGGCCGCCGGCACGTTGCCCAGCAGGTCGGCGAGCTCGCGGATCGGAGCGCGTGCGACAGGGTCGATCATCAGTCCCAGCTTGGTCGCCAGCCGCACCGCACGAAGCATCCGAACCGGGTCCTCGCGATAGCGCACCTGAGGATTGCCGATGATGCGCAAGGTCTTCTGCTTGAGATCGCCAACGCCGTGGTGATAGTCGATGACGGTTTCGTCAGTGGGGTTGTAATAGAGCGCGTTAACCGTGAAGTCACGTCGCGTCGCGTCCTCTTCCATGCTGCCCCAGACGTTGTCGGCCAGAATGCGGCCGTGCTCGTCGGTTGTGCCGTCTTCGCTGCGCAAAGCGCGGAACGTCGAAACCTCAATGGTCTCCGGGCCGCTCATTACGTGCACGATGCGAAAGCGCCGACCAATGATCCGCGAACGGCGGAATAGCTCGCGTACCTGATCGGGCGTCGCGTCGGTCGCTACGTCGAAATCCTTGGGTACGATTCCAGCGATGAGGTCACGCACGGCACCGCCCACGACATAGGCGCGGAAGCCGTTTTCCTGGAGAACAGAGCAGACGCGGCGGCTTGCGGGCGAAATCCGGTCGCGGCTGATGCCATGGAGTTCCACGGGAATCAGTGCCGGTTCAGCCACGCGCGGCGTTTCGCGGCGGAAGACGCGGCGCAGGAGTTTGCGGATCATGCTTCGGTTTTTTTTATCGAATAACAAACAATTATAGCTTCCCGCTCAGCCTTGCCCGCGCAGGCTGATGATTCTCCAACCGGCTGAGTCCGCCGCGGCACGAAGCTTGTCGTCCGGGTCGACAGCCACAGGGTTCGTGACGCGCGCAAGTAGCGGAAGGTCGTTGTGCGAATCGCTATAGAAAAAGCTGCGTTCAAAACTGTTCCAAGCGAGACCGAGCGATTCGAGCCAATGTTCGACACGTTCGATCTTGCCCGCCTGGAAGGCGGGTGTGCCACGCATTTCGCCGGTCAGTCGACCTTCCTGCTGAGCCGGAACCGTCGCAAGGAGGTGTGGCACGCCAAGGCAGCGCGCGATCGGACCAGTGATGAATGCATTGGTTGCAGTGACGATCGCGCAGAGGTCGCCTGCTTTGCGGTGCGTATCAACCAGTGCCCGTGCGGCCGGCAGCCACAGGCCGCGGATATGCGCATGCATGAAGTCCTCATGCAGCATATCGAGCTGGTCGCGTGGTAGGCCGACCAGCGGTTTGAGCGCAAAGGCGAGGTAATCAAAGATGTTCAGGGTGCCGGCCTTGTACTGCTCATAGAACCAAGCATTGCGTTCAGCATAGTCGGCTGCGTCCACCAGTCCGCGCGAGACCATGAACTGGCCCCATTCGTAATCGCTGTCACCGGCGATCAGTGTATTGTCGAGATCGAAAAGCGCGAGATTCATGCTTCTTCCTGTGCTGCGGTTCCGCTACTGGCGGGCATGGCTTGCATGATTTCGCGCAGCAGTGGAAGGGTCGGGGAACGATGGCGTGCGAGCGAATCCTCATCGAGTGCATCGACGACGGACAGCAGCCACGGAAGGTCGCGCCGGCCATGGCGCAACAAGTGATGGATCAGATCCGGTTCGAGGAAGACGCCGCGTGAAAGTCCATATAGCACCAGCATGTCTTCTTTCTGCTGATCGTCAAGGGCCCGAAGTTCAAACACCAAGCATTGGCCCAGCCGGGTGCGGACATCCTCACGCAGATCCAGCCCTGCGGGCGGCGCCGATCCCGACAACAGCAGCGCTGTGCGCCGTTCACGCGCCCGGATGAACGCACGGAACAGTGCCGCCTGCCCGGCCGCATTGAGTTGGTCAACTGACTCGACCACCAGCAGTCCGCCTTCCGGCAATGGGAAGTCCTCATCCCCGCTGACGGGGCTGGCGGTTGCCGCCGGCCGGCCATTGACCTCACTGGCATTGAGCGCGCTGGTCATGAGGTGGCTTCGCCCGCAACCCGGTTCTCCCCAGAGATAGATCGCTGGCGGCTGACCAAACGTGGCGGCCATTCGAATGGCCGTCACCGCCTCGGCGTTCTTGCCGACGATGAAGTTCTCGAAGTGCTGGGCGCGTTGCGGCCGCAGATTGAGGGTGAGTTGTCGCAATTTGAGTTCAGGCAGTGCTCTTGGGTTGGGCGTGGTACGCCAGCGCAGGCAATCGAAACAAACGCGAGCCTCTAGAGGTCAAGGCTCGCCCGGAAAACCTTTAACTGTAGCCGGGCACCTGCCGAGGCTCAAGCCGAAGCCGCGACAGCCGGTCATGTCATCCAGCACATCGGCAACACATCAGGTGCACCGACACAAGGCGCGAATGCCGCATCTTGACCGCCGTGATTGGGTTAAATCAAGTTACGCACCATCGAAAACCAGATGGAGCGACCGTTAATCGAAGGGATTTCCGTTCATGACCTCTTTTGCGGGCAACGTCCGAATCAATGGGCTCCAGTTCCAACAATCTTCTTGTCGCCACTGTGGATGACCTTGGCTTGGCATGCGAGCCGTTTCCGGCAGAGCGCGTGCGCCGGGCGCAGGGGCTTTGGCGAACGGTGCGACATGCACTGAGGGCAAGTGGCGGGCTATATCTGCACGAAGATCCGGACACAGTCGTGGTCAGTTTTGTTGATCTGGCTGCGGCAAAACAGGTCGCAAACGATATTGATGGTGAACTGGGGAACCAACTGGTATTGGGGCCCGGGATCGGTATCACGATCTCGCTTAAGCAGGCGGACAGTGACGACACCGCTGAAATCGGGCGGCTGTTGGCCTCGCGACGCACAACCGGACTTTCCTTATGCCTAAGCGGCCAGCGCTGGTCCATCGGTTCGGGTTCCGGACGCCAGATGGTGACGATCGGCCGGGATGAGGGGCGTGACATCCAGGTCTATGACCAGACCAGTTCACGCGAACACGCACGAATCGAATTCCGAGGCGACCAATTCGTTCTCGTCGATTGTTCCTGCAAGGGCAC
>JAVBUM010000065.1:0-45354 GCA_031555325.1 Niveibacterium sp. | reverse complement strand
CGCCGCGTCGTCGAAGCGCTGATCCGTGCCGGTGCCTTCGACACGCTCGACGACAATCGCGCGCGCCTCATCGCGAGCGTGAGCGTGGCGATGGAATGGGCCGAGCATCAGGCTGCGAATGCCGCGCAGGCGGGCCTCTTCGACGAGCCCGACATGGCGGCCGAGCATTCGCCTTCGCTGATCGACGCACGGCCGTGGAACGAACGCCAGCGCCTCGCCGAGGAGAAGATCGCGATCGGCTTCTTCCTCTCTGGCCATCCGTACAACTCGTTCAAACACGAAGTTGCGCGCTTCGTTCGCACGCCGCTTGTGAAGCTGGAACCCCGCAAGGAGCCGCAGGTCATCGCGGGTGTGGTGGCCGGCATGCGTGTGAAGATCGGCCAGCGCGGCAAGATGTGCTTCGTGCAGCTCGACGACGGTACTGCTCAGCTTGAGGTCTCGGTCTTTGCTGAAACGCTGGACGCGAACAAAAACAAGATTGTCACCGACGAAGTGCTGATCGTCGAAACCAAGATCAGCCACGATGATTTCACCGGGGGCCTGCGAATCGTCGCCGACAAGCTGATGACGCTCGGTGAGGCGCGTGCCCGCTATGCGCGCTCGCTCGTGCTGCGCATAAATGGTGAAATCGAGGCCAAGGGCGGGGCTCGTGCGGCGGCGTCATGCCTGCAAGACATGCTGACAGAGTATCGCGGCGACGTGGAGTCGGGCGGCTGTCCGGTGCGGCTGTCATACCGGAATGAAAGCGCACAGGGCGATCTGCCGTTCGGCGGTGCGTGGCGCGTCAGGCTGGAAGAGCCCTTGCTCGAACAGCTGCGTGATTGGCTCAATCCCGAAAACGTCGAAATCCTCTACCAATAGGCGACGTATTGCTTCAATGAAAAGGCGGGCGCGGCATAATTCCGCTCATTTCGTCCGAACCAATGAAGGAAGCAACACAATGAAAATCAAAGCCCTCCTATTGTCATTCGCGGCGTTTGCAGCCGCCGGGTCGGCACAGGCCGTCGGTGTGGGCGCGCGTGTCGGCACGACCGGTATCGGTGGGGAAATCGGTATTTCCGTCGCGCCGACGCTGCTCGCGCGCATCGGCTACTCCTATCTCAACTACGATCACACGGTCGATCAGACTGATGTCAGTTACGACGGGAAACTCAAGATTTCGAATGCTAGCCTGCTACTCGACTGGAGCCCCCTTGGCCCGTTCCGTATCACGGCTGGACTGATGCCCAACAACAACAAGCTTGAGCTCAACGGCCGTCCAAGCAACGGAACGTATACGCTCAACGGCAACACCTACAACGCCTCCGATATCGGTACGTTGTCCGGCGAAATGAAGACGGGCAACAGCGTGGCGCCGTATATCGGTATCGGCTACGGCAATGTGGCGACTGCGGGCGTGAACTTCTACTTCGACCTTGGCGTGATGTACATGGGCACCCCCAAGGCGAGCCTCTCGGCGGCCTGTGGTGGGGGCATGAGCGCGGGCGACTGCAGCCAGCTCCGTAACGACATCGCGCACGAGCAACAGCGGTTGGTGGACCAGGTGCATGGCCTCAAGTGGTACCCGGTTGCCAACATCGGTGTGACGATCGGCTTCTGACCTGCGTCTTACCGCACAATGATGGGCGCCGCGTGGCGCCCCTTTTGTTTTTCAGAAGTCCGCATCACCTACCCCAATATGTTCAACATTGTCCTTGTCGAGCCGGAAATTCCCGGCAACGCCGGCAACGTCATCCGCCTGGCCGCGAATGCGGGCTGCCACCTGCATCTGGTGGAACCGCTCGGCTTCAGCCTCGAAGACAAGCATCTGCGCCGTTCGGGGCTCGACTACCACGACCTCGCGTGCGTTACGCTTCATCCGGACTGGACCACCTGTGCGGCGGCGCTGGCCGGCAAGCGATTCTTCGCGCTGACCACGCGCGGTACCGTCCGCTATGACACGATCGCCTTCCAGCCGGGTGATGTGTTCATTTTCGGTGCCGAAACGCGCGGTCTCGCACCCGAACTGCGCGAATCCTTCGCGCCCGAACAGTGTGTGCGGATTCCGATGCTGCCCTCCAATCGCAGCATGAATCTGTCGAACACCGTGGCGCTCGTCGTCTTTGAAGCCTGGCGGCAGCAGGGGTTTGCTGGCGGCGGCTGATCTGCTCGGTCGCCGCTGATGTGGCAGATCATTCGCCTGGGAGACGGATTCCGTTACCTTGCGAACGACCTTCGATCAAGGAGTTCCGCCGTGAAGCGTTCGAGCCTTTTGTGTCTCCCCGTCTTTGCCGCACTGCTTCCGCTGACAGCGTCGGCCGCGACGCTGTGGGAGGGAACGGTTGGCAAGGCTGCTGTCGTCGTCCTGCTCGATTCCTCCAATCCTTCCTCTGGAAGCTATTTCTACCGGCGCCATCTGCTCGATATCCAATTGAGTGACGAAGGCGGCATGCTGAAGGAGGGTTTTAGCGACGATGCCGGCCCGCAGTGGAAAATGAGTGCAGCCACCAGCGATACCTGGGAAGGCGTGTGGGTCGGCACGGACGGCAGGCAATTGCCAATAAGACTCCATGCCCTGCCGGTTGCGGTGTCGGCTGATAAGGCGCATTCCGTTGTCGGAGAGGCCTATGAGCAGCAACGCAGGCGAGACCTTATCCTGAAGCCTGGCGCGCGCGAGACGCGTGGCGGCATCGCCGTGCAGTGGTGGAGCGAGTCGCGCAGCAAGGTGCGCTGGCCGCAGGTGGTATCGGGCTATCCGGACGCAGTACGCACGCGCATCAACGACACCCTGCGCAAACGCCAGTGGGCGGAGATCGGCTCGTACTTTGACTGTATGTCATCACCGCGCGGCGGCGAATACGACCAGACCGTCACACTGCGCTATGTCGCTGCCGACGCATTGAGCATGAGCGTATTCACCAGCTATGACTGCGGCGGTGCACATCCGGACTTCGGCGATAACCCGATCACCTTCGACGGCCGAACCGGCGAGCAACTCGGGCTCGAAGACATCCTGTACGTGGGCAGGGGCAAGCCGCCCGTGAAGACGGTGGCCGGCGACAGCCCCGAACTGGACAAGTACCACACGGAGGTGCTGTCGCCCTGGCTCAGGCGGACCATGCTCAACCTCTACCCACAGGCCAAACCGGCGAAGGGTGAGGATGAGGGTTGCAACTACGGCGACCCTTCAGTTTGGAACTACGTGAGCTGGTATCTGACGCCGAAAGGCGTCTACGTCGGCCCGAGCTTCGCGCGGGTCGCGCGGGCCTGCGAATATCCGGACTGGTCGGTGATCCCCTGGCGCATCGTGCGCGAACACGCGGGCCAAGTAAAAGTGGGGCCAGGCGCAGCGAAGTAGTCACTCTAGTCCTGCTTGCAGGAGATGCCTGCTTCCGGGCGCCCCACGTTGGTGTGCTCGTAGAGGGTTGCCTGCCTGCCCTTGGTCCACCAGACGAAGCTTCCAGCTGCATAGCGCGCGCCGGAGGCGGCCGGTATGCCGTCGAGCACGAGCTCGCTGGCATCAATGCCTACGGGCAGGATCGCCACATGCTTGTTGCCGTTGTTCAGGTAACGCACGGTGAATTTGCGACCGTCCTCGCAGGTATAGGACAGCGCGCGGTAGGACGGCACGGTATTCATGGCCGAATCAGACGCATCGGACTGCGGGCCTTCAAGGCTGGCACAGGCGCCGAGTCCGGCGAGCAACATGGTTGCTGACAGGCGGGGCGCGTGCTTCATCGGGTCGATCCTCCTCTGCAGTGACGGTTCGGCAACTGAATCCCGCGGAGCGTTCCCACTTTCTGTGCGACGGTTTGTTCGTCGGTCGGGATGAATCGGTCCGGCCTGTGACGGAGCTGTATACCATCGTGCGATTGCCGAAGAGGAACCACCCATGGCCACCGATGCCCTGTTTCGCCGTGATTCATACCTCCAAAGTTGTGAAGCCCGCATCACACGCATCGATGAAACCGGCGTGATACTCGACCGTACGGTCTTCTATCCGCTCGGCGGTGGGCAGGCGGGCGACACAGGTGTTCTGATGCTCGCTGATGGGGCACGGCTTTCGATTGCTGATGCCCGCAAGGCAAAGTTCGACGGCGTATCTCCTGATGACGTGCTGCACATCCCGGCCGAGGGGCAGGCGGAAATCCTGTCGCAGTTGCGACCCGGGCAAGGGGTTGTTGCCGTGATCGACTGGGACCGCCGCTTCCGCCATATGCGGTTCCACACGGCATCGCACCTTATGTGCGCCGTGTTGCCCTATCCGGTGGACGGTTGCAGCATCACACCTGACTATGCGCGGCTTGATTTCGTGACGGTCGATCCGCTGGTGCGCGAGGAGATCGATGCAGGACTTGCTGCGCTGGTGGCGGCCGCGAAGCCGGTTGTCATCGATTGCATCAGCGATGAAGAGATGTTGGTGCGTCCTGAGCTTGTACGCACGATGAGCGTGAAGCCGCCACTGGGGCTCGGCAGCGCACGGCTTGTACGCATCGAAGGGGTTGATGTACAGCCGTGCGGAGGCACGCATGTGGCGAACACTTCGGAAATTGGCGAACTGCGCATCAAGAAAATTGAAAAGAAAACTGCACGTACGCGGCGTGTCGTGCTTGATCTTGTTTGAACCGGAAGGAGGTTCCTGTGGCTCTAGAGTCTGCTGACCCGCGGCTGATCGAAACTGTCCGAAGCGAAGTGGTGCGCGCGTTGCAGCCGTTGCGCGACACCATTGCCGAGCAGGAGGTCGTGCTTGAACGCTTAACCGTTGCAGTGTGGGCGCTCGAAATCGCGAACGACGTGCTGCGCGATCTCCTGCCGGTGGCTCGCGCTGAGGAGGTAGCACAGGCCGTGGCGACAGCGCTGGAAGCGGCGCTGCCTGAATTGCGCGAATCGCCTGCCGGGCGTGAGCTGCAGACCTGGCGTGAATCCCTGCTGGAAAAGCATCGCTATATTGAGCAGACCTTCCCCATGCTCAGTTAAGTGCAGCCTGGTCGCCGAGCCGCAGCTTGTCGTGCGCCTGCAGCAGTGCCTTATGCAGCGGGCTTCCTTCAAAGTCCTGCCCGAGACGGCACAGGCCGAAGAAACGCAGTTCGCCAGCGACGAGCGCACGGGCGGTCTTTAGCGTTTCTACCCCGAACAATACTTCGAGCGCGCTGTCGAACGCGTCCGGCTCATCAAGCCGCAACAGCGTGCCGACGCAGCGATAGACCTTGGCACGTTCCTCCTGCAGTGCGTTGAAGTGCCGCATCCAGTCACAGCCCTCGCTCGCCGCAGCGAGATTGCCGGCAGCCAGCGCAGCCAGCGTTCTCAGCTCACCGATGCGTAGGTGTCTCCATGCGTCGTTCGTGGGGACGGCGAGGCCGATCAGCTCCCGTACCGGTCGTTCGTCCGCAAAATCCGCGTCCTGCAGCATTTCGAGCAGGTGCTTGCTGCGTGTCCGATCGAGCGATGGCAGGTCCACGATTTCGTCGCGCAGCGCAATACCAATGCTGTTGTTCTCCCATTCGAGATCCTCTAGTGGATAGATCTCCGACATGCCTGGAACCAGGATACGACCGACATAGACGCCTAGGCGCGGATAGTCGATGGCGTAGATCTCGTGCCCTGCGCGGTGCACGCAGTCGCAGAGCCATTCGTATTCCTCTTGCGTGGAGCCGGTGAAGTCCCACTCGACGAATTCGAAATCGGCGCTGTTGCCGAGAAATTCCCACCCGACCACGCCGTCGGAATCGATGAAATGGCTTTCGAGATTGGCGGGCGAGGCGATCTCCATGGCGTCGAAGGAGGGCGGGGGAAAACCGCCGAGTGCGTCGAGGGCGCGTCCCTGCAGGAGTTCAGTCAGCGCGCGCTCCAGTGCGACACCGAAATCGGGGTGTGCGCCGAAACTCACGTAGAGGCCCTGATCCTTCGGATTGAGGAGCGCCACACAGATCACCGGGAAGATGCCGCCGAGTGAGGCATCCTTTACTCGTATGCCAAAGCCGGCTTCACGGAGCGCCTTGATGCCGTTGGCGCTGGCAGGGTGATTCGCCAGTACATGATCCGGGATGTCGGGCAGGCATAAGCGTTCTCCGATCACCCGGAATTTGACGTAGCGTTCGATCACTTCTGACAGGGCTTGGCTGCGTGCCTCGGGCAGTGTGTTGCCGGCTGAAATACCGTTGGAAAGGTAGAGATTGCCGACGATATTGATCGGGATCCACACCTTTGCGTCGTCGGACAGCCGCGTAAAGGGCAGGGCGCAGATTCCGCGTGCCTGGTTGCCCGAGTTGAATTCAACGAGTGTTGCAGCAGGGATGCTTGAGTCCGGGTCGTAGCGTTCGAGCAGTGCTTCATCAAGCAGGCCTTCCGGCCAACCACCCTCATCGGAGATCGGAAACCAGCGTTCTCGCTCGTCATGGACAACGCTGCGCTGCGCCCGCGTCGCACCGAGGTAGTAATGCGTCCAGAAGTGACCACTGGCTGCGCGTTCGATGAATTCGCCCAGCGCGCTTGCACGTGCGGCAAGCTGGCTGGCTCCCTTGCCATTCGTATAGAGCAGGGGACAGTCGCGGTCGCGCAGATGCACTGACCATACGCCTTCGACCGGATTGAGCCACGATACCTCTTCGACCAAGAAGCCGCGTGCGGCGAGTGTCGAACTGAGGGTATCGATCGACGACTCGAGCGAGGCATCTTTACCGGGAATGTAGGTTTCGTTCTTCATCGTATCTGTCGCGACAGTTTCGCTGATTGGCCCGCGACTGTAGCGGGATCCGTTGCGCCGGAAACTGGTTCAGGTCAGACAGTATGCTAGGCAAGAAGTCTAGGGCATTGCCAGTGTCTGGCGCCGCTGGTATCTGGTGAAACGAGGATCAAATCTGCACCGTAGTGCGTGGGTCAGGAGAAAAATTCAATTAAATCAATTATTTGTCAATCTGTCGGTTTGCCTCGGGCCCGGTCTGGAGTTGCCATGCGTTTGGCCGTGGCGTGTGTACTTGGACGATCACGCGGGGTTATTGCGATGGTTGTCTTGCGACGGGCTCTTCCCCTTTCAGGTTTCAATTGCACGGCGGCGCCAGCTCTCATTCAGCCACAGCGCCAGCGCGATGACCGTACCACCGACGACAAGTCGCATGACGTTTTCTTCGCGTCCCCAGATCAGCATGTGTAGAGCGATTCCAATCGGGATATGCAGGTTGTTCATTGTGCCGAGCGTGCCCGCGTCGACCATCGATGCACCTTTGTTCCACCAGAAAAAGCCGAGTGCCGAGGCGATCAGCCCCATGTATGCGAGCACCGACCATTGTGTTGCGGTGCTTGGTAGCTTTGCTGGGTTACCGAAGATGAGAAACGAAGGCAGCGCCACGATCAGGGCTCCGACAAAAAACCAACCGAAGCCGGCCCGTGCGGGCAGATCACTTGGATGGCGTGCGACAAGCCACTTGTAGCCGATCTGGCCGAGTGCGAACGAAAGATTGGCTGCCTGCAGCATGAGGAAGCCTGTGAGGAAATGCGTCGAGAGCCCGTCGTAACGGATGATGGCTGAGCCGATGATCGCAATCAGTGCGGCAATCGAGGCGCGCGGCGTGAAGCGGCCTCTGAACGCGTCGTCCAGGAGCGTGATGTAGATCGGCGTAAAGATGGTGAAGAGCAGTACCTCAGGGACCGTGAGGTAGCCGAACGAGCGGTAGAGCAGCAGGTAAGTGAGGCCGAACTGGAGTGCGCCCGCCACCGCTGTGCCGAGAATCCGTTCAGTGGAAAAACCGCGAACCCGCAGGAAGGGCAGGAAGGTGAGGCCGGCTATGACGACGCGTGTGAGCACTGCGAAATCGCTATCGACGCGGCCTGCGAGGAATTCACCGATCAGGTTGAAGGAAAGAGCCCACACCACGGTGATGAATGCGAGATACGCCATGAAGCCGGTCCTGGATCGAAGGATGCACATGATACTGATCCAGTCCTTGTGCCGACTCGATTCTGGATCGAGAGGCGGGCTGACTGATTCGACCTCGGGCGAACAGGCTTCCCTGTGCGGCGATCGAGACTTCATCACGAGACCAGAGCCTGTTCTCCTCCCGCTTGGAGGGAACAGGCTTTGGAAGGCACTCGGTTGGAGACGGGGTAGCGTCGGCCTATGTTCCTAGAGCAGGTGGTCCAGCAGCTCCGGGCCGAACACTTCGCGGTGAATCCTCGATGGGGCAACCCCCGCGGCAACAAGCCCCCGCCATTGCGCCTGCATGAAACCGAGCGGGCCGCAAAGGTGGAACTCCGCGTCCGTGCCGATTCTGGCAGCAAGCATTGCAGGGTCCATCAGGCCGGCGTGCGAGTAGTCTTCCGCAGGGCGGTCTTCAGCCTCGGGCGACTCATAGAAGCTGAGGCGACGCAGGGCGCGCATTGTGTTTCGTGCGGCTTGCACATCGTCGCGCAGGGCATGATGACGACCGCATTGTGCCGCATGGGCGAACAGCACCTGACGGTCGGGGTTGCGCACAGCCAGAGTGTTCAGGATGGAGATCATTGGCGTGATACCGACGCCCGCAGAGACGAGTGCAATGGGACCCTCTCCATCAAGGCTAGGCGTGAAGTCGCCACACGCAGGGCCGACTTCCAGTCGATCGCCGGGCTTGACGTTCTCATGCAGCCAGTTGGATACCTGTCCGCCAGGGATATTGTTGCGCGCGTGTTCGCGCTTCACGCTGATCCGCCACCAAGGACGCTCTGGCGCGTCGGAGAGGCTGTATTGCCGCAACTGGCGCAGCTCACCTGAATCGACGGCCACACTGATGTACTGACCTGGCTCGAAGCTTCCGGGGGAGCCGCCCGTCGGCGCTTCAAGATAGAACGAGCGCACCCATTCGCTTTCGTCGCGAATACGTGTGACAACAAGCGATCGCAATTCACCGGGCCGGACACCTGCTCGCGCATACAGGCGCTTTTCCGCGTCGATCAGTCGTTCGGCGAGTGCCCAATAGGCCTCATCCCATGCCGCCAGCAGGGGGGCGGTGGCGGCTTCTCCCAGCACGCTCTGAATCGCGTCCAAGAGGTGATGACCCACGATTGGGTAGTGGTCAGCGCGGATGCCGACGGACACGTGCTTGTGAACAATGCGCTCGATCACCGGTGCCAGTGCACCGCCATCGCGATGGTTCGCCGCGTAGGCGAATACGGCCGCTGCCAGCGCTTGTTGCTGCGAGCCGTTGGCCTGGTTACCCATATTGAAAAGTTGCCGCAGCTCTGGATGTGCGCCGAACATGCTGTCATAGAAGTGGCGGGTGATGGCCGTGCCGTGCTCGCGCAGAACGGGAACGCTGGCATCGATGTAGGGGATGGCGTTGCTTGAAAGCATGAAATGAAGGCTCCGTGAGGTTGGGTTGTGGACTAATTGTGGTATCTATTATGCAACATTTATTGCAAGTGCAATGATGTGTGGTGATGCGCTGCCTGCGTTCTATGTAGATGAGTGCTGGCGTGTGTGCATCATCACGAGCGATTTGCCGAGATGATGGGCGCGTTCCAGCCAAGCTTGGGCGAGCGGCCGCGGCAGATTGGCTTCGAGCGTGTCGGCGAACAGGTTGAGCCAAACCACGAGCAGGTCGGGTGAAAAACCGGCGGCGGCGTGGCGCTCCGCGATCTTGTACCGATGATCCAGATAGCGGGTGCCGCCGAGCGAGACCCACCAGAAATGGGTCAGCTTGTGCTCGTGGGTGGTCCAGTCGGTTACGTGCCCAAAAGGCACGCCAAGCGCCGGGTGTTGCCGAACGGCGGCATAGAATTGTTCTACGACCCGTGCGACCCGTTCGTGGCCGATTTCTTCCGCTACATCACGCATGGTCGCTCTCCCGTGCTTCCGCGTAGTTCCGATGGAGTCTTACGATGGTACGCCCGGTGTTGCCGCGCGATACGTCGGCCAACGAGTATTCATTCATCTTGTCGTAGAAGGCGGCCAGGCCGGCATTGAGGGCGCCCTTGAGCTGGCAACCTTTCCGGAGCATGCAAGGGTCATCATCGCAATCGACCAGCTCATCGCACTCTTCCAGCTGGCGGATGATGTCACCCAGCCGCAGTTCGCTGGCTGGGCGAGACAAATACAGGCCGCCGTTGCGTCCTCGTATCGCCTCCACCCAGCCGAGCTTGCCGAGCCGGTTGGTGACCTTGACCAGATGGTTGTGCGGTACGCCGAACTGCTGCGCGATCTCACCGACAGTGACCGGTGTGTCGCGTTCGTGGGTCAGGTACATCAGTACGCGCAGGCCGAAATCGGAGAAACGGGTGAGCCTCATGGAGGTGATCAAGCAAGGGAACGTGGATATCGTAAAAAAGTTGCAGGCGAAATGCAACTTATCGATTTGCTAAACGCAGATAGGGTGCGGATAACGCTGCTTTCTTCATGGGAGCACGCTGCTGCATGTGCCCCCGGATGGGCCGCCAAGGCGGTCAACTGCCTTACTTGCAAGCTTCAGCGTGCAGCGGGAGCCGTGGCTATGGCCGAAGCGATCGGGCGCTTGAGGATACCGAGGGCGGTGGCACTGGTGAGCGTCCCGACCACGATTGCGACGACATACATCCCGAGGTTGCCCACGGCATTCGGGATCGGCAGTACGAACGCGCCCCCATGTGGTACCCGCAGCGTGCAGTTGAAGACCATCGAGATTGCGCCGGTAACGGCCGAGCCCACCATCAGCGAGGGGATGACGCGCAGCGGGTCTTTCGCTGCGAAAGGGATTGCGCCTTCGGTAATGAACGCGATGCCAAGCACTGCGGCTGCTTTGCCAGATTCGCGTTCGTCTTCCGAGAAGCGATTGCGGAAAACCTGCGTGGCAAGCGCTATGGCAAGCGGCGGCGTCATACCGGCGGCCATCACGGCGGCCATTGGTGCATAGACCTCGCTGGCGATCAGGCCAGTGGCGAAGGCATAGGCCGACTTATTGACCGGGCCGCCCATGTCGAAGGCCATCATCGCGCCGAGCAACATGCCGAGGAAGATCGCGCTGGAGCCCTGTAGCCCCTTCAGCCAAGCCGTGATCGCGGCGAGCGCCCAGGCAACCGGTTCGCCGATCACGTAGTACATCAAGAGGCCTACGATTGCGGTGCCGAGTAGCGGCAGGATCAGTGTGGGTTTGAGGCCGTCCAGGTTACGCCCGAGTTGGATCTTGTCGTTCAGCCACTTCACCACGTAACCGGCGATGAAACCCGAGGCGATGCCGCCAAGGAAGCCAGCGCCGATCGCGCTGGCGATCATCCCACCGATGGCGCCTGGAGCCAGGCCGGGGCGGTCTGCGATCGAAAATGCGATGTAGCCAGAGAGGATTGGCACCATCAACGCGAAGCCACTCTTGGCTCCGATGGTGAAGAGCGTCCAGCCGAGCGTACCCTTGTAGGCGTCGTCATAAACGTAGATGCCGCCTAGCGCGAAGCCGATGGCAATCAGCAGGCCGCCAGCCACGACGAAGGGCAGCATATGCGACACGCCGGTCATCAGATGCTTATAGACGCCTGTGCGCTGCGTGGATTGTTCGGCCTTTGCGGCCTTCACTTGGTCAGCGAGATCCGCGCCTGCGATCTTTGCTCCTGTGATGGCTTGCGCTATGAGAGTCGCCCCGTCATGAATCGCAGCCTTGGTGCTGGTGGATAGCAACCGTTTGCCGACGAAGCGCGACGTGTCGACCTGCGTGTCGGCGGCGATGACGACGAGATCAGCCTCGGCAATCTCCTGGGCGGTGAGCGTGTTCTTTGCGCCAACCGAACCCTGTGTCTCGACCTTGATGGTGTGACCGAGCGACTTGGCGCCCTGTTCGAGCGCTTCCGCAGCCATGAACGTGTGCGCGATGCCTGTCGGGCACGACGTGATGCCCACAATCTTGAGTGGTCGGTCTACAGGCGGAGTGGGGGTGGTAGCGGACGAGGCCTGCGCGAGCGCTGCGCGAATCACTGAGGCGCCATCGCGGATGGCCGGATCGGTAGAGGTTTTATAGAGAGGTTTGCCCTTGAAGCGACTTTCATCGATGCCCGTGTCGGTCGCGATGATCGCGACGTCGGCTGCTTCGATGTCGGCTGGCGAGAGCGCGTTCTGCACGCCAGCCGAACCGCGTGCCTCGACACGGATCGTGTGGCCAAGCGCGGCCGCGCCCTGTTCGAGCCCTTCGGCCGCCATGTACGTGTGCGCGATGCCTGTCGGGCAGGCTGTTACCGCAACGATCCTTGCCATGTCTGTCTCCTGAGGACTCTCAATCGATGACGCGGACTTGCACCGTGTTGGCGAGCTTGCGGACCTCTTCGGGGGGGGGCAGATGCGGGCCCGCGCGCTGCAATTTTGCCGCCGAGAATGCGGTGGCGAGCTTGGCTGTGGCTGCGAGGTCCAGCCCTTCTAGCTGTGAGGCGACGAGGCCCGCGACCATCGCGTCGCCTGCGCCGACGGTGCTACCGACTTTGATGTCGAGTGGTTCGGTCAGCAATGTAGTCTTGTTATCGAGTAGCAGCGCACCGTCCTCGCCCATTGAAATGGTCACGAGCTCGGGCGGGGTGTCAGCGGCGAACAGTTCGCGTGCGCCCGTTACGACTGCCTTCAGGTCCGGTAGTTCGCGACCGAGGTACTCGGACAACTCGACACGATTCGGTTTGGTTAGTGCGGGTCCGGCCTTGAGCGCAACGGCGAGTGGCGCACCGCTGGCGTCGAGCGCGACACGACGGCCCTTGGCGCGCACCGCTTCGATCAGCCGTGCATAGGTGTCGACAGGCATCCCTGGCGGCAGGCTGCCTGCGAGCACTATCCAGTCGACCTGATCGCATAGCGTATCCAGGCGTATCCGCAGGCGTTCGAGCAGTTCTTCTGCTTGCGCAACTGAGTGGCTGATGCCCGGCATGTTGATATCGGTTGTCTCGCCGCGGGTGATGTCGACAATCTTGGTATTTATTCTGGTTAGTCCAGAGACATAAAAACAGCTGTCGACAATGTGCTTGCGCTCAAAGAGTGACTGGAAGACGGCTGCGTTTTCGCTGCCGAAGAGCCCGGTCGCGGCGCAAGGTATGCCGAAATCGGCTAGGCAGGAGGCGACGTTGATGCCCTTTCCTCCGACGTCGACCTGCATCTTCAGAGCACGATTGACATTGCCGAAGGCGAGATCCGAAACCTCGACCGTGTGATCGACAGCTGGATTGAGGGTGACGGTGAGGACTCGCGGAAGCTGTGCTTTTGTCATAGTGCGCGCACCTCGGCGGTATTATGTGCGGCGAGCGCACGGGTGGCGAGCCTCTTCATGTTTGACAGGCTTTCACCGCGGATGGCTGCCTTCACGCCGGCGACGTCCTGCGCGCTCATCGAGAGTTCGTCGACACCCATGCCAGTGAGGATCCGTGCTCCGAGCGGGTCGCCTGCCAGGCCGCCGCATACGCCGACCCAGGTGCCGCGCGGCTTGGCCGCGCGAACGGTAGCGTTGATGAGATTCAGCACGGCGGGGTGGAGGCTGTCCGCCTGCATGGCGAGTTCTGGATGCTGGCGGTCCACCGCGAGCACGTACTGGGTGAGATCGTTGGTGCCGATCGAGAAGAAGTCGACGAGCGGGGCGAAGCGGTCGGCCATCACTGCGACTGCAGGCACTTCGACCATGATGCCGATCGGCAGCTTGGGCCCGCTCACCTGGCCGCGTGCGCGCTCGCAGTGCTCCCGAAGTGCTTCAATCTCGGCGACGTGCGTGATCATCGGGAACATGATCTTCACGGGCCCGTTTGCCGCTGCGCGGTAGATCGCGCGCAGCTGCGTGTAGAGCAGATCCTGTCGTTGGAGCAGAAGCCGCGTGCCGCGCACGCCGAGGAACGGATTCTCCTCATATGGCAGTGCAAGATAGGGCACCTGCTTGTCGCCACCGATGTCGAGCGTGCGGATGATCAGCGGCCGCCCGGCGAGTGCGGAGATCGTGTCCCGATAGACGGCAAGCTGTTCGTCCTCGCTCGGAGCGGTGTCGCGTTCAAGGAAAAGAAATTCGGTGCGCATCAGGCCTACACCTTCGGCGCCGGCGTCAACCGCCACTGCTGCTTGCTTCGCGCTCGTGATGTTGGCGGCGATCTCGATGCGATGGCCGTCGCTGGTCACCGCAGGCAGGTAGCGCTGCGCACGAAGCGCCGCGGCCTCGGCGTGCTGGCTTTCCACTGCCGCTTTGGCGCGTGTGAGGTCGTTCGCACCGAGCTTCGCGTACAAGGTCCCGCCGCTGCCGTCGATTACCGCTTGGCTGCCTTCTTCGAGCTGCAGGAGGCGCGGGCCGCCGCCGACGAGCGCTGGCAGGCCGAGCGTACGGGCGAGAATCGCAGTGTGCGATGTCGGGCCGCCGAGCGCGATGGCGAGCCCAGCGATCAGGTGAGTGTCCAGATGCAACGTGTCGGAGGGCGTCAGGTCCTCGGCCACGAGGATCGACGGTTCAGTCAGCGCCTGTCGGATGCGCGTTACGCCGAGTAGCTTGGCCAGGACTTGTTCGCCTACATCGCGCAGATCAAGGGCTCGGGCTGCGAGCGTGGGGTCGCCCACCTGCGAGAGCTTGTCGCTGTGCACATTGATCGTACGTTGCCACGACCATGCTGCGCCGTGGCCGCGCATGACGCCGGTGAAGGCGTCCCGTATCAGGGCGGGGTCGTTGAGCAGTGCCTGATGGGCGGCGAAGATCGCTGCTTCTTCCTTGCCAAGTCGCGATGCTGCATTGGCCTCAAGCTCCTGCAGTTCGGTACGTACGGCCATCAACGCACGTTCAATGGACTCCCCATCAAGCACCACATCGCTAGGCGTGTCATCGACCTGCAGGTTGGCCTTCCTATGGCGCACGAGCTTGCCGATCGCGAGGCCAGGACTGGCGGACAGGCCCACGACTTGGTCTGCCGAGCCTTCCGGTTGCCACGCGGGCCGTAGGCGGCGCGCTGCTTGCGCGTTCCTGCGGGCGCGCTCAGCGGTGTCCTGCTCTTCGACCGAGAGTGAGCGGGCGATGTCATGGAGCGCGTCCACCGCGGCACGGGCGTCCGTACCACGCGCAGTGAAGCGGAGTTGGGCGCCATGACGGGCGCCAAGTGCAAGCAGGCTTGTCAGTACCTTGGCGTCGGCATATTCCCCACCGAGCCAGATGCGGATTTCCGATGTGAAGCGACGCGTGGCTTCCATCCAACGGGTTGCGGGGCGAGCGTGTAGACCGTTGGGATAGTCGAGGGTCCAGTCGATCGTTGCGTCGGCGGGCCAGGCAGGAGACGTGTCAGGAGTTTCGGGGGAGGAGGCCGTCTTGCCGGAAAGCGCGCTGATCACCGCCTGCGGATCGTTGGTGTGGGCCAGCGTGCTGATTGCACCAGGCTGCTGCATCAATCGCGTGAGGCGTCGCAGCAGTTCGATGTGTTCGTCCGACTGTGCTGCGATCGCCACGACCAGATGCACTCGCTGGCCCTCGTTCCAGTTGATGCCGTTACGCAATTGCAGGACGGCGACACCGGTGTGCCGGATCAGATGCCGATCGTCGACCATGCCATGCGGGATCGCGACGCCCGAGCCAAGAAACGTGTTGGCGATGGCTTCGCGCTTTTCGAGGCTTTCGACGTAACCGGGATCGATGTAGCCCGCCTTGACCAGTAGCTGACCAGCTTCGCGAATCGCCGACAGCTTGTCCCTGGCTTGGGCGTCAAGGCACAGGGTGTCCCGGGTAATGGTTTCCATAGGAGTCTCCTACGTTCCGTAGCGCTCTGCCAAAAATTTATGTAATCGATTACGTATCGTTGTGCAAATGGGAATTTTTAGTGTGCTGCTGCTACGCTTGGAACTCTGCTTGGTTGAAGTTCGCTTCAGTTATAGATTCCCCGGTGAAGTGCTGCTAGCCAGAGAGGGACGCGTTGGAAGCACGGTGTTGTTTCTTGTGTAAAACCTAGCTTCGCTCCACAACGATTAAGTAATCGTTTACGGGATTACGGTATGGCAAGGATTCTGGATGTGGCGCGGGAGGCCGGAGTGTCGGTGGCGTCGGTCTCCCGGGTGCTGCAGGGGCAGTCTGGGGTCAGTGAGGAAACGAAAAAGCGTGTGCAGGCGGCGATCGATGCGCTCGGCTATCGGCCGGATCTTGCCGCGCGGCGGCTACGCTCTCGTCGCACCGATACGCTGGGGTTGATCGTCTCGGATATCCGCAACCCTTTTTTCACCGAGATCAGCCGCGCGGTGGAAGATGTGGCGTACGCGAACGGCCTGCGCGTGATGCTTTGCAATGCGGATGAGGATCCTGCCAAGGAGGCCTTCTATCTGGAGTTGATGCGTGACGAAAAGGTCAGCGGCGTAATTCTCTCGTCGACCCTGCAGTTGCTGGGTCGCTTCAACCCTGCCGACTATCCGTTTCCGATCGTGCTGGTCGATCGCTGCGAGCGCGACACGGACGCCGATGCGGTCCTACTCGACAACATGGATGCGGCGCAGCGGCTCACCAGACATCTGATTGAGCAGGGTTGCCGACGGATCGTCTTTCTTTATGGGGCGGTGTCGTCGAGTGGCCGGCAGCGGCATGATGGCTATGTGGCGGCGATGAAGGCGGCGCAACTGGCGCCGGAAGCCGAGCCACTACAGCCGAATGTCGAACGCGCACGCGTCGCGACGGCGGCGCTACTGTTGAGCGGCAAGCCGCCGGATGCGATTGTGGCGAGCAATGGCTTGATCCTGCTTGGACTGATCGAGTCGGTCCGCGCAGCGGGTTTGGAGATTCCGCGTGATGTACGCGTCGCTGGCTTTGATGATCTGCCTTGGACGCGCCTGATGACCCCGCCAGTCACCGTGATCGCGCAGCCTACTTATGAGATCGGCCGCAGTGCGATCGAACTCTTGCTTCAGCGCATCGCCAAACCGGAGCAGGTGCAGCGGCGCGTCGTGCTGCGGGGCGAACTGATCGTGCGTGGTTCGACCATTTCCGCGCCTCTGTCAGCACAGGGCACGGTGTTCCGCTGATCAACCTTCGATCTTCGGGTCGCGCGTCATGAGCTGATCGACGGCCTCGCGAGGGTCGAGTCCCTCATGGAGCACCGCGTCGACGGCTGCAGTGATCGGCATTTCGACATTCAGTTGGCGTGCGCGTAACGCTACCTCGCGTGCTGTGGGGACGCCTTCTGCAACATGACCGAGCGTGGCGAGGACTTCGGCAAGCTTGCGGCCGTCGGCGAGCGCCAGCCCTACACGTCGGTTGCGCGAAAGATCGCCGGTACATGTGAGGATGAGATCGCCCACCCCGGCCAGACCCATGAAGGTCTCGCGGCGGGCGCCGAGTGCGAGGCCGAACCGCGTGATTTCCGCAAGGCCGCGGGTGATGAGTGCCGCTCGGGCATTGAGCCCGAAATGCAGGCCGTCACAGATGCCAGTGGCAATCGCCAGCACATTCTTGACCGCGCCGCAGACTTCGGCGCCAACGAGGTCGTCGCTGGCGTACAGCCGAAGCCGGGAATGGTGGAGTTCGCCAACCCAGTACTGTGCGAAGTCGAGTGAGCGCGCGGCCAGTGTGACGGCACCGGGCAAGCCAGCGGCGACCTCCTGCGCAAAACTTGGGCCCGTTAATACGCCATACTCGGCGCGGTCGCCGAGCTCTTCATGCGCAATGTCGTTTGGTAGTCGCCCGCTGCCGGCTTCCAGCCCCTTGCAGGCCCAGATTACTGGCAGGCCGGGCGCTTGGGTGGCGACGGTGCGCAAGGATTCACGCAGGCCTGCGACCGGGGTTGCGATCAAAGCAAGCGATGCACTTTCGAGTGCCGAGGCCGTTTCGTCGTAGATGCTGATCGCATCGGGTAGGCGGATACCCGGTAATAGCGCGCGGTTCTCGCGCAGCTCGCGCATCTGCATCTGGTGAGGAAGGTCGCGCCCCCAAAGGGCGATGCCGTGGCGGCGCGCGAAAGAGACAGCGAGTGCCGTGCCCCAAGCACCGGCGCCAAGAATTGCAATGCGGCTCATGGTTCAGGGTGCTCAACCGCCCCAGACGTCCGCTTGGCGGACGTAGCCCTGCGCGCCGTCGCGATGCTTGACCTTCAGATAGCCGCCGGCCGGTTTTGGGTCGACGAGATCAAGTACGACATCCTTCGCTGCGGAGAAGGCGAGTGGACTGGCAGGTTCGGGTTGCTGTCTTACCTCGGCCATTTGCGGGATGACAATCACAGTTCGCTGATTGGCGACCGATTTGCGCTCGATCCATGCAATCGTTCCGGTCTGATCGCGCACCTTGACCCATTGGTCAAGCGAAATGACGACTTCGATCGGTGTGCCACGCTGGATCACCCAGAGCTTCTTGCCCTTGGTGGACGGGGAGTCATAAAGGACTGCGACTTCGCCGACCGATCGGTAGTCGAGCGCGCTCGCCACGCCGGGAAGGGCGATAGCGAGCGCGGCAAGCAGGAATCCGCGAGGATGCATGCCCGTATTGATACTTACTGCAGCGAGGCGCTGCCGGCGCCCTGCTGTTCGGCCTGGGCTTGCTGGCGTGCTTGGTAGAGCGCCTCGAAGTTCACCGGCGCGAGCAGGATCGGCTGGAAGCCAGCGCGCGTGATGGCGTCGGAAACGGCCTCGCGTGCATATGGGAACAGGATGTTTGCGCAACCAATCATCATCACTGGTTCGATATCGCCTTCGGCGAAGTTGCGGATCTGGAATACGCCTGATTGGGTTACTTCGATCAGGAACATCGAGCGTTCCTTGGCGGTGGCCTTGACGGTGACCGTCACTGAAACGTTGTAGAAGCCCTCGTCAACCTTTTCGCCGGTGGTGTTCAGCTCGACGTTGACTTGCGGCTGTTCGCGATCCAAAAAGATCGACGGTGCGTTGGGGACTTCGATCGATAGATCCTTCACATACAGCTTTTCGATCGAAAACATCGGTTGTGCTTGGTCGCTCATTTGCGTACTGCCTGATTTGGTGGTTGAGGGAAGCGGCGGGCCGAAACGCCGCCTCGAAAGGTGAAAGCCGGGATGTTACGCCGCGTCGGACGCGAGCAGTGTGTCGAGCCCGCCAGTGCGATCGAGTTCGTAGAGATCATCGCAGCCGCCAACATGACGGTCGCCGATGAAGATTTGCGGCACCGTACGACGACCGGTGAGTTCCATCATGCGCTCGCGCTCGGCCGGGTCGAGATCGATACGCAGCTTTTCGATCTCGGTCACGCCCTTGCGGCGCAGCAACTGTTCGGCCCGCACGCAATACGGGCAATAGCCCGAGGTGTACATAAGGATCCGAGGCATGGCCATGTTAGCTCTTGACGAGCGGATGCCCGTCCTTTTGCCAGCCGGCAAGCCCGCCTCCCAGATTCTGGGCCTTCTCGAACCCGGCCTTGGCCAGCGTTGCGATTGCCTTGTTCGAGCGCGAGCCGGATTGGCAAACAAGCACGACCGGCTTGTTCTTGAATTTGGCCAGTTCGCCGACGCGGGACTCGAGATCGGCGAGTGGAATGTTTCGCGCATTCGTAATGTGACCCGCGGCAAATTCTGCTGCGTCGCGCACGTCCAGCACCAATGCGTTCTCGCGGTTGATGAGCAGCGTGGCTTCGACTGGGGTCAGCCCGCTACCACTGCGTCCGCGCAAGAGATCCACGAGGAGCATTGACCCGCTCACGGCTGCGAGCACAACAAGAAAGATATTCTGTTTGATGAACTCCATGACCCAACTCAGATAACGACCCTCGAAAATCGCGGTAACGCTAGGGCCCGATCCGATAAAATACCACCTTCTGATGTTTGGCGTCGGCCACTCTAGGGCCTGCGGACTGGCCCATTGTCGGATGGGGGCTCGTTGGTTCCTCCTGAAGCGGTGCGGTCTGGCAGTTGCGAGCCATGGGGCAAGCAACGCGGTTCACTGTATTCCCGATGCGCGTTGCGATGTTGCAGCGCGTTGCAATGGGCTACCCTTATTGCCTCGCCGCGCGCTGGCGACGCGGGGCGCAACCAGCGCGGGTATCCCCGCCGGCGCGCGAACGGCTCCCCCGAGATTTACCCCATTCATTAGAAGGAGAGTTCATGTACAAGATCGTTCTGCTCCGCCACGGTGAATCCACCTGGAACCTCGAAAACCGCTTCACGGGCTGGACCGATGTTGACCTCACGCCAAAGGGTGTCGAAGAGGCGGTCAATGCCGGCAAGCTGCTCAAGGAAAAGGGCTATGCCTTCGACTTGGCGTTTACCTCGGTGCTCAAGCGTGCGAACAAGACGCTCAATGTCGTGCTGGAACAGCTTGACCAGCTCTGGCTGCCAGTTGAGCACTCCTGGCGCCTGAACGAACGCCACTACGGAGCATTGCAGGGGCTCGACAAGGCCGAGACGGCTGCCAAATTCGGCGATGATCAGGTCAAGGTGTGGCGTCGTTCGTACGACGTGCCACCGCCCGCGCTGGAAGAGGGCGACGAGCGCCTGAATACCAATGACCCGCGTTACGCAAATCTGCCGGCGACGGAATTCCCGCGTACCGAATGCCTGAAGGACACCGTGGCCCGGTTCGTGCCGTACTGGCTCGAAACCATCGCGCCGCAGGTCAAGTCGGGCAAACGTGTGGTCATCGCAGCCCATGGCAACAGCCTGCGTGCGCTGATCAAGTATCTCGACAACATGAGCGAATCAGAGATCCTTGAGCTGAATATTCCGACGGCCCAGCCCCTGGTCTATGAACTTGATGCGGAGCTCAAGCCGATCAAACACTATTACTTGGATGATCCTGAGAAGATTGCTGCAGCAATGAATGCGGTGGCCAGTCAGGGCAAGGCCAAGAAGTAAGGGTGGGTTGCCCTTCGCGATACAGGGCGAGGAGTGCTGCGGCGCTCCTCGCCCTTTTTTTGTGTGCGGCACCCGAGGCGGCGCGGGCGCCTGGTTCGGGAGAGTTGGCAGCCAAGCGCGCGGACCTTGATGAACTGCATCAGAAGATCCGATCTCTGCAGAAGGAAATCGATGCTGGCGAGAGTTCGCGAAATGAAGCGGCGGATGAGCTGGCAGGTATTGAGAAATCGATCTCCGACTCACTCCGAAAGCTACGTGAGATCGCCGAAGTGCGTCGCACTGCGGAAGCCGAGCAGAAGCAGCTCGAAGGCGATCGGCTGGCCGTGGAGTCGGCACTCGCTTCACAGCGCAAGGCGCTGGGTGACACGCTTTACCGCTATTACGTTTTTGGCCGCAAGGCGGGGGCGCGCCGCTTGATTGGCGGCGACGATCCGAACCAGTTGGCTCGAGATGCCTACTATCTGGAGCGGATTGCCGACGCGCGGCGCGATGAGATTGAAGTTGCGCGGCATACGCTTGCCGAGCGCGAGCGGTTGATTGCACAGCTGCAACAGCGCAAGGACCGGATTGCGTCGCTCGAACAGGCGCAGGTCCGGGTGCATGCTGGCTTGCTCGATGAGCAGAAACAACGCGCCGATGTGCTGGCCAAGCTGCAGGCCAAGCTGCGCGTCCAGCGTAAGGAAGTTGCAACGCTGCAGCAGAATGAGCACCGGCTTTCACGTCTGGTTGAGGGGTTGGCAAAGCTCACGCCGTCCAGGTCATTCGCACCGAAACCTCCGCGTAAGCCCCAGGTCAATGGTTCCTTGGGCATGCCGGGTAGTCGGCCGACCGAAGGAGCCGAACGACCGCAGAGCGAACCAGTAAGCGGTGTGGCTGACAAAGTTGCCGACGGACATTCTGCTGACGCTGATTTCGCTGATTTGCGAGGGCGTTTGCGCTGGCCAGTCCGTGGCGAACTAGTCGGGCGCTTTGGTGCTCCAAGGGGCGATGGCACCACGCAATGGAAAGGGGTCTTCATCCGCTCGTCTGGCGGAGACGTGCGTGTTGTGGCATCGGGCAGGGTGGTGTTCGCGGACTGGTTGCGGGGTTTCGGCAATTTGATCATCGTCGATCACGGCGATGGGTTCATGACGATCTATGGGAACAACGAAAGCCTGCTCAAGTCACCTGGGGAAAGCGTCCGCTCGGGTGAGGCCATCGCTGCGGTGGGTAGCAGCGGGGGTGGAGAAGAATCGGGTTTATACTTTGAAATTCGCCGTCACGGACAACCTCAGGATCCCGCAAAGTGGGTCGCGCGGTAAGGCATGGAACCGGACGGTCGGCATCCGATAGAGAGGATAAAGCAGGACATGGAATCCAAGATGCGCAGCAGGATGCAGCAGGCTGGGCTCGTGCTGGTGGGTGTGTGCGCCGGAGTGGCGATCAGTGTGAATTACTCCGCCAGCGCGAACAAAGAAGCGACCGCGCCCCTGCCAGTGGAAGAGCTGCGCACGTTTGCCGAGGTGTTCAGTGCAATCAAGCAGGGCTATGTTGAGCCGGTCGAAGACAAGAAGCTCATTACGAGCGCGATCTCCGGCATGCTCTCAGGCCTTGATCCGCACTCCACTTATCTTGATGCCGAGGCCTTCAAGGAACTGCAGGTTGGCACGCAGGGTGAATTCGGGGGCCTCGGTATAGAGGTTGGCATGGAAGACGGCTTCGTCAAGGTGATCTCGCCGATCGAGGATACCCCTGCCTTTCGGGCGGGTGTGCGCCCAGGTGACCTCATCATCAAGCTCGACGACACGCCCGTGAAGGGCATGACGCTGAATGACGCGGTCAAGAAAATGCGTGGCAAGCCCAAGACGCAGATCAGGCTGACCATCGCGCGTAAGGGCGAGCTCAAACCAATCGAGCTGACGCTCACGCGTGAAGTGATTCAAGTTCAGAGTGTCAAGGCGCGCATCCTTGAACCGGGTATTGGCTATTTGCGGATCTCGCAGTTCCAGGAAAACACGGCACCGACGCTGGCCAAGGAGCTGGGCCGGTTGCAGAAGGCCGGCATGAAGAGCATGGTGCTTGATCTGCGCAACGATCCTGGCGGGCTTCTGCATTCGGCGGTTGGTGTGTCCGGTGCGTTCCTGACAGCCAAGGCTCTGGTCGTTTCAACCGATGGCCGTACCGACGATTCGCGTCACAAGTACTACGCCTCTCCAGACGACTACTTGCGTAGCGGGCGTGATGATTTCCTCAAGACCATTCCGGCTGAGGTCAAAGCCATGCCGATGGTCGTGCTGGTCAATGGCGCAACGGCGTCGGCGTCCGAAATCGTTGCTGGCGCCCTGCAGGATCACAAGCGTGCAGTCGTGGTCGGCACGCAGACGTTTGGCAAAGGCTCGGTGCAGAGTGTTCTGCCGCTGGCGTCCAATACGGCGATCAAACTCACTACCGCGCGTTACTACACGCCGAGTGGCAGATCGATCCAGGCCAAGGGAATCACGCCGGATATCGTGGTTGATGACACACCGAACGGCTCGTTTGCGCGCGTGCACGAGGCGGATCTCGATCGGCACCTGGAAAACGGGACCCCGGATGGATCGGATTCCAAGCCAGTCGTGAAACCCGACAAGGTGCATCCGAAGGATGGCCGGGAGCCAAAGGATCCCAAGGGTCGCGAAGAGGCCAGCGTACCGGCTGTGTTCGAACTCGGCGGCAAGGGCGACCTGCAGTTGACGCAGGCGGTTAACGTTCTGAAGGGCATGCAGATCGTTCAGCAGAATCGCTGAGCGGTCTGTTGGCACCGTCTATACCTTACGGCGGCGATCGAATCGCCGCCGTAAGGTATTTGGTTTCTGGAAGAGGGATGCAGATGCTCCAACGCGACAAGGCTTACGCACTCGCCGGACGCAGGCACCACGAGCCCGAAGCTGAACTTGTGCAGTCCTTGCGCAAGCGGCGTGAACTCCGATTCAATGCCACGCCACCGGGACAGGCGACCGAGGCCGTTAGACGACTTTCTGCGCTTCCCGGTGTGGTAGTCGAGATGGGGCTACGGGGCGACGAGATCCGGGTGACGTACTCGCTTGCCGAGCACGCCTTCGAGAGCATCGAAGCCATTCTGGTCGAGCTTGGCTTTCATCTTGACGGCAGCCTCTACGCACGGCTACGGCGTGCATTGCTTCGCTATTGTGAAGAAACCGAATTACGGAACATGCATTCACCCGAGCGACTCATCAAGCACTCGAATACGGTATATGCAGAGGCTTGGCAGCATCATCCGCATGGTGATCATGACGATACGCCACCCGAATTGCGGGAGTTTCGCTGAATGCGATTGATGTCCCTGAGCGGGGTCCGATCTTGCGAATCCTTCGAGTACTTTGGGCCCGCATAACCCTGATGTCTGTCACGGGGGCGCTCGTGACGGAATCGCACGCCGTTTTTTATTGCTCATGAACGATAACGACCTTCTCCGGTATTCCCGCCATATCCTGCTCAACGAGATCGGCATCGAAGGACAGCAAGCCATTCGGGATGCTCGCGTACTTGTGGTTGGCGCGGGCGGGCTTGGTTCGCCGGCAGCGATGTACCTTGCCTCTGCGGGGGTTGGAACGCTCGTGCTGGCCGACGGCGATACGGTTGATTTGACCAATCTGCAACGTCAGATCCTGCACACCCAGGAATCGGTGGGAATGGAGAAAGCAGCTTCTGGCAAGCGGACGCTGGGGGCCTTGAATCCCGGGATCGAAGTGATCGCGCTGGCGAAGCGGCTGGAAGGAGAGGAACTCGCCGAGCAGGTCCGATCCGCGGATATCGTGCTCGACTGTTGCGACAACTTTGCGACCCGCCATGCGGTCAATAAAGCGTGCGTGATGGCGAGGAAGCCGCTGGTTTCAGGTGCAGCGATCCGGTTTGACGGGCAGATCTCCGTCTTCGATCTTCGACGTGTAGGGGCACCGTGCTATCACTGCCTGTTTCCCGAGGGCGGCGAACTCGAGGAACTGCGCTGCGCAGTGACTGGCGTGTTTGCGCCGCTTACGGGCATTGTCGGTGCAACCCAGGCTGCAGAAGCGTTGAAGATTCTAGCTCGCTGCGGTGAACCACTTGCAGGGCGCTTGCTGTTGCTTGATGCGCTGTCGATGCGATGGCGCGAGGTCCGTTACTCGCGCGATCCGGAATGTGCAGTGTGTTCGGAGGCTGCTCAGTAGTAGTCGGTAAACAGCCGGTAGATCTCAACCATCAGTACTGAACAGGCAAACAGCGCTCCCATTCCGACGAAGTACAGCAGGGTATCCAAGAATACCTGCAGGTCGGTCCGCTTTTGGGTCCAGGCGGACAGCGGAGGAATATCCCGGTCGGCCAAGAGCCTCACGATCATGTACGAAAGGACGCCGCCCCGGGTCGAGTGCGCAATCAGCGAACTTAGGACCAGGGCGATGAAGGCGAGGAATATGTAGCCGATCATCGTGTCAGTGAGTAGGGTTTATGCGCATGACTAGTTGTCGGCGCGAAAAAGGGTTTCTGAAGTCGTGGTCGTCGTTATTACATTTGCAGTGTGATGTACCGAACAACCTGCACGGGTGCCTGTGCCGGCTTGGCGTCAGGTTGCCGCACGCAGCGTCAGACGAAGGTCTGTGCCAATGCGGCGGACATCGTGCCAGCCCAAGCGTGGCACTTCGTCCATTGCGGTCAGGCCATACAGGCCGAGCAGGCCGCGAGCGTCGGCACCCATCAGGGCCGGCGCGACATACAACACGATTTCGTCGACGACGCCGGTCTTGAGCACTGCGCCGGCGAGCATGGCACCGGCTTCCACCATTAGTTCGTTGGTTCCGCGCCGTGCAAGCTCGGCCAACAAGGCAGAAAGATCGATACGGTCATCCCGTCCGGGACATGCAACCAGTTCGGCACCCGCCGCGCGTAGCGCGTCTGCTCTGGGGCCGGCTGTATTGACACACGAGATCAATGCACCGCCTTCGAGGATGCGTGCATCGGGCGGCGTGGCAAGGTGGCTGTCAGCGATGACTCGCAGCGGCTGGCGCGGCGTGTCGAGCTCGCGCACATTGAGTTGAGGGTTATCGGCTAGAACGGTCCCTACGCCTGTCAGGATTGCGCAGGCACGGGCGCGCCACAGATGCACATCGCGGCGCGCCTCGGCGCCGGTAATCCATTTGCTCTCGCCGTTGGCAAGTGCCGTACGGCCGTCCAGGCTTGCGGCTAGCTTCAGGCGCACCCAGGGCCGTTGCAAACGCATCCGGGTGAAGAAACCAATGTTCATTTCATGCGCAGCGCTTTCAAGCAGGCCGCTGGCCGTATTGATTCCCGCTTCCCGTAGCATTGAGAGTCCGCGCCCCGCGACCAGCGGATTGGGATCCCCGATCGCGGACACCACGCGTCCAAGGGCCGCGGCGATGAGCGCTTCTGCGCAAGGCGGTGTGCGGCCGTGATGCGAGCAGGGCTCAAGCGTGACGTAGGCAGTCGCGCCACGGACGTCGTTGCCTCTTCTGGCGGCGTCCTTGAGCGCCTGGATTTCGGCATGATCCTGGCCCGCCGGCTGCGTCCAACCTTCGCCGATGATCTGCCCATCGCGTGCTATCACGCAGCCGACCCGTGGGTTGGGGCTGGTAGTCCAGAGTCCGTTCGAGGCGAGCCGAAGCGCGTGCGCCATCAGAGCGTGGTCGTCAGCAGTGAAACTCATGCTTTGTTGCGTAAGAACCGTTGTGTCGGTGGGGCGGGTGAGAAGGGCGTGAGGACAATTCGTTGTGTTGGGGATGCATGTCAGCGGCTGCGGCTGGGCGAGCGGTGCCGTGTCGAGACTTCGCGAATTACCTCAGAGAACTCTTCCGCATCCTCGAATGCACGATAGACCGATGCAAAGCGGATGTATGCAACCTTGTCCAGTCGTTTGAGTTCGCGCATTACAAGCTCGCCGATCTTTTCGCTCGGCACTTCGCGCTCGCCCAGCGAGAGGAGTTTTTCCTCGATGCGTGCCGCGGCGGCCTCGACGCTTTCGAAATTCACCGGTCGCTTGCGCAGTGCGAGCTTCATGCTGGCGAGCAGCTTCTCGCGGTCGTATTCGACTCTGCTGCCATTTTTCTTCACCACCTGCGGCATTTTCAGCTCGATCCGCTCGTAGGTGGTGAACCGCTTATCGCAATGCATGCAGCGGCGGCGACGGCGGACGATGTCACCTTCCTCGTTTTCGCGGGTGTCAGTGACCTGCGTCGAAGGGGTGCCGCAGAATGGGCATTTCATGGCGTTGGAATCCAAAAGCAAAAAGGGCGCCGCAGTGCAGCGCCCCTTAGTCTATCCGCATAACGCTCTCGCGTTAAGCCCCGTACACCGGGAACTTGCGGCACAGTGCTGCGACTTCTTCGCGAACCTTCGCCAGTATTGCTTCGTCATGCGGTGCCTCAAGCACGTCGGCAACCAGATGCGCAACACGTTCGGCCTCGATCTCGGTGAAACCGCGAGTGGTTATTGCTGGGCTGCCGATGCGGATGCCGGACGTGACGAAGGGCTTTTCCGGGTCGTGCGGGATCGCGTTCTTGTTGGTCGTGATATGGGCACGACCGAGTGCGGCCTCGGCATCCTTGCCGGTAATCTTCTTGGCGCGCAGGTCGACCAGGAAGACGTGACTCTCGGTGCGGTGGGAGACGATGCGTAGGCCGCGCTCTTCCGACAGCACGCGCGCCATGACGCGGGCATTGGCGATGACCTGTTCCTGATAGTTGCGGAACTCGGGTGACAGTGCTTCCTTGAACGCAGCCGCCTTGGCAGCGATCACATGCATCAGAGGCCCGCCTTGCAGACCTGGGAAGATGGCGGAGTTGATTGCCTTCTCGTGCTCGGCCTTCATGAGGATGATGCCGCCGCGCGGACCGCGCAGCGTCTTGTGCGTCGTGGAGGTGACGACGTCGGCATGCGGCACCGGGTTCGGGTAGAAACCTGCGGCGACGAGGCCAGCGTAGTGCGCCATGTCGACCATGAAGATCGCGCCGACGGCCTTGGCGACCTTGGCAAAGCGTTCGAAATCGATGCGCAGGGCGTAGGCGGAGGCGCCGGCGATGATGAGCTTCGGCTTATGCTCGTGCGCCATGCGTTCCATCGCGTCGTAGTCGATTTCTTCTTTCTCGTTCAGGCCGTAGGCCACAACGTTGAACCACTTGCCCGACATGTTGAGCGGCATGCCATGCGTCAGGTGGCCGCCTTCGGCGAGGCTCATGCCCATGATCGTGTCGCCGGGCTTCAGGAAGGCCATCAGAACGGCTTGGTTGGCTTGCGAGCCGGAATTCGGCTGCACGTTGGCGGCTTCCGCACCGAAGATCTTCTTCACACGATCTATTGCGAGCAGCTCGACGACGTCGACATGTTCGCAGCCGCCGTAGTAGCGCTTGCCCGGGTAGCCCTCGGCATACTTGTTCGTAAGCTGCGAGCCTTGGGCTTCCATCACCGGGCGGGTCACATAGTTTTCGGAAGCGATCAGCTCGATGTGATCTTCCTGGCGACGGTTTTCCGCCGAGATGGCGGCCCACAGCTCAGCGTCGGTTTGGGCGAGGGTCTGCTTGGGGAACATGGCTTCCACTTGGCAAAAAGACAAATGAGAATTTTACCACGCCCCCTAGGCTGGCTTTCAAAGGCTTCTCGCACCGCGTGAAAGAGATGCGGCGCTCGTGCAACGGATTGTTCAGCCAGGCAACTCGTCGAGCGGTCGGTCCAGGTGGGTGCGTTCGTCCCAGGCCAGTATCTGCCATTGGCCTTCCTCATACACCAGCCAGTTGACGGTGGCATTGCCGATGGGGAAGTCCCGCTTCTTAGAAAGCGGGAGGGCGGAAGCCATGCGATGTGCCATGTCGAGTACGCCGCCGTGGCACACCACCAGTACATCGGAGCCCGGATGGCGCTTGGCGATTATCGTCAGCGCGCGTGATACGCGTCCGAAGAAAGCAGTGAGGCATTCGCCGCCGCCAGGTAGCGCGGTATCTGGCTCTCGGCGGTCGAATTGCGCATAGGCTGTCGGGAAGCGGGCCTTCGATTCATCGTAGGTCAGGCCCTGAAAGTCACCGTAAAGACGTTCACGCAGGTCGGGCTCCGGCTGGACAGGTAGCCCAAGTCGATGCGCGACGGCTGTGGCCGTTTGGTGTGCGCGGGCGAGGTCGCTGGAATAGATCGCTTCGAAGTGCTCTTCCGCGAGGTTTGCAGCCAGTGCACGAGCCTGTTCGCGACCCGTGGCATTGAGCGGAATGTCTGTATGGCCCTGGATGCGGCGAGCCACATTCCAGTCGGTTTCGCCGTGGCGGATGAGGCAGATACGGGTGTTCATCGAGAATGATTGTTGCGGGTTGGCGGGAGCGCCTTGCGGGCGGCGTTTTTCCCTGATTCTATTCGTCCTGATGCCCATATGCCCGAAAAGGCCGACAGCAGGCCGAGTGCGCAAGATTCGGGTGGCATCATGCTGCTCAGGTCATTCGCAAAAATAGAATAAGAGGAGATACGTCTTGGAAGCTCTGCTTCGGATTTCAAGGCTGATTGATGCGCTTAATCGCGCCGTCGGACGTGCTGCGATCTGGCTCATCCTGCTCATGACCCTGATCAGCGCCGGTAATGCATTGGTCCGCAAGTTCTTCGACATGAGTTCAAACGCAATGCTGGAAATCCAGTGGTATCTGTTCTCTGGTGTCTTCCTGCTTTGTGCGGCCTATGCCTTGCAGCAGAACGCTCATGTGCGGATCGATGTGATCTACGGTCGCTTCTCGCGCCGTGCGCAGGCCTGGATCGACGTGTTCGGGACGCTTCTGTTCCTCTTCCCGATGGCCTTCATGATCCTGTGGCTGTCGTGGCCGGTTTTCACGCAGGCCCTGCTTACTGGTGAGATGTCCAACAGCGCGGGCGGCCTTATCATCTGGCCGGCTCGCATGTTGGTGCCCGCAGGTTTTGCGCTGTTGATCCTGCAGGGCTTCTCCGAGCTCTTCAAGCGGATTGCTTTTCTGGCGGGCAGAGGGCCAGACCCGGCCGGCGCCGTTGCCGGGCCCTCGGAGGAGGAGGAGCTGGCCGCTGAGCTTCGCAAGCTGCATGGACTCCCGGGTGGGGAGAAAAGCTGATGGACTTTCTTGCCCAGAATATCGCGCCGATCATCTTCATCACGATGATCGCTTTTCTTCTGATCGGCTATCCGCTCGCCTTTGCGCTGGCGGCGACGGGCGTCTTCTTCGGTTTTGTCGGCATCCAGTTGGGCCTGCTTTCGCCTGCGCTATTCCAGGCTATGCCGGACCGCATCTGGGGTGTGATGAGCAACGAGACGTTGCTGGCAGTCCCGTTCTTCACCTTCATGGGCTTGATTCTCGAGCGGAGCGGCATGGCCGAAGATCTGCTTGAGACCATTGGCCAGCTCTTCGGGCCGGTGCGCGGTGGCCTTGCGTATGCGGTGATCTTCGTTGGCGCGATGCTTGCCGCGACGACTGGCGTGGTCGCGGCGTCAGTCATCTCGATGGGGCTCATCTCGTTGCCGATCATGCTCCGGTATGGATATGACAAACGGCTGGCTGCGGGCGTGATAACGGCGTCCGGTACGCTCGCGCAGATCATCCCGCCTTCGCTTGTGCTGATCATCATGGCCGACCAGCTTGGCCGCTCGGTGGGCGATATGTACAAGGGGGCGTTCATGCCCGGTTTCGTACTGACCGGGCTTTACGTGCTCTATGTGTTTCTTACGACGATGGTGCGGCCTTCGTGGGCGCCGGCGCTTCCGCCCGAGGCGCGCACGCTACGCGAGCCGGACGGCTCATCCGGCCTGCGCTCGGTCGGCGTGCTGCTTCTGGTTGCGATCCTCGCCGCCGTTGGCTTCGAGGCCTGGCACTATGCCGGTCGCGAATCGCCGCTGGATGAGAAGATCGTCATCACGACGGCAGTCGGCGTTTTCCTTGCGTTCGCACTTGCCCTGGCCAACCGTCTGTTCAGGCTGCGTCTCCTTTCGAGCATCGCCGAGCGTGTGACCTTCGTGCTGATCCCGCCGCTGCTGCTGATCTTCCTCGTACTTGGCACCATCTTCCTCGGCATCGCCACGCCAACCGAAGGTGGTGCGATGGGCGCAACTGGCGCGTTGATCATGGCGCTTGCGCGGCGCAGGTTGGATCTTTCATTGCTGAAGCAGGCAATGGAGTCAACAGCCAAGCTCACGGCATTCGTCGTTTTCATTCTTGTCGGCGCACGCGTGTTCAGCCTGACCTTCTATGGCGTCGATGGCCACAAATGGGTCGAGCATCTTCTGCTCGACCTGCCCGGCGGGCAGGTCGGTTTCCTGATTGTGGTGAACCTGCTGGTATTCACTCTTGCGTTTTTCCTCGACTTCTTCGAACTGTCGTTCATCGTCGTGCCACTGCTGGGACCCGTTGCGGAAAAGCTCGGTATCGATCTGATCTGGTTTGGCGTGCTGCTCGGGGTAAACATGCAGACCTCATTTATGCATCCGCCATTCGGCTTCGCGCTCTTCTTCTTGCGCTCTGTCGCACCTGCATCAGTCAAGACAACGGATATCTACTGGGGGGCCGTGCCATTCGTGCTGATCCAGATCCTCATGGTCGGGCTGGTCATCGGCTTCCCCCAGCTCGTCACTGCAGGGCTGGACAAACCGCAGCATCTTGATGTCGACAAAATCCAGATTGAGATTCCAGTCGATCCGTTGCAGCAACTCGACGTACCACCGATGGATGATGCGCCGATGTTTGTTCCGCCTCCAGATCCAGAGGGTAGGTAGTCATGAATGACGGGGCTGCAAGGCCCCGTCACTGTTTCAGCGCTTGGTTTCAAGGCGTTCGCCGCGCGTGCGCCAGAGGCTGGCGGCGATGCCGCTTCCAATAAGGAGTCCAACGACGCCAAGCGCCGTGCCAGTTGGGATGTGATACCACTCGGCGATGAGCATCTTCGTGCCGATGAAGCACAGCACGGCGGCAAGTGCTTGTTTGAGGTAGACGAAGCGCTGTGCGAAGTCGGCGAACAGGAAATACATGGCGCGCAGTCCGAGGATCGCGAAGATGTTCGACGACAGCACGATGAACGGGTCGGTGGTGATCGCGAAGATCGCCGGGATCGAGTCGAGCGCAAAGATCACGTCGGTCAGCTCCACCAGCACAAGCACGAGGAACAACGGCGTGAACCAGCGCTTGCCCTCGCGCACGATGCTGAAGGATTCGTTTTCCAGCCGAGGTGTTAGGGGAAGGTGCCTACGCATCCACATGTAGGCTGGGTTAGCCGCGATGTCAGGTTCATGCTCGGACAGCCAGGCCATCTTGATTCCCGTGATGAGCAGGAAGGCGCCGAAGAGGTACAGTACCCAATGGAATTCGCTGATCAGTGCCGCACCGGCAAAGATCATCACCGTGCGTAGCGCAATCGCGCCGATCACGCCATAGAGCAGTACGCGGCGCTGGAATTCGGGCGGTACAGCAAAGTACCCGAACAGCATCAGCCATACAAAGACATTGTCGACCGCCAGTGATTTCTCGATCAGGTATCCAGTGAGGAATTCGAGCGCTTTCTGGTTGGCGACCGTGCGCCCGGCACTTTCATCGAGCCAGAGCCAAAGGCCGCCAGCAAAGGCGAGCGAGATCGTGACCCAGAATATTGACCAGCCCGCAGCTTCGCGTACACCTACGCGATGCGCTCGGCGGCCGCCGAGCAGGAAGAGGTCGACGAGGATGAAACCGAAGACGAGTCCGAAAAACGTGATCCAGAGCCACCAGGTTCCGATTGTGTGCATTTGATTCTCCCGGAGCAGAAATGACGACGGCCTGTCCGCAAGCGGTACAGGCCGTGTCGTTCTGCGATAGACCTTTACCGTTGCCGGCAAAGGTCTTGCTCGCAGCAATGCTGCCCGGATGCCCGGCGGCCGTGCCGGGGCCGCGTGATGACGAACAACCGATTGGGAGCTACTCCCCTTTGATTCCGAAAAGTCTGCGTTCGTCCGGACTGCTTGTCAAACGCTAGGTGCGGTGTCCGACGTCGCAGAGGCGCGATTCTGCAATCGCGCTGTCGCTACTTCCGGCGTGCGGCCTTCGCACGCTCGGCCTGCATGAAGTTGTCGAAGCGGCTCTCTCCGACGCCGAACCACAGCAACTGATCGTCGCGGAACTTCTTCCAGGCTTCATAGACCTTCTTGAACTTGTGGTTCTTCGCAGCGATCTCGTCATAGAGCTCGTTGGCAGCTGTGAAGCCTGCGTCCATGATCTCGTTGGAAAACGCGCGTAGCTGCGTGCCCGAGGCGACCAGCCGTTTGAGCGCGGGCGGGTTCTTTACGTCATGCTGCGCCTGCATGTCTGCGTGGGCGTAACTGCAGGCAACTTCGAGTGCGGCCTTGTACTCCTTGGGTAGTGCCTCCCATTGCTTGAGGTTCACATAGATCGATACTTGCGGGCCGCCTTCCCACCAGCCGGGGTAGTAGTAGTACTTCGCTACCTTGTTGAGTCCAAGCTTCTCGTCGTCATAGGGGCTGACCCATTCGGCTGCATCGATCGTGCCCTTTTCCAGGGCGGGGTACACGTCTGGTCCCGCGATCTGCTGTGGCACGACGCCTAGTTTGGCAATCACCTGGCCTGCCAGACCCGCGATACGCATCTTGAGACCCTTGAGGTCGGCCAACGTCTTGATTTCCTTGCGGTACCAGCCGCCCATCTGGGTGCCGGTGTTGCCGCAAGGGAAGCTGTAGATGTTGTAGTCGCGGAAGAATTCGCGCATCAATTCGAGACCACCGCCATGCATCATCCATGCTGTCTGCTGACGGCTGTTGAGACCGAACGGCACCGCAGTGTCGAAGGCAAATGTAGGGTCCTTGCCGACGTAGTAGTAACCGCAGGTGTGGCCGATCTCGACCGTACCATCCTTGACCGCATCACACACCGCGGCGCCAGGAACGATCTCGCCAGCCGCGAATACCTGGATCTGGAACTTGCCCCCGGTAATTGCAGCGACGTGCTTTGCGACAACTTCCGCCGCGCCGTAGATCGAGTCGAGACTCTTCGGGAAGCTCGAAGCAAGACGCCACTTGATTGGCGGTAGCGATTGCGCGAGTGCCGGCGCTGTGACTGCGCCGGCAGCCAGGCCTGCTCCCGTGCGCTTGAGGAATGAACGACGTTCCATGCGTGCTCCTCTCAATGGATCAAGTGATTGTCGGTATGGCGATTATGGGGCGCCTATCGTGGCGCCCGGAGGAGAGCGGCTTACTGGCCGGCGATCATCATGCCGTCGATCAATACCGAGCCGCACTGCTTCGAGCCGCGTACGAGCATGTCGTTGCCGCAGGCGACGATATTGCGGAACATGTCGGCGAGGTTGCCCGCCACGGTGATTTCATGGACCGGATAGACGATCTCTCCACCCTCGACCCAGTAGCCGGCCGCACCGCGCGAGTAGTCGCCTGTGACGGTATTGACGCCATGCCCCAGCAGTTCAGTCACGAGCAGCCCGCGGCCCATGCGGCGGATCAGGCCGTCAAGGTCCTCGCTACCGGGTTCGAGGATCAAGTTGTGGCAGCCGCCAGCGTTTCCCGTGGTCTGGAGCCCAAGCTTGCGCGCTGAATAGCTGCCGAGGAACCAGCCGTTGAGCACGCCGTTCTCGATCACATTGCGCTGTTGTGTGCGCACCCCTTCGTCATCGAACCAACCGCTCGCAAAGCCTCCTGGGATAAACGGGTCTTCGCGCAGGGTGATATGGTCGGCAAACACCTTCTCGCCCAGCCGGTCGAGCAGGAAGGACGAACGCCGATAGAGTGCGCCGCCGCTGGCTGCGCCAACAAAATGGCCAAGAAGCCCCGCGACCAGCGGTGCCTCGAAGACGACCGGCGCCTCGCAGGTCGGAATCTGCCGTGCCCCAAGGCGAGAGAGCGCGCGTCGCGCTGCGTAGTCGCCGACGCGCTTGACGTCCGGCAGCTTTGCCGCGTCACGCCCGCTGACCCACCAGTCGTCGCGCTGCATGCCGTCGCCAGTGCCAGCAATGAGCGATACGCCGACGCTGTGGCGTGTCGTTGCAAAGCCTTCACAGAAGCCGAGGCTATTGGCGCTGACGAATTGCGATTGTTGGGTTGTGACACTCGCGCCCTCGGAATTGGTGATTTGCTTGCTTACACCGAGGCCTGCCGCTTCGCAGCGGCGAGCGAGCTCGATCGAGTTTTCGACCGTCGTGTCCCAAGGGTGGAACATGTCCAGTTCGTGCGGTTGGGTAGCCAGCGTGTCGGCATCCGGCAGCCCAGCGCAGGGGTCTTCGGCTGTAAAACGCGCGATCGAGAGGGCTGCCTTCACTGCGTCTTCGACTGCTTTGGGCGAGAAATCGGACGAACTCGCATGGCCGCGCCGATTGCCGATGTAGACGGTGACGGACAAGCCTTTATCGCGGTTGTACTCAAGCGTGTCGACCTCTCCGTGGCGCACGGTCACCGAATGGCCCCAGCCCTCGGAAACGTCAACGTCGGCAGCCGTGGCGCCACCCTCGCGCGCATGTTGGAGGCCCTTGCGGGCGAGTGCGCGCAATTGATTCTGGGTGAAACTGAATCCACGGTCGGCGGACATAGAAGGGTACTCCCGATTGGAAAGCTATAATTTTACGGTTTTGCGGCTTGTTTCGGCCGCGCTGCGAGATTTCCTTCATGAGCCGTCCAGATCCGAATCGAATCCCGGTCGAACGACCGAATAAATCCCAGCTCAAGCGCGATATGGAGGCGCTGCAGGAACTCGGCGAGGCGCTTTGCCATTTGCCACGCGAGCGGCTTGCCAAGGTGCCAATGTCAGAGCGGTTGCGTGACGCGGTCGCAGAATACCAGCGGGTTGGCAAGCACGAAGCAAAGCGCCGTCACTTGCAGTTCATCGGGAAGATCATGCGGGAGGAGGATCCCGAGCCAATCCGTGAGGCGTTGGACGCCTTCAACGGTGTTTCGCGTGCTGAAATCGCGCGTCAGCACAAGCTTGAGCGCCTGCGTGAGCGGCTGCTGGAGTCGGAGGAGGCGCTAGGAGAGATCGCAGCTGAGTTTCCTGAGGCCGATCTGCAGCACCTGCGCAACTTGCGCCGGAACGCCATCAAGGAGCGCGATGTGCAGAAGCCGCCGCGGGCTTTCCGGGAGATCTTCCAGGTGCTGCGGCAACTGGCGGGCACCCAAGATGCAGCCAGCGACGAAATGAGCGAGGAGAGTGAAAAAGAATGAGCGATACCTTGGTGATCGGCCTTGTTTCGATCAGCGACCGTGCATCCTCCGGCGTGTATGAGGACAAGGGGATTCCTGCTCTCGAGGAATGGTTCGGAGGTGCGTTGAAATCGCCGTGGCGCGCCGAGAAGCGCTTGATTCCTGATGAGCGTGCGGTGATCGAGCAGACGCTGATCGAACTTTGCGACGAAGCAGGCTGTCATCTTGTCTTGACCACTGGCGGCACGGGGCCGGCACCGCGCGATGTCACGCCTGAAGCGACGCTGGCTGTCGCAGACCGCGAAATGCCCGGTTTTGGCGAGCAGATGCGTCAGATCGGTTTGTGCTTCGTGCCGACCGCGATTCTTTCGCGTCAGGTGGGCGTGATTCGCGGCAAGTCGCTGATCCTCAACCTTCCAGGCCAGCCCAAATCTATCCGCGAGACACTTGAAGGCCCCAAGGCCGAGGATGGAGGGACGCTGGCGCACGGTATTTTCGCCGCTGTACCGTATTGCATCGATCTCATCGGTGGGCCGTACATCGAGACTGTTGATGCGGTCGTTAAGGCGTTCCGCCCAAAGTCTGCGCAGCGACCAGCCTGAAACCTTAGGCCGCCAGCGTGACTCGGCGTTGTGATCCCGCCGCGCCCTGTCTTACAGGATGTCGTATCGCGCGGTGGTTCAGAAGGGGGCTATTTACCGTGTGGGGTTAAGGTAGGAGTGGCGGTCCTGAATTGGCGCACCGGCGTCGTAAGCTGTCTGCGGCGTTCCCGTTCGCGCCACCAGGCGCGGGCGCCGAGCAGCACAAGCAGGATGAGTCCGTAGCCAAGCGGCGCGGTAATGTCGCGCTTGACCAGCCACCCGTAGTGCAGTACGGCCAGAATGCCGATTGCATAGACCGAGCGATGCAGCGCCTGCCAACGGCGTCCGCCGAGCCGCTTGATCATGGCATTGGTGGATGTCGCGGCGAGCGGGATCAGCAGCACGAAGGCTGTGAAGCCGATGGTGATGAAGGGCCGCTTGATGATGTCCTTTGCGATGCTATGCCAGTCGAAGAACTGGTCGAGCCAGAAATAGGTCGTCGCATGCAGGCACGCATAAAAGAACGTGAACAGCCCGAACATACGCCGAAGGCGGATGAGCCAATGAAAGCCGGTCAGTTTTCGCAGTGGCGTGATCGTGAGAGTGATCAGCAGGAATCGCAACGTCCATAAGCCACTCGCGTGGGTGATCGCTTCGATTGGGTTAGCGCCGAGATCATCCTGAAAGAACGCTTGCAGGTAGAGGGAGAGCGGAATGAGGCATCCGACGAAAAGGATGCCCTTGAGCACCGACACCTTCCGGGGTGGCAACGCGCGGATTGCTGCGATCATCAGTAGTACTTCCTCAAATCCATGCCGGCATAAAGTTGTGCGACCTGGTCGCCATAACCATTGAACATCAGCGTCTTGCGCTTGGTGAATTCGCCAAGCCGGCGTTCGGTAGCCTGGCTCCAGCGCGGGTGATCGACCTCGGGATTGACGTTGGAATAGAAACCGTATTCCTGAGGAGTGGCCTTGTTCCAGGCAGTGGCCGGCTGTTTGTCGGTCAGGCGGATCTTGACCAACGACTTTGCGCTCTTGAATCCGTATTTCCAGGGCACTACCACGCGTACCGGTGCGCCATTCTGGGGCAGCAACTCCTCACCATAGAGGCCGAGCGTGAGCAGGGTCAGTGGGTGCATGGCTTCGTCGATACGCAGGCCTTCTGTATAGGGCCAGTCGAGCACTGGCAGGATCAACCCAGGCATCGTTGCGCGGTCGGCGATGGTTATGAATTCCACATATTTTGCGCTGGCGAGGGGCTCGACTTGCTTGAGCAGGTTGGCGAGCGGATAGCCGTTCCACGGAATCACCATCGACCAGCCTTCGACGCAGCGCAACCGATAGATGCGCTCCTCGATCGGCGCGAGCTTCAGGAGATCCTCGATCGCAAAGGTCCGGGGCTTGGCGCAAAGTCCCTCGACGCGCACGCTCCAAGGGCGCGTCTTGAATTTGCCGACATTACTGACAGGGTCGTCCTTCGCGGTGCCGAATTCGTAGAAGTTGTTGTAGCTGGCGATGTTGATCAACGGGGAGGTTTTTTCGTTGGTCGACAACGGGCTTCTTTGTACGGAGGGCAGCTTGGTGGCGGCAAGCACAGGGAAGGCAAGGGCCGTTCCGGCAAGTCCCGTCGCGCCCAGAAAGCGGCGGCGCTGCTCGAACAGGTTGCGCGGTGTGATCTCTGACGGTGCTGCCGGGTGTATGGCCTGCAATATGCGAATCAACATCGGGGTGCTCCGGGGCTTGCGAACTGACCGGGGGCCGCCGCGCGAGCGTACATGGATATTCGCGCGGCGCCTGCTCAGGCCCGGGTAAGGCCTGGTGTCATAAGTGTGTCTGTGGTGACGGGGGCAAGTGTGAGCGTTAGGGTTTCGCTGTATGCCAGATATTCGCCATGCCGTCACCCCTGCGGTCGCCGGGGGTTAGATCCTTGATCCAGAGGTAGAGCGGTTTGCCCTTGTAGGCCCATTGTTTTGTGCCGTCATCACGGGTGATGACGCTCCATTCGCCATCTGCCTTGGCATCGGCACCGGCGGTGAGCGGAGGCCAGTTTGCTGCGCACTGGTCGTTGCACGAGCTCTTTCCACTGCCCGCCGTATCGCGGTCAAGGACGTAAAGCGTCATACCTTTTGCATTCGTTAGCACGCCGTCGCGCACTTCCGCGGGGGCGGCGCTTGCAACCGGGGCATGGAAAAGGGCTGCGAGCAACGCGAAAGACAGTGCTGCCTGGAATTGTTCTTGGCGCATCGGAATCTCCGCTGGGTGAGTGGAGTCGATGTAGACCGCGAACGCGCCGTTTTGCTCCCAGCGCTCGGAGGGGATCAGTTGCGCGCGATGCTGCCCTGGCTCGCGATGTCCTGCTGCGGTTTGTAATACCACTGCCGTTCCCAGGCAGCGCGAACCATGTTCGGGTACTCCGGGCGTCCGAGGCTGCCGTTGTAGCGGCCTAGGGCGCGATAGAGATCCCCCTTCTCGATGTCGAGATAGTGACGCAGGATCGTGCAGCCGTAGCGCAGGTTGGTACGGATGTGGAACAGGTTCTGGTCCGCCGAGCCGATCTGGCGAACCCAGAACGGCATCACCTGCATGTAGCCACGGGCACCGGCGGTTGAAACTGCGTATTTCTTGAATCCACTCTCTACCTGGATCAGACCCAGCACCAGCTGCGGGTCGAGTCCCGCCCGTTGCGCTTCGTAATAGACCGTTTTCAGGAAATCGGTACGTTCTTGAGGGTCAGCTATCCGCTTGGCCAGCTTCTGCGACATTTCGCCGAGCCAGCGAACGCGTTCGGTTGGATTTGGAAAGTGCGGTTCCGGTGCGGCTCGATCGCTAATTGCCCCATGCAGGGTTGCCTGAACGCTGGCGGAAAGTACTTCCTCGTGCTGCGTGCCCGCCCAGGTGGCGGGGGCTGCGAGCGTGGCGAGCAGTGCGGCGACGAGGCGTGACTTGATGGGCATGACCCCTTTACGGCAGCAGGCGTGATTTCATGAACGCAGCCAAGTCCGCAAGGGCAACCTTGGTTGCTTCTGCATCGCGACGGCCCTGGTACTCGGTTTGGCCTTCCTTGAGACCGCGGTCCGAGAGGACTACGCGATGCGGCACGCCGATTAGTTCCCAGTCGGCAAACATCGCACCGGGGCGCTCGCCGCGGTCATCAAGGATTGCGTCGATACCCGCTGCGGTGAGCTCCGCGTAAAGTGCATCGGCGGCGCCCTTGACCTCGGGTGAGCGGTCGTAGCCGATTGGGCAGATCGCGAGACGGAACGGGGCGATCGCGTCAGGCCAGATGATGCCGCGGGCGTCATTACCCTGCTCGATGGCGGCGCCGAGGATCCGCGTCACGCCGATCCCGTAGCAGCCCATCTCGAAGTGCTTGGGCTTGCCGTCCTCATCGAGGAAGGTGGCGTTCATTGCTTTCGAATATTTGGTGCCAAGGTAGAACACGTGGCCGACCTCGATGCCGCGCTGGATCGCGAGTGCGCCCTTGCCGTCTGGCGAGGGGTCGCCTTCGACAACATTGCGAATGTCGGCGACGGCATCGGGCTCCGGCAGATCGCGTCCCCAATTGACGCCAGCGATGTGGAAATCGGCTTCGTTGGCGCCGGTGATGAAGTTGCTCATGCGCGCGACCGTGTGGTCGGCGACGATCTTTACGGGTTTTTTCAGTCCGATCGGACCGAGATAGCCAGGCTTGCAGCCGAAGTGCTCGACGATCTCGGCTTCCGTGGCGAAGCGGAAGCCGTTCTTGAGGCCCTCGATCTTGCTCGCCTTGACTTCGTTCAGATCATGGTCGCCACGGACCAGCAGCAGCCATACCGAGCTCTTGACGATTGCGCCCGACTCGTCGATCTCGTCGGTGGCGAGCACCAGCGATTTGACGGTGTTCGAAAGTACGGTGCCAAGCAGGGCTGCGACATCCTCGCATGTGCTCTTGCCGGGGGTGGGCACCTTCTGCATTGCTTGTGACGGCGCGGCGCGGTCCGCGATCAGCGGTAGCGCTTCGGCGAGCTCGATGTTGGCTGCGTAGTCGGAATCCGGACAGTAGATGATCGCATCCTCGCCGGTGTCAGCGATGACCTGGAATTCATGCGAGCGGTCGCCTCCGATTGCGCCGGTGTCAGCTGCGACTGCGCGATAGGTGAGGCCCAGGCGGTCGAAGATCCGGCAGTAGGCCGCGTACATCGATTCATAGCTCTTGCCAGCGCTGTCCGCATTGCGGTCGAAGGAGTAGGCGTCCTTCATTACGAACTCACGGCCGCGCATCACGCCGAAGCGTGGGCGACGCTCATCGCGGAACTTGGTCTGGATCTGGTAGAGATTCTTCGGGAGTGCCCGATAGCTTTTCAGCTCCGTACGGGCAATGTCCGTCACCACCTCTTCGGAGGTGGGCTGGATCGCAAAATCGCGGCCGTGGCGGTCTTTCATCCGCAGCATCTCGGGACCCATCTTGTCCCAGCGTTCGGACTCCTGCCACAGCTCGGCCGGCTGAACCAGCGGCATCACGAGTTCCACGGCTCCTGCCCGGTTCATTTCCTCACGGATGATGTTCTCGACCTTGCGGATCGAGCGCAGGCCCATCGGCATGTACGTGTAGATACCGGCGGAGAGCTTACGGATCAAACCTGCGCGCATCATCAGTTGGTGGCTGATGATCTCGGCGTCGGCAGGGGCTTCCTTGAGCGTCGTGATGAGAAACTGGCTTGCGCGCATGGGAATCGGGAATTTCGAGGCAAACGCGGATTCTAACTTAGTGGCAGCCAGGGCCGGTTGGAGGGGCGCTGACTTTCTTTCGAATCGCCGCTGTGGAAGAATCGCCCGCAGTTCAGTCTTTTCAGGTGATTCTCCATGCTCGACCGGGACGGCTATCGGCCCAACGTCGGCATCATCCTGGTCAACACGCGTAACGAGGTCTTCTGGGGCAAACGAATCCGAGAGCATTCCTGGCAATTCCCGCAAGGTGGCATCAAGCACGGTGAATCGCCAGAGCAGGCTATGTACCGCGAACTACACGAAGAGGTGGGTTTGCGGCCGGAACACGTGAAGATCCTCGGCCGAACGCGAGGTTGGCTGCGGTATGACGTGCCCCGCCATTGGGTCAAGCGCGAATGGCGCAATACATATCGGGGCCAGAAGCAGATCTGGTTCCTGCTGCGGCTGACCGGTCGTGACTGCGACGTTTCGTTGCGGGCGACCGAGAAGCCAGAGTTCGATGCATGGCGCTGGTCCGAGTTCTGGGTTCCGCTTGACTCGGTGATTGAGTTCAAGCGCCAGGTCTATCGACTCGCGCTCAATGAGCTTGCGGATATTCTCTTCCGTGGCACGCCACCGGTTCGACCGGCCACCTACCTGATCGCAGCGATAGATGGCGGTTGTGCGTCGGTGACTGAACCTGCGAGCCAAGGTCACGGTCTATAACGACATTCCTAAGGGTGGCTTCGCGACGCTTCTTGCGGCGTGAAGCGCCATCGATCCGGGAGGTCGTCATGGAACGCATGCAGTATCTGCCATTGCCCGAGCATGCGCTCGGCGCCGAACACGTCGATGTGCCGAGTCCGGGGGCCGCACCCAGGGTGATGGTCGATTCGCCCGCGATCGAAGTCATGACGGATTTGCGACGCGTTCCGGCAGCGACCGTTTCGCCAGAGGCATCGCTTGATCTGGCGCGCCAGACGATGATCCACCGAGGCGTCCGTCTGTTGCTGGTGTGCGAACGCGGTATTCGCCTTGTGGGCGTGATCAGCGCTACCGACCTGCTGGGCGAGCGCCCGATGCAGGTCGCGATTCAGCGGCACTTGAAGCGCGAGGAGCTGGACGTCGGTGATGTCATGATTCCGCTTCCCGAGGTGCTGGCAATCTCGTTGGCAGACATCCTGGCTGCCGAAGTCGGCCATGTCATCACAACGTTACTGCGTGCAGGCCGTCAGCATGCGCTGATCATTGAGCATGATACGGCGGGGCAGGGTAGTGTTAGAGGCATACTTTCGGCTTCTCAGGTTGCACGCCAGCTTGGCAGGCCAGTGAAGCCCGAAGCGATTGCGCGGACCTTTGCCGAGATCGAGGCTGCACTACATTGAAATCCGAGGGTCCTATCCAAAATGATCGACACGCTGATCACTGAGTTTGACCGCGCACTGCGCACTGTTTTTGCCCCGGCGCACTCGGTGCGCCCGAATCCGGCAGGTGATTTGCCTGATGCAGAGCTGTCGGATCTCGACAAGCGTCATGCGGCGGGGCTTATGCGTGTGAACCATGTCGGGGAAATCTGTGCTCAGGCGCTCTACCAAGGGCAGGCTCTGACTTCACGCGACCCGGACGTGACTGCTGTGCTGCACCATGCCGCGGAGGAGGAAACCGAGCATCTTGCCTGGACCGAACAACGGCTGGCGGAGCTGGGTGCGAGCAAGAGCCTGCTCAACCCCTTGTGGTATATGGGGGCGTTAGCGATGGGAGTTGTCGCAGGCAAACTGGGCGACAAGTGGAATCTCGGCTTCCTCGCGGAGACGGAGCGGCAGGTCGAAGCGCACCTTGACGGTCATCTTCAACGCCTGCCTGACTCCGACATGCGGTCGCGTGCGATTGTGGACCAGATGAAGCGCGACGAGGCCGCGCATGCAAATACTGCAGTCGTGCTGGGGGCTGCAGAACTGCCCCCGCCGGTGCGCATCGCGATGCGGCTGGCTTCAAGGGTGATGACCACTACGGCGTATCGGATCTGATCCGTGGTCGCCGTCGCGCAATGGCTACTCAGGCTTCAGCTTCGACGATTTCGAAATCGTGGCTGACTTCTGCGGTCTTGCCCAGCATGATTGACGCCGAGCAATACTTGTCGGCCGACAGCTTGATCGCACGCTCTACCGCCTCGTGCTTGAGCGCCTTGCCGCTGACGATGAAGTGGTAGTGGATCCGCGTAAACACCTTCGGATCGGCTTCGGCGCGCTCAGCCCGCAATGCTACTTCGCAGCCCGCTACGGCGTGACGACCGCGTTTGAGGATTGTGACTACGTCGAATGCGGTGCATCCACCCGCGCCGACGAGTAGCATTTCCATCGGGCGCGGCGCCCGGTTCTGCCCGCCCGCATCGGCGGCACCTTCCATCGTAACGAGATGACCGCTGCCGGTACTGGCGAGAAATGTCGCTTCGCCTATCCACTTGACGCTGCATTCCATCCGTAAGGCTCCTTCGTTTCTTGAGCTGCAATTGTACTGAAGGGAATCCTTCATACCGAAATGTTGCGATGCAGCAAAAAGAACTCGCCTGAATGGGAAAACATACGCACAGGTTAATGAATTCCGAGTCAGTACCTTGAAAAATGACAGCTAAAACAGTGGGTTGTATGCCAATAAGCAATGCTTATGAACGGATCAATAACTTCTTTGGCAAAACGATATTCTCTTCTTGCATTGCACAAGCTTGTTGTCCATAATCCAAAACGTACTGATTGAGTTCGTGAAGCAGCAGGTGGAGCCAGCTCAATCACAGTTTGTCTCCTCCACCCTCCTCCTTTGGTGTGGACTTGGCGCAGCTCGGTTGAGCTGCGTTTTTTTTGCCTACCACCACGTAGGGTTTGACATTCTTTGGGCCTGCCGTGTAGTATCGCTGGCTTTCCGAATTTGGGCCTGGAACAAGGTCCTAGAAGAATCAAAGGACACTCTCATGAGGACGTTTTCTGCCAAGCCGCACGAAGTCAAGCGTGATTGGTACGTGGTAGACGCGACCGACAAGGTTCTGGGCCGTCTCGCCTCCGAAATCGCACGTCGCTTGCGCGGCAAGCACAAAGCCATCTATACGCCTCACGTTGACACTGGTGACTTCATTGTCGTGGTCAATGTCGACAAGCTTCGCGTAACTGGCGATAAGGCTAAGGACAAGAAGTATTTCCGCCATTCGGGGTTCCCGGGCGGTATCTATGAAACCAACTTCGAGAAGCTGCAGCAGCGCTTCCCGGATCGCGTCCTGACCAAGGCGGTCAAGGGCATGCTTCCGAAGGGCCCGCTCGGCTACGCGATGCTCAAGAAGCTGAAGTGCTACGCAGGCGCTCAGCATCCGCACGCTGCCCAGCAACCGCAGGCCCTCGAAATCTAATCCGGAGCGAATCCATGGCCTTCCCGAACAACCACAACTACGGTACGGGTCGTCGCAAGACTGCGGTGGCTCGTGTTTTCTTGAAGCCGGGTTCCGGCGCGATCACAGTCAACGGCAAACCGCTGGACGTGTTCTTCTCGCGTGAAACCGGCCGCATGATTGTGCGCCAGCCGCTCGAACTGACCGAAACAATCGGCAAGTTCGACATTCAGGTGAACGTCGATGGCGGCGGCGAGTCCGGCCAAGCTGGCGCGGTTCGTCATGGCATTACCCGTGCTCTGATCGACTATGACGAGACGCTGAAAGCCGCGCTGAAGAAGGCTGGCTTCGTGACTCGCGACGCTCGCGAAGTTGAGCGTAAGAAGGTTGGCCTGCACGGTGCGCGTCGTCGCAAGCAATTCTCGAAGCGCTGATTTGCTGGTAGCTTTGGAGTAAAAAAAGCCCGCATTGCGGGCTTCGGATTGCTGACGAACCCCCGGTTTTTTCCGGGGGTTTTGTCTTTCTGAGCGTGCTCGCAGGGCGGGACGCGCTCGGTCCGCGGCCTACTGGATTGGCCCAAACCGGAGAATGGGCCATCCGAGCCCCGCCAAAAGCCGCCGCAGGAAGAGATGGATGCGCAAAAATTGGCCTTTCTTTTTGGCCGCCTTGCGCGCGAGCAGCAGCGCGATCTTCTTCATGTTCTGACACGCCGCCGAGAGCAGGCACTGCGCCTGCACCCGTGCCAAGCCGCGAAAGCGCGCATAGCGATGACCGTGCAACTGCTTGGCGTCGGCGAAGCTGCGCTCGACGGTCTGCTTGCGCGGCGCATATAGCCGCTTGCCCAAGTCCGTCAGGCGGTTGGCATCGACCTGCTCCTTGAAC
>JAVBUM010000031.1:0-66094 GCA_031555325.1 Niveibacterium sp. | reverse complement strand
GTGCTTGGCGCCGCCTCACTGATCACCTTGATGGCTTGACCGGCGCGGCCGGCTTGTTGCGTCGAGCCAATGAAAAACGCCCCGATTCGATCGGGGCGTTTTCCTCTCAAGACCGCTTCACAGAGTTTTCACACGGTCTGTTGCGCTGGCTTTTTTGTCTTGCGGTCGTTTCAAAGGCGTCTGATCTTCTCAAGCAAGGCGGTTGTCGAGCGTTGGTGCTCGAAGGGGAGCGAGTGAACCTGGCCGCCCCAGCCGACGACCTCCGGTGCGCCCACGATTCGATCAGGGGCCCAGTCTCCCCCTTTGACCAGAATATCCGGCTGCGCCTCCAGGATCCTTGCGATGGGGGTGTCTTCGTCGAACCACGTGACGAGATCGACGCATTCCAGGGCGGCCATTACGGCTGCGCGATCAACCAATGTGTTGATTGGTCGGTCTGCTCCCTTGCCTTGGCGGCGAACGGAAGCGTCGGTGTTCAGTGCGACAACCAAGGCTGCTCCAAGCGCCCGCGCTTGTGCCAGATATGTGACGTGGCCACGGTGGAGGATGTCGAAGCAGCCGTTGGTAAAAACAAGGGGATGCGGGAGGGCAGAAACGCGTCCCGCAAGTTCTTCAGGCGCGCAAAGCTTGCGCTCGAAATCCGGGGCAGGGTACGTCTTCGGCATCATCAGGCACTTGCTTTGCGGGGATGGAATCATCATGGCAGGTCACCACGCGGTGACCTGCCATCTTGGTGGCATCAGGCTGGCAATGTCTTGCGGAAGCGATTCAGATCCTGAACGCTTTCGAAGGCTTGGTCGAACAGACTTGAGAGGTTACGCAGAATGCCGCCGACGACGCGCGCTTCACAGTCCTTGTCGAAATCGATTTGCTGGTCGAGCCAATGTTCGAGCCAATTGGGATCGGGCAGTCGCGACTGAATCGTATCGCGTGGAAAATGTTCGCGGCTGACATGAAGATTGGTCGGATGCAGCGCTTGCTTGCTACGCGACGAACTTGCCATCAGTACGCCAATTTTTGCGAAAGCGGTGCGAGCAGCATCGCCTGCGCGATCTAGGGCGCGGCGCATGAACTTGAGATAGGCGCCACCATGGCGCGCCTCATCCTTCGATAGCAGCGTGTATATGTGCTTGATGACCGGCTCGCTATGCCACTCGGCAGCGCGGCGGTACCACTGCGTCAGACGAACTTCGCCGCAGAAGTGGAGCATCAGCGTTTCAAGTGGCGGGGCGGGGTCGAATTCAAAGCGGATTGCGTGTAATTCTTCTTCGGTCGGGACGAGTTCGGGGCGGAAACGGCGCAGGTATTCCATGAGTACTAGAGCATGCTTCTGTTCCTCATAGAACCAAATCGACATGAATGCCGCAAAGTCGGAGTCATCACGGTTGTCGCGAAGGAACATCTCGGTTGCGGGTAGTGCAGCCCACTCCGTGATGGCATTCATCTTGATGGTCAGGGCTTGCTCGTCGGTGAGCAAGGCCGCGTCGAATGTGTCCCACGGCACGTCACTTGCCATGTTCCAGCGCGCAGCTTCGAGTGATTTGAAAAGATCGGGGTACAGCATGGCATCGCTCTCATTGTCGGTATCGGCTGACATTATGGGGCTTGTGCCTTGTGGCGGCCTCACATTTGTTTGTCTCAGCAGAAATCCGTGCGAGGGAGCTTAAATCGTGGATTCGGAATGTCTGGCAGGGGAGATCAAGATCGTGGCTTGCTACGGCAGATGGTAAGTTTTTCCAGCGCATGCAATTTTCTTGTTGGTATGACAGGACGAAATTCCGTATCGATTTTGTATCCGCATTGATTCTTGTGTTTCTCCTCTGGCCCCGATTGCTGCAACGCATCAGAATTTCTTTTCCTGCTGAGAATATGCTGCTTCGGCCGTATTCTGATCTGCAGCAGGGCGATTGCATCTATATTGCATATCAATCGGAGCAACAGGAACGGCTCTGTGACAGGGTTCTTGTGAGCCGATTTCCGTCGACTGGCGCCCAAAGTCCAGCTTTTGCTAGCCTGAGTGCCCACTTGAATACAGTCGTTACGCGCAGCAATATCCTCTAACGCTATGATTGTCATAGAGTTTCTGAAAATAACTCATGACATTTAGGTGCAAGCGCCCTGTGATCTGCAGGGTGACTGCGATGCGCAATAGGTTTCCAATCGCTTCGTATGAGTGATTCGGCGACGTCCATATCGTCGCTCTTCAGGTTGTGCCTGCGCAGCAGTCAATTTGACCACAGAGCGGCCACGAAATTTCTTTATTCCCTGCGTATGCAGCAATTGGTGCAATGTAAAACCGGGGTTTGTCTTTCTTCGAAAGACACGTTCTGCTGCTAATTCTTGTGGCGCCAGGGTTTTGCGCGCTCCTGCCCGTTTGTTTTGGGTAAGTATTTGACGGTGGTCAGCGAAAGATCTAATTTGTGAAATACAGGACGTCTTGTCCATGACAAAAGCGGACTAGCCCCAGGTCCCACAGGGAGAGACACATGTCGCACACTTCGATCCTCCTCGGCCTTGCAATGACTGCAGTGGTATACCCTGGCGGTGATGCAGCTCCGATTCAGGGGCTCGAGTCTTCCGACGCGATTCACCTGAAACTCATCATTCACAACAATAGTGTGTTTGATGGGGTGCCGCGCTTACCGGGGTTGGCCTGCCCGCAGTCAGATCCGCGCTAAGTGACGATCGGTTTCGTTGCGAATGGAGGCGTTCATCTGCCTGGGGTAGGTGGGCGCATTTCGGTGCAATGCACTTGCTATTTGTTATAAATCGTGACAAATGCTTGCGGGGCTCGATAGACTTCATGGGCGATGTTCGTCCTTCTTGGCATCGCGCCAAGCAGGTTCGGAGCAGCTTCACCATGGGGTGATGCGAGGCTCCGTGCCGTGACCGTTCGAGACCTTCGTCCTAGAGATGCCATCGAACACGCCGATACGCAACTGGAAGAAAAAGCGCGTCTGGATCATCGGCGCGACTGCCGGGGTCGGAGCCGCACTTGCAGACCTGCTCGCCGAGCAGGGGGCACTTTTGGCTCTTTCGGCCCGCAATCGCGACCGTCTTGAGCGGTTTGTCTCGCGCCATCCCGACAGTATCGCCATGCCGCTGGATCTGACTGCGCCAGGAACCCTTCTACCCTCCGTGCTTCAGTTGCTCGATACGTGGGGGGGGGTCGATATGGTGGTGCTGAGTGTTGGTGCAGGGGGGGGCGCGCCGCTGGGTGCTGGTGATTTGACCATCGAGGGCGCACGCCAGACGATCGAAACGAGCCTTATGGGCGTCATCAATGGTGCGGCCGCGGTACTGCCCCAGCTGCTGCAGCAAGGAGAGGGCGCGATCGCAATCGTAGGTAGCGTCGCAGGCGACAGCAGGCAGATTCGCACACTCGTATCTGGTGCTGCCAAGGCTGCGGTCGTCAATTTCGCTGAAGCCTTGCATCGGGATCTCAAGAGCAAGGGCGTGAGCGTATTTCTCTTCAACCCTGCGCCTTCCGATGCATTGGGTATGGGTCTTCGTCCAGATTCAGTAGCGCAGGGACGGGAGGCTGCGAAACAGATTCTCGAAGGCATTGCGCATGGACGCTTCGAGATTCACTACCCTGGCAGAGCCGCGTATGTACGTAGGCTCTTGCGGCTGATTCCGGGGCGTGTCTATGCCAAAGCCACGCGACGAATGGCAAGTTCCTGATCAGGAGAAGTTGTGAGGGAATGAAGGAAAACGCCCCCTGATGCGGGGGGGCGTTTCTTCGTGAACTTGCCAGGAATGGCGAAGCGCCAGCGGTCAGACGCGATACCGCTTGACCGTAGCCTCCATCTCTTCAGCAAGGTGCTGCAGGGTTGCTGAAGATTGGGCTGCTTGGCTGGCGGCGGCACTATTCTCTTCGGACATTTGGGCCACGCGTTCGACTACTTGGGCCATGCTGTTGCTTGCGACGCCCTGCTCGCGGATCGAGCTTGAGATGTCTGCGACGCGCTTGACGACTTCCGCAGAGCTGTTGCGAATGCCGCTGATTGCCGTTCCGGCTTCGCGTGCGGCTTCAACGCTGGCTTCGACGCGGGAAACGGTTTCCTGCATGCGCAGAACCGCCTGGTCGGCGCCCGACTGCACTGCGAGAATCGTATTCTCGATTTCTTGGGTTGAAGCAGTCGTACGTTCAGCCAGCTTTCTTACTTCGTCTGCGACTACGGCGAAGCCACGACCTTGTTCGCCAGCGCGCGCTGCCTCGATTGCCGCGTTGAGCGCTAAGAGATTCGTCTGGTCGGCAATTTCCTTGATTGTGCTTACAACGGCGCCGATGCTCTCCGTCTGTGCTTGCAGCGCAGCGATCTTGCCTGCGGACTCACGGACATCGCCCGCGATCGAGGTGATTTCGCCTACCGTCCGCTCAATCACGGTGCCTCCGCCCGCTGCCTGCTGGCCCGACTCGCGGGACAGTGCATCGGCTTCGATAGCGCGTTCAGCGACATGGTTGATTGAGACAGTGACTTCTTCGACCGTCGAAGCCATTGTGGAGGCGGCTTCGCTTGCATAGCCGGCCGTGTCGGAGAGCTCTCCGGCCGTACGGGAAACTTCCGCGGCAGAACCTGACACCTGAGTGATCTTCTGGCTCATGTCGCGTAGGCTGGTCTGGAGGTTGTCGAGCAGGCGGTTGAATGCACTCATTGCCTGGCCGATTTCATCCTGCTTGGAGCCGTTGACACGAAGGGTCAGGTCGAGCGAGCTGCAAACTTTGTCCATCACGCTCCGCATTTCAATCAATGGGCGACGGATGCTGCGGATCAGCATGTAACCGGCGATTCCGAGGAGTGTGATCGAAATGACCAGCACTGCAACAAGGCGTCCGAACGCTTCATCCTGCAACGCGCTGACCGCCTTGATATCGCGGGTTGCCACTTCTGAGTTGTGGGCCATGAGTTTTCGCATGACCTCTGTTGTCGCGTCAGCAGCGTTTTCGCCCTCATTATTAATGATCTGAAGGGCCGCTTCCTGGTTACCGCGGTTTGCAATGCCACGGGCTTTGTCGAGGATAGCGTTGTAATTGTTGACCGAGGTCTTGGCTGCTTCGAAAAGGGAGCGATCCTGGGGGTCTGTGATCGACGAGTCGTACTCGGCAAACGCTTTCGTGAGTTCGTCGCGGGTTTCCTGAATGTGGGAAGTCAGTTTGGCGCGATCAGCCTCGTTGTCTTCCAACATGTAGCGCAGTGAATAGGCCTCCGCACGGCGATACAGCACGCGGATGGTGGAGCCTGTCTCAAGGCCGCGGATCGCCACGTTTGATAGGCTGTTTACGTGCGCTTCAACCTGCTTGAACTGGTAGAGCGCATTACCCCCGACTAAGAGAAGAATGGCAACCGCGCCAGTAACGAGCGCGGTTAGACGTTGTCCGATGTTCACGAAGACCTCCGTTGAGGGTTTGGCTGTCAAAGCCGCCTGGATGGTCATCTAACGGACTAAGGCGAAAGGGCTTGATTAGGGTTAACGTGAATTTTTCACGCTTTTGATCAGATTTTTCTGGTGCCGCAACCTCTCCGTAGCGTCTCAGGAAGTGTCAAGACTTCATGGGTGTTTCAGTCCCACGCCCTGAGCTTCGTTATGTGTCAGATGGCGTGCCCCGGGGCTGAGGAAACGGTAGGGCAGCCCGACAAAGACCGCTCCGCCGATGATGTTGCCTGCAGTGCTGAAAAGCAGGTTGAAAGCCGCTTCTTCCAGGGTAAGCGTGCTGTGTCCCCCAAGCAATGCCATCGAAAATGTGCCCATGTTGGCGATGGAGTGTTCAAAACCGAGATAGAGGAAGATGAACACCACAAGAATCAGGGAAAGCAATTTGGCTACTTCCTCCTTCATCTGCAGCGACATCCAAACGGCAAGGCAGACGACCCAGTTTGCCAGGATGCCTTTGAAGAAGATGGCGCTGGCGCTCTGGTGAACCTTGTGCAGAGCGCCACTGTAGAGCGCGTGGTCAGGGGGGAGTTCTGCCAGCACACCAGCACCCGCAAGGATTAGTGCGAGTAGCACTGCTCCAACGAAATTGCCGAGCCAGCAGACCGTCCACAATTTCACGCTCTGCGTCCAGCTCGTGCGGCCTTCCGCTGATGAGACGGCCATGTACATGTTGTTGCTGGTGAATAGCTCGGAGTTCGTGAATACGATGATCGACAGGCCGACCCCGAAGAAGGAAGAACCCAGGAGCTTGCCGACGGAGGGGTCGCTCATGTTGTGGGTGATTGACCAGAAAACAAGCACCACAATCGATAGGTACATCCCGGCGAGAACGCAACGCAGGATGTAGCGAGCAGGATCCTGCTCAAGCAGGGTGGATTTCTTGTATCCGCTGGTTGCGGACTTCTCGACGATGGGGCGATCGGGCATGGCTGGCTCCAGAGGGGATTGCGACCTGGCAGAGTGGTTGTCTGGGCGGGTAGCGCGCCCCAGGCTCTGGTTCTGGAAGGTGCTGGGCAACTGCGATCCGTATCCGATTGGCGCAGTGATATACGAAAACGCCCCGGGGTCGCCGGGGCGTTTTCAGTTTTGCTGGCAAATTATGCCGCTTGCTTGCCTTCTTTCTTTTCCGCCACGGCGGCCGGTTCTCCGACGCGTTCATAGGGTTCCACATAAGCTCGACCGTAATAGCTGTCGAGCAATAGCTGCTTGAGTTCGCTGATCAGTGGATAGCGCGGGTTTGCACCCGTGCATTGGTCATCGAAGGCGTCAACTGCGATCTTGTCGATTTTGGCGAGAAAGTCCGCTTCCGATACGCCAGCCGCCTGGATCGAAGCTGGGATACCGATCTGCTTCTTGAGGTCTTCCACCCATTCCACCAGCTTCTCTACACGTGCGTGGTCGCGCGGTGCCTCAATGCCGAGGTGACGAGCGATTTGTGCATAACGGGCTACCGACTGCGGACGGTCGTACTGGCTGAAGGCCGCCTGCTTTGTCGGGATATCGGCCGCGTTGTAGCGGATGACGTTTGTGATCAGCAGCGCGTTGGCCAGACCATGCGCAATGTGGAATTCAGCGCCGATCTTGTGCGCCATCGAATGGCACACCCCCAGGAACGCATTGGCGAAGGACATGCCAGCGATCGTCGCTGCGTTGTGGACCTGCTCGCGCGCCTTCGGATCCTTGGCGCCGTTCTCGTATGAGGACGGCAGGTATTCCTTGAGTAGTTTGAGGGCTTGCAGGGCGTGTGCGTCTGAGTACTCGTTGGCCAGCACCGACACATAGGCTTCGAGCGCATGGGTTACCGCGTCGATGCCGCCGAAGGCAGTGAGCGAGCGCGGCATGTTCATCACCAGGTTCGCATCGATGATCGCCATGTTCGGCGTCAGCTCGTAGTCGGCGATTGGATACTTTACGCCGGTCTGCTCGTCGGTTACCACGGCGAAGGGTGTGACTTCCGAGCCGGTGCCTGAAGTGGTTGGAACGGCTACGAGTTGGGCCTTCACACCCAGTTTCGGGAACTTGTATATGCGCTTGCGGATGTCCATGAAGCGCAGTGCGAGGTCTTCGAATGCGACGTCCGGATGTTCGTACATGACCCACATGATCTTGGCTGCGTCCATCGGTGAACCGCCGCCAAGCGCCAGGATCACATCGGGCTGAAACGCGTTGGCGAGCGAGAGGGCTTTGCGCACCACGGCCAGTGTCGGGTCGGCTGCGACCTCGAAGAAGGTTTCTACTTCCATGCCCTGGTTCTTGAGCAGATCGATCGTTTCGTCGACGTAGCCGTTCTCGAACAGGTAGCGATCGGTGACGATCAGGCAACGCTTCTTGCCCTGGAGGTCTTCAAGCGCGAACGGTAGGCAGCCGCGACGGAAATAGATCGATTTGGGGAGTTTGTGCCACAGCATGTTCTCGGCTCGCTTTGCTACGGTTTTCTTGTTGATCAGGTGTTTGGGGCCGACGTTCTCGGAAATCGAGTTGCCGCCCCATGAACCGCAGCCAAGCGTGAGTGATGGTGCAAGCCGGAAGTTGTAAAGATCACCGATGCCGCCTTGCGAGGACGGTGTGTTGATCAGGATCCGTGCGGTCTTCATCCTGTCACCGAAGTGGCGGACCCGATCAGGTTGCAGATCCTGGTCGGTGTAGAGGACAGACGTGTGGCCGATGCCGCCGAGGGCAACCAGCGCCGCCGCCTTGTCGCAAGCGTCCATGAAGTCGCGGGCACGGTACATTGCCAGCGTAGGTGAGAGCTTTTCGTGCGCGAAGGCTTCCGCCTCGGTCAGGTCGGACACTTCACCGATCAGCACCTTGGTGTAGGGCGGCACTTCGATGCCGGCCATCTGCGCGATCTTGAGCGCAGACTGGCCAACGATCGCGGCGTTCAGATTGCCTTCGACGAGGATGACCTTGCGGACCGCATCGGCTTCCTTCTTCGATAACAGGTGGCCACCGTGATGCGCGAAGCGCTCGCGCACCGCGTCATATACAGCATCGACAGCGATGACCGATTGCTCGGACGCGCAGACCACCCCATTGTCGAAGGTCTTCGACATCAGGATGGAAGCGACGGCGCGCTTGATGTCGGCTGTTTCGTCAATGACGGCCGGCGTGTTGCCTGCACCGACACCGATCGCCGGTTTTCCGGACGAGTATGCGGCCTTGACCATGCCGGGGCCGCCGGTGGCGAGGATCAGATTGATGTCGGGGTGGCGCATGAGCGCGTTGGACAGTTCGACGGAGGGTTCGTCGATCCAGCCGATAATGTCTTTCGGTGCGCCAGCGGCGACTGCCGCTTCAAGCACGAGGTGCGCGGCGGCGTTGGTAGCCTTGCGCGCGCGCGGGTGCGGCGAAAAGATGATGCCGTTGCGGGTCTTGAGGGCGATGAGTGACTTGAAGATTGCGGTGGAGGTCGGGTTGGTCGTTGGCACGATGCCGCAGATGATCCCCACGGGCTCGGCAATCGTCATGATGCCGAATTCGGGTTCTTCCTCAAGGATGCCGCAGGTCTTCTCATCTTTGTACTTGTTGTAGATGTACTCGGACGCAAAGTGGTTCTTGATGACCTTGTCTTCGATGATGCCCATGCCGGATTCGTCCACCGCCTGGACGGCGAGCGGGATGCGGGCATCGGCTGCGGCAAGTGCCGCGTTGCGGAAGATCCGGTCGACTTGCTCTTGGGAAAAGCTGGCGTACTTCTGCTGGGCCGCTTTGACGCGTGAGACCAATGCGTCGAGGTCGGCCAGTGTGCTGACGGGCATAATATGCTCCTGCTTCAAGAGGGAAATTCTTGCAGCTCCGACTGGCCTTGTGACTCGACTTAAGTTTCGGGCCCGAACGCCGACTCGCGGCCTGCGTTTGTTTGGCTGCACATGTTAGAGATGGCACAAAAAGGCACCATGATCTAGGTTGGGCTGAAATTCTTAAGAAATGCTCGATGGTCAGATTGGTGTTGACGCGGGCGTCTTATAGAAACACCTGATCATTCACGTTTTTGTGGCTGTGGAGAGGCTGATGCAAGCATCCAGGAAAGCGGTTCGGCTTTGGGGAGAGCGCAGCGGTCAAGGGCGTTGGGTGACGCTGCTGCATGCGCTTGGTGTAGACCACAGCATCTGGTCCGCGCAAGTTGCCAAGCTGTCGACGCAGTACTCGGTTCTCGCCTTGGATCTTCGAGGCCATGGCCGCAGCGCGGTCCCGGTTGCGCCTTACTCACTGTCCGATTTGGCGGCAGACGTGGTTGGTGCGTGGGACGAGCTGGGCATTACGCAAAGTGATGTGGTGGGTATATCGATTGGCGGCTTCGTCGGCCAGCATCTCGCCTTCGAGTATCCCGAGCGCGTCAGGCGACTGATGCTCGCCGATACGCTTGCAGCCTATCCGCCTGTTGGAGCGGCTGGCTGGCCCGAGCGGATACGAGTGGTTGCGACGCAAGGTGTGGCGCCATTTGTTGAGGGGACACTGGAGCGGTGGTTCACGCCAGCGTGGCGGGCGGCAAACCCGCAGCGGTTGTTGCAGATCCGCGAACTGATCGCGAACACGCCGCGCGAAGGCTATATCGGTTGCTGTGCGGCGATCGCTGGTCTTGATACGCGTTCCCGTCTCGGTGCAATCCGCGCGCCGACGCTTGTTGTGTGCGGCGAGCATGACGTCGGAACACCCCCGGATTTGGCGCGTGAACTGGCGTCAATGATTACGGGAGCGCATTTCGCACAGATTGCGGATGCTGCCCACCTTGCCTGTGTTGAGCAGCCGGAAACTTTCAATCGGCTGCTTTCTGGCTTTCTGTCTGGCTGACGGGTTGGGACTGCTCCGAGATTGCGTCATACAGAGCTGCGAATTCCTGCGTCAGCTTGTGGTTTGGCTCCAGATGAATCAGCGGGGCTGCAAACTGGTGTGATTCCTTGATCTTGACGGAGGCCGACAGGTACGGCTTCAGTACGGGGAGTCCGTCGGCGATCAGTGCAGCGACAACCTGCCGGGGCAGGCTTGCTCGAGGCTGGAACTGATTGACCACGATACCCTCGACGGCCAGTGCGGGATTGTGGTCCGACCGCAGTTCCTCAATGCTCTCCCTCAGCGCGATGAGTGCTCGGCGAGAGAAGTCGTCGCAATCGAATGGAATCAGGCAGCGGTCGGCGGCGATCAGGGCGGAGCGCGAATAAAAGTTCAGGGAGGGTGGTGTGTCGATATAGATCTCGTCATAGGTTCCGGCGAGTTCTGCCAACGCATCGCGCAGCTTGTAGATCTTGTAGCGGGCTTCGAGTTTTGCAGCCAGTTCACCGAGAGTGGAGGAGGAAGGCAGGATATCGAGCCTTTCGAAACGGGTAGGGCGAATAAACAACGCTGCACTGTCTGATTCGAGACGGATCCTCAGGCTTTGTTCAAATAGATCCGCAATCGTGCGTCCCGGCTCGTCAGCAGATTTGCCGAGCAGATAGTGGCTGCTGTTGGCCTGTGGATCGAGATCCACCACCAGTACCCTGAGCCCCCGCGCTGCAGCAATTGCCGCGAGATTGCAGGCAATGGTCGACTTGCCTACACCGCCCTTTTGGTTGAACACCACGCGTCGCACGTCGTATCTCCTGGGTTTTGTGCACCACCGCATTGTGCCAAAAAGTCCGTGCTGCACGAGATGTTGTTTGGGTTTCGCTGGTGCGCTTTTCTTGGCCCAGCAACTGAATCGCCCGAATCCTGTCTCGCAAGCTGCGCTAAACTTATCGGTTCGGTCGTGCGCACTGCGATGTGTGAGAACGCATCGCACCCCCCATTGCAGCATTCGTCCGATTCTTTGGCCCACCGCCGCAGTGGGCCGCACCCCTATCGAAAAGAGGCTGGAAAACAATGGACAAGGATTTCGTCGAAGCGGCACTTGAGTATCACCGCCGCCCCACTGCGGGAAAGATCTCGGTCACCCCGACAAAGGGGCTTACCAACCAGCGCGATCTTGCGCTCGCATACTCCCCCGGCGTTGCCGCAGCGTGCAACGCAATCGTCGATGACCCGGCCCAGGCTGCCGAACTGACTTCACGCGGCAACCTCGTTGGTGTGGTGACCAACGGTACGGCAGTGCTTGGGCTCGGAAACATTGGTCCTCTCGCTGGCAAGCCCGTCATGGAGGGCAAGGGTTGCCTGTTCAAGAAGTTCGCAGGTGTCGACGTATTCGACATCGAACTGGCGGAGAACGATCCGGACAAGCTGATCGATATCATCGCGGCGCTGGAGCCTACGCTCGGCGGCGTCAATCTCGAAGATATCAAGGCGCCCGAGTGCTTCTATATTGAGCAGAAGCTGCGTGAGCGCATGAACATCCCGGTCTTTCACGACGACCAGCATGGCACGGCGATCATCTCGTCGGCAGCGCTTCTCAACGGGCTTCAAGTTGTCGGCAAGAAGATTGAAGAGGTTCGCGTGGTTTGCTCCGGCGCGGGAGCGGCAGCGATTGCTTGCCTCGATCTGATGTGCGAACTGGGCCTCAAGCGTGAAAACGTGTTCGTCTGCGATTCGCGGGGCGTTATTTGGGCTGGCCGCGAAGCGCGCATGGAGCCCACCAAGGCGCGCTATGCGCAGCACACGTCGGCACGTACGCTTGGAGAGGTCATCAATGGCGCTGACGTATTTTTGGGGCTCTCGGCCCCAGGGGTGCTGACAGCGGAGATGGTGAAGGGGATGGCTGAGCGTCCGCTGATCTTCGCGCTCGCTAATCCGACGCCCGAAATCATGCCCGAGGAGGCCAAGGCGGCTCGTCCGGACGCGATCATCGCCACAGGCCGTTCGGACTATCCGAATCAGGTCAATAACGTTCTTTGCTTCCCGTTCATTTTCCGGGGTGCGCTCGATGTGGGGGCCACCCGGATCACCGAGCAGATGAAGCTCGCATGTGTGCGCGCAATTGCAGACTTGGCGCGTGCCGAGCAGAACGACGTTGTGGCTATGGCATATCGCGGCAGTGACCTGCGCTTTGGCCCCGAATACCTGATCCCGAAGCCGTTCGATCCGCGGCTGATCGTCAAGATCGCGCCAGCGGTGGCGCGTGCGGCAATGGAGTCGGGTGTGGCAACGCGACCCATCACTGACTTCGACGCCTACGCCCAGAAGCTTGTCGAATTCGTCTATCAGTCGGGCACGATCATGCGGCCAGTGTTTACTGCCGCAAAGCGGGTGCCGATCGAGAAGAAGCGCGTCGTCTATTGCGAAGGTGAGGACGAGCGAGTGCTGCGCGCAGCACGTGTCGTGATCGATGAGAACTTGGCGCGACCCATCCTGATCGGGCGTCCCGCCGTTATTGATATGCGGATCGAACGATACGGTCTCAATCTCGTGGCCGGGCGCGATTTCGATGTCGTCAATCTTGAGGATGATCCGCGCTATAGAGAGCTGTGGACTGCGTACCACAATCGCATGGTGCGCGATGGCGTGACCCCAGATATCGCTCGCGCTGAGATGCGGCGGGATCCCACGCTAATCGGCTGCATGCTGCTTGATCGGGGCGATGCCGACGCGATGGTGTGCGGAACCTATGGTTCCTACATTGATCACTTGCACCATGTCAGTAACGTGATTGGCATGCGCCATGGCGTGAAGCTGCTTGCGGCGATGAATCTTCTGCTGCTGCCGAACCGCATGATGGCTATCTGCGACACGCACGTTCACGAAAATCCTGATGCGGAGCAGACGGCAGAAATCGCACGCATGGCAGCTGATGCGCTGCGACGTTTCGGCGTCGAGCCGCGCGCCGCGCTGCTGTCGCATTCCTCGTTCGGCAGCCGGCCCTCAGCCTCTGCACGCAAGATGCGAGAGGCCCGCGACATTCTCGCCAAGATTGCGCCGCACCTCGAGGCCGACGGGGAGATGCATGGCGATGCCGCGCTCTCGCCGGAGATCCGTGAACGCGTGAATCCAGGATCCACGCTCAAGGGTGAGGCTAATCTGCTGGTCATGCCGAATCTGGATGCGGCCAATATTGCATTCAACCTGCTCAAGGTCAGCGGCGGCGACGGTGTGATGATTGGACCAATCCTGCTTGGTGCTGCACGTCCGGTGCAGATTCTTACGCCGAGTGCAACAGTTCGTCGGCTGGTCAACATCACAGCTGTGGCGGTAGCGCAAGCCGCAGCTGATGCGATGGGCGGACGCTGAGCTTTAGTGCCCGCGGTTCTACGGGAGAAGGGAATGAGCAAGGCTATCCGTTTCCATGAAATTGGCGGCCCCGACGTCCTTAAACTCGAAGACGTTCCGGTTGCAGAACCAGGCGCGGGTGAAGTCCGGTTGCGGCATCACGCACTCGGACTTAATTACATCGACACCTATCATCGTACTGGCCTCTATCCAGTGCCGCTGCCATCGGGTATCGGACTTGAAGCGGCCGGGGTTGTCGATGCTGTAGGTGAGGGGGTCGAACTCTTTGCCGTGGGCGATCGCGTGGCTTATGCCGGTGGACCGATCGGTGCCTACGCCGAAACGCGGTGTATGCCGGCGAACCTCTTGCTGCGATTACCTGATTCGATCGATTTCGACACCGGTGCCGCGATGATGCTTGCGGGGCTGACCGCCCAGTATCTGCTACGACAGACTTACGGCGTGCAAGCGGGCGATACGATCCTGATCCATGCTGCAGCTGGCGGCGTGGGTTTGATTGTGTGCCAGTGGGCCAAGGCCTTGGGGGCGACCGTTATTGGCACGGTTGGTACAGAAGAAAAAGCGGCACTTGCGCGCACCCATGGCTGTGATCACACCATCCTGTACCGTACCGAGAAGGTCAGCGAGCGGGTACGCGAGATCACTGGCGGCAAGGGGGTGCCGGTCGTTTATGACTCGATCGGCCGCGATACCTTCATGGATTCCTTGGCGTGCCTGCAGCCGCGCGGCTTGATGGTGAGCTATGGAAATGCCTCTGGGCCTGTGCCGCCGTTGGATATCGGCATTCTGGCGCAGATGGGTTCACTGTTTCTGACGCGTCCCACGCTGTTCGGGTATGCGGCGGAACGTGAGGCGCTGGTATCAATGGGGCGCGATCTTTTTGATGTGGTGGTATCGGGAACGGTGGAGATCGAAGTACGCCAGCGTTACGGACTGGCCGATGCGGCCCAAGCGCATCGTGATCTCGAAGCCCGTAAAACGATGGGTTCGACCATTCTGTTGCCTTGATCTGGGCGATGAAAAACAAAAGTTGCTGGTACGCGTTGCTTGCTGCGCAGTGGTTTTTCTGTACGGCACTCGGTGCAACGGAGCCGCCGACGCCTGGTCAGGCGGCCTACGTCGAGGCGCAGACACGCAAGGCGAATACACATTTCGTGCGGACGGTTGCGCGCATTGCTGGGCAACCCGAATCCGTGATCCGCAAGGCGATGCCGCCGGCTGGGCGAATCGCCGATCCGGCCGAGCGGGTTATTGCAGCGCTTGAGGTTGAACGAGGTGCCCCGCTTCCAGAGGGCATGCGCAACCAGATTGTGGCGGCAGAAGCCGTCCGGCGGATGTCGATTGCCAATGCCCGTGAGATGGCCGATCACCGGTAACGTCTCAGGTTGCCAAGTGCCTGATCAGCAGAGCTTCGGCGCAGCCCGATTCCGTGAGACGTGCCACGAACCATTCGAGCGCACGCCCTTCATGACGCGCATGCCATGCGAGTGAGAGCGGCATGGGGCGGTTCTCTTCGTTTAGCCGCTTGATTACCAGCCGCCCGGCAGCAGCTTCGGCTTCAGCCAGCATGCGTGGCAGCCTTCCCACACCTAAGCCAGCACGCTGGGCCAGAGTCTTGGATGAGAGATCGGGCACCGTCAGAGTGTCCTGTCCATCCAGCAGGCCGGCGCTCCGTGCCAGCAACTGCCGCGAGGTGTCGGCAATCACAACCGCCCGGTATTCGCGGACCGTCGCTAACGGCAGCGGATCTGCCTGTGCTGCGAGCGGATGGTGCGGGGCGACGCAGAAAACGAATTCGAGGCTGCCCCAGGCGCATGTCTGGTAGCTTGAGCCGGCAGGGGGATCGCCCGCGGCACCAATCACGAGATCTGCACGAGCGGTTGCGAGCGCGTCCCACGTGCCACCAAGTACTTCATGCATCAGCTTGATTCTCGTTCCGCCATAGTTGCCGTAGAACTCGCTCACGAGGTTGTAAAAGGCGTTGGTGTCGACAACCGTCTCAAGCGCGATGCGTAACTCGGCCTCCCAGCCGGTCGCCACCCGGCGTGCGCGTCGTTCGAGGTCGCCTGCCGCTCTAAGGATCACGCGTCCTTCCTCCAGCAGGGTGCGGCCGGCTTGCGTGAGCGTGGAGCGGCGCCCGACTTTTTCGAAGAGCGGAAAGCCCAGATCTTCTTCAAGCTTGCGAATAGCATGAGTAAGCGCTGAAGGTACGCGATGCAGCGCGTCCGCGGCAGCGGCGAAACTGCCGCGCGTGTCGATTGCATCGAGCATCGCCAGAGCGTCGAGCGAGATCTTCATGTGAGATTTGTTCAGTTCGAGAAGTGTTGTTTCGTCGTTTGGGTCGCGCAAAGAGATTGCGGATTTGAGTGTGGAACGTGAATCCAGTTCAATGTCCTATCGCGGTTCTTGCTGCGGATGCGTGCCGAGACCCGCAGCCCCTCGATCAAGGAGAACATGCATGGGTAATACCAAACCCCTTTCGGGTGTTCGTGTCATCGAGTTCGGCACTCTCATCGCAGGGCCTTTCTGCGCACGGGTGCTCGCCGAATTCGGGGCAGAGGTGGTGAAGGTTGAATCGCCAGATGGAGGAGACCCACTTCGGCAGTGGCGCAAGTTGTACGAGGGGACTTCGCTCTGGTGGTATGTGCAGGCGCGCAATAAGAAGTCGATTACGCTCAACTTGAAGGATCAGGAAGCGGTGGCGATAGCGCGGAGGCTCTGTGCCGGGGCTGACATCGTGGTCGAGAATTTTCGCCCCGGCGTCATGGAAAAGCTGGGTTTGGGCTGGGAGATGCTGCACGCGGATAACCCTGGTCTGGTGATGGTGCGTCTTTCCGGGTTTGGCCAGACCGGGCCGATGGCGCAGCAACCGGGCTTTGGTGCCATCGGTGAATCGATGGGCGGCTTGCGTTATGTCACCGGTTTCCCGGATCGCCCGCCTGTCAAGAGTGGAATTTCGATCGGGGACTCAATCTCCGGACTTTGGGGAGCTATTGGCGCATTGCTCGCGCTGCGTCACCGGGAGCAGAACGGTGGCAGTGGCCAGATTGTCGACGTCGCGCTCTACGAGGCGGTCTTCTCGATGATGGAAAGTCTGGTGCCTGAGTTCGATGTTGCAGGTTTCGTACGGGAACGGACTGGAAACGTCATGCCAGGGATTACACCTTCTAATACCCACACAACCCGCGATCGCGAGCACATTGTCATCGGTGGGAACGGTGATGCTATTTTTGTTCGCCTGATGCGCGGGATCGGGCGTGAAGATCTCGCATGTGACCCAGACTTGGCCGGGAACGCGGGCCGTAGCGCCCGGGCCGAAGAGATCTACGCTGCGATCGATACCTGGGTCGCAACTCGCGATGCGCATGAAGTGTTGTCGGTGCTGGAAGCTGCCGAAGTGCCGGCTACGAAGGTGTATTCGGTTGGCGACATGTTCCGAGATGCCCAGTTCGCTGCGCGTGGCATGCTGGAGGAGGCACGTTTGCCTGATGGAAAACCCTTCCGCATCCCCGGTATCGTGCCTAGGCTTGGCGCCACGCCTGGCGCTACGGACTGGATTGGCCCCACGCTCGGTGAGCATACTGATGCACTGCTTTCCGAGCTTGGCGTATCAGTTGATCAGATTGCCGCACTACGCTCGCGCCACGCAATCTGAACGAATGTTCGTGGCGGGTTGGAGCGTTTCCTTAACAGTACCGATTTGCCGCATAGCAAGGATTGATGCGGGCCTTGGCTCGACTGGAGTCGCCGACTCTTCAACCGGCGTGACCACTCCGATATAATCGCTTGGATTTACTGCGAAATTCCGCAAATCGGGTTGTATTCCGGGGATAGAGGGTCATGAGCGACGATACAAAAATGGATGGCGGCCGGAGAAATCTGGTGATCGCTACCTCGGCCGTCGGGGGGGCGGCTGCGGCAGGAGCAGCAGTACCCTTCCTGGCGAGTCTTACGCCGTCGGAACGCGCCAAAGCGGCCGGCGCGCCGGTGGAGGCGGATGTCTCCAAACTCCAGCCGGGCGACATGATGACGGTCGAATGGCGTGGCAAACCGGTCTGGATCATGCGCCGGACGCCCGATCAACTGGCATCATTGAACAAAGATACGAACGAGCTGGCGGATCCGGAATCTGTACGTTCAGAACAACCTCCCTATATCAAGGGTGAAGCGCGTGCGATCAAGCCCGAATATCTCGTAGTGATTGGCATTTGCACCCACTTGGGCTGCTCTCCGAGCACAAAGTTCCAGACGGGCGCCGATAGCGGCTTGGGCGCTGATTGGCATGGTGGTTTCCTTTGCCCGTGCCACGGCTCGACGTTCGACCTCTCCGGCCGTGTCTTCAAGAATAAGCCGGCGCCCGACAACCTGCCGGTTCCGCCGCATACGTATCTGTCCGATACGCGCATCCTGATCGGCGAAGACAGCAAGGGAGCCTAAGCGATGACTACCAAATCGCAAGAACTGCTGAACTGGATCGATGCACGCTTCCCGCTCACCTCGATGTGGAAGGAGCATCTGTCCGAGTACTACGCACCGAAAAACTTTAACTTCTGGTATTTCTTCGGTTCGCTCGCGCTGATGGTGCTGGTGATCCAGATCGTGACCGGGATTTTCCTGGTCATGCACTACAAGCCGGACGCCTCGCTGAATGCTGCCGGCATTCCGGTCGCCTTTGCCAGCGTCGAATACATCATGCGCGATGTGCCGGGCGGCTGGATCATCCGCTACCTGCATTCGACGGGCGCGTCGGCGTTTTTTATCGTCGTCTATCTACACATGTTCCGCGGTCTGATCTACGGCTCCTATCGCAAGCCGCGGGAGCTCGTCTGGATTTTCGGCTCGCTGATTTTCCTGTGCCTGATGGCCGAGGCCTTCATGGGCTATCTGCTGCCCTGGGGTCAGATGTCGTACTGGGGTGCGCAGGTCATCGTGAACCTGTTTTCCGCAGTCCCGCTGGTTGGGCCGGATCTTTCGATCTGGATCCGTGGTGACTACGTGGTTTCCGATGTGACGCTGAATCGCTTCTTCTCGTTCCACGTCATCGCTGTTCCGCTAGTCCTGATCGGTTTGGTCGTAGCGCACATCATTGCGCTGCACGAAGTCGGTTCGCTCAACCCGGACGGTATCGAGATCAAGAAGAAGAAGGACGCTAACGGTATCCCGCTCGACGGCATCCCGTTCCACCCGTACTACACAGTAAAAGACATCTTCGGCGTCGTGGTGTTCCTGATCTTCTTCTGTGCGATCTTGTTCTTCGCGCCGGAAGGCGGTGGCTATTTCCTGGAGTTCAACAACTTCTTCCCTGCCGATCCGCTAAAGACGCCGCCGCATATTGCACCGGTGTGGTACTTCACGCCGTACTACTCGATTCTGCGTGCTGTCACGTCGGATTTCCTCATCGTGATGCAGCTTGGCATGGCTGCGATCTGGCTCTGGGCACTAATGCGCGCGCCAGCGATCTGGAAGGCTATCGTGACCGTGATTGCCGTGCTGGTGATCGGCGGTATGTTCTTCATCGACGCCAAGTTCTGGGGTGTCGTGATGATGGGTGCGGGTGTGGTCGTGCTCGCTTTCCTACCCTGGCTCGACCGTAGCCCGGTCAAGTCGATCCGGTATAAGGGGGCGCTGACAAAGATCGCCATTGCAATCTTTGTCGTGGTGTTCGCGATCCTGGGTTACCTGGGCGTTCAGCCGCCCAGCCCGGCGCGCAACATGCTCGCGCAAATCTGCACTGTCCTCTACTTCCTGTTCTTCGCGCTGATGCCGATCTACTCGAAGCTTGAGAAGACGAAACCCGAACCGGAAAGGGTCACCTGGAAATGAGCCGCACCATGAAAATCCTTCGTACGCTGGCTGCTGCCGCGCTGCTGCTGCCGTTCGTTGCGACGGCCTCGGAAGAGGTCGTCCTCGACAAGGCGCCGGTCAGTTTCGATCAGAAATCGCTGCAACACGGGGCCAAGCTGTTCGTTAACTATTGCCTGAATTGCCACGGGGCAAGCTTGCTTCGCTACAACCGCCTTCAAGATATCGGTCTGTCAGAGGATCAGATCCGTAATAACCTGATGTTCACATCGGACAAGATCGGCGAGCCGATGACGATCGCAATGCACCGTGATGAGGCCAAAAAGTGGTTCGGCGCGGTGCCTCCGGATCTTTCGGTCATTGCGCGTGCTCGTGGCTCTGAACTGGGAAGCGGCGCCGACTGGCTTTACTCCTACCTGCGTGGCTTCTATCGTGACGATCAGCGCCCGACTGGCTGGAATAACCGCATATTTCCCGCCGTGGGCATGCCGCATGTGCTGTGGGAACTCCAGGGCGAGCAGGTGGCTCACTTTGTTACGGAAGATGATGGCCACGGGAATAAGACTTCGCGTCTTGAAAAACTGGAAGTGGCGAAACCTGGCGCATTGAGCCCTGCCGATTATGACAAGGCGATGGGTGACCTTGTCTCCTTCCTGGTGTGGATGGGAGAGCCTGCCCAGAACACCCGTAAGCAGATTGGCTATGCAGTGATTGGCGTGCTGATCGTTCTGGCTGGTCTTTCGTATGCGATGAAGAAGTCCTTCTGGAAGGACGTGCACTAAAAGGCTTGAGGCGATGCATGTATCGCCTGGCAACGCAGTTAACGACGCGCCGCAGAACTGCGGCGCGTCGTCTTTGATATTTCAACTACCGGGGTAACATACGATGATGAACCTGTATTCCGGCACCACGGATCCCTTCAGCCACCGCTGCCGGATCGTGCTCTATGAGAAGGGCATGGACTTCCAGGTCATCGATGTCGATCTGTACAACAAGCCGGAGGATATCGCGGTAATCAATCCTTACAACCGCGTACCCGTGCTGGTCGACCGTGATCTGGTGCTCTACGAGCCGAACATCATCAATGAATACATCGATGAGCGCTTTCCGCATCCGCAGTTGATGCCGCCTGACCCGATCCTGCGGGCCAAGGCGCGCCAGTTGCTGCACTCGCTTGAGCAAGAGCTGTTCTCTCATATCGAGGCGTTAGAGAAGAACGCCAAGGGGGCCGAGAAGAACCGTGCGCTGGTTCGTGATCAGCTCGCACAGCTCGCGCCGATGTTCGTCAAGCAGAAGTTCATGCTAGGTGAAGAGTTCTCGATGCTGGATGTTGCGATTGCTCCACTGCTCTGGCGATTGGAGCACTATGGAATCGAGCTTCCGAAAGCTGCGGCACCGATCATGAAATATGCCGAACGGATTTTCAGTCGCCAAGGGTTTATTGACGCCTTGACGCCTTCCGAGCGTGCGATGCGTCGCTGAGCCAACCATGCGGTGACCCCTCGTGTCGGCACGAGGGTGCCGCAGACCTTCCGATATGTTCCGGCCGTACGCCGGATGCCCAAATGAGCGATATCCCTTCGACGAAACCGTACCTGATCCGGGCAATCTATGATTGGTGCCTGGATGCGGGGCTTACTCCCCATCTGGCCGTTATTGTCGGTGAAGGCGTGCGGGTACCCCGCGCCTTTGTTCGCGACGGGCAGATCGTGCTGAATATTGCTCCACACGCTACGAACAAGTTTCAACTGGACAATGAGGCAATGAGTTGTCAGGCCCGTTTTGGTGGCGTGGCGCATCAGCTCTATGTGCCGATTGACAATATCTCCGCGATTTACGCGCGTGAGAACGGACAGGGTATGGCTTTCGAGGTGGGGGCCGTGGGTTCAGAGGCGGCAGCTCAGGACTCGGCGATTACCCAACAGGAGGCGGAGCCTGAGAGTCTTGAGCCAACGCTTACCGAAGGCGGGAATGAAGATCCGCCGCCGAGCGGTGGGCGACCGCGGCTGCGGATCGTCAAATAGTGTTGTGAAATACGGGCCTTTTGCGACATGTTCATGTTCGATGCCGTGCGGAGGCGGGTGGTAGAATCCCGCGTTGGCGGCTAGCAAAGCCTTGCGCAGCGCGGACGCGAAGGGGATCGGTGGTGGCTGATCCGGTTTAGATTGGCTGCTTTCTGATCGATATTCGCTCGAATCTGTACGAAACCATGTCCGGTTCATCAATGGCCCTGTTCGCCCTTGGCATCAATCACCATTCCGCGCCGCTCGCGTTGCGGGAGCGTGTGGCGTTCCAGCCGGAGCGATTGATGGAGGCGCTCGGTAGCTTGGTCCACAAGCGTCCCGTTCGCGAAGCGGCGATTCTATCGACTTGCAACCGCACCGAACTGTATTGCGCAACTGAAGCGCCAGAAGCTGTCGCTGACTGGCTGGCGGACTGGCATCGGGTCGAACTGCCTCAACTTGCGCCCCATTTGTTCACTCTGCCTCATGCAGATGCCGTGCGCCACATGTTCCGTGTCGCGTCCGGCCTCGATTCCATGGTGCTGGGCGAGCCGCAGATCCTTGGTCAGATGAAGGAGGCGGCTCGGACCGCCGAGCGTGCAGGAACGCTTGGAACGCTACTGCATAAGCTGTTCCAGAAGACGTTTGCTGTGGCTAAGGAGGTTCGTTCGTCGACGGCGATCGGGAGCAATGTAGTATCGATGGCTGCGGCGGCAGTACGTATGTCGGAGCGGATCTTCGGTTCAGTCGGCGACCAGAATGTCCTCTTCGTGGGGGCTGGCGAGATGATTGAGCTGTGTGCCGCCCATTTCGCTGGCTGCGGGCCACGTCGATTGACTATTGCCAACCGTACGCTGTCGCGTGCCGAGGGGCTCGCCGCACGATTCGGCGGACAGGCGATTACGCTTGAGGCGCTCCCTGAGCAGTTGGTGCACTACGACATCGTCGTGAGCTGTACAGGGAGCCCACTGCCAGTCATTGGGCTCGGCATGGTCGAGCGGGCTATCAAGAGTCGCCGCCACCGCCCGATCGTTATGGTCGACCTTGCGGTACCGCGCGATGTCGAAGTCGAAATCCGTGATCTCGATGATGTTTTCCTCTACACCGTTGATGATCTCGCGCAGATTGTGGCCGCTGGCATTGACTCTCGCCGTCAGGCAGTGAGCGAGGCCGAAGCCATCATTTCGGGGGAGGTGTCGGACTTCCTGCATTGGGTCGAGGCACGCGAAGCGGTACCCGTGATTCGCGCGCTGCGCGGTCAAGCCGAAGATCTGCGTCGAATTGAGCTCGAAAGGGCGCTCCAGCGCCTTGCTCGTGGAGAGGATCCCAAGGCGTTGCTTGAAGCGCTGTCTCAAGGGATCACCAACAAGCTGATGCATGCGCCGACCCAGTTCTTGAACCGTGCCGAGCGGGATCAGATTGCCGAGTCGTCTGATCTCGTGCGCCGGCTTTTCAATCTCGACCGCTCCTAGTCGTCGCTACCGCGACCGCACCTCATCTTTCCGTCATGAAACTCAGTATTCGGGAAAAGCTCGAACATCTTGCGCATCGTCTCGCTGAACTCGATGGCTTGCTCGGAGCGGAGGATGCAGTCAGCGATATCGATCGCTACCGTAAACTGAATCGCGAGCATTCGGAACTCGCTCCGATCGTTGCCCTCTGGCAAGACTACCTGCGGGCTGAGGACGCTGGCCGGAGTGCGCAGGAGCTGCTTGCCGATCCTGAGATGAAGGATCTGGCTGTCGAAGAAATCGATGTGGCCAGAGTTGAAGTTGCCAGACTCGATGGCGAACTACAGTGCGCCCTGCTGCCGCGAGACCCTAACGACGCGCGAAATCTCTTTCTTGAAATCCGAGCCGGGACGGGGGGCGAAGAGGCAGCCCTGTTCGCTGGCGATTTGCTGCGAATGTATACTCGCTACGCCGAACGCCAAGGGTGGCGCGTGGAGATTGTATCCGCTAGTGAATCGGACCTAGGGGGGTACAAGGAAGTCATCCTGCGGATTGTTGGCAATGATGCGTACTCAAAGCTCAAATTTGAATCGGGTGGGCATCGTGTGCAGCGCGTGCCGGTTACTGAAACGCAGGGCCGGATTCATACCTCGGCCTGCACCGTTGCCGTGATGCCGGAGGCTGATGAGCTTGGTGAAGTGGCGATCAACCCGGCTGAGATCCGGATCGACACCTTTCGTGCAAGCGGCGCCGGTGGACAACACATCAACAAGACCGACTCTGCTGTTCGAATTACGCATTTGCCAACAGGCATCGTCGTTGAATGCCAGGATGACCGATCGCAACACCGCAATAAGGCCCAGGCGCTTGCTGTGCTAGCGGCGCGCATCAAAGATGTGCAGATGCGTGAGCAGCAGGCGAAGGAGGCTGCTACGCGCAAGAGTCTGGTCGGAAGCGGTGACCGCTCCGAGCGGATTCGGACCTACAACTTTCCGCAGGGCCGGATTACCGACCATCGGATCAATGTCACGCTGTATAAGCTTGATGCTGCCATGGATGGAGATATCGGCGAAGTGATTGAAGCCTTGCGCGCTGAGCATCGAGCGGAGCTGCTGGCTGCACTGACCGAGAGCGAGTAAGCATCATGCGTCCACCGCATGAGCTTGATAACCCAAGTGCCGCTGCACACAGCGATAGCACGCAAGTGAGCCGCGACTGGAGCTTTGGCGAGGCGCTTACGACAGCGCGGCTACGTATCACCCAAGCCGAGGCCAGACTGCTTTTGCGTGAGGCCAGTGGTGCCAGTGCCGCAGCGGTGATTGCGTTCCCGGAGCGTTTGCTTGATCCCGTTGCGGCGACAATGTTCTTCGATTGGGTTGCCCAGCGGGAGCGTGGCGAACCGATCGCATACATCATCGGGTGGCGCGAGTTCTACGGCCGTCGCTTCACCGTTGGGCCTGGTGTTCTCATTCCCCGCCCCGAAACAGAACTGTTAGTTGACGCAGCATTGGAGCGACTTTCGAAGGCGCGCGCGCGGGTGCTTGATCTCGGCACGGGTAGCGGAGCGATTGCGGTCAGCCTCGCGTGTGAGGCGCCAACTGCCGAGGTGTGGGCGGTCGACGCATCCGACAGGGCCTTGGAAATCGCACGCGAAAATGCAGCGACCCTCAGTGCGAGAGTGTATTTCGTTCGGAGCGACTGGTATTCCGCGCTACCCGGTGAACGGTTTGATTTGCTGGTTGCGAATCCGCCCTATATCGCCGACCAGGATCCACACCTTGGGCGAGGAGACCTGCTCTGCGAGCCTCTGGCAGCGCTGGTCTCGGGACCCGATGGCCTGCGGGATATCCGTCACATTATCCAGGTAGCGCCAGCACATCTGGCATCAGGTGGGTGGCTGTTGCTTGAGCATGGTTATGACCAATCTTCCGCTGTCCGGAATCTGCTCTTGGACGCAGGGTTCCGCGAGATCAAGTCGTTGCACGATCTGGCGGGCATCGAGCGTGTCAGTCTTGGGCAGTGGCCGGAATAGAGGATGACGTGGTTCTGTTTGACGCCTGTGGCGGGTTTTCTTACACTTAGAACCCGATCAAATTACTCAAGTATTTGCCTTCGCTTCAATGGATCTGAAGCAAGGTTTTCGGGTGCCCAGTGCCCCGCCCACGAAATTGGAAGGACAGAACATGAGCGTGCAGGATCGTATCCATCAGACCGTCACCAGCAACCCGGTCGTGCTGTACATGAAGGGTACGCCGCAGTTTCCGCAATGCGGCTTCTCGTCGACCGCAGCACAGATTCTCAAACTGTGTGGCGTGACGAGCTACTTTTCGGTGAATGTTCTGGAAGACGGAGATGTACGCCAAGGTATCAAGGAGTATGCGAATTGGCCGACGATCCCCCAGCTCTACGTTGGTGGTGAATTCCTTGGCGGCTGCGACATCATGAAGGAGATGTACCAGTCCGGCGAGCTGCAGAAGCTGCTGGAGGGAGCCGGCGTCGTCGGCGCTTGATCAGCCTTCGATACGGCGCTTAACCCCGGTCTTCAGACCGGGGTTTTGCTTTCAGGATCTCGGCTTCTTCGCGGTGGTCCGAGCCGAATTCAAAACCTGTCCAACGTAGCCATGCCTTGCGGGAGAGATGAGCAGCGAGCAAGTGAGGCGGCATGCGCAGCCAGTGGCCGCGTACATACAACAACCAGCGGGCGAGTGGTGTCCAGCGGTCGCCGGCCAACGGGTGGTTGGGGCGGAGTCCGCGCAGGTAGAGCTGCTCCAGCATGCGCTCGCGGAAATCGGCGGGCCAAGGTGCATGGTTATCAAGCAGTGGGCGTGGGAATGGTGTCCCCAGCATCAGTTCGCACATCCGAAGCGCATAGCGTAGCGGGCGTTCGAGGTGCAGGGCGCCAGCTCGTGTTTCGAGGCGATCCCAAAAATCCGGCGTACCGCCGAAATGGCGCAGCAGACCATCCAGATCGACGAGATCCCGTAATCCATTGTCCAGTTCGCCCTCGTGGAACAAGTGACAGGCACTGTGGAGCACCATGTCCGGCGGAGCCAGGACGAAGATCCCTGGAATCGTGGTCTCGACTGCATCGGCCAGGAGCAGCGCTGCATCAGGCGGACGCCTCGCTGTAGCAGGCAGGATGTTGTGATGCACGTCGAGCGTTGATTCCCGCACTACATGGTGCAGCGGGGGCAATTCGTGCATCCATTGGCGGTAGTAGCGCTGATCGTACGCATCATGATGGGTGCCGATCCAGCCATGCTTGAGCGCCATTGCTTCGGTTTCGATGAGCAACGCTCGCGGGACGAGCAGATCGATATCGCCGAACACGCGTCCCAGGGCGTTGGGTAGGTCGGCCGCAAGATAAGCCGCACCTTTGAGCAGAACGAGGCGGATTCCGCCATCGGCGAGTGCAGTCCGCACGCGCTCGATTTCGGCGAGCGTGGCGATCCGTTGACGTTGTGCGATCCGCCGCGCGCTCAAGAGGTGTGGGCGGACCGGAGGTGGTACCAGATCAGGCGGTCCAAGGTGTGCAAGGTCCTCCGCAATTCGCGCACTAAGATTGGCGATCCACGCCTCACGCAACAGGTTGTCCCAGCCTTGCATGCCGAGGCCAAGTGCGGAGGCCGGATCGCGAATGATGGGGAGTACTGCGTCGCGGATCATCGGTTGGCCTCATCAGCGACCCGTTCGAACCAAGCGATGGCGTCATCGAGTCGGCTGTAGCGCAACCCCAGGCATTCGCTGTCGTTAATCACTCGGCCGAGTAGGTCGAAGCCAGTTTCGCCGAGCATGCTGTAGTTGAATGCGTTTTCAGCGAGCTGGATGAATCCATGAGATTTCGGCTGGCTGAAAAGAGACAGCGATGCGCCCGCCTCCCATTGTGGAAATACAATCCAGCGCGGACGGGCTCGGAGTGCAACATTCTCGATGCTCGCCCGCGGCGGTTTAAGGTGCGATATGCGCCCCTTCTTGGTGTCGGGTATTTCCTCTCCGAAAATCGCCTGTGGGGCGAAATCGCGGATGACTTCGATTGAGGCATTCTTGAGGCTCACGGGTCGGGCCAGCGCGACGACCATGCCATCGTCCGGGTCGAGCAGTGTCAGTTCGTCTGAACACAAGCGCCAGCCTGCGTGGATCAACGCCGCACAAAGCGTGCTCTTGCCAGAGCCGGGTGGAGCAGGGAGGATTGCGGCAAATCCGTTGCGCTCCACCACTGCAGCGTGGATGACCAGAAACTGGTGGCACTGTGTGGCAACGCACCAGTTCATGCCCCATTCAAGCATCGCAAAGGATTGCGGGCGTGGTAGGGGTTGGAATGGGCCACGTTCGTCGATGACGAATTCGATCTGTGGCTTCAGCCTGCCACGGAGCCCGCGGACGCGCCGAACCTCCACATGGAAATCGGCGAAGTCACCTGTCGCGAGCAAGCTATCCGCGTAAAGCAGCGACAGATTGTTGCTGATTTCGGGTTCGCGGCTGTGAATGTCGAATACGAGCGGACCCGAGCGCAAGTATAGGCCCGTGCCGTGGAGCCGGCTTCGCAGTTCGTCGCGCGATAGATCGCCGACGCGCATGGTCTGGGTCAAAGCAATTCGATGCGGCGGAGTTGTTTGATTGCTGCGTCGATTCCACGACGCAGGGCTTCTGCGTCAATTTCGCCGCCGAAGCTTTTCTGGAGCAGCGCTGACGCCTGCGCCGGATCGTATCGTGCCGATTCGGGCAGGCAAAGGAATTCAACCGCAAACGGATCGATTGCGTGGGTGTCCCCGGTTTTGCGGTCATAAACGACCGCGCCGTCATCCCACTCGCGCATTAGCCAACGCGAGGCATGTTCGCGCGGCACGGTATGCTCAGGCGAGGTGGCTGCGCGTCAGGTAATCTACGATTGCCGCACCGTTCCACGGTGTTGCGCCAGCGTATGGAAGGTACTGCCCCGTGAGTGCCCATTCGCGCCAGAGCTTCAGCAGCCGGACAACAGTCATTGCCTTGTCCGATATGGAGCTAGGCTTCTGGGTCAGATTCAGATACGCCGCAATCATATGGCCTGCGACCAAGTCCTGATCGAAATTCCCCGCCGCATCCTGACCGGCCATCGTACCGTTGAGCTGGAGAATTTCGCCAAACTTAAGGGGCACATTAGCGCTATAGAACTTTCTGCCAACGCCCCCATCGCTTGAGAAAAGCGGGTGAAACTCAGTCGATGCCCAATCCGGCGGTATGGGTGCCGTCGCCAGACTCTTCCAAGCGCTATAACCGTCCCCGCTACAGGTACCGACTTGGTTCGTGGCTTGGCTCAAGGCGCCCGAGAGCGTTGCCGACGGCGATATACAGCCGTTGGGTCCCAGCCCATTGCCCAGTACGGGTCGACTCGCCAGCGTCAATATGACGGGTGCAACCGTGATGCCGCTGCGAAGGATCCAGCGTCGGCGCGCTGAGGACTGAACGTCCCGCCCCGCTGTTTCGCTTTGGTCGTCGAGAAGAGTATTCGGATTCGGGGCTTGATCTCGCATGGTGCTGATTTCCATTCGTGGTCCTGCCATTGTGGACAAGCTGTCGCTCTGAAGACACCCAACTACGTCACAAGAGCGGAATTTGCAGAACCGGTCAAGAGTCTAAAAGCAAAAATCGTGCGCTTTGCGCTCTTTTTAAAACTGCCTTTTTAATCAAGATCCTACGGGAAACCTCTCCAGGCAGATAAGTGAGCGCCGCCAGAAATGTCAAAAATATCGACGGAGGTGTGCCGGGCTTAGTGGCGCAATTCGTCGAACAGCTTGGTTGCCATCCACTCCACCTGCCGTAAATAGCTGCGGCCGAAGAGATTCAGGTGATTGAGCATATGGTAGAGGTTGTACAACTGCTTACGCTGTTCGTAGCCGAAGTCGAGCGGGCGGGCACGGCGATATGTCGCATAGAAACTTTCGGGAAAACCACCGAACAGCTCGGTCATCGCCACATCCGTCTCGCGGTCACCGATACAGACGGCAGGGTCGAAAAGCGCTGGAGCCCCGTCTGGTAATTCACCGATGTTTCCGTTCCACAGATCGCCGTGGAGCAGGGCGGGGGCGGGCCGGTATTCAAGAAAGAAGGCTGCGATTTTTTCGCAGATATGCTCGCCATGTTGTTGCAGTGCACCCCGGTAGCCCTTGCTAGCCGCCAGCGCGAGTTGCGGGCGCAATCGTTGGGAAGCAAAGAAGATTGGCCACGATTCGCTTTGGGCGTTGTGTTGAAGCGTGGCTCCGATGTAGTTATCCCGCCGCCAACCGTAGCTTCCAGACCTTGGTGCGTGGAGCGTAGCGAGTGCTTCTCCTGCATGGGCGCCATTTGCATGGGACAGGGGCTTCAGGTCGAGATGCTCCGTGGCGAGAAAAGCCGTTTCACCGACTTCGCCTTGTACGATGATAGTGGGCACCTTGAAGGTTTCGCTCTCGGCCAAGGCTCGTAGTCCATCCACCTCAGCCGAAAGCCGATCGGCTTCTGCCGCAGGGCGCAACTTTAGGAAGAACCGCTCTCCACGTGTTCCTTCGATCTTGCCGGCCAGTGCGTCGCCGGCAAGCCGGAAATCGGTGCCAAGCACGCCTCGCAGTGCGCTTTCGACGGCCTCCTCCAGCACGGACATCCTGCTTAGCCGAGCCGGGCGCGGGTGCGGGCAACAGCCGCGCAAACCTGCTCTGGGGCTGTGCCGCCAATATGGTTGCGTCCCGCCAGTGCGCCTTCGACCGTCAGTACCTGATAAACATCCTCGGATACCAGATTCGAGAAACCCTTGAGCACATCGAGCGGCAAGTCCGGCAGGTCGCAGCCGCGCGTCTCGGCTTCCCTGACCGCTCGCGCGACGGCCTCGTGTGCGTCGCGGAACGGCAATCCACGCTTGGCAAGGTAGTCGGCCAGTTCGGTAGCGGTGGCAAAGCCCTGTTTGAGCGCATCCCGCATTGCGTCGGCCTTGACGCGGATGCCCGGGACCATGTCGGTGAAGATGCGGAGGCTGTCGATCAGCGTGTCCGCGGTATCGAACAGGGGCTCTTTGTCTTCCTGATTGTCCTTGTTGTAGGCCAGCGGCTGGCCCTTCATCAGCGTGAGCAGACCGACGAGATGGCCGTTAACGCGCCCTGTCTTGCCGCGTACGAGTTCGGGTACGTCTGGGTTCTTTTTTTGCGGCATGATCGAGCTGCCGGTGCAGAAGCGGTCCGCCAAGTCGATGAATCCAACTCGCGGGCTCATCCAGAGGATCAGTTCTTCAGACAGACGCGACAGGTGTGTCATGACCAGCGCGGCGGCGGCAGTGAATTCGATTGCGAAATCGCGGTCCGATACGGCGTCGAGGGAGTTTTCACAGACTGCCTCAAAACCCAGCTCGCGGGCGACGAATTCCCGGTCGATCGGATAGCTGGTGCCGGCGAGTGCCGAGGCGCCCAGTGGCAGACGATTGATGCGACGGCGGGCGTCGGTGAGCCGCTCGGCATCGCGCCGCGCCATTTCGACATAGGCCATCAGATGGTGGCCAAAGGTTACCGGTTGCGCCACCTGCAGGTGGGTGAAGCCAGGCATCGGCGTCGCAGCATGTTGTTCGGCCATGTCGCAGAGCGCACGCTGGAATTCGGCAAGCAAGGCGATCGCTTGATCCGTCGCGTCCCGTAGCCAGAGGCGAATATCAGTGGCGACCTGATCGTTACGTGAGCGGCCCGTGTGCAGTCGCTTGCCCGCATCGCCGACCAAAGTCGTAAGCCGCCGTTCGACGTTCAGATGGACGTCTTCGAGATCAAGGCTCCATTCGAACTTGCCCGCGTGGATCTCTTCCTGGATCTGTGCCATGCCGCGTTCGATATCAGCGAGATCCTGACCGCTGATGATGTTCTGCCGTGCGAGCATCTTCGCGTGGGCCAGTGAGCCGCGGATGTCCTGTTCGGCCATGCGGCAATCGAAGAATACGGAAGCGGTGAAACGCTTGACGAGATCGGAAACGGGCTCGCTGAAGCGGCCGGACCAGCCCTTGGCTTCGCTGTCCTGCGACGATGGTGAACGCTCTGTCATAATCAGGGAATATGTTGGCGCGGGCTGAAGGCCTGTAGACCAACGGATGGATGCGCCAATCTCGAAGCAGCGATGTACTTCCCGCTTCGGGTTCGGACAGCCACTACAACGTTTTCACAGGTTCAGCGGGCTGCAGAGAAAAAGGCGCCGTTGGCGCCCAAGAAATGACGAGTATACGGCAAAAGCCTGATGCCCAAGTGGCTCTCAAGGGGTGGATTCCCGCGCCGGACTTCAGGAACCTTGGAGTCACGATCCGCGCGATGCTGGTGGTTAACACGTTTGCGTTGCTGACCGTGCTCCTGCGCAATCGGCAGGTTGATGCATTGCCAGACGAAATCGTTGGCATGGCTGGATGCGTTGAGTTTCCGCTGTTGTTTGCACTTGTGGTGGCGTACCTCTTTGCACCGACGATCCAGCGGCTCGGCTTCCGCCGCGGGGCGGTGATGATTTTTGGCTTGGCGCTTGTCGGTCTGCTTGGCAGCGTGCCCTTGTTGGAGCGATTCGGGTTTCAGCCTGACCTGATCCGCTGGTCGGCTTGGACCCTTGTTGCTGTCATGTTGATGATGAGCTGTTTCCACTGGAGGGCGAGTGCAGCGACACCTGCGATCGCTGAGGCGCGCGTGCTGGCGCTCAACGCGCGAATTCGGCCGCACTTCTTCTTCAACAGCATCAATGGTGTGCTGGGTGTTATCCGGTCTGACCCGCGACGGGCCGAGCAGGCGCTCGAAGGACTCGCTGATCTATTTCGCGCGCTCATGCAGGAAAACCGCAGGCTTGTTCTGCTCGAGGAAGAGATCGACTTGTGCGAGCGCTATCTCGAACTAGAGCGCTTGCGTCTGGGCGAACGCCTGACGGTCAACTGGGACCTCAAGCAGTGTCCGATGGATGCCTATGTACCCCCTCTCATGCTCCAGCCGCTGATCGAGAATGCGGTCTATCACGGCATTGAGCCGTCATCTGAGCCCGGTTGCATCGACGTGTGCATCGAACGACGGGGTCGGGAACTGCACATCGAGATTGCCAACCCTATTTGCGCCGAAGCGCGGCAAAGTTCCGGCAACCGCATGGCGCAAGCGAATATCCGTGAAAGACTGGCGCTCTTTTTCGACATTGAGGCCAGCATGGAAACCGGGCGACGCGGCGGTCGCTACCTGGTGCACATCCGCTTGCCGATCAAACGGGAGAATACCCAGCAGTGAATCCCTTGGACGTAATCATCGTCGATGATGAAGCCCCCGCACGCGAGCGTCTGCGAGACTTGCTTGGCGATGTGGCTGTGACGCAGCCGACGCGCGTTATTGGTTTGGCGGCCAACGGATATGAGGCGCTTCGCCTGTATGAGCAGGCTAAGCCCGATCTGATGTTTGTGGACATACGAATGCCGGGCATGGACGGCATCGAGCTTGCCCAACACTTGTCGCGCTTGGCTTCGCCGCCGCAAATCATTTTTGCAACTGCGTACGACAAGTACGCAGTTACAGCCTTTGAGCTCAACGCGATCGACTACCTGCTCAAGCCAGTTCGGGCGCAACGGCTCGAAGCCGCGCTAGCTCGGGTCAGGGCCGGCTTGCCGGTCTTGCGTGAATTGCTTGACGGATTCGCTGAGCCGCGGCGTCACTTTGCGAGCAGTGAGCGTGGCCGGATCACCTTGGTGCCGATCGCGGAAGTGCTTTACCTGAAGGCTGAACTCAAGTACGTCACCGCGCGAACGGCACAGCGCGAACACCTCCTTGATGAGTCGCTGGTGCATCTGGAGCAGGAGTTTCCGGAGCGGTTCATTCGTATCCACCGCAATTGTCTGGTTGCACGCACAGCGATTGCGGGGTTCGAGCGCGACGACGCAGCAGAACAGTGGAACGTACGGCTTAACACGATTGATGAGCGCCTGCCCGTAAGCCGCAGGCAATGGCCGGTGCTGAGGGCAGCCGTCTTGAGTGAGGACACGTCGGATTAGAGCGTTGTTCCAGCAAGACAAACGGCACCGTTGCGGGTGCCGTTTGTCTGTTAACGCCGGACGAAATCCGGCGCTCAGCCCGAATTGCGCAGGCCTGCGGCGATGACGTTGATCGACAGATGGATGTTGCGCTTGAGCTTGTCGTCCGTGTGGCCGTCTCGGTAGCGATGGAGTAACTCGACCTGGACGTGATTCAGCGGATCGAGGTATGGGAAGCGGTTGCGGATTGAACGCTTGAGCAGCGGATTGCCTTCGAGTAGTGCCTGCTGACCCGAGACGGCCAGTAGCGCATCGATGGTTGCCTGATGTTCGCCACGGATCCGCGGGAATATTGTCTCGCGCAAAGCTTTGTCGCGGACGAGTTCCGCGTAGCGCGATGCGATTGCGATGTCGCTCTTGGCCAGCACCATATCCATGTTGGATAGCATCGTGGTGAAGAAGGACCACTCCTTGTACATCTGCTGGAGTTTCGCCAGTCCGTCTGGATGCTTTCCGAGAAAGGTCTGCACAGCCGAGCCGAATCCGAACCAGCCGGGCAACATCAGGCGGCATTGCGCCCATGAAAACACCCACGGAATTGCTCGGAGGTCTTCGATCGCGGAAGTCTTCTTGCGTGATGCTGGACGCGAACCGATGTTGAGATGGGCAATCTCGGAGATCACTGTCGATTCCCAGAAGTATTTCTCGAAGCCTTCGGTTTCGTAGATCAGTCCGCGATACGCCGCGAACGCGGTGGCGGATAGCTCGTCCATGATCGCGAGGTACTCGGGGCGCGGAGCGGCCTCTGGATGCGCAAGCAATGTTGCCTCGAAGGTTGCCGCAGCCAGCACTTCGAGATTGCGGTGACCGACTTCCGGATTGGCATACTTCGAGGAGATCACCTCGCCTTGTTCCGTCAGGCGGATCTGCCCCTGAACCGCGCCGCCCGGCTGTGCGAGGATGGCTTGATAGCTTGGGCCGCCGCCGCGGCCAACTGAGCCGCCCCGGCCGTGGAACAGGCGCATCTTCACTTCGTGCTTGCGGAATACTTCGACGAGCTGGATTTCCGCCTTGTACAACTCCCAGCCGGAAGTGAGGAAGCCGCCATCCTTGTTGCTATCCGAATAGCCAAGCATGACCTCCTGCGCCTGCCCTCGGGTGGCAAGCAACTCGCGATAGGCTGGTAGCGAGAACAGATGATCCATCGTGCCGCTTGCCGCCTGAAGGTCGCCGATCGTCTCGAAGAGCGGAATGATGTTGATGTCCAGCGTGCGTTCGTGCGGACGCAGCAGACCCACCTCTTTGAGCAGCACGGCCAGTTCAAGCATGTCGGAAACGTCATTGGTCTTCGAGATGATCGAATTAGGCACGCAGGCAGGACCGTACAAGCGGTGTGCTTGGGCGGCGGTGCGGAAGATCGCCAGTTCGCCAACGGTTTCGTCCGAGTATTGAACGAAGGGCGAGGCGAGCGGGCGTGAAGTCGAGAGTTCCGCAATGAGTAGCGCGACGCGGCCTTCCTCGTTGAGCGCGAGGTAGTCGAGCTCGGGGTTTGCCGCGGTCAAGAGTTCTGCCACCGTACGCTCGTGAACATCTGAGTTCTGCCGCAGATCGATTGCAGCCAAGTGAAAGCCAAATACCTTGACCGCACGTCGGAGCCGCCGCAGGCGGCCGCCCGCGATGGTTTCGGAACCATTGGCGACTAGTGAACGATGAACGATTTCGAGCTCGGCCAGCAACTGATCGGCAGTAGCGTATGCGGTTACTTCGCCGACCGGCAGGCGGCCGATCCGCATGCCAAGCAGGCGTGCCGCCGTCGCGTGAGTGCGGGCGTAGATACCAGTCAGCGCACGACGGTATGGTTCGTCAAAGCGGTGCGGTGATTGGTCGGGTGAGGATTCGGCGAGTTCGATGAGTGCGTCGGAGGCCGATACATGGGGTGCTCCAAGCGAGAGTTCGTTGCCCAGTGTGTGTAGTTCTTCGAGGTAGAACTCGAAGGCAACTGTCGAATGCATGCGAAGTGCTTCCTGCAGGACACCGGCCGTGACATACGGGTTGCCGTCGCGGTCGCCACCGATCCAGCTGCCGAGCCGCAGGAATGGCGGCAATTCTGTCGTCCGCCACGTCGGGTCGTCCTTGGCGAGCAGATCCTCCAACGCGACATAGAGCTTCGGCAGTTCGCGCAGGAATGTGTAGTCGTAGTACGAAAGACCGTTTTTGACCTCGTCGAGCACTGAAAGCTTGGCTGGGCGAAGCATCCGGGTCTGCCACATCGTCAGCACGGTGCGGCGCAGGTCGGTATCGCTTTCGTCGGTTTCCGCCGGTGTCATCTGGATGCGATCGCGCGTGTCGAGCAGGCGGGCGATCTGCATCTGACAGTTGAGCAGGCTCTTGCGCTGGACTTCGGTCGGGTGCGCCGTCAGCACCGGGCTGACGAAGGCATCCTCGAAGAAGCGGGTGATCTGCTGGGGGCTCACTCCGGCAGCCAACGCGCTCGATACTGCGGCCGCCATCGTGCCTTCGCGGGGAGCCGAACCCGCAATCGCGTGGGCGCGCGAACGGCGGATGTGATGCTGGTCTTCGGCGATGTTGGCCAGATGCGAGAAGTAGGAAAACGCGCGTACCACTTGGTTGGTTTGTTCGCGTGTGAGCGAGTCCAACATGGCTTCGAGTTCGCGGCGGGCGGTAATGTCATCGTCGCGACGAAATCGGATCGACGTCTGCCGAATGCTCTCAATAAGATCGAAAACCGCTTCGCCCTCCTGGGCGCGCACCGTGTCGCCGAGAATCCGGCCCAGCAGCCGGATATCTTCCCTAAGCGGAAGATCCTTGTCCTGATCACTCATTCTTGTGTCTTGATTGGGGGTGGGGGAACGCGGCCGGTGGGAAAACGGGGCCCGCCCGACGCGGAAGTTCTGCGCGGCAAATTCGCGGCCGCACAAAAACCCTATTTTATCAGGGGTTTGCCGATCAGACGCTGCGGATTTCGGGCGGTGGTACCATCGCGGCACCTGAATCTCCTACGCTGCAGCATAAATCCGATGACCCACAATCCGTCCGCACCCCAACGCATCGTCATCGCGACGCGCGAGAGTCCACTTGCGCTATGGCAGGCCGAACATGTGAAAGCAAAGCTGGCTGCGCTCTATCCGGGGTGCAGCGTCGAACTGCTCGGGATGACGACCCGAGGCGACCAGATCCTCGATCGCACTCTTTCAAAAGTGGGCGGTAAGGGACTGTTCGTGAAGGAACTGGAGGCGGCGCTACTTGATGGCCGAGCCGACATCGCGGTGCATTCGATGAAGGATGTGCCGGCGGAGCTTCTTGACCCGTTCTGCATTGCCGCGATTCTTGAGCGTGAGGATCCGCTGGACGCCCTCGTTTCATCGAAATACGCAAGCCTCGACGAGATGCCGCCGGGAGCCGTGGTCGGAACGTCAAGCCTGCGCCGAGAAGCGCAGATCCATGCTCAGTATCCGTACCTTGCGGTCGCGCCGTTACGCGGCAACCTTGGCACACGCTTGCGCAAACTGGACGAGGGGCAGTATGACGCCATCGTCCTGGCGGCCGCCGGACTCAAACGGCTGGGGCTTGGCGAGCGGATTCGCACATGCCTTCCGGATGGTGTGTCGTTGCCTGCTGCAGGGCAAGGTGCGCTGGCGATCGAGGCACTCGCCTCGCGTAGTGACGTTGCAGCCTGGCTGGCGCCCCTTGTCGATGAGCCGACCACTGCATGCGTGAATGCCGAGCGGACACTGACGAAGTCGCTCGGGGGGGGGTGCGAGGTCCCGATTGGCGCACATGCCAAGATCGAGGATGCCAAGCTCTGGCTGCGTGCCTTTGTCGCCACGCCTGACGGCCAGCGCTTCGCGCGCGCAGAGCTTCGCGGTGCACCCACTGATGCCGTTGCGATCGGGCTTGCCGTTGCTGACGCGCTGCGTGCGCGTGGTGCTGAAGCAATCCTCGCTGAACTCGCAGCAGGCAATGCCTGAATCCGTGCTTACAGGTCGCTGTATAGCGATCACCAGGCCACCAGGCCAAGCCGCAGCATTGACGGCAGCCATCGAGGCGGCGGGTGGCGTAGCGTTGGAGGTGCCGCTGATCGAGATCGAGCCTCATGAGGGTACGGACTATCGCGATCTGGCCACACGTCTCGACAGCTTCGATCGCGTTTTCTTTGTCAGCGCCAATGCTGTTGCACACGGTGTCACGCAGATCCGCAAGCATCGTGCATGGCCACCTGGCCCGGCCGTGGCGACCGTCGGGCCGGGAAGTGCACGCGCGCTGTATGAGGCCGGCTTCGCCGATGTGCTTGCCCCGCCGGATCGTTTCGATACGGAGGGTGTGCTCGGGTTGCCAGAGTTTTCCGCGGAGCGCATTCATGGGCATGGGGTGTTGATCCTACGCGGGGATGGCGGGCGCGAACTTTTGGCAGATGAGCTTCGCAAGCGAGGCGCGACCGTGGAGATCGCAACTTGCTATCGGCGCCGCCTTCCTCTCGTTTCCTGTGCGGAATTTCTACGCGCGGATGCGCTGACACTGACGAGCAGTGAAGCGGTTCGGCATCTGGCCGGTTTGTTGCGTGAGCAGGGGGTTGTTTCGCTGACTGCAAAGCCTGTATTCGTACCGCATGGCCGCATCGCTGAGGCTGCACGCAAAGCCGGTTTCGATGATGTTTACGAGACCGCGGGGGGTGATGTAGGCCTCATGCAGGGCATTCTGGGCTACTACGGCGCCCGATCCTGACGCCTCGGTTATCATTGCCATCATGGATTCCCAAGCCGCTACCGAAACTGCATCAACCTCAGCGCCGCATCGCAGGTCATGGCGTACGCTGATCGGCAATCCGCTCGTCATTGCGCTACTTATAGGGTTGGCCGTGCTAGCGTGGCAGTGGATCGAAACCCGGACGCGTCTCGATCTGCTGCAAACGCAGGTGGCTCAGCGGCTGGGCGAGTCCGATGCTGCAGCACGTGAAGCCAAATCGCAGGCGCGTGACGTTCAGGAGCGCATGAACGCACAGGGTAACCGCGTAGCGGTCCTCGAAGCCAAATTGGCCGAGGCGCAGGGCCAACAGGCGGCGCTTGAGGCGTTGTACCAGGATCTCTCGCGTTCGCGCGACGAGTGGGTGCTGGCGGAAGTCGAGCAGGCGCTGGGTGTTGCACAGCAGCAACTTCAATTGGCTGGCAACGTTCAAGCGGCGTTGATTGCGTTGCAGTCAGCTGATCAGCGTCTCTCGGGGTTCGACCGACCCCAGTTGCTGCCTTTGCGCAAATCCATCGCGCACGACATCGATCGCCTCAAGGCGGTTCCGATGGCCGACATTTCTTCGCTTGGACTATCGCTGGAAAATCTCATCGATCGCATCGATACGCTGCCGCTTGCGTTTGAACACTCTCCACGGGCAGAAAAAAAAGCGCGCACGCCAATGGCGGGGCAGTCGGCTCCAGTTGAGGAGGCGCCGAGCTGGTTCGCCGCTTTCGCTTCTGACATCTGGTCCGATATTCGCAATGTGATCCGCATTGAGCGGCTCGACCGGCCTGATCCCGCGCTTCTATCGCCGTCGCAAGCCGTCTTCCTGCGCGAAAATCTGCGCTTGCGGCTGCTCTCTGCCCGACTTGCGCTATTGCAGCGTGATGGCCGCGTTTTTCGCGATGATACGAAACAAGCTGCCGCTTGGATGGATCGCTATTTCGATGTTGCGGATCGAGACGTGGCGCAGCGAATCGCGGAGCTGAGGAACATGCAGAACGTCCGCCTGTCGATCGAGCTGCCCAATCTCAACGACACACTGGCAGCGCTGCGCAACGTGCGCCAGGCTGGCGGGCGCTGAGGATCGTCGATGCGGATCCTCCTCTGGCTGCTCGGCATCTTCGCGCTTGCGGTTGGCATTGCCGTCGCGCTTTCCTACAACGAGGCCTATGCGCTGTTCGTGTTCGCCCCGTGGCGTGTGCACGTTTCACTGAATCTGCTGGTGATCGTTTTCGTCCTGCTCTTCGCAGCACTGTATGTGGCGACGCGCGTCGTTGCCCGAGCGCTTTCTCTTCCGACGGCTGTCGCTGGTTTTCGTGAGCGTCAGAAGCATGAGCGGGCCGAGCAGGCGCTGAAGGATGCGCAGCGATTCATGCTCGAGGGACGTTATGGACGTGCTTTCGCGCAGGCTATCGCGGCCCATGACGCTGGTGCGTCTCGTGGGCTTGCTGCGCTGATCGCGGCGCGGGCCGCTCACGCAATGCGTGAGCTCAAACGCTGTGACGAATGGCTGGCCAAAGCGTCATTGCATGACGGCGAAGTGCGTGCGGCGCGCCTCATGACGGAGGCCGAATTTGCCGTGACGGATCGTGAATTCGATGTCGCGGCTGAGCGGCTTGATGCCCTGCGCAGTGGTGGTGCGAGGCAGATCGCGGCGCTGCGCCTGTCGCTTCAGGTTGCTGCTGCCCGTGGAGACTGGGCTGAAGTTTTGCGTCTTGCTCGACAGCTCGCCAGTCATCGTGCATTGACACCGGATCAGGCTGCGCCGCTCATCCGGCGTGCTCATCTGGAAAGCATGCGTGAGCGAGAGGGCGATGCTGGAGTGCTCACGCGCTACTGGAATTCGATTCCTAAATCCGAACGGGAAGATGGCAGTCTGGTGCGCGGGGCGGCACCGCTGCTCGCCGCAGTGGGTGAGGCCGATCTCGCTGCCGAGGCAATCTCGAATGCGCTCGACGCGCAGTGGGATTCTCAACTCGCTGAGCGGTTTGGACGAATCGAGGGCGGTAAGGTGCTCGATCGGATTGCGGATGCCGAACGCTGGGTACGTGAGCGCCGTTCTGACGAACGCCTGCTGCTCACGCTGGGTCGTCTTTGCATTCAGCAGCAGCTGTGGGGCAAGGCGCAGAGCTATCTTGAGGCCTCTCTGTCGATTTCTCCCACGCGTGCGGCCCATCTCGAGCTTGCACGGCTTGGCGAGCGCATCGATCGGGAAGCGCTCGCGATGCGTCACTTCAGGCTCGCCGCGGAGATCGGCGAGAGCTGACCGGTTGGGTTTCAGGGCTCTTGCTTTTTTGGCCATCCGGTCAAGGTGGGCGTGATAGTCGTGAACCACTGATATGGTCTCCTATCAGGCAGCAGGTGGGGCCCGCGCTTATTACCAGTGGGTGCTGAAAAACGAAAAGGCCGCGAGCGATCGCGGCCTTCCGGGGAAACCTGTTTGGCTGGATGTGTCAGCTCATTCCAGATTGATGGACGTGCGCATGCGGTCCGCGCGGAAGCGGGCAGCGATGCCGCGGCGTCGGGATTGGAGTGAGGGGGTATGCATCAGCGAGTATCGCCGGGCACTGTCGCTTGCAGTCAAGCCATGGCAGCCCAGTCCTGCGGTTTGAGGAACACTTCGTATAGCCGCGCCTCGGCGCTGCCCGGCTCGGGCTGCCAGTCGTAGCGCCACTTCACGAGCGGTGGCATCGACATGAGGATCGCTTCGGTCCGTCCGCCCGACTGGAGGCCAAACAGCGTACCGCGGTCCCAGACCAGGTTGAATTCCACGTAACGACCGCGCCGGTAACACTGGAAATCTCGTTCGCGCTCTCCGAAGGGGGTCCCCCGGCGACGTTCAAGGATGGGCGTATAAGCGCGAGTGAAGGCTTCTCCGACGGCATGGGTCAGCGAAAAGCAGCGATCGAAGCCCCCTTCCGACAAATCGTCAAAGAAAATGCCGCCGATGCCGCGTGGTTCGTTGCGATGCTTGATAAAGAAATACTCGTCGCACCACTGCTTGTAGCGCCGATGCACATCTCCGCCGAATGGTGCCAGAACGTCGTGGCAGACACGATGGAAGTGCTGTGCGTCCTCCTCAAAGCCGTAGTAGGGCGTTAGATCCATGCCTCCGCCGAACCACCATACCGGGTCGCGCCCCTCTGGCAAGGCAATGAAGAAGCGTACGTTCATGTGCGCGGTTGGGCAGTATGGGTTCTCCGGATGCATCACGAGCGAGACGCCCATAGCCTCCCAATGTGCTCCGGCGAGCTCGGGCCGATGTGCGGTCGCCGATGGTGGTAGCTTGTCGCCTGTGACATGAGAAAAGGCGACGCCCCCACGCTCGAATAGTGCACCGCCTTCGATGAGGGCGGTCATGCCTCCGCCACCTGTGGGGCGGTCCCAACGGTCGATACGGAATGCCCGTTCGCCATCGAGCGCCTCCAGCTCAGCGATGATGCTGGCGTGAAGTTCGAGCAGAAAGCCCTTGACCTGGTTGGCGTCGGCTTGCATGTATCAGCGTTTTACGGCGCGATGGCCGATATCCTGTCGGTACTGCATACCCTCGAAATGAATCTGCGCGATGGCATCATAGGCCTTGGCCTGTGCGAGCTTGACCGAGTCGCCCAGTGCGGTAACACATAGCACCCGGCCGCCAGCAGTTACAACATGATCGTTCTTGGCCAAGGCAGTGCCGGCATGGAAGACCTCGACGTCCTCGTGTTTGCCCGTGAGTCCTTCAATAATGTCGCCCTTTCGCGGATCCTCTGGATATCCGGCTGCGGCGAGTACCACCCCGAGTGCGTCGCGGCGGTCCCATTCGGCTTCTGCCTGATCGAGTTTCCCCGCTAGCGCTGTTTCGACCAATTCGACCAGATCGGTCTTGAGCCGCACCATGATCGGCTGCGTTTCGGGGTCGCCCATCCGGCAGTTGAACTCGACGACGCGCGGAGCGCCTTCAGCATCGATCATCAGACCCGCGTACAGGAAGCCTGTGTAGGGGTGCCCCTCGACCGCCATGCCTGCAAGCGTGGGCTGGATGATCTCGCGCATGACGCGTGCGTGCACTTGCGGTGTGACTACCGGTGCAGGTGAATAGGCGCCCATCCCGCCGGTATTCGGCCCCTGATCGCCATCGAGCAAGCGTTTGTGGTCCTGGCTCGTGGCGAGTGCAAGCGCGTGGCGGCCATCGGCCATAACGATGAAGCTGGCTTCTTCTCCCTGCATGAACTCTTCGATGACCACGCGTGCGCCAGCGTCCCCCATCTTGTTACCGACCAGCATCATGTCGATCGCGGCATGCGCCTCTTCGACCGACATGGCGACAACGACGCCCTTGCCGGCGGCAAGCCCGTCAGCCTTGACAACGATAGGAGCACCTTCTGCGTCCACGTAGGCGTGGGCGGGTTTCGCATCTGTGAACGTTTTGTACTTCGCCGTCGGGATCTTGTGGCGGACGAGAAACTGCTTGGCGAAGTCCTTTGAGGACTCAAGCTGTGCGGAGGCCTTGGTTGGGCCGAAGATGGGCAGCCCGGCGTGGCGGAACGCATCGACCACACCCGCAGCCAGTGGTGCCTCGGGGCCAACGATTGTCAGCGAGATCTCTTCACGCTTGACGAACTCGATCAGCACTGGAATCGACGTGATCGGAGCATTCTCGATGCCCGGCATGTGCGCGGTCCCCGCATTGCCGGGCGCTACATAGACCTTCTGCACGCGTGGTGACTGCGCTAGCTTCCAGGCCAGCGCGTGTTCCCGGCCGCCAGAGCCGATGACGAGCAGTTTCATGAGCGAGGCCTTTCTTTCTCTTCGAGCTTCATCCAGATGAAAAATACATTGCCATTGCCCTTGCCTCCGGGCACGAAGGCACTCTCGAACGAAACATTGCGAAAACCAAGCGTGAACATTGGCAGGGCGGCCGGAAACGGAAAGTAGTTAAGGTAGTCTTCGCGCGACATTAGGAATGCAGTGACGCCGATTCCGTAGAAACCGTTGATTGATGGCGCGCTCCAAAGCCAGCGGTACGAGTATCCGGCCATCCACGACGGCTTGTCGTTGGAATCGCGGAATCCCATTGCGTAGAGCCCTTCCCAATTGCCGTTCTCAAGGAACAGGCCGCGACCGATGCCGAACGCAGGCATCGGGCTGTTATTGTATTTTTCACGCTGCTCTGCCGTGTAAGCGATCGGCAGGTGGAAAGTCTTGACTGGGAAGTAGAAGTCCCAGCCTCCATCCTTGACGATGTTAGTGCTCTCCGTCACTACCGTGTTCCAGCCCTGTGTGTACCAGGGCTCATCAGAATTCGTGGCTTTGGCTGGCGCCTCCTGCGCCAGCGCCAGCGAGCACAACATGATCCCTAGCAGGCCGACAACAGCCTGCACGATTCTGCTACTCATGAAGCCCTCAGTCAGTGGCGGAAATGCCGGATGCTCGTGAACACCATCGCGATGTCCTGTTCGTCGGCAGCAGCGATGACTTCTCCGTCACGCACCGAGCCACCGGGCTGGATTACCGCCGTTGCGCCGGCCTGGGCGAGTACGTCGAGGCCGTCGCGGAACGGGAAGAAGGCATCCGAGGCGGCCGCTGTCCCAATGATGGACAGTCCGGCGTTCTCCGCCTTGATCTTGGCAATGCGCGCGGAGTCCACACGGCTCATCTGGCCTGCACCGACACCGATCGTCATGCCGTCCTTGCAGTAGACGATTGCGTTTGACTTAACGTATTTGGCAACCCGCCAAGCGAAGAGCAGATCATTCCATTCCTGTTCGGTCGGTGTGCGGCGCGTGACAACTTTGAGCGATTCACGCGAAACCGTCGCGTTGTCCGAGCTCTGCACCAGGAGGCCGCCACCGACTCGCTTGAAGTCGGTTTGTGCGACACGTCCGAGTTCGCAGGTCAGGACGCGCACGTTCTGTTTCGTGGCGAGTACTTCGAGCGCTTCGGGCGTGTATGCAGGTGCAATCAGCACTTCAAGGAATTGCGCGGCAACAGCCTTTGCCGTGGCGCTATCAACCGGCGCATTGAAAGCGATGATGCCGCCGAAGGCCGAGGTTGGGTCGGTCTGGAAGGCCTTGCGATACGCCTCTTCCGTCGTAATGCCGAGCGCCACACCACATGGGTTGGCGTGCTTGACGATAACGCACGCTGGCGTCGCTGAAGCGTCAAATGCCTTGACGCATTCCCAGGCAGCGTCCGCATCGGCAATGTTGTTGTACGAGAGTTCCTTGCCCTGGAGCTGCCGGTACCCGGCGATGCCACCCAGGGCTGCATTGGGGTCGCGGTAGAACGCGGCGCTCTGATGCGGGTTTTCCCCGTAGCGCATCTCTTGTACCTTGTCGAAGGCAAACTGGATGCAGGCGGGGTAGTCGGCGCGAACTGGAGTCTCGGCGGGTGCGAGCTTTTCGCTATCGACGGCGGTCAGCCAGTTGGAGATGGCACTGTCGTAGCGTGCCGTATGGGTAAAGGCCTTGCGCGCAAGCTCGAAGCGCGTCTTGTACGACAGCGCGCTACCGGTTGATTTCAGTTCAGCGACGATCGAGGCATAGTCGGAGGGATCGGTCACAATGCCGACGCCCCCGGTCTCGGTGCCATGGTTCTTGGCTGCAGCACGAACCATTGTTGGCCCACCGATATCGATGTTCTCGATCGCATCTTCCAGTGTGCAGCCGCCCTTGGCCACCGTGGCCTGGAAGGGGTAGAGATTCACCACAACGAGATCGATACGTGGGATTTCGTGCGCTGACAGCGTTTCGAGGTGTTCGGGCAGATCGCGGCGCGCGAGGATGCCGCCGTGGACTTTCGGATGCAACGTCTTGACGCGGCCGTCGAGCATTTCCGGGAATCCGGTGTAATCGCCGACGTCCGTGACTGGCAGGCCGGCATCGCGCAGGGCCTTGGCCGTGCCGCCCGTGGAGAGCAACTTGATATCGAGCGCGGCAAGTTCACGCGCGAATTCGACGATACCTTGTTTATCGGAAACGCTGAGAAGGGCTTGGGTTACTTTCATTTGTGGAGCCTTTGCAGCCGCAGGTGCGGCATCAGAGCAATTCGTGGTCGGTCAGCTTGCGTCGCAGGGTGTTGCGGTTGATGCCGAGTATTTCGGCCGCCAGTGTCTGGTTGCCTTCCGCATGTTTCATGACGATCTCCAGCATCGGACGCTCGATGTTACGCAACACCATGTCATAAATACCCGTTGGCTTCTCGCCGTCGAGATCCTTGAAATACCGTTCCAGCGCACGGCGGACGCAGTCAGAAATATCGTCAGAGCGGCTCATGCCGCGAGCTCCTGCATATCATTGTTGTCGGCGGTCGCTTCGAAGCTCAGCTGGTCACCAAGCATGGAGAGACTGCCGAAAAAGTCGTCTACCGCAGATAGTTGTGCGGTGGTATCCGGGAGCACGTTCATGGTTTGACGGAACGCATGTGCGCCGACTAGCCCCTTCGTGTACCAGGCGATGTGTTTGCGCGCGATGCGTACGCCGGAGTCCTCGCCGTAGAACGCATAAAGATTGGCGAGATGCTCTCGGCAAACTTCGCGAATCTCGCTAACTTTGGGCGGCGCCAATTCCGTACCAGTGGCCAGGTAGTGTTCGATCTCGCGAAAGATCCATGGGCGGCCCTGGGCAGCGCGGCCGATCATCACACCGTCTGCGCCGGTGTGGTCAAGCACCATCTGCGCCTTGTGCGCGCTGTCGATATCGCCGTTGGCGATGACCGGAATTCCAGTCCGGGATTTGACCTCAGCGATCGTGTCGTACTCGGCGCAGCCCATGTATTTGTCTTCGCGAGTGCGGCCGTGCAGGGCGATCAGGCGGATGCCGGAATCCTCTGCGATCTGCGCAATGCGTACCGCGTTGCGGCTTTCGCGGCTCCAGCCTGTACGGAACTTTAATGTGACCGGAACGCCAGGTACCGCCGAAACCACTGCGTCGAGAATCCGCGCAACCAAGGCTTCGTCCCGCAAGAGCGCCGAGCCAGCCGCGACGTTGCAGACTTTTTTGGCCGGGCAGCCCATGTTGATGTCGATGATCTGGGCGCCGTTATCGACATTGAAACGCGCTGCGTCCGCCATCATTGCCGGGTCAGCGCCAGCGATCTGGACCGAGACAGGTTCGACCTCGCCAGAATGATCGGTCCGGCGGCGAGTTTTCTCCGTCGCATACAGCAACGCGTTGGATGTCACCATCTCCGATACGGCAAGTCCCGCCCCTAGCCGCTTGCAAAGCTGGCGGAACGGCCGGTCTGTCACACCCGCCATGGGCGCGACGAACAGGTTGTTGCGCAGGGTGAATCCGGCGAACTGCATGGGGAGGGCGACGCTTGGGAAAAGCCCGTAATTCTACCCCACTGCCACTGACCCCGTCGGTCAATCTATGTCCAAGTTGCGACGCGAGCCTTTGGCTGCGGTATGCGACACATAGGTCAAGGCCATGCGCGGGCGCCGAAGAGCATACGTTTGGCGAGGAAATGGCGTAAGGGGGGCAGGGTATCGAGCGCGAACAGCCCGGCACCGCGCAGGTGCCGGAGCAGTGGATCGTTGTTCGAAAACACGCGGACGAGTCCGTCGGTGAGCCCGATGGTCCCTGACCGATCGAACAGGCGCCGGTGGGCGTAGTGGGTGAGTACTTCGCCTGCACCGGGATCCGGCACAGAGGATGAATCGAGCAGGTCGGCCAACGTCCAGACGTCGCGCAGTGCGAGGTTGAAGCCCTGCCCTGCAACCGGATGCAGCGTTTGCGCTGCGTTTCCAAGCCAGATGCGCCGCTGGCCGATTGGTTGGCTGCGTACCCTTAGGCCGAGCGGAAAGCTTGCGCGCTCCGATATGCCACAAAAGCGTACGCGATGGCCAAAGGCTGTCTGTAAGGCAATGCGGAATGCCGTGTCGTTGAGTGCGCCCAATTCGGCCGCCCGTTCGGGTGAGACAGTCCACACCACCGAATAGTCTGCGCCATGCGGTAACAGGGCGAGCGGACCTTCAGATGTGAAGCGCTCGAAGGCGATGTTGTCGTGCGGTGCAGCAACTGTCGCGCGCGCGATCAGTGCATGCTGGTCGTAATTGCGTTGCTTGACCGCCAAGGCTGCGGTGTCGTCGCCGCCGATGCCGCCTTCGCAGCAGGCAGCTAGCCGTGCTGTGATGCTGTCGCCGCGGTCGCCTTCCAGTTCAGCAATCACGCGTTCGTCGTCAGTCGGCAGGTGCGCTACGCGCTTGCCATGATCAATCGAGATGTGGGCCGTTGCGGCGCGGGCTGCGAGCGATTCGTAAAGGCGTGCGGCAGCAATGACATAGCCGAGCGCGGGAACGCCATAATCGCACGCTTCAATGCGGGTGCGACCGAGCGCGCCACGCTGGGAAACGTGGATGTGCTTGATCGGGGTCCAGCCGGTCGACGGCCAAGCATCAAGCCGTTCGAGTATTTGCCGAGTGCCATGGGAAAGCGCGAGCACCCGCGCGTCGCGGCTGCCGGCACCTGCTTCCCGGGCATCGACAATGCGCACAGTGCGGCCCGCGCGATGCAGTGCGAGGGCGAGTGCGAGCCCGACGGGTCCGCCACCGATGACGAGGATTTCGGTATCCGTACTCATTGACTTGTCAGTGTCTCTATGTCGTTGATGCTGCGTGGTGCTGCGTCGGTAAGGATCTCGATGCCTGCTTCCGTCACCAGGACGTCGTCTTCGATGCGGACACCGATGTCGTGAAAGCGTTCCGGAATATCGTCGGCTGCGCGGATGTAGAGGCCGGGTTCTACCGTAACGACCTGGCGTGCGGCGAGCGGGCGCCAGTCTCCGGAGATCTTGTAGCGGCCTGCATCGTGAACATCGAGGCCAAGCCAGTGCCCGGTACCGTGCATATAAAAGCGCTTGTAGGCCCCGGATTCGATGAGTCCGTCGACTGAGCCGGCAAGTAGGCCGAGATCGACCAAGCCGCTTACCAGCACGGCGACTGCAGCATCGTGGTAGGCGACATAAGGTTGTCCGACGCGGACCGCGTCGAATGCCGCAGCTTGGGCGGCGAGAACCAGTTCGTAGACTTCGCGTTGTGGCCCGCTGAAGCACCCACTCACCGGAAAGGTGCGTGTGATGTCTGAGGCGTAGCCATCGACTTCGCAACCCGCATCGATCAGCAACAAGGTGCCCGGATGTAGTTCGGCGCGATTGTCTACGTAGTGGAGGACGCAGGCGTTGGCACCGCTCGCGACGATCGGTGGATAGGCGGATGCTTGTGCGCCAGCCATCATGAATTCGTGTTCCAGTTCGGCCTGGACCTGATATTCGAAGCGACCGGGATGTGCAAAGCGCATGGCGCGCACGTGAGCCGCTGCCGCGATCGTGGTGGCACGACGCATCGCGGCGAGTTCGTAGGGGTCCTTGAAGAGACGCATCTCGTCGAGGATCTCCCGCAATTCGGCGACTTGCACAGGGGGCATGACCCCGCTGCGCGCACGATCACGTACGGTATTGATTGCATCGGCGACGCGCTGGTCGTGCTCACGATCGATGCCGATCGCGCTGAATACCGTCGGCTGGTCGGCGAGGAGGTCGGGCAGATGGGCTTCCAGCTCACTGATCGGCCAAGCTTCGTCGAATCCGAAGATCCTGCCTGCCATGTCAGGGCCGTGCCGGAAGCCTTCCCAAGTTTCAAGTTCACGATTCTTTTCGCGGCAGAACAGGATGCTGCGAGGTTGGCTGCCGGCGACGATGGCAATCAATGCCCCGGGCTCGCGAAATCCCGACAGGTAGTAGAGGTTTGAGTCGAAGCGATAGGGGTATTCGACGTCTGCATTACGCAGCGACTGGTGCGCGGCGGGGATGAGCGCAATGCCACCGCCGGCCTCGATCATCGCCTCCGAGAGGCGCTGGCGGCGGGCTGCGAACGGAGTGGGGTCGAAGTCCATCCTGATGTCCTGTCAGGTTTTGAGGGCAGCGTCGAGCGCGGCGAGCTGCTGTGGCGTGCCAATGTTCTCCCAGCGTCCGGTGAACAGTTCGCCCGTCGCACGACCCACCGGGATCAATGTGTTCCAGATTGGCCGCATGGCAAGCCGCGAGCCGGGCACGATATCGCGGAATAGCGCTGGGCGGTGCAGGCTGAAGCCCGCGTAGTTGTATTTCTCGTCGCCCTCCAGCGCGAGTTGGCTGTTTGCGTGGATCGCGAAATCGCCCGCCGGATGGAAGGGCGGATTCGGAACCATCACGAGGTGTGCATCGGGCGCGGACGGTGAATCGCGCATCGCTTGGAGTCGCGGGACAAGAAGCGAGTAGTCGTAGTCTGAGAATATGTCGGCCGAGATAGAAACGAACGGCTCGTCGCCCAGCAGATGCAAGGCATACGCGATACCGCCCGCGGTCTCGAGTGCCTCGCCTTCGCGCGACCATGCGATGCGGACATCCCAGCATGAGCCGTTGCCGAGCGCGGCTTCAATCTGGTCGCCCAGCCAGGCGGTGTTGATCACGATGTCGCGAAAACCTGCTGCAGCGAGCTTTTCCAGATGCCAGACGATAAGCGGCTTGCCACCCACCTGCAGCAGCGGTTTGGGTGTGCTGTCCGTCAGCGGTCGCATGCGCTCACCGCGGCCAGCGGCGAAGACAAAGGCGCGCATCAGAAGGTGAGGCCTTCGTTGCGCTGCACGGGTTCGATGCGGTCGAGCAGGCGGGCGAGTGGTTTTAGCTCGCGATACCGTTCGGCAGTCTTGCGTGCGTAGCTCCAGACACGGGGCAGATCCTTCAGATAGCCGTCCTTACCATCTCGGTGGTGCAGCCGGGCGAAGATGCCAAGGACCTTGAGATGCCGCTGCAGTCCCATAAATTCGTAGTCGCGATGAAACTCAGCGAAGTCGGTGCGAACTGGCAGGCCGAGGTCGCGCGCGACGCCCCAATATCGCGCCAGCCAGTCTAGCGTGAGCTCCTCGTCCCACTCGATGTAGCAATCCTTGAACAGTGAGACAAGATCATACGAAAGCGGTCCATAGCGCGCGCCCTGGAAATCGAGCACGCCAGGGTTGCGGTCTTCGCAGACCATCAGGTTGCGTGAATGAAAGTCGCGGTGGACGTAGACCTGTGGCTCGGCGCAATTAATGTCGAGGATGGTGTCGAAGGCGTCATACAACACAGAGGTGTCTGCCTCGGACAATGCCATGCCCTTATGGCGCGAGATGTACCACACTGGAAACAATTCGAGCTCGCGTGTCAGAAATTCGCGGTCGTATTCCGGCAGGACTCCCGGGCGGCTCGCTCGCTGGATGGCTGCAAGGCTACCCAGCGCGTCGGCGTAGAGGGCTGCGGCATTGTCCTCATTCAACGCTTGGAAGTAGGTGGTGTTTCCGAGATCGGAAAGCAGCAGAAAACCCTCGTTGAGGTCGGTTGCATGGATTTCGGGTACATGGGCGCCGGCTTCGGCAAAGAGCTTTGCCACGGCGATGAAGGGTTCGCTGTTCTCCTGTTCGGGCGGAGCATCCATCGCGATCAGGGTTTCGCCATTGTCGAAGTGGACGCGAAAGTAGCGGCGAAAACTCGCATCGGCCGAAGCGGGCGAGAGGCTGAAAGTGCGGCTGGGTTGTTGTTCTCCCAGCCATTTGGTGAGACGCGCGAGTCGATCCAAAACGCAAAGCTCCTCGATTGCATTACCCCGCAGGGGATGCGCAAATGCATGATGTAAGATCCACGATTTTAGCAAAGGGGCGTTTAGCCCCGATCTCCGCGTGCCGCCCTTGCCTCGCTTTCGATTCTCGCGTCTGTTGCCGCTGCTTGCGATAGCGGCGACGCCTGCTTTTGCAGACGCCCCCGCGTACTCGGTGGACGTTTTCCGTTTGATGCTTGCCCAAGCGGCGAGTGCTTCGACTGCCGGCACGCCCCAGCGACCTGCGACCCCGTCAGGGCCTACGCGTATAGAAGCCGACAAGGTTGAAGGCGTACAGGATGTACGGGTGCAGGCAGCCGGCTCCGTTAAGATTCGCCGCGACGCAACGCGGCTCGAGGCGGATGCAGTCAGCTACGACCAGCTTACTGACATGGTCGATGCGGCTGGCAACGTCAAGCTTTTCCGTGGTACAGACGTCGTGACCGGACCGCATCTGCAACTTTATGTGGATGAGCAAAAGGGCAAGTTCGACGAGCCTTCCTTTCAGATCGAGCGCCAGCGCACGACTACGTCGGGGGGACGAAGCGGCAAGATGACCGTCAAGGGATTCGGTTCGGCCGAATCCATGGAATTGCTTGGCGAGAACCACTACATCCTGAAGAACGCTCTGTTTACCACCTGCGAGTCGAACGATCCGGACTGGTATTTGAAGGCGAAGGAACTGGATCTCGACTACAACCGGAACGATGGTAACGGCAGCGGGGCGACCTTTCATTTCGGGGGGGCGCCTATCTTTTACACGCCGGCGATTGCATTCCCGCTCACGGGTGATCGCCGCTCGGGCCTGTTAGCGCCGACGTTCGGCACCTCGAACGTTACCGGTGTCGATCTGACGATTCCGTATTACTTCAACCTCGCGCCGAACTACGACGACACGCTTGTGCCGCGGATCCTGACCCGGCGCGGCATCCAGCTCAACAACGAGTTCCGCTATCTCACACCAACCTTCAGCGGGCAGTTGCAGACGGAATACCTGCCTAACGACCGTGTTACGGGCGAAGACCGATCAGCGATCTCGTTCCAGCATATGCAGACCTTCGGGTATGGGTTTTCGGGACGGGTGAACTACAACGCGGTCAGCGACAAGGACTACTTCAACGATCTGTCGTCCCGCGTCACGCAGACTTCGACTGATACGCTGTTCCGCGAAGGTGCCTTGTCCTGGACAAATGGTTCCTGGTTTACCTCGAATGTGCTCGCACAACGCTTGCAGACGATCGCTGGTACACCCCAGTACAACCGTTTACCCGAAGTATCCGGCCAAGCGTATTTCCCGGAGTTGAACGGTTTTTCGTTGCGAGTGCCGTTTGATGCCACGTATTTCCAGCTTGGTAATGCCGATACCGGCTGGCGCTCCTATACGTATCCGCAGATCCAGTACAACTTCGTGCGACCGGCCGGCTTCATCACGCCAAAGGCTGGTCTCCACATTACGCAGTACAGCCTTGATGAACGGGTTACGGCCGGGCCTTCCAACGAAACTCGCGTGCTGCCGATCTTCAGCCTCGATTCTGGACTGTTCTTCGACCGCCAGACGGAGTTCCGTGGCAAGACCTACGAGCAGACACTCGAACCGAGGCTCTACTATCTCAATGTGCCGTACCGGTTTCAGGATGATCTGCCGGTGTTCGACACGGCACTTGCCGACTACAACTTCGGCCAGATTTTTTCCGAGAACATCTACTCGGGCCAGGACCGCTGGGCGAATGCCAACCAGATTACTGCGGCGATCAGCTCACGCCTGATTAACTCTGAAACTGGCGTCGAGCTGCTGCGGGCGTCGTTCGGCACGCGTTACTACTTCAACGATCAACGCGTCACCTTGCCGGGTACAGGCACACGTACCGGGCAGATTGCTGACTTGCTGGCGCAGTTCTCTGGACAGGTCTTGCCATCGACAACACTTGATCTGTTCACCCAGTACAATCCGCGCGATGGCGAGATGGAGCGACTGAATCTTGGCGTGCGCTACCGGCCCGGTTTCGCGCGGGTCCTGTCGATGTCGTACCGCTACCTGCGTGACCAGTACACCGATCTCGATTTTGCGATCCAGTGGCCGATCTACGGCAATTTCTATGGCGTGGCGCGGGTGTCGGGTGACCAGAAAGCCGATAAGCTCACCGAAGCCCTTGCGGGGGTCGAATACAACGGTGGTTGCTGGGTTTTTCGCGGACTCGGCCACAGGCTGCTCAACACCAGTGGCCTCTATACCACCGCCTACTACATCCAGTTTGAGTTCGGTGGTGTCGTAAGCGTGGGCAACAGCCCGGTCAGCTTGCTCGAACGCAGTGTCGTCGGCTATGGCCGCATCAACCAACCGGTCGCCGATCCGGTATTCGGCTCGCAGTAACGGCCGTCTTGCGGCACCTGAGGAACCAATGAAAATGAACTATTTTCTCCGCCTGATGTTCGCCGCCGTTGCGATGCTCGCGGTGTCGCAGGCTCATTCGGCGCGCCAGTCGCTCGACCAGATTGCTGCTGTGGTAAATGACGAGGTCATTACGCGGCACGAGCTTGACCAGCGTGTCGGACAGTATCAGGCGCAGTTGAAGAGGCAGAACGCACAGATGCCGCCACAGGACGTCTTCGAGCGCCAGATGCTCGAGCGCATGATTTACGAGAGGGTCCAACTCCAGTTTGCACGCGAGACTTCTGTCCGCATCGATGATGCAACGCTTGAGCGCGCGGTCGTGCGTGTCGCCGAGAACAACAAGATGACCGTACAGCAGTTCCGCCAGGCCCTGCAGAAGGACGGGCTCGACTGGAGCAGTTTCCGCGAGGAGATTCGCAACGAAATGACGATCGGCCGGCTGCGTGAGCGTGAGGTCGATAGTCGTGTCCTCATCACCGACACGGAGATCGAAGCCTTCCTGCGAGCCAATGTCGCGGCGAGCAATGAGGAAGTGCAGGTGGCTCATATCCTGCTGCGCGCACCAGAAGGCGCCAATAGTGCACAGTGGGCGAAACTGCAGGAGAAAGCGGAACAGATCCTGGCTCGGGCACGCTCGGGCGAAGACTTCAGCCGCCTTGCGGCTGCCAGTTCCGACGCACCCGATGCCCTTTCGGGCGGCAATCTCGGCTGGCGCCGTCCGGATCGTCTTCCGACACTTTATGCGGATGCCATCCGCATGCTTCGCCCGGGAGGCCTGTCGGCCGTACTCCGGAGCCCCGCAGGGCTGCACATCGTCAAGCTGGTCGATCAGCGCGGTGCAACGGCCAGCGGACCGGAAGAGGTAACCAAGACGCGCGTCCGTCACATACTGATCAAGACCACGGACACGATGAGTGATTCGGAGGCTCGCCAGCGACTGATGCAGATTCACGATCGTATCGCGGGCGGCGCGGACTTCGCCGAACAAGCCAAGCGCTATTCCGGTGATGGTAGTGCGCCGAAGGGGGGTGACCTTGGCTGGATCAGTCCCGGTGAGACGGTGCCGGAATTCGAGCGTCCAATGAACGCCCTGCAGCCAGGCGAGCTGTCGATGCCGGTCCAGTCGCCGTTTGGCTGGCACTTAATCCAGGTGCAGGAGCGTCGCACCGAGGATGTTTCGAGTGACCGCAAAAAGACTCAGGCGCGAAACGCGTTGCGCGAGCGCAAGTCCGACGAGGCATATGACGAATTCGTACGCCAGCTGCGCGATAAGGCCTTCGTCGAGTTGCGCTCGCCGTTTGCTGCCCGAGCTGAACAAACTGCCGCAGACAAGAAGTGATGGACAGACCGCCGGTCTTGGCGCTGACCTGTGGCGAGCCCGCTGGGATCGGTCCGGAGCTCGCAGTTCAGATCGCGACGCGAGCGTTGCCTGCGCAGATCGTCGCAATAGGCAGTCTTGCACTGCTTGCGGAACGAGCCGAATCACTGGGGCTCGCAGTACGGCTGCGTGCGTGGCGGCGGGATGAGGCGCCTGAGTCCGGCACGCTTGACGTGCTGGATATTCCCCTCGGAAAGCCTGTGGTAGCCGGCCACGTCGATCCGGCAAATGCTGCACACGTGCTTTCAATGCTTGATGCGGCAATCGATGGCTGCGTGGCGGGCGATTTCGATGCAATGGTCACCGCTCCTGTTCACAAGGGCGTGATCAATGATGCTGGCATCGCGTTCACAGGTCATACCGAATACTTGGCCGAACGCACCGGAACGCCGCGTGTAGTGATGATGCTTGCTGGCGGTGGGCTGCGCGTGGCGCTGGCCACGACGCACCTTCCGCTCAAGGACGTATCGGCTGCGCTCACAAAGGATTCGCTGGAATCTACCTTGCGGATCCTTCACTCGGACCTTGTCCATAAGTTCGGTATTTCGGCTCCACGCGTCCTTGTGGCCGGCCTCAATCCGCATGCGGGCGAGGGCGGTCATATGGGGCACGAAGAGATCGAGGTTATTTCGCCAGTGATCGAGCGCCTTAGCGGCGAAGGAATGAATCTAATCGGTCCACTTCCGGCAGACACGATGTTTACGCCACACCAGCTCGAACGTGGCGATGCCGTACTCGTGATGTTTCATGACCAGGGCCTGCCGACACTCAAGTACGCGAGCTTCGGCGGCGGCGTGAACATCACACTTGGCCTGCCCATCGTCCGTACTTCGGTTGATCATGGCACGGCATTGGATTTAGCGGGGACAGGTCGTGCGGATCCTGGCAGCCTCGCTGCGGCAATCGATGTCGCGCTCTCTATGGTCCGCGCAATCAAGATATAAGCATGAAACGACGTGATTTCCTCGCGGGCAGTGCGACGCTGCTGGTTGCTGCCTGTCAGACCACCGCACCTACTTCAACTTCGGCGCCCCAACCAGAGCCGCCGCGCCCAGCGCCAGCAACGCCGGTTGTGCGCGCGAAGCCGAAGATCGGACTCGCTCTAGGGGGTGGTGCGGCGCGCGGCTTTGCACATATTGGCGTGATCAAGGCGCTTGATACCAATGGCATATCGCCCGACATTGTGGTCGGTACGAGTGCCGGTAGCTTGGTGGGTTCACTCTATGCTGCTGGCTTTGGTGCGTTCGATCTGCAAAAGCTCGCAATCCAGCTTGAAGAAGCGAGTTTCAAGGATTGGGCGCTGTTTGAGCGTGGATTCCTCAAGGGCGAAGCACTAGAGGCGTTCATCAACAAGCAGGTCAGCAACAAACCGATCGAAGGGCTCAAGCGGCGTTTTGCAGCGGTTGCGACCGATCTTGGCACCGGTGAGCCGATGGTGTTTGGCAGCGGCAACGTGGGGCAGGCGGTGCGCGCATCGGCTTCGGTCCCCGGCGTATTCTCGCCGGTGGTGATTCGCGGGCACGAATATGTCGACGGTGGGCTGGTCAGCCCGGTGCCGGCGCGTGCCGCGCGGCAACTTGGTGCGGATATCGTTATTGCGGTCGACATCTCGGGCCGCCCTTCAGGCAAGAAGGGGTCCGGTAGCATTGATGTGCTCCTCGATACCATCGCGATCATGGGTAACACCATCGGCCGTTATGAATTGAAGGAGGCCGATGTCGTGATCCGGCCGCAGATCCAGGCGTTGCCTGTTGCCAGTTTCCAAGGTCGCAACGAGGCAATCATCGAAGGCGAACGCGCTGGATTTGCAGCGATAGCGCCGATTCGCGACAAGATCACGGCTTGGGATAAACGTGGTTGATATGGAAAGGCCGTCGGGGCTGGCACATCCACGTGCGCTTTGCTTACTACCTCCCGGCGCGGGGCCACTCTCGTTGAGGCGGCTCAGTAGAGGCTGGATATGACAGGCACGCTGCACGGGCATCAGGCGCGCAAGCGCTTTGGCCAGAACTTCCTCATCGATCCTAATGTCATCCGGAAGATCGTCGCTGCGATTGCCGCCAAGCCTGGCGATGCGGTAGTCGAAATTGGACCCGGGCTTGGTGCGCTGACCGGACCGTTGCTGGCGACTTGCGATCACCTGCATGTCGTGGAGATCGATCGTGATCTCATCGCGCGCTTGAAGGAGGCATATTCGCCTGAGGTGCTGACGATCCATGAAGGTGACGCACTGCGGTTCGATTTTGCGCGGTTGCCGACGGGGCTGAAGGTTGTTGGTAACCTGCCGTACAACATATCGACGCCACTTTTGTTTCATTTGGCCGACTCTGCTGATCGTGTGCGTGAGATGACTTTCATGCTGCAGAAGGAGGTTGTCGACCGGATGGTTGCCGAGCCGGACACCGAAGCCTATGGGCGCTTGGGAGTAATGCTCCAGTACCGCTTCGACATGGTTAAGCTGTTCGATGTTTCACCAGGGGCTTTCCGCCCTGCCCCAAAGGTAACGTCAGCCATCGTCCGCATGATTCCCAAGCCTACGACAGCGCTTGATTGCGCGGATGCGTCATTGCTTGGAAAGATCGTGACGGCAGCTTTTGGCCAGCGCCGGAAGACATTGCGCAATACGCTGCGCGATTACCTGAATGTCGCTGATTTCGAGGCACTTGGTATCGACCCGGTTGCACGGGGTGAGACGCTCTCGCTCGCCCAGTTTGTGCACATCGCCAACTACCATGTGGCGACTGTGTGCGCCAACCAGTAGGTGAGGCGCTGGCCCTAGAGCAATGGGGCCAGCCAGGGGGCGACGAAGACCATCATGATGCCAGCGATGATCATTGTCAGGCTCGCAATTACGCCTTCGTCCTGAGCGCGTGAGTGAGCCGTTGCGGTGCCTGCTGCGTGCGCCCCGGCTCCGAAGAGTGCGCCTCGGGCCACGCTCGACTGGATGGGCAGGAAGGCGAGCAGGAGCTGACCAATCATCGCACCGGTCACGCCAGTCAGCACCACGAATACGGCGGCGAGATCCGCTGCACCCCCGATTTCGGGCGCGGCCACCATTGCGAATGGTGTGCTGATCGAGCGGACCGCTAAGCTGCGTTCCAGCGTTGCTGGTAGATCAAAGAGGCGCGCTAGCGCAACTGTGCTTACTACCGCCACGGCCATTCCGACCACGACTCCGACCCCCAGCGGTAGCCAGTGGCTTCGGATCGTTGAGCGCTGCTCGTATATCGGCACGGCAAATGCGACAGTAGCCGGCCCGAGCAGCCAGCCAAGCCAGTGTGCGCGAGTGGCGTACAGAGCGTAGGGAACATGTGCTGCGCTCAAGCATGCGATGAGGACCAGTGGCACTACGATGAGTGGTGACAGCCAGGCGCGTGGGTAGCGTCGGTAGAGGCGCCGCGCCGCGGCATACAGCCCGAGAGTCGCGGCAAGGCAGATCCAAGCGATCATGCTGGAACCTTGCGCAACTTCTCTTCAAGTCGCCAGGTCAGGTCGACGGCCAGTGCTGTTGCGGCCATGACGCAGAAGGTGCTACCAACGATTACTGCGAGGATCGCGAGCCCATGCTCGCGAACGAGATTCGGATACTGGATCACTCCGATCACTGCGGGAATGAAAAACAGCAGCATTTCGCTGAGCAGCCAGCGTGCACCGTCGGCAAGCCATCCACGCGGCACGATTCCGGCGGCGAGGAGGATAAGCAGGAGGGCTAGGCCGAGCACGCTCGCTGGGAAGCCGGATAGGGCGTGGCGGGCGATCCAGTCTGCCGCGATGAAGATGACCGCCAGCGCGGCGACCTGAATCAGGGTGCGGGCGAAGTGGGAGACGGAGGCAGCGGACATGGCTCTGGTGCTCGATTACTGCAGGGACAGGATGAAGTCTAGAGTGGCTGGATGGATAGCAAAAATGACTTATTCTTATCGATAGCATTCCAATGAGGAATGATTCGTGGATTTGCGTGCGCTCCGTTATTTCGTTGAGGTGGTACGTCTGGGCGGGTTTACACGCGCAGCCGAAGTACTACATGTGACGCAGCCAACGATCAGCAAGATGATTCGCCAGTTGGAAGAAGAAGTTGGCGCACCGTTGCTCCTGCGGGAAGGACGCAGCAAACGGCTTACAGACGCTGGGCGCGTAGTATTCGAGCGGGGGCAAAGTCTGATTGGCGACTTCGGTCGCTTGCGTCGCGAGCTGGCTGAACTTGCGGATCTGTCGCGTGGTGAATTGGTGCTCGGCCTGCCACCCATGGTTGGCGCGACATTCTTTGCGCCCGTGTTAAGGGGCTTCGGACTGCGCCATCCGGGTATTGCATTACGGCTGATCGAGGATGGTGCCCGTCGCCTTGAGCGTGCGATTGGAGAAGGTGAGGTGGAACTGGCGGTAACCGTCCTGCCGTCACCGGCGGTACGACTCGCCGGGCTTGAATTCACGCGAGAGCCGCTCCATGCGCTGATGCCTCACGATGCACCGTTGGCCGGTCGCGAAGAGATCACGCTGACCGAGCTTGCCGATCAGGCGCTGATCCTCTTTACCGAGACGTATGCGCTGTCTGACCGCATTCTTACGGCTTACGCAGGGCTTGGCCTCACCCCTCGGATTGCTGCACGCAGCGGGCAGTGGGACTTTATTGCGGAACTTGTCGATGCAAGGCTTGGCATTGCTTTGCTGCCGGCCCAACTTTGCGCGCGTCTCGGATTTGAGCGATTCGCGCATAGTCGCCTTGTCCAACCTGAAATTCCTTGGCGGCTTGCTCTTGTCTGGGAGCAGGGCAGTTATCTGTCGTATGCGGCGCGCGCTTTTCTGGCGCTTTGTCGCGAGCATTTCGGTCTGCCTGCAAGTCTTGAGGCGCAGCCTGTTGATACTGCTTGATCTTCGTCTCGGATGGTGAGCAGTACTGCGCTTGCCTGGATCTGCCCGAGTAGCATTTCCTGAGCGGTTTGCCTTCCTGCCATTGCCAGATTGCGGTTTGTCGCTCTGGTTCTTTTGCCCAACTTCGAATTGGGTGCGGATCATCACGAGTGCGAGCAGCGTAAGAGCGAGGCTGGCCCTAGAATTGCAGGCGGGGAGGGAGGTCAGATTCGGCTCATCCCCGTGCAACGTGTTTCAATTAAGAAACTCCGAAACATGCCATTCAACAGATTACGGACCGCAGCAGAGCGAATCTATGTGAACCTGCGTCAGCAGATCCTTCCTGGCACGGGGGCTGCCCTCTTCCTGACGGTGGAGAGGGTTGGCTTGTCGAGGGCCAGCTATTTCGTTCATCACAATCCAGAAGGGGCGTGTGCGGCGCGTTGATCCGAGTGCTATTCCCGGGTCCGTCGTGCGGCAACAGACAGCCATGACAGCATCGCAGAAACATGTCGTCGCGCTCGGCGAATGCATGATCGAGCTACGTAACGTAGAGCCGGAGCTGATGCGTCAGTCCTTCGGTGGGGACACCTTCAACACGGCGGTCTACCTTGCTCGTCTTGCTGGTGGTGCTTACCGTGTGAGCTATGCGACCGCCATCGGCGATAATGACCCCTACAGCAATGCGATGCTCGCCAATTGGGAGTCCGAGGGTATCGGAACCGAATTCGTCTGCAAACGCCCAGGCGAGTTGCCCGGGCTCTATACAATTCAGGTCGGTGGTACGGGGGAGCGTGTTTTCTCCTATTGGTGCCAGAATAGTGCCGCACGCAATTATTTTGAGGGCGAAACAAATTCGCTTGAAGCTCGCCAAGATGAAGTCGATGTCTTCTACCTCTCAGGCATTAGCCTTGCGATCCTGTCCCCAGCTGGGCGCGACCGCCTGTACAGGCTGATGGAATCGCTCCGCGCCCAGGACGCGATGATTGTTTTCGACAACAACTATTGCGCGAGGCTGTGGCCTTCCGCTGAGGCGGCGCGTGTGGCTTACCAGACTGCTTACGCGCTGGCCGACATTGCGCTCGTGACCCTTTCCGATGAGTTGGAGGTTCACGAGGCGCAGGGCGAGGCGCAGATGCTTGAACGCGTAGCCGCCTATCCTTGCCGCGAGGTTGTTATCAAGCGTGGAGCGCTCCCGACGGAGGTGCGTGGCGAGGATGGGCTGCGTGCCATGATTCCGGTCGAGCACGTTTCGCGCGTCGTCGACATGACTGCGGCGGGTGACGCGTTTGCGGCGGGCTATCTAGCAGCGCGGTTGCACGGGCTGGCGCCCGATGCTGCTGCGCGCGCCGGGAACCGGCTTGCTGCAACTGTGATCCAGTATCCAGGTGCAATTATCCCACTTGCGGCGATGCTCACGGGGCTTCTTGCCTGAGGCAATTTGGCTCTTACAGCCTTGGCTGGGATTGTGAAGGCTACGCCTGCTCGCTGTTGAGGCACGCGGAGCCGATCACGTCGCGATTGAACTCTTGAGCCCGACAGGCGTAACGTCGCCGGACTTGGTCCCCCTGAGGGAATGTTATGAAAGCAGAAGATGTAATGCGCCTTGGCGCGGTGATTCCGGTGATCCGCATTGATCGTATCGAGGATGCTGTACCGATGGCGCGTGCACTGGTCGCCGGTGGTTTGCGAGCGCTTGAAGTGACGTTGCGTACGCCCGTAGCGCTTAATGCGATGAAGCGGATCATGGCTGAGGTGCCGGATGCTGTCGTTGGCGCTGGAACGGTACGTACCGTTGAGCAGTTCGATATCGTGCAGAAGGCCGGTGTTCAATTTGCAGTGAGCCCTGGACTGACCCACGAGCTTGGGGCCGCGGCGTGCGGTGCGCAACTGCCGTTGTTGCCCGGTGTGGGTAGTGCTTCGGAGGTCATGGCTGCCATGGATATGGGGTTCGACCGCCTGAAGCTCTTCCCTGCAATGGAGATTGGCGGTCTCGGTCTGGCCCGCGCATTTAGCGGACCTTTTGCGGAAGTCCGCTTCTGTCCTACGGGCGGGATCAATCCTGCAAATGCTTCCGAGTGGCTTTCATTGCCAAACGTCATCTGCGTCGGCGGTTCCTGGATGTTGCCGCCAGATCGCATTGCTGTGGGTGACTGGAACGCGGTGGAAAAACTGGCGTCGGAGGCGGCGGCGCTGGCGCGCGGCTGAAACCGCCTCAGAACGAACCCTATGGCCGGCTACGCAAAAAACCGAGTTGCCGTGGCCTCATGCCGGCCTAGAGCTTATTCTGAACTATGACAATGTTCCTGCAACCCCTTGATTTAAGGGCTGTCTTGTCGTTTTAATTATCAAACTTAGTTCTGTAAAAATATTTATAACTATTTGATTTTTCGGAACAAAAGAAACTCAAATAGCATCGTTTAGAACAGATTCTAGTGCCGCGGCGGCCAGCCCCGCATACGACCTACATGCTCATCCCAGGTGCGCAGGCGCCGTGCTTCGTCCTCAGGGCTTTGCGCCTTCTCCATATAGCGCTCTAATTCATCAAGCGTCATGTCGTGCGGGACTCCCATGCTCGCGATTGCACTCCAGACGGCCCGCGCTCCTTTTGAAATCGTGTAGCCGGCACAGTTGGCGATCCAAGAAAGCAGATGGCCGGAATGTATGTGGGGGAAAGCAGAGATGGCCATGACATACGCTCCTTTGACTTGGAATGTGGGGGAATCAGCCAAATCCAAACAGATTGCAGTGGTCCGAGGTGATCTGCCTAGTTCCCCGGGGTCGTGGATGCCAAGCTATTGTGGCAGACCGAAGCTCAGCATTGAGTAAGCCTTTGTTGCAGGTTGTGCGAGACTGCTCTTCTTCGCTACAACGGTTGAAGCGCAGACTTGGCGAAGGGATCCCGAGCGGGGCCACGACTACTGGGTACAGTTCCTTGTGCGGAATTGACGCAGCTGCCGACGTTTTCTCCGCCCGTCGCGCGCTCTTGTTCTCGCCTGGATCTACTTCAAGCGCGAGAAGTTTCGGGCTTCTTCCCGCTGCTCTGTGCAATACTTAATGAAGTGTCCGGTAATTACCCAGAGTAAGCCGATCTACTTTGGTCGGCGATCAGGTGGCGACGCCCTTACGAATGATGCCCAAACGAGTGGGGCTAGCAGTGAGGTAGTCCGAACTTGTTGGCCCAACAAAAAGGCCAGAACCCTTGATATTGCTAGGTGTTCTGGCCTGTTTGGTGCTGCTTGATACTACGTCTTGGTGGAGGCGGCGGGAATCGAACCCGCGTCCGTAAGCTCTCTACAACCGGATCTACATACTTAGCCATCCTACTTGAATTTGACCACTGGTTTAGCCGAATGGCAGGCCGACCAGCAGCGAGTCACCTTGGATTTAGGATTGTGCCAAGTAACCCGACACAAACCGATTCACTGTAAATGACGCTGCTGCCAGTTGCCCAGCCTGATCCAGTGACGTATCAGTGCAGCGGCCTAGGCCTTAAGCGGCCAGAGCGAAGGACTCGTCGTTGGCGAGTATAGTTTTCCAGCGGATTTACGAGGTGACTGGACCTCGGTATGCACCAAGCTGCTTCGCAACCCACGTCGAAACCAGGTCGCCCCCTTATAGCCGACTATTGGGGTGCCACGAAGATTTTCAAGTGGCAGTTCGAATTCTACCGCAGAACTAGCCTGCCCAGCTCTTCGATCAGCATATGTGGTTCTGCGATGATGGCGTCCGCGCCCCAAGTCTCGATTGGCGCCTCTTGTCCGAGGTAACCCCAAGCTGCTGCAAAGGCCATCATATTTGCGGCACGTCCCGCCTGAATGTCTCGAAGATCGTCGCCGATGTAGATGCTGCGTTGAGGCTCTACGCCCGCAACAGCACAGCCATAGAGCAAAGGGTCGGGGAATGGCTTTGCGCGAGGAGTAGTGTCACCAGAGACCACACATGCAGCACGCCGATCGAGTTGTAGAGCTGCGAGTAGCGGAGTAGTGAATTTCGCATGCTTGTTTGTGACGATACCCCATTTGATGCCTAGCCTTTCCAGTTCTGTGAGCACTGCTTCGATTCCATCGAACAGACGTGTCTCAAGGCATATGGCATGCTCGTAATGGGCCAGGAATCGACGTGCCATCTCCGGGTAAGCTGGGTCGTCAGGGTGAAGGCCAAAGCCGATCCGAAGTAGGCCGCGTACTCCTTGGGACGTAAACGCACGGGATCGTTCCGCCTCTATGGACGAGAGACCTTCTTCATCGCGGATACGGTTTAGGGCCAATGTGAGATCGGGCGCCGTATCCGCGAGGGTGCCATCCAGATCGAAAAGTATGCATTCGACACTCATCAAGCGAGCTTCCTACAACGTACGAGATAGTTTACGTCCGTATCTAACCCAAGTGCATATCGCTTCGTAAAGGGGTTGTAAGTCATCCCGATCACCTCCTCAACAAGAAGACCAGCAGTACGTGCCATGCGGGCGAGTTCGGATGGTTTGATGAAACGAGCGTATTCGTGAGTGCCTCGCGGTAGCATCCGCAGTAGATACTCGGCACCTACCACGGCTAGTAGATAAGCCTTCGGATTCCTGCTGATGGTGGAAAAAAATACCGCCGCACCAGGCCGTGCGAGCTTTGCACATGCATCAATAGTGCTGGCGGGATCTGGTACGTGCTCGAGCATTTCCATGCATGTGACACCGTCAAAGCCCTCCGCCTGGTCGCAAGCAATTTCCTCTGCAGAGATCTGGTGGTAGTCGACGTGTAGGCCGCTTTCGTACAGATGGAGTCTTGCTACCCCAAGAGCACGCTCCGAAAGGTCTATACCTGTCACTATTGCGCCACGTGCGGCCATGCCTTCGGAAAGAAGGCCGCCGCCGCATCCGACGTCAATTACGCGCCTGTCGCGAAGTCTCGCTGAAGCCTCGATCCATTCCAAGCGAAGTGGATTGATCTCATGCAAAGGCCGGAATTCGGACTGCGGATCCCACCAGCGATGGGCGAGTTCGCTGAACTTGCGTAGTTCGGCAGGGTCGGCGTTTAGGTGGCTGGTTGCTTTCATGGAGTGGAATAAAGTGAAGAGAATCTGAACTGGATTGTCCCTAGACTCGTGGCGAAAAAAAAGCCCTACTCTGAGAGCAGGGCTTTTTTCGTGAAGTGCCAGGAGTTACGGCTTGGTCGTTCCGATAACTTCCAAATCCACGCGACGATCGGGTTGCAGGCATTCCACCAGCTTCTTGTTGCTGCCAGTTTCCTTGCCGAGATTCTTGCAGTCCGACACAGGCTGCGTCTCACCCTTGCCTTCGGTATAAACGCGATTTGGATCGATGCCTTGGCCAACCAAGAATTCCTTCACTGCCGCAGAGCGACGTTCGGACAGTGCCTGATTGTACTTGTCGGTACCGATGCGGTCGGTATGGCCCACAGCGATGATCACTTCGATGGTCAGCGCCTTGGCTTTCCCTGCAAACTCTGTAAGCGTCGTCCTGCCCTCGGGCCGCAGCGTCGCCTTGTCGAAGTCGAAGAGGGTGTCCGCAGCCAAGGTGACCTTTTCGGTCTTGGGCTCAGGAGCATCCTTTTTCGGCGGCGGCGGGGGCTGAGTTCGAGTGATAGCCGGTGCCGGCGGCTCGCAGACTTCCTTCGGCAGCAGATCCTTGTCACAGAAGCAGCCGGCCGGCAGATTGGATCCTTCGACGAGCGTGCTTGCGGCTAGTTCTTTGGTCCAGTAGCCAGTGCGAACGCACAGACCCGTGCCGCTACGAACGACGACGTTACGGGCGTCGATTGCGTATGGAATGATCTTGGTACTGGGACTGATCTTAATATCAGCTTGCTGGGCATTCGCGAGCGGGGACAAGCCCAGCGCTGCAACGATAGCCACGAGAGCGAGTTTGTGACCTTGTTTCATATTCTCCTCGTTGCAATGTTTTTGCGAACCGAGACGGCCCGAGGTTCCCCATGAGTGCACCCATCACGTCGTTGCAATATTGAGACGCGGGTGCTTATCGGCCTGTGGCCAGTATTTTCAATCGATTCTGCCATAGCCGAACGCGGCGCAGCAATTCGATGTTGTTGATCTGCCACAGCGAATGTCCCCGCACTCGCGGCTTTCCGGCGATCCAGACATCGGAAACGCAACGACGATCCGCCGCATAGGAAATATGTCCCACGGGGTCGAATACTGGAGCGTACGGGATGTCATCAAGGCGGATTGCGACGAGGTCCGCATACTTACCAGGCACAATCGATCCGATCTGCTCATCCATCCGCAGCGCAACTGCGCTGTCAAGCGTGGCCGCACGTAAGAGCGCATGAGCAGGGAAAGTGTCTGCATGCCGATTTGTGGCCTTGGCGAGGAGTCCTGCCAAACGCATTTCTCCAAGTATGTCGAGCCGGTTGTTGCTGGCCGCACCGTCAGTGCCAAGGCCGACTCGCAAGCCTTTTTCAAGCATCGTGGCGACTGGAGCGATGCCGCTGGCCAACTTCATGTTGGAGGCTGGACAGTGTGCGACGCTGGCCCCATGGGCGGCGAGAGTTGTAATCTCGTCTGCGGTCAGATGTACCCCGTGGACCGCAATCAGATCAGTTTCCAGTAGGCCGAGTCGTTCCAGTCGCTTGAGTGGTCGCTGTCCGTACTGTGACAGGCTCGTCTTGATCTCTTCTTCCGTTTCGTGGAGATGCAGATGCACGGTGAGATCCAGTTGGTGAGCGAGCTGGATGACGCGCCGGAAGCTGTCGTCCGACACGGTGTAGGGAGCGTGGGGGGCAAACGAAAAATCAATGAGTGGATGGTTTCGCCACTGGTCTCGCGCCATGAGGCCCTTCTGGATGCAAGCGTCTGCACTGCTGGCGTAGCCTGTTGGGCCATCGAACACAATCATCCCGACGACGGCCCTCATGCCTGTCGAGGCGAACGCCTCCGCCGCCGCGCTTGGGTAAAAGTACATGTCGTTTGCGCACGTCACTCCGCCTAGAAGCATTTCTGCAACCGCCAGCTCGGTCCCGTCGCGGACGAATTCTGGCGTGACGAAGCGCTGCTCTGCTGGCCAGATGGCCTCCTTGAGCCACCGCATGAGGGGCAGGTCGTCCGCGATACCTCGGAGGAGGGTCATCGCAGCATGCGTATGCAGATTGATGAGTCCTGGAATCAGGACGTGCTCGTCAAGGTCTACGTCCTCGGATGCGTCGAAACGCTTATTGGCTTCGATAGCTGGGCATACGGCGTGGATTTTTCCATCACAGACAGCAACCACGTGGTCCTTGAGCGTGACGCCATACGGTTCCACGGGGACGATCCAGCGTGGCCGGACCAACAAGTCGACCGGTTCGCGGTTGCTCATCAGTAGCTTTCAATGA
>JAVBUM010000078.1:0-19168 GCA_031555325.1 Niveibacterium sp. | reverse complement strand
TTGCCGGGCGTGGTCTTGATCCAGCGGCCTTCGTGGCCGGCGGGCGCCTTCGGTCCGAAGTAGAGGTCCACCGTGCCGCTGTTGCCGATGTCCTTGAGGTCGAACAGCGAGCGCAGCGCGGCCTGCTGCTGGTCGGTGTCGATCTGCGAGCGCGTCGCGGTGTCGTACACCGTCACGGACCAGAAGAGCCTCGCCGGCAGCGGCAGGGGGACGCTGAGTTTGTAGGTCTTCGCGCCGTCGAGGTACTGCCCCTTGCTGTCGCGGCTGCCGAGCCAGTAGAGCGAGCCGGCGCCGGGCGCGCGGCGGAACATCGCGGGCGACTGGATCATCGCCTGGTAGAACCACTTCCCGCGCGCCTCGAGGTCGCGGTAGCTCGGCATGTCGAAGGTGCCGTTCTCGGGCCGCAGCGTGGACCATTCCCACTGGCGGTCCGCCCACACCACGCGGTCGGCGCGGCGGTCGGCGAGCGACTGCACGCGCATCTGCATGTTGCCCGTCTGCGCAGCCTTCACGAGGATCTTCTGCATGCGCGCATCCGGCGCGAAGGGCTTGCCCTTGACAATGCCGAGCGCGGCGAGCTCGCCGTAGTAGTTGCGATAGTCGGGGTTGGCCGGTTCGGCTTCGATCTGCTCGTGCAGGACCTTCCAGTACTCGAGCCCGTTCTCGACCTTGAGCGGCGAGAAGTCGGCCTCTTCCTGCACCTTGATCCACTTCGGTTCGACCCAGTCGGCTGGCTTGTTCAGCGGATAGATCTTCACCGAGGCCATGCGCGCATAGGCACCGTCGATGTCGCCCTTGATCGGCAGCGCGCGCAGCAGGACCATCGCGCGGTTCGTCGTCGAGCGGCCCACGTAGAAGCCCTCGGGTACGTCGCCCGTGTAGCCCGGCGGCAGCACCAGATGCCTGCCGCCCTTGCCGGCGTCGGGGCCGGGAATGCCCAGGTCCATCACCCACTGCTGGTTGAGGTCGTCGACCACGCTCATGAGTGGGCCGGGTGGGAATTCGACGACCATCGGTCCCTGCGAGAGGTGGAGCAACGCGCCGGCATAGGGCGTGTCGGAGTTCGCAGTAAACACCACCTTCTTCGGCGTGCCCTGCATCAGCGCGAACACCCTGTTCGGCACCATGCCCTCGGCCAGATTGGCGCGCCACAGGCGCTCCATCGCCACGGTCGGGAAGAAGAACTTGTAGGCCTGCACCGCACGGTTTAGGTCGATCTCGTCATAGACGCGGGCGACGGTCTTTGGCGTCGGATAACCGTTGCGGAATTCGTAGGCTGGAGATGCAGTTGCTGCGCATGCGCTGTGCATAGCGCCGACGAGCGCGAGTGCCGTGAATAGCGGTCGAACGATCCGGTGTGCTTCTCTTTGCATCGTCAGTTTTCCATCTGGCAGGGACGAGTTTTCCCGAACGACGCCGGGTCCGGCGTCGTGGCAGGATTCAACGGAAAGCCGCGCCCGACGGGCGCGGATATTGCGTCAGCCGACGGCGCGGTCCTGGTTTTCCCAGAAAGGGGCGCGCAGCGTGTTTTTCTGGATCTTTCCGACGCTGGTCATCGGTAGTGCCTCGCGGAACTCAACACTGCGTGGGCACTTGTAGCCAGCGATGCGTTCGCGACAATGGGCGACGATCTCCTCCTCGGTGGCATGGCCATCGGCATTGAGCACGATCACCGCATGCACCGACTCGCCCCACTTCTCGCTTGGGACCGCGATCACCGCCACCTGTGCGACGGCGGGGTGGCTGGCGATGGCAGTTTCGACCTCGGCCGAATAGATGTTCTCTCCGCCCGAAACGATCATGTCCTTGATGCGGTCACGCACATAGATGAAGCCGTCTTCGTCCATGTAGCCGCCATCGCCCGTATGCATCCACCCGTTGCGGATCGCCTTCGCGGTGGCTTCCGGTTGCTTCCAGTAGCCCATCATGACGTTCGGACCGCGTACGACGATTTCGCCCGAGACGCCGCGCGGCACTTCATTGTCGTCCGGATCGACGATGCGCACCTCAACGCAGACACCGGGCTTGCCAGCCGAGTACATCTTGCCGTTCCGCTCATATTTCTCTGTGTGGTATTCCGGGCCGAGCGCCGTTGCGAGCGGCGACAGCTCGGTCATCCCATAGCCCTGCGAGAAGCCGGCTGAAGGGAAGGCTTGGCGGGCGCGGTTGAGCAGCGTCGGCGTGATCGGCGAGGCGCCATAACCGACCTTGCGCAGCGAGGAAAGGTCCAGCGCGGCAGCCTCCGGGTGGGTGTCGCGATAGTCAAGCAGCATCTGGATCATCGTCGGTGCCAGTAGCACTTCGTTGACCTGCTCGGTTGCGATGGTTTCGAGCACCAATTTCGGCATGAAGCCCGGCAGCACGACGTGCTTGCCACCGGTTAGGAACAGCGCGGTCATCGCCGCGAAGTCGGCCAAGTGGAACATCGGCATCACGTGCAGGAAGATGGTATCGGCGGCGTAGCTGCCGCTTTGCAGGACCGCCAGCGACGAGAAACCGAGATTGTTGTGGCTGAGCATCACGCCTTTCGGGAAGCCTGTGGTGCCGCCGGTGTAGAACACGCCGAGCAGCGCCTCACCGAGGCGGTAGCAGTCCTCGATGGGTTCGTTTTCCAGGATCAGAGCCTCGTAGCTGAGCATGCCCGGCGGCGTTTCGCGGTCACCTGCATAGATGATGGTGCGCAGCGTCTTCGCCTCCTTGATGATCTTCTTGCCCAGCTCCAGAAAGGTGTCATCGACGATCAGTACCGCGGTTTCGGAATCGTCGAGCGAATAGACGATCTCGGCTGCGCTCCAGCGGATGTTTACCGGATTGAGCACGGCATCCGCCCAAGGCACGGCTTGGTAGTACTCGATGTAGCGCTGTGAGTTGACGGACAGCATCGCCACGCGTTCGCCACTGGTTACGCCGATCTTCTTGAGCGCGCCGGCAAGACGTGCGACACGATTACTGAATTCCGCGTAGGTGGTACTGCGGCCCATGAAGCGGATCGCGGTTTCGTTCGGACGTCCCTGCAAATGCCGATGCAGGCCTTGGGTGATGTACATCGGTTGTCTCCGGATATTGTTTGTTGTCTACGCAAGCGCCAGTTCCGTTCTGTGCGGACTTTGTCGCGGTGCCAATTCGTGTTGCGGGCTGATGTGTTCAGCCGCTCGGGCGGATTTCCTACTTTGGGCGATGCTTGAGCGGCCAGATACGCAATGCCGCATCGCCGTCCGGGTGGTACGCGTGACAGGTGCCGACGACCCATGGGCGCGGCCGCACATGATTCGGATCTTCTTGGGCCCGCTGTCGCTTTTCTTCTTGACGCAGCGCGAAAGTGCTCTGGATCAGCGCTGTCGCCATCGGTCCGAGCAGGTCGGTCAGATGCGTGCAGCCCGCCAGACCGCCTACGCGTTCTGCGACCGCCTTCTTGAAGCCGGGGCCGATCCGTAGGCCGATCAGATTGCGGTAGGCCGACGTAATATCGCCGCAGACCGGCGTGGGCGAAGCGAGCGTTTCGGCCAGCACGTCGTGGATCAGGAACTCCTGATCCACGGTGACTGTGAGGCGCATGTGGTGAAAGGGGGTGTCGGCGTCGATGACGCGGTAGTGACTATTGACGGTCTCGGGCTTCACGTCTGTCATCACGCCCTCGATGTCGATCAGCCCGTCCTCGCGCATGTACGCCTCGCAAGTCACTCGCCGCGTGTGCATCAATTGCCGCACACGTTTTTTCTGGATCTGTTGGGTCATGAGCACTTTCCTGAAGGGATATTCTCGTGAGTCGCCTCGTGCAGCCGCTTTGCTGCTTTTGCCGTCGATGATGGCTGCCGTGCAAATTCCGAGTCGTCACCCAAAAGGATGATTTTTCCAGGCGGTTCTATCCAAGTTGCAGTGCAGCGTGTGTTGGGAGCTTGTGAGCCGCCGTGTCGCGGGATTGTTCTGCCGCAGTGCAGCGATCGGGGTGATAGTTCCGAAATCATCCTTTTGGGCGACGTAGCCGTTTGGTGCCCGCCGCTAGCATCGGGATGGTGCCCTTGGTTGAAGGGGCGAAACAATCAATGGATAGATGGGGGAAGAAGTCATGGCAGGTCCGCTTGCAGGTGTGAAGATTGTCGAGATGAACGCGATCGGCCCGGCGCCGGTGGCCACGATGATCCTGGCCGACATGGGCGCGGAAGTGATCCGCATCGACCGCATGGCGGCAGGCTTCTTCGACAGCGACGGCAGCCGGCTCGGCCGCGGCCGCCGCAGCGTTGCCATCGACCCGAAAAAGCCGGGCGCGAACGAAGCCCTGCTCAAGCTCATCGAAGGCGCCGACGTGCTGATCGAAGGCTTCCGCCCGGGCGTGATGGAACGCCTCGGCCTCGGCCCGGACGTGTGCCTCGCGCGCAACCCGAAGCTCGTCTACGGTCGCATGACCGGCTGGGGCCAGACCGGCCCGCTCGCGCCGACGGCCGGGCACGACCTGAACTACATCTCGCTCTCCGGCGTGGTCAACGCCATGGGTTACGCGGACCGCGCCCCGACCCCGCCGCTGCACATGGTGGGCGACATGGGTGGCGGCGCGATGTTCCTCGTCACCGGCGTGCTCGCCGCGCTGCTCGAAGCGAAGAACTCCGGCAAGGGCCAAGTGGTGGACGCGGCGATCTGCGACGGCGCCACGCTGCTCGCGTCGATGTACTTCGAGATGCGCAGCAAGGGTAAGTGGGCCGACAAGCGTGGCGTGAACATGCTCGACGGCGCGTGGCCCTTCTATGGCTGCTTCACCTGCGCCGACGGCAAGTTCATTTCGATCGGCCCGCTGGAGCCGCAGTTCTACCAGGTGCTGGTGCAGCGCTGCGGCCTTGCCGACGACCCGCTGTTCCAGAAGCAGTACGACATGAAGACCTGGCCGGAAATGAAGGTCAAGCTCGCGCAGATGTTCCTGACCCGTTCGCGCGACGAGTGGTGCAAGCTGCTCGAAGGCTCCGAAGCCTGTTTCACGCCGGTGCTCGACTTCAGCGAGGCGCCGAACCATCCGCACAACAAGGCGCGCGAGATGTTCTTCGACGACAACGGCGTCCAGATGCCGGCCCCCGCGCCGCGTTTCTCGCGCACGCCGTCTGTGCCGGGCAAGGTGGTGGCGAACGGCTCGAACACGCTGGAAGTGCTCGAAGAGATCGGCCTCACCCAGGAAGACATCGCCACGCTGCGTGCCAACGGCGCGATCGCCTGAGGCGCACGTCGAATGAGCACGAAATTCTCGGGAAAGGTCGCGCTGGTTACCGGCGCGGCCGGCGGCATCGGCCGCGCGACCGCGCTGGCATTTGCGGCCGAAGGCATCGCGGTGGTCGTCAGCGATGTCGACGCGGCGGGCGGTGAGGGCACGGTCGAGCTGATCCGCAAGGCGGGTGGCGAAGCCGGGTTCATCCGCTGCAATGTCGCCGTCGAGGAAGAAGTCCAGGCGCTGATGGCGGCCATCAAGGAACGCCACGGCCGCCTCGACTACGCGGTCAACAACGCCGGCATCGAAGGCAAGAAGGAGCGCGTGGCCGACTACGCGCTCGACGAGTATGAAAAGATCATGGCGGTCAACGTGCGTGGCGTGTTGCTGAGCATGAAGCACGAACTGCCGCTGATGGTCGCGCAGGGCGGCGGGGTGATCGTGAATACCGCCTCCATCGCCGGCCTCGCTGCGGCGCCGAAGATGGCTGCGTACTCGGCCTCCAAGCACGCGGTGATCGGCCTCACGCGCACCGCTGCGGTCGAATACGGACGCAAGAACATCCGCGTCAATGCGGTGTGCCCGGGCATGATCGCCACCGACATGCTCGGCCGCATCTTCGACGATGGCGCAATCAAGGGCGACATGGCCACGGCGGCGCACCCGATGGGGCGCGTCGGCCGTCCCGAGGAAATCGCCGCTGCCGTGCTGTTCCTGTGCAGCGATGGCGCGAGCTACGTCAACGGCCACGCGCTGACTGTAGACGGCGGTACCACCGCCATCTGATTCCGCACTCCGGGTGTCCGGCGCGACTGGCACCCGCTTCCTGGCCCGCCTTGTGCGGGCCACGGCCTTCTTTCTTCGTCCATGCACGGCTTGAATGCCGCCGCAGCAAGTTCTTTTTTTCACCCCCATAAATCGTCCATTTGAATGACGACTGGATGAGCGCCGATATCCATCATGGTGCTGCAAGGCGATTGCCGGTGCCGCTGCGGTGTCCGGCCCGTCTTGCCGAAAGGATGATGGACGGGCTGGCGCACGGCTTCATCGGTTTTCGCGCGGTCGGTTCATGGGTGTTGATGAAGGATCGGACGACTCGAATCGTCCGGACAAATCGAGGAGACAGCCAAGAATGAGCTCGAATGCGACCGGTAGCTTTACAGTGGGCCAGGTGCTTACTGGTGCTGCAATCAGCTTTCCCAAGCGCGAAGGCTTTATCTGTGCCGCCACGGGACGCCGACCGACCTTCCGGCAGACCAACGAACGCTGCAACCGCCTCGCCAATGGCCTGCTCGCACTGGGGCTGAAGAAGGGCGACCGCGTGGCGTTCCTGTGCAGCAACCGTGTGGAGATGGTCGAGACCTACTTCGCCATCGCCAAGGCCGGCTTCGTGGGGCTGCCACTGAACTACCGGCTGGCGCCGGTCGAGATGGTGGAGCTGATGCGCGCCATGGACGCCGGCACGCTGATCGTCGAGCGCCGTTTCGTCGACGCGCTCGCGCCGCATCTGGACGCGCTGCCGAAGCTCGCGCACCGCGTCAGCTTTGGCGACGGGGCTTCGTTCGGAATCGACTACGAAGCGCTGCTCGATCGCTCGCCTGCCCACGAGCCCGACGTGGAGGTCGACGAGGGCGACCCGTTCTACTTCAACCTCACTTCCGGGACGACCGGCCTGCCCAAGTGCTACCTGATCCGGCACTACAACTGCACGGCGTCGTGTTCCGGCATGTTCATCAGTCTCGACACGACGCGCCGCGACGTGGCGATGACCGTGTTCCCGATGTTCGGTCGCGTCGGCTTCGGCTGGGCGATCAGCTCGGCGCTGTTCGGCATCCGCAACGTGCTGGTGAATTTCGAGCCCGACACCGTGCTGCGCCTGATCGAGGAAGAGGGCGTGACCATGGTGAACCTGGTGCCCACCATGGCCGCAATGCTGCTGGCATCGCCGAAGGTGCGCCAGCATTCGCACGCCTCGCTGCGACAGCTTGTCTTCGCCGGGGCGGCGCTGCCGGAACCGCTGCGCCGCGCGGTGCACGACGGGCTGTGCAAGAACATCAACGAGTACTACGGCATGCAGGAGTCCGGCATGCTCACCTTCAGCACGCCGGAAGACCGCCAGTTCAAGCCCGCCTCGGTCGGGCGGCCGACGATGTTCTCGAAGGTCAGGATCGTCGATGGAAGCGGCCGCCAGATGCCTCCGGGCGAATCCGGCGAAATCCTCGGCAGCGCGCCCGCGGCGGCCATCGGCTACTACGACAACCCGGAAAAGTCCGCGCAGACTTTCCGCGACGGCTGGGTGCATACCGGCGACATCGGCTATCTCGACGCGGAGGGGTATCTCTTCATCAGCGGGCGGCTCAAGGAGGTGATCGTCACCGGCGGTCAGAACGTGCACGCGGCCGAAGTGGAGGAGACGATCCTCTCGTTCCCCGGCATCGTCGAATGCGCGGTCATCGGCCTGCCCGACCCGCTGTGGGGGGAATCGGTGACCGCGGTGGTGGTGCCCGCGGGCGACACGCAAATCGATGGCGAGGCGTTAATTCGCTTCTGCCATGATCGCCTCGCTGGCTTCAAGACGCCCAAGCGCGTGCTGCAAAGCGAAGCGCTGCCGCGCACGCCGACAGGCAAGGTGCAGAAGTTCAAGCTTGTCGAACAATACGCAAAAGCGGGTGGGTGAGCGTGTTGGTGCAAATGGCTGCCGCCGCTCGGCGGCTTTGCCGTGACGCGCCTCAAAGCCGTCCGGTAACCGGAATCAGTGCGCCGGTTACCGCGGCGGCATCGGCCGAGAGCAGGAATCCGATCACCGCCGCGATCTCTTCGGGCGACACCCAGCGGCTGGTGTCGGCGTCGGGCATGTCGGCGCGGTTCTGCGGGGTGTCGATGATGCCCGGCAGAATCGCGTTCACCGTGATGCTACGGTCCTTCAACTCCTCGGCCAGACCTTCAGTGAAGCGCGCAACGCCTGCCTTGGATGCCGCATAGGCGCCCATCCCCGCGCCGGCCTTCCGTGCTGCGTTGGCACCGACATTAACGATCCGTCCGGTAGGGCGTTGCAGCAAGAGGGGCAGGGCGGCCTTTGTGGCGGTGACCGTCGCGCGCAGATTTGTGGCGTAGAGGAAATCCCAGGTTGCGAGATCGCCGTCGGCGAGGGTTTGCCATCGGAAGGCGCCGGCGATATTGACCAGTGCATCCAGGTGGCCAAAGTGCTCGGCGATCCGCGTCATTGCAGCCTGCGCCGACTCGAACCCGGTTAGATCGATGCCTCCGACGATGAGCGCCCCATCCAGCGGAGCGGTTAGCTCTGTAGGTGGCGTGGTGGCGTGGCCGATCATTGCAACTTGGGCGCCATGTTCGGCGGCCATGTGAGCGACGGCCATGCCGAGATTGCCAAAGGCGCCCGTTACGGCAACGACGAAATCCTGCAGGTTGGCGTTCATGTGGGAGTCCGTTGGGTAAGTGCAGTGTGGTCGGCTGGGTTGTGCAGGTCCGGTGTGGATGTTGACGCCGCTGCCCTCACTGGTGTTCCGCATTCCTCCATTGATGCTCGCCGATCGTTGTTCCGCGCTGAGCCTCAGTCGTGGCTGTGGCCTGTCGCCACGCTTGCGTACGGCTCTGCCAGGCGCTCGTTCTGATTTACTCGGAGCGGCCGACCCAGTGCGGGGAAGGCACGCTGCGTACAGCCTTGACGATCGCATACCTTGCAGCCGGGGCCGATCGGCGTCGCGGTGGAGAGGTCGTCGAGCGCAAGCCCCTTGGCATACACCAGCCTCGATGCATGGCGCAGGTCACAGCCCAGGCCGATGGCGAAGCTGCGCGCCGGCGCGCCGAAGCCGCCTGTACTGCGGACCACTGCACGGGCGATCCACAGATAGGTCCGTCCGTCCGGCATGCTGGCGAGCTGGGTGAGCACCTTGCCGGGCTGGTCGAAGGCTTCATAGACATTCCATAGTGGGCAGGTGCCGCCCGTACGCGAGAAATGGAAATCGGTGGCCGACTGCCGCTTGGAGATATTCCCCGCGCGGTCGACACGGACGAAGAAGAAGGGCACCCCGCGTGCACCCGGACGCTGCAGCGTCGATAGCCGGTGGCAAGCGGTCTCGTAGCTCACGCCAAAACGTTGTGCGAGCAAGTCGATGTCATAGTCCATCGCTTCGGCCGCAGCGAGAAAGCGCCGATAGGGCAGAATCAGCGCGCCTGCAAAGTAGCTGGATAGGCCGATGCGAACGAGCGGCCGGGATTCGCTGCTCCGGAACCCGACCGTTTCGGCAAGCCAGTCGATCATGCCGCCGGCTTCGAGATAGGCCAGTTGTGTTGCGAGCTGGAAGGCACGCTGGCCGGACTCCATGGCGGGGTCGAGCCAGAGCCTGCCTGTCTTTGGATCGAAGCGGCGCATTTCTCCGCCGTCCGAGCCGATGGCGAGCGTGCGCACCCCGTGCGCTTGCGCCAGATGCGCTTCGAGCCGACACGCGAGGTTGCGTGCCATCGACAGGTCGGAGGCGAAGGCGTCGCGCGCTTGCGCACCGTCCCCTGTGGCGTCGCCTGGATGCAAGGCTTCGTGCAAAGCCTCGGCTTGCTTGTCGAGATCGGCTATGTAGTTGCTGTGCGCATAGAAGAAGTCACGCACTTCCTCATGCGCCTGCACGGGCGACAGGCTCGGCAGTTCGTGACGCTCGCCGAGGTTTTCCCCCATCAGATCAAGCCGTTCCTGCACCTGCCGCGCCTGGCGGTGCAACTGGATGAGCCGCCGCGCAATGCCCGGCATCTGCTGTGCGAGTGTGCGTACTTCGGTGTCGGGAATCGCCTCGGATGATCCGGAGTCGGCGACGACTTCCTGCAACTGTGCGATCAGCCGTGCCTCTTCATCCTCCGAAAACAATTGCAGGTCTACTTCGAGCGCGGACTGCAGGCGCAGCAGAACCTGTGCCGAAAGGGGTCTCTGGTTATTCTCGAGCTGGTTCACATAGCTTGGGGACAGATTGAGCAACTGAGCCAGCGCGGCTTGTGTGATGCCTCGCTGCTCACGCAGCGTTTTTAGGCGCACACCCATGAAAGTCTTGCGCATCGCGGGGTCCTCTCTTGTAACTTCGCAATCTTCGCAACTTTGCAAAATCCGTGTCGAATTTCTTCGCCACTTCAGTGTTGGAGCCCATTGAAGGTAATGCAAGGATTGCCAGCATTGCAAACTTCGCAATATCTATGGGGCAAACAAATGGGCTGGACGCAGGAAGAGGATCGGATTTCTGTCGTGGAACCGGTCGTGGAGCTGGAGGTGCGCAGCACGCCGCCAAAGATTCGTAACGACGAACTTGTGCTTACCGAATACATCACGCCGGAACTGGCCAATCACTATGGGACGCTGTTCGCTCCGAATGCACTCGCGCTGCTTGGCAAGGCGGCCTGTTTCGTGGCAGCACGCTATACGCGCCAGGCGGTCGTCATGACCGGCGTGAACCAGGTCGGCCTGATCCGACCGGTGCGGGTGGGGGCGCTGCTGGCACTCAATGCGCGGGTGACGCGCGTCGGGCGTTCCTCGATGTCGGTGCGTGTCGTCGCCAAACTTGACGAGGACAACGGCCCGCATGGCGTCGAAATGTTGCGTGGCGAATTCGAACTGATCGTGATTGACGAGGCCGGGTTGCCGACCCCGGTCAATCCGCCGTCCTGCGCGTGAGTGCTGCGGCCGATTCCTGAATACAACAAAAGAAAATCCCGATCCCAGGAGAGAACCATGAGCGAAGCCGTCGCGACCGGCTTGAAGCCGAAGAAATCCGTCGCCCTGTCCGGCACCGTCGCCGGCACCACCGCGCTGTGCACCGTCGGCCGCACCGGCAACGACCTGCACTATCGCGGCTACGACATCCTCGACCTCGCGAAGTCCTGCGAATTCGAGGAGGTCGCCCACCTGCTGATCCACGGCAAGCTGCCGAATGCCGCCGAACTGCGCGCCTACAAGACGCGGCTCAAGGCGCTGCGCGGCCTGCCCGCGAACGTGAAGGAAGCGCTCGAACGCATGCCGGCGTCCGCGCATCCGATGGACGTGATGCGCACTGGCGTCTCCGCGCTCGGCTGCGTGCTGCCCGAGAAGGACGACCACAACCTGCCTGGCGCGCGTGACATCGCCGACCGCCTGATGGCCTCGCTCGGTTCGATGCTGCTGTACTGGTATCACTGGTCGAGCAAGGGCCAGCGCGTCGAGGTCGAAACGGATGACGACTCGATCGGCGCGCACTTCCTGCACCTGCTGCACGGCCAGAAGCCCTCGGCGCTGTGGGAGCGCGCGATGCACACTTCGCTCGTGCTCTACGCCGAGCATGAGTTCAACGCCTCGACCTTCACCGCGCGCGTGATCGCCGGCACCGGCAGCGACATGTATTCGTCGATCTCCGGCGCGATCGGCGCGCTGCGCGGGCCGAAGCACGGCGGCGCCAACGAAGTGGCCTTCGAGATCCAGAAGCGCTACGACAACCCGGACCAGGCGGAAACCGACATCCGCGCCCGTGTCGAGAACAAGGAAGTCGTGATCGGTTTCGGCCATCCGGTCTACACGATCTCGGACCCGCGCAACGAAGTGATCAAGCAGGTCGCGCGCGAACTCTCGCTCGAAGCCGGCTCGACCAAGATGTTCGACATCGCCGAGCGTCTTGAAGGCGTGATGTGGGAAGTGAAGAAGATGTTCCCGAACCTCGACTGGTTCAGCGCGGTGAGCTACCACATGATGGGCGTGCCGACCGCGATGTTCACGCCGCTGTTCGTGATCGCGCGGACCTCCGGCTGGGCCGCGCACGTGATCGAGCAGCGTGTCGACAACAAGATCATCCGCCCGAGCGCGAATTACGTTGGTCCCGAAGACCAGAAGTTCGTCCCGATCGCAGAACGCGCCTGAGTCGCATATGAACACGAAATACCGCAAGAACCTGCCCGGCACCAAGCTCGACTACTTCGACACGCGCGCCGCCGTCGAAGCGATCCGCCCCGGCGCCTGGGCGACGCTGCCCTACACCTCGCGCGTGCATGCCGAGAACCTCGTGCGCAGGTGCGAGCCAGCGATCCTCGCCGAGTGCCTGACGCAGATCGTCGAGAGCAAGCGCGAGCGCGACTTCCCGTGGTTCCCGGCGCGCGTCGTGTGCCACGACATCCTCGGCCAGACCGCGCTCGTTGACCTTGCCGGCCTGCGTGACGCGATCGCCGACCAGGGCGGCGACCCGGCGCAGGTGAACCCGGTGGTGCCGGTGCAGCTCATCGTCGACCACTCGCTCGCGGTGGAGTGCGGCGGCTACGACCCGCAGGCCTTCGGGAAGAACCGCGCCATCGAGGACCGCCGCAACGAGGACCGCTTCCACTTCATCAACTGGACGAAGAAGGCGTTCCGCAATGTCGATGTCATTCAGCCGGGCAACGGCATCATGCACCAGATCAATCTGGAGAAGATGTCGCCGGTGATCCACAACGACAACGGCATCGCGTACCCGGACACCTGCGTCGGTACCGATAGCCACACGCCGCATGTCGACGCGCTGGGCGTGATCGCCGTCGGCGTTGGCGGGCTCGAAGCCGAGAACGTGATGCTGGGCCGCGCTTCGTGGATGCGCCTGCCGGAAATCGTTGGCGTCGAGCTGACGGGCAAGCCGCTGCCGGGAATCACCGCGACCGACGTGGTGCTCTCGCTGACCGAGTTCCTGCGCCGCGAGAAGGTAGTCGGCGCGTATCTGGAGTTCCGTGGCGAAGGCGCTGCGGCGCTCACGCTCGGCGACCGCGCGACGATCTCGAACATGGCGCCGGAATACGGCGCGACGGCGGCGCTGTTCTTCATCGATTCGCAGACGATCGACTACCTGAAGCTCACCGGTCGCGAAGACGCGCAGGTGAAGCTCGTCGAGACGTATGCGAAGGAAGCGGGGCTGTGGGCCGATTCGCTGAAGAATGCGAAGTACGAGCGCACGCTGAGCTTCGATCTGGCCAGCGTGGTGCGCACGCTGGCGGGTCCGTCGAATCCGCATCGCCGGCTGCCGGTGTCCACACTCGCCGAACGTGGCATTGCGGTGGATCTCGACCGCGCGCGGGCGCAGGAAGCCGACGGTCTCCTGCCGGATGGCGCCGTCATCATCGCCGCGATCACGAGCTGCACGAACACCAGCAACCCCCGCAACGTGATCGCTGCTGGTCTTCTGGCGCGCAATGCGAACAGGCTGGGCCTGACGCGCAAGCCGTGGGTGAAGTCCTCGCTCGCGCCGGGCTCGAAGGCAGTGCAGCTCTACCTGCAGGAAGCAGGGCTCGAAAGCGAGCTCGAAGCGCTCGGCTTCGGCGTCGTGGCCTTTGCCTGCACGACCTGCAACGGCATGTCGGGTGCGCTGGAACCGAAGATCCAGCAGGAGATCATCGAGCGCGACCTGTACGCGACCGCAGTGCTTTCCGGCAACCGCAACTTCGACGGCCGCATCCATCCGTATGCGAAGCAGGCCTTCCTCGCCTCGCCGCCGCTCGTCGTGGCCTATGCAATCGCGGGCACGATCCGCTTCGACATCGAGAAGGATGTGCTTGCCGTCGTCGATGGTCGCGAGATCCGCCTGAAGGACATCTGGCCGACGGATGAAGAGATCGACGCCGTGGTGAAGGCGTCCGTGAAGCCCGAGCACTTTCGCAAGGTCTACACGCCGATGTTCGCCGCGCGTGCCGAGCAGCAGGAGCAGATCAGCCCGCTCTATGACTGGCGCGCGATGAGCACCTACATCCGCCGTCCGCCGTACTGGGAAGGCGCGCTGGCCGGTGAGCGCACTTTGCGCGGCATGCGCCCGCTCGCCGTGCTGCCGGACAACATCACGACCGACCACCTCTCGCCGTCGAACGCGATCCTCGGGGACTCCGCCGCAGGCGAGTACCTCGCGAAGATGGGCCTGCCGGAAGAGGACTTCAACTCCTACGCCACGCACCGCGGCGATCACCTGACCGCGCAGCGCGCCACGTTTGCCAACCCGACGCTGGTCAACGAAATGGCCGTCGTCGATGGTGAGCAGAAGAAAGGCTCGCTTGCGCGCGTGGAGCCGGAAGGCAAGGTGATGCGCATGTGGGAAGCGATTGAAACCTACATGGAGCGTCGCCAGCCGCTCGTCATCATCGCCGGTGCCGACTACGGCCAGGGCTCGTCGCGCGACTGGGCGGCCAAGGGCGTGCGGCTCGCGGGTGTGGAAGCGATCGTCGCCGAAGGCTTCGAACGCATCCACCGCACCAACCTGATCGGCATGGGCGTGCTACCGCTGGAGTTCAAGCCGGGCACGACGCGCAAGACGGTTGGCATCGACGGCACCGAAACCTTCGACGTAGTCGGCGTGCGCCGGCCGCGCGCAGAACTCACGCTGGTGATTCATCGGCGCAATGGCGAGCGCGTGGAAGTGCCGGTGACATGCCGTCTGGATACGGCCGAGGAAGTGTCGATCTACGAAGCCGGCGGCGTGCTGCAGCGGTTCGCGCAGGACTTCCTGGAGTCGTCTTCGGTGGAGGAGGTGGCCTGATGGCGCACGTAGGTTGGATGAGCGAAGCGAAATCCGACATGCCATGCGCAAACGCTCGCGCCAACCGGAGGTGTGATTGGCCGCATTTGTCGGATTCCGCTGCGCTCCATCCAACCTACGTTTGTGGTGCCGCCTCCGAATCCGCCAGCGCGGACGCTTCGGCACGTCGCAACAATTGAGGACAAGCATGACCATGGCCCATTCACCACAAACCAAGGTTCCCGCCACCTACATGCGCGGCGGTACCAGCAAAGGCGTGTTCTTCCGCCTGCAGGACCTGCCCGAACGCTGCCGCGCACCGGGCGAGGCGCGCGACGACTTCCTGCTCCGTGTGATCGGCAGCCCCGACCCCTATGGCAAGCAGATCGACGGCATGGGCGGCGCGACGTCGTCCACCAGCAAGACCGTGATCGTCTCGAAGAGCAGCAAGCCCGACCACGACGTCGACTACCTCTTCGGCCAGGTCGCCTTCGACCGCCGCTTCGTCGACTGGACCGGCAACTGCGGCAACCTGTCCGCCGCCGTCGGCCCGTTCGCCATCGCGGGCGGCCTCGTCGATGCCAGCCGCATACCGCAGAACGGTATCTGCACCGTGCGCATCTGGCAGGCCAACATCGGCAAGACCATCGTTGCGCACGTGCCGGTCACCCATGGCGAAGTGCAGGAAACCGGCGACTTCGAGCTCGACGGCGTGACCTTCCCGGCCGCCGAAGTGCAGCTCGAATTCCTCGAACCCGCCGACGAAGGCGAGGACGGCGGCGCGATGTTCCCGACCGGCAACGTGGTCGACGACCTGGAAGTGCCCGGCGTGGGCACCTTCAAGGCCACCATGATCAACGCCGGCATCCCGACGATCTTCGTCAATGCCGCCGACATCGGCTACACCGGTACCGAATTGCAGGACGCGATCAACGGCGACAACAAGGCGCTGACGATGTTCGAGACGATCCGTGCATACGGCGCGCTGCGTATGGGGCTCATCAGGAATCTCGACGAGATCACGAAGCGCCAGCACACGCCGAAGATCGCCTTCGTCGCGCCGCCGCAGGACTACGTTGCGTCGAGCGGAAAAGAGGTCGGGACGAACGATGTCGACCTGCTCGTGCGCGCGATGTCGATGGGCAAGCTGCACCACGCAATGATGGGCACCGCCGCTGTCGCCATTGGCACCGCCGCCGCGATCCCCGGCACGCTGGTGAATCTTGCGGCCGGCGGCGGTGAGCGCAACGCGGTGCGGTTCGGCCACCCGTCCGGCACGCTGCGCGTCGGCGCCGAGGCGCAACGGGTTGATGGTCAGTGGGTCGTCAAGCGTGCCGTCATGAGCCGCAGTGCTCGCGTCTTGATGGAAGGGACGGTTCGCGTACCGGCCGACAGCTTCTGAACCTGCCCATATCCTGCTGCGAGGGCGTGATCGGGCTGATGCGCGGCTCGGAAGCCTCATGTACGACTTGTACATTCCGATTCCTGCGCTGCGCTTCACGCCGCTGATGCTCCTCGCGACGGATCTGGACCGGTTCATAAAATCAGAAAGAGAACCCTACGATGTCTACCCGTAAAACCCTTAAGGCACTCGCCGAAGCCCGCCGTGGCGTGATCGTGCCGGGCGCCTTCAACGCGCTGTCCGCCAAGGTCGTCGAGGACCTCGGCTTCGAGGCCATCTACGTCACCGGCGCTGGCGTAACCAACATGTGGTTCGGCATGCCGGACCAAGGCTTCATGGGCCTGGCCGAAATCGCCGACCACACCGCGCGCATCCGCGACGCTGTGAGCCTGCCGCTGATCGTCGATGCCGACACTGGCTTCGGCAACGCGTTGAACGTGCGCCACACAGTGCGCACGCTCGAACGCGCGGGTGCCGACTGCATCCAGTTCGAAGACCAGATCGCGCCCAAGCGCTGCGGCCACTTCGCCGGCAAGGACGTGATTGACGTCGAGGAAGCCGTCAGCAAGATCAAAGCTGCGGTGGATGCCCGCCAGGATCAGGATCTGATGATCATGGCGCGTACCGATGCGTGTGCGACCCAGGGTTTCGAGGCGGCCATCGAGCGCGCGATGCTGTTTGCCGAGGCGGGGGCCGATATTCTGTTCGTTGAGGCGGTCACCACGGCAGAAGAGGTTCGCGCATTGCCGCACCGCTTACCAAAGCCACAGCTCATGAACATGGTCATTGGCGGCAGAACGCCAATCCTCGGTGCCGAGGAACTCGGACAACTTGGCTACGGCATCGTGCTCTATGCCAACGCTGCGCTGCAGGGCGCTGTGGCGGGAATGCAGAAGGCATTGACAGTGCTGCGCGATGAGAAGCAGATCAAGGAAGATCCTGCCCTTGTCACGCCTTTCGCTGAGCGTCAGCGTCTGGTTTCCAAGCCGGAATGGGATGCATGGGAGCGGAAGTACACCTGAGCATTGGCACGAGACCTGGAACAGCGGTGAAGATGAGGGGCCAGCGCAACGGAACCACAACAGCCCCATGCTGAAGGGGCTGACCCGATGGGACGCGTGGCCTTTGCCTAGGATGGCCTGCCCGGGAGGGCAAAAAAAAGCGCCCACATACTGTGGGCGCTGAAACTGGGAAACCTACTGGTACGGCGTCGTCTTCGGAATTAGAAGCGCAGGCGCACGCCCGCGTTCACACCGCTACGGTAGCCGTTGGTGTGGACGGTGGCACTGTTGTTTGCAAACGTCTGGTCGCCGAGGTCATAGCCGCTGTCGACGCCAAGGCCATCGCCAGTGGTGATCTTGGAATACACCAGATAGACATCGGTACGCTTCGAGAGGTTATAGGTGCCGCCGAGCGAGAACTGCTGTGCCTTCTCGTTGAGGTCCTGCTTATCCTTCGAGTAGTTGTACGACGCGAGCAGGGTGTAGTTGCCAAAAGGCACCTTGGCGCCCGCATGGATGCGGTTGTAGGACTTGGTTTCGCCCGTCGCGGTGACGACGTCGCCATCCGTCTTTGCGTACTCGTAACCGAGCGTGAAGCGGGCGAAGCTCAGATCGGCCACGCCGAGGACATCCCAAGCGCGATACTTGTTATCGAGATCGCTCGTCTTGGCTTGGTTGTAGCCGCCGATGACATAGAACTGCTTCGCAAACTTCACCTTGCCATACAGGGCGCCGTAGCGTACGTCTTTATCGTTGGCCAAGGTTTCAGTGCCGGTGGCATGGAGCGAGTAAAGCGCTTCAACGCCCACCACGTCCCAGAAGAACGGTGTGCTGACCGAAACCGAGTTATCCAGACGAATGTACTTGCTGATGTTCTTGATGACGTTGCTTGCCTGGCCCACCGTGCCCACGCCGAACGGCTCATACGCTGCGTAGATGGCGTAGATCGGGCTCAACTGGCGGCCAAACTGGACCTTGGTGCCTTGATAGTCGAAACCAACAGTGGTCTGGCGACCCCAAGCAAGGCCATTCTGGCCTGCGGCGCCGGTGTCCGCATTAATGCCAGCTTCGATCGTGAAGATGGCCTTGAGCCCGGGAGCGAGCTGTTCCTGACCGCGGAAGCCGATGCGCGAACCCGATGCCTGGCCGCTGTCGATGCCACTGCGGCTCTTGGTGCCGTCGGCGTAGTTGTCACCGCGCCAGGAATAGCCCATGTCAACCAGACCGTAGACGGTGACGCTGCTTTCCTGGGCGACGCTGATCGTCGAGATGCCGGCAAGTGCCATCGCGACTAGTAGTTTGCTGTAATGCATATTGAATCTACCCCCTTAAAAAACTGGCTTTGTATCTAATTATTTATCGCGTGGCATTTTGAGATGGCCCCTATGGGAATCTCCATTGGGACGACGAACTAGGTCGTATGGGCTAAGAGAGAGGGTCGAATGATCAGAAACGGCAAAAGAAAGCTACGAAACCAAGCTTCCACGTGATGGCGGCTGGGAGGGTGGTTGACGTCGACTCGTCAGGCTGTGCCACTGTTCTCAAGCCTGTGCCTCATGGTTCAGCCCTTGCGTCGTTGCGATTGCACGGCGGGTCGTTGAACGTGAGCGTCAGGGTGCAGGCTCGGGACTCGGCCTTATGACACCTTCGTGCCGAGCGTATGGGCTGACCTGGATCAGGTTGAACGTGTTGGTCTGTGGCGCGGAACGCAACTCGCGTTCGACAGAAATGCCATGGCCATCAGCGGGCGGGACGATCCGGTTCGGATCATCCCCTTTGTGCGGTTCCCGCGAGTGCTGAGCCGGTAGGAGACTATATTTAGGTCGGGAGAGGGACTCACACCTCATGATGCAGCGGGCATTACGCTGCGCGCCCGAACACCTCCATCCACAGCGCCGTGATGGCTTCGCGCTCCTTGACGACCGTTTCCCGCGGCACGCGGCTGCCCGACTCCCCGGCCAGGCGCACGCGATGCTGGAGGCGCCGCAGCGTGCGGTAGGCATCGGCGGCGGCGCGGGCGCGCGTGCTGTCGATCAGGCCCAGTTCGGCAGAGATCCGCGCCAGCGCGATGTTGCCGAGGTTGCCAACCAGG
>JAVBUM010000105.1:0-38660 GCA_031555325.1 Niveibacterium sp. | reverse complement strand
TCATCCAGGCTCACTGGAAACAGACTGCCCTGCGTGCGCGATTCACCCCGGATATAACCCATCAATGACAATGCCCGTATCTCGCGATACGGGCATTATCGGTGGACGCTGCCTCAGATAGCTAGGTTTTCACACAGTCTGCATACGCCGGCTTTTTCACGTTCAGTGACGATGAAAGGAGGCACCATGCGCATCGTCCGCCTGATGTACTGCGTCGTGACGGCGCTCATAGCCAACCCAGCCTTCGCCGAACGGATCGGCGATGTCGATACCGCGTTCCAGTGGATCGGTCCGAACCATAAAATCGTCATTGAAGCCTTCGATGATCCGCGAGTCACCGGAGTGGCCTGCTACATCAGCCGCGCCAGAACCGGCGGCATTTCCGGCGCCATCGGACTCGCTGAAGACAAAGCCGAGGCATCGGTTGCCTGCCGCCAAGTCGGGGATATTTCATTCCGCGCCCCGCTGCCTCAACGCGAAGAGGTCTTCTCCGAGCGGGCATCGATACTCTTCAAGCACGTGAGAGTCGTGCGAATGGTCGACCCGGCGCGCAACGCACTGGTATATCTCGTCTATTCGGACCGCTTGGTGGAGGGGAGCCCCCAGAACAGCGTTACCGCCGTACCCGTCCCAAAAACGGTACCCATCCCATTGCGCTAGAACCTGTTTTCCTCCCATCGCTGGCCATACCCAAGACTGACGCAGCGCAGCATCAGGGTTACTTGGGAGAGCAGCGCCGGGCGTCAAGGTTCATACTTGCACGATAGCAAGGCGGTACGCGCCCATCGCCCGTGCCGTTGATATTTTCATGACGGTTTCGCTGGGGGAGACGATGAAGCGGATCACTCTGACGCAGTATCTGTTGGAACAACAGCGCAGGGAGGGTGGCATCAGTGCCGACTTGCGACTTGTGGTCGAACTCGTCTCACGATCACTTCGCACGGTCAGCATCCATGTCGGCAAGGTCGCCCTCGCCGACGGAGCCCTGCGCACGGGGGCCCCCGATACCGGCTCGCCAAACTCGGCCGAGATCGTCGAGGCCGCCAACAGCGTGCTGCTGGCAGACAACGAATGGAGCGGCCACCTCTATGCGATGGCCTCGACGGAAATGGCCGGGCCACACCCGATCCCGCACCGTTATCCACGCGGTCGTCATCTGCTGGTATTCAACCCGCTCGACACAGAAGCCAATATCGATGTAAACATTTCGGTCGGGTCGATCTTTTCGATCCTCCGGCTGCCTGACGGTGCAATCACGGTCAACAACGGAACCGAACAGGCATTCCTGCGTCCGGGCACCGAACAACTGGCAGCGGGCTATGCCCTGTATGGCCCGCAAACCCTGCTGGTGCTCACGGTGGGCGACGGGGTAGTCGGCTTTACCCTAGATCGCGAATTCGGTAGCTGGATCATGACCCAGTCCGACATGCGGATTCCGGAACAAACCAAGGAATTTGCGATCAATTCCTCGAATGCACGGGTCTGGGATGCTCCTGTCAAGCGCTATGTCGACGAGCTTCTCGCTGGCAAGGACGGTCCGCGCGGAAAGGATTTCAACATGCGCTGGGTAGCGTCGATGGTGGCCGATGTGCATCGCCTGCTTTCGCGTGGCGGCATCTTCATCTACCCGCGCGACAAGCGCGACCCACGTAAACCAGGCCGTCTGCGCTTGCTATTCGAAGCCAACCCGATGGCCTTCATTGTCGAGCAAGCGGGGGGACGAGCCTCGACTGGCACCGAGCGCATCCTGTCGCTGATGCCCGAATCGATGAGCCAGCGCGTGCCGGTCATCCTTGGTTCGGCGGAGGAAGTAGAACGGCTGGAGAGCTATCACTTGCTCTAAACGGGCGGGATACAGATACAAGACAAGGGGCGCCCTGGCGCCCCTGTTTCGTTGACGCACCGCTGGAGCACGGACGCCTTCCCATCAGTTGAAACGCCCCTTGGCGCTACACCGCTACACCTTTACCAAGACAGGCCTCACCCGCGACTTCGATTTCAGCTCGTTGCACGTATTGCACCACCAGTTGCTTGCCCCGCAGGCTGCAACGCGCTCAAGTTCGCGGCCACAGTCCTCACAGTGGCCACTGAGGCGGTAATCTGCCGTGCACTGGCTGCAATGGAATAGCTTGCCGCGCAATTCGAGCACGGTGCCATGTTCAGGACACAGGCGTTCACTCATGTCAGTTGAACTGAAGGGCATCCGCAAAGGCAACCGCCGAGACAAGCGCACGGCCGACGTCCTCAGCGGGGATCTGGAGTTTGTTCATCTGCTCAGTCAGAGCCGTCGGGTCGAGCCGTTCGCAGGCGATCGCCAGATCAAGGAAGGGACGGATCATGCCCTCCCCCCGCAACAACGCATCGGTAATCGGCTCCGGCAGGTTCATTTCTCCGAGCACCTCCTCCATGGTCGTGCCAAGCAGCACATCAATCAGGGAAAACGCGCCAGTGATGAACAGATTGTCCACCTCACGCTTTTCGACGAACTGCGCTCCGACCAGTTCCATGAAGCGGCCACGTGCAAGCGCCGCCTGCATCAGTGCCGGCGCACTCGGGTCCTTGCTCGCGGAGACCAGCAGCAATGAAAGCCACTTGTTGAGCTTTTCCATACCGAGGATCGTCACCGCATGGCGGAAGGACTGCACCTCGACCATCAGGCCAAACGCCGGGGAATTGATATAGCGAAGAAGCTTGTAGGAGAGCGCCACATCCAGCTTGAGCGCCGCTTCGATCTCCTTCGTTTCGGCTTCATTCCGAACCATATTGAGCAGGCGAACGATGTGTGCATGCGAAGGCGACAACTGCTTCGCTGGCGGCTGGCCACGCATGAAAAACCAGCCCGAACCACCGTCATAGCCACTTTTTACCGCCGCATTGAAGGCCGGAAGATCAGTCAGCCCCGTAGCGATCGCAATCCCTGGAAGGCTCTTCGGCTGCATGTTCTTCGTTGCATCAGCCAGCACAAACCGGAAATCCGCCCCGCTCGGCAAGGCGATGTCTGCCCGGTACCAGGACAGACACAAGTTCATGCCAGCCGCCTGCAATTCCGGGATCAGCCCGCACGTCTGCTCGTAGGCCAGCGCCGGAGCAGGAATTTCGAACATCGTATTGGGTGGCGGCGTCCAGGCCAGAAGCTCGGTTGTCGGCACCAGTCGGCCAAGGCAGACGAAAACCGCATGCGTGCTTGGCCATGCGTCGGCCAGCCCATTGAGCGTCGCCACAGCCGCCTTAACAGTAGGCGCATGCACCACAAGACGATTCGCAGTGATCTGACGCTGCTTGTTGATGACCGGCTCACGCGTGATCAGAACGGCTTGGTTCATGGCTTCGTGCTTTCAGCAACGCTGCCAACCGGTCTTACCCGGCAGCGGGAGCGACATTTCCTGGTCGCGCCCGTCACTGCCGGCGACGAGGCGCCTTGGGGCGCTCAGTTGTCAGCGGAGAATGTAAAGGAATCGGCAAAGAACTCGGCTTCGGGGAGGCCGCAGCGGCTCGTGAAATCGGCGCGTGCTGCATCGACCATCAGCGGTGCACCGCAGACGTACGCCTGCACGCCCGACATGTCGGCGAAATCAGCCATTGCTGCCAGATGCACGAGACCTGTCCGCCCCGCCCAGCCTTCTGGAACATTATCGGAAATGACTGGGACGAACTTGAATCCCGGCAGCTTCGACTGCCACGCATCAGCCACTTCGTACTGGTACAGGCCGGCACGATCACGCGCCCCCCAGTACAGCGTGACCGGCCGCTTCACACCCGTGGCGATCATGTGCTCGATCAAACTCTTCATCGGCGCGAAACCCGTCCCGCCCGCAACCATGACGATCGGCTTTTTGCTCTCGCGCAGGTAGAAGCTGCCGAGCGGGCCTTCGAATCGAAGGATGTCGCGCTCCTTCATGACAGCGAATACATGCCCGGTAAACGCGCCCCCTTGCACCAAACGGATATGCAACTCGAGTTCTCCGGTGTGCGCAGGCGCATTCGCGATCGAAAAACTACGACGCTTGCCCCCTGCGAGGAGAAAATCGACGTATTGCCCCGCCAGGAAACGGAAGCTGTCGTTGGCCGGCAGCTTGAGCGTCAGAACAATGACATCGTCCGCTGCCCGCTCGATCTTCTGCACGCGGCAAGGCAGTTTCTTAATGGGGATGTCCGTGATGCGGCGCACATCACGGACCTCAAGTACGAGGTCCGATTTCGGCGTGGCGCAGCAGAACAGCGCGAAACCCGTTTCGCGCTCGGCCGACGGCAGCGTGGTTTGCGGTGCACGACCGTGGTCGACTTCACCTTTGAGTACGCGCCCCTTGCACGCGCCACAGGCGCCATCGCGGCAACCATACGGAAGCATGAGGCCCGCATCGAGCGCAGCCTGGAGGACGGTCGTCGTCGGTTCGGCGGAATAGGAAAGATCGGTAGGCTTGAGGGTGATCTGGAACGACATGATGTGGCGGTTAGCTGATTGAGCAATGCGATAATCCGGGGATGGTAGCCCAAGCCCAATCCAATCGCCGCCGCCCCGGCATCCTGATCATCGGCAGCGGCGACGTCGCCCGCCGCGCCTTGCCAGTACTGGTCACCCGCTACCGCGTCTTTGCGCTCGTACGCCGGCCGGAGTTGGCCGCCGATTTGCGGGCTGCGGGTGCGGTACCGCTGGTTGGCGACCTCGACGACACGCGCTCACTGAACCGGCTTGCTGGTCTCGCGCAATACGTGCTGCATCTCGCACCGCCAACCGACACGGGCGAGCGCGACATGCGCACGCGGCGCCTGCTGGCCGTACTGGGCCGACGCGGCCCGACGCCGGCAATCGTCTATGTCAGCACCTCCGGCGTCTATGGCGACTGCCTCGGCGCGCGCGTGCCAGAAACACGCCCGCCACAGCCGCTCACACCACGTGGACGCCGCCGTCTGGATGCCGAGCGCACACTGCGTCGCCACGCCCGTCGCAACGGCAACAGGCTTGCGATCCTGCGTGCGCCAGGCATCTACGCCGCTGACCGCCTGCCCATCGCGCGTATCACGCGCGGCGACCCGGTGCTCACGCGGGAAGACGACGTCTTCACCAACCACATCCATGCCGAAGATCTGGCGCGGCTTTGCGTGGCGGCCCTGCACCGGATTCGCGGCGGCCGCATCATCAACGCAAGCGACGACTCAGAACTGAAAATGGGAGACTGGTTCGACCTTTTGGCCGACCACTTCGAACAGCCGCGCCCACCTCGCCTGTCGCGCAAAACCATCACCGAACACCTTGGCCCCGTGACGCTGTCATTCATGCGCGAATCCCGCCGGCTCGATAACCACCGTATCGCACACGATCTGCGCATGCGCCTGCGCTATCCAACCGTAATGGATGCGCTCGCGCAGATACGTCCGACTGATTTCCCGACATAAGGAAGACTCCCAATGTTCTACCTGTGGCTCAAGGCGATTCATATCTTCTTCGTAGTGAGCTGGTTCACTGGCATCTTTTATCTGCCGCGCATCTTCGTGAACCTCGCCATGGTTCCGGCCGACAGCACCGCAGAGCGCGACCGCCTGCTCCTCATGGCACGTAAGCTCAAGCGCTTCATGTACATCCTGATGATCGGCACCTGGCTCTTCGGCCTGGCAATCATCTTCGCGAATGGATTCGAAACCGCGAGCTTCTGGTTCAAGCAGCACTGGCTACACGCAAAACTGTTGCTGGTCGTTCTGCTCACGGGTTACGACGGCTACTGCGGCAAGCTGCTGGCCGATTTCCGTAGCGGCCGCAACAAGCGCAGCCACGTCTGGTATCGGGTATTCAACGAACTACCGACGCTGCTCCTCCTCTTCATCGTTATCCTCGTCGTCACAAAACCCTTCTGACCGCCATGACCCATCGCTTCTTCTCGCCCTGTCCGCGCGGACTTGAGGCGCCGCTTGCCGACGAATTGGCTGAACTCGGCGCAACCGGCATCGCCCAGGTCAGCGGTGGCGTCGCCTTCGAGGGCGACTGGCCGCTGTGCTGGCGCGCCAACCTTGAAAGTCGTATCGCCACACGGGTGCTCTGGCGGATCGCCGAGGGCCCGTATCGGAACGAGGAGGATATCTACGCCCTCGCCCGGAAGCAGGCCTGGGAACGGAGCTTTGATGTCGACGCGACACTGCGGATCTACGTTACTGCGATCCGAGCACCACTCAAGAGTCTCAATTTCGTCACGCTGCGGGTCAAGGACGGGATTTGTGACCGTTTTCGCGAAACGCGCGGCCAGCGCCCCTCGATCGACACCCATGCTCCAGCGGTCCGCATACACGCCTTCCTCACTGCCGACCGCTGCACGCTCTACATCGACACCTCGGGCGAACCACTCACCAAACGTGGCTTCAAACGAGCAAAGGTCGAAGCTCCGCTGAAGGAAAACCTTGCGGCCGGCATCATCCGACTTTCCGGCTGGCAGCCAGGGGAACCACTGCTCGACCCAATGTGCGGCAGCGGGACGTTCCTGATCGAAGCCGCGATGATCGCGCAGGACATCCCCCCAGGCGCGAACCGCAGCTTCGGTTTCGAAAAGCTCACGAGCTTCAACGCTGGGGCGTGGCGCCGCATCCGGACCATGGCCCTACAACGACGCCGCCGCGACGCCACCCCCCTCTACGGCGCTGACATCGACCCGCGCTGGGTGGACGCCACACGAGCCAACCTCCGCGAAGCCGGGCTCGAAGATGCCGTGGAACTGCGCGTCTCGGACTTCCTTGCGCTCGAAGCTCCCGCACCAAACGGCGTGCTGCTGACCAACCCGCCTTATGGTGTGCGGCTCGGCGCGGAGGACGGCTTGGCCGACTGGTACCCCGAGATCGGCAACCACCTCAAGAAGCACTTCACTGGCTGGCGATGCTTTTTCTTCACCGGCGACCCGGATCTGCCGAAGCAGATCGGGCTCAAGGCGAGCCGCAGGACGCCGCTGATGAATGGGGACATCGAATGCCGGCTGATGGAATACCGCATGGTCGCCGGCACCAATCGGCGCGAGAAACCAGTCACAGACTGACCAGGGTCGCACCTACTTCGTGCAGGGCAGCGTCATACAATGCCTGAGTCGTGCGCGGGCCCGGTGCTACCATCCCGGCCTGATTTCGCGTAGCCAGAATCTGGAAGGAATCTCATGCACGTTGTCATTCTCGCCGCCGGCCAGGGCAAGCGCATGCGCTCGGCGCTCCCCAAGGTATTGCAGCCGCTCGCCGGCCGCCCGCTCCTCGCCCATGTGCTCGCAACCGCCCGCTCGCTCGGTGCCGTCAAGCTCTGCGTTGTATATGGTCATGGCGGTGAATTGGTGCAAAAAGCGCTCGCCGCGCCGGACCTCGATTGGGCGCTGCAGGCCGAACAGCTCGGCACCGGCCACGCCGTACAACAGGCGCAGTCCTATCTGCCGCAGACCGGGCCGGTGCTGGTGCTGTACGGTGACGTGCCGCTGACACGGCGCGAGACCCTTATCGAGCTGGTCGAAGCCGCTGGCGACAAAGGTTTCTCGCTTCTCACGGTCGAAATGGACGATCCCACCGGCTACGGTCGCATCGTGCGCAATGACGCCGGCCGTGTCGAACGTATCGTCGAACACAAGGATGCCAACACAGCCCAACGCGCAATCCGTGAGGTCAACACTGGCATCCTATGCTGCCAGGCGCAGGACCTCCGCCGCTGGCTCGGCGAACTCAGGAACGATAACGCGCAGGGCGAGTACTACCTGACTGACATCATCGCGCTCGCTGTGCGCGACGGCATCGCAGTGCAAACCACACAACCAGCGGCGGTCTGGGAAACGGTCGGCGTCAACGACAAGGCGCAGCTTGCCGAACTCGAACGCCTGCACCAGCACAACCAGGCGGACGCGCTGCTCACCGCTGGTGTGACACTCATCGACCCCGCCCGCATCGACATTCGCGGCGAGCTCATCTGCGGTCGCGACGTCGAAATCGATGTCGGCTGCGTGTTCGATGGCCGTGTCGAAATTGCCGACGGCGCCCGCATCGGACCGTACTGTGTGCTCAAGGATGCGACGATCGGCGAGCGCGCCACCTTGTATCCGTTCTGCCACGTCGAAGGCGCAGAAGTCGGCGCCGCGAGCATGATCGGCCCCTATGCGCGCCTGCGTCCGGGCACCGTATTGGCGGAAGATGTACACGTTGGCAACTTTGTCGAAATCAAGAACACCAACATCGCCGCCCACTCCAAAGCCAACCATCTGGCGTATGTCGGCGACGCCGATGTCGGCAGCAAGGTCAACATCGGTGCGGGCACGATCACCTGCAACTACGACGGCGCAAATAAATTCCGTACCGTGATCGAGGACGAAGCGTTCATCGGTTCTGATACCCAGCTCGTCGCACCGGTCCGCGTTGGCAAAGGCGCAACGCTCGGCGCCGGCACAACACTCACACGCGACGCACCTGCCGGGCAACTGACGATCTCGCGCGCCAAGCAACTCACCGTCCCTGACTGGAACCGGCCAGTGAAAGCACCGAAGAATTAGGGATATAGGGCCGCTGCATGGCGGCCCCATCCCGACGGGCGGATTACTCGGCCAACAAGCTCCTCGCTACAAATCCCTCCGCCTCAAACTGCCTCAGCAATTCCTGCTGATGTGCGGGATCCCGCGTTTCCATCTGCAAAATGACAACGGTCTTTCCGACCGGTACATGCAGTTCCCCACGCCGATGCTCGACATGCCGTACGTTGATGCCAAGCGCAGCCACGCTTCGCAACAAAGCGAGTAAGCGGCCTGGAGAGTCGGGAATGGTCACTGCCACACTCATCAAGCGCCCTGAACTCGCCAGCCCGTAATCGATCGAGCGGCCGAGCAGCGTCATGTCAACGTTGCCGCCAGAGACGACAACCACTACATGATCTCCCCGTACGAGCCTGACCTTGCCCTGCATGAGCGCCGCCAGCCCGACGGCTCCCGCCCCTTCCGCAATCGTGCGCGTGCGTTCGAGCGCCAGAACGATTGCCTCAGCGATAGCATCGTCATCGACCGTCACGATCTCGTCGACGCAAGCCGCGATCACGGTGGAGGTCAGCTTGCCAGGACGCTTGACCTGGATTCCGTCAGCGATCGTGTGCGCCGAGGAATCCGCACTCTGAAACTGGCCATCGACGAGAAAAGTTCGGTACGGCGCAACGTTCTCGGCCTGGACGCCAATCACGCGGATGTCCGGTCGCTGGAGCTTGAGCGCCAGCGCGATGCCCGAAAGCAGGCCACCTCCGCCAAGCGGGACGATTGCGACCGTCATCTGCGGACAATCTTCGAGCATCTCGAGCCCGCACGAGGCTTGCCCGGCAATCACGTCCCAGTCGTCATAGGGATGCACAAAGGAGAAACCGCGTTCAACAGCGATCCGGTCGGCCAGCTCACGGGCGGTTTCGATGCTCTCCCCATGCAGGAGGACCTGGGCGCCAAGCTTGCGACACGCTTCGATCTTGGTCAGCGAAGCGCTCACCGGCATGACGACCGTCGCGGCAATTCCCGCTTTCGCAGCCGCTCTCGCGACGCCCTGGGCGTGATTGCCTGCTGACACCGCAACGACACCCGCCAGCGTCGGGTTCTCGGCAACCAGCCGGGTCAACTTGTTGGTTGCGCCGCGGATCTTGAACGAACCGGTGCGCTGGAGATTTTCCATCTTGAGCCAGACCGGCACGCCGAACGCTTCGGAAAGTGGTTCGTTCAGCCATTGTGCGGTACGCAGGATGGCGGGCGCGATGCTTGCTGCGACGCCTCGAAGCGCTTCGAGGCCAGGAACCTCCGGCGGCAATGCGCCGGAAACTAGGGTTTCCATGACGGAATACGGCTCCCAGCGGCTTACGAATGGACAGGCTTCGATTGTGTCCGCACAATCCACGCTCCTACAAGCCGTCAAGTATCTTGTCGCTCAGGCAGGCTTGCCAGGCCCAGCAGACAGTAGTCCTCATGACACCTGAAACAAATCCGATCGCTCACGCTCGCCCGCGCCCCTGGGTCGCGGCCCTCATGCGCTTTTTCGGCTGGCGCTTCGAACTGCCGTCGCCACCGGCACCCAAGGTCCTGATCCTGGTCTATCCGCACACCTCGAACTGGGATTTTTTTTGGGGAATGATGGCAAAGTGGTCTGCGGACTGGCCGATGCGCTGGATGGCCAAGCACACACTTTTCATCGGCCCGATTGGCAGCCTCTTGCGCTATTGGGGCGGCATCGCGGTCAACCGGAAGGCTGCGGCCGGCTTCGTCGAAGCCACCAAGGCACAAATCGACACGCTCGACACCCTTTTGCTCGTCATCACGCCTGAAGGCACACGACGCTATGTCGACCACTGGAAGTCCGGTTTCATCCGCATCGCCAGTGCCTGCGACATGCCCGTGGCACTCGGATACGTTGATTACAAGCGACGCGTGGTGGGCATTAGTGAATACATGCGACTGACGGGCGATGATGACGCCGACATGGCACACATCGCTGCAGCGTATGCCGGGATCGGCGCGCACACACCTGACAACGCAGGAGCGATCAGGCTGAAGAAATCGGCGCGCTGAACGACCCGCTCCGATCACTTGGGCTTCACGGGCCCGTTGGATCGTCTTTATCGACCGCGCGGGAAAGAAGAGCAGGTCGCTCTACTCTTCCAGCGGAATCCGCTCCAGCCGTATCCGTAGTCTTTCCAGCTCTGCGGCGAGGCGTCTGGCCCCAGTGCTGCACACGTCAAGATCTTTTCGTTTTGCGGCACTTTCCAGCGCGGCGGCAACGTCGCCCACCGTGCCAAATCCAGCGTTGCGTGCGCCTCCCTTGATCCGGTGGGCGAGGAACCGCGCCGCGCCACAATTCCCTTCTTCGAGCTTTTCGTTGAGCGCGGCAACGTCCTTGGTTGAGGCTGCCACAAAACCATCTGCAATCCCACGTGCACGCTGCACCGAGCCGAGCAGCTCGACAAGATAGGCAAGCGGGGGGGGCTCGTCTTGATCGTCAGATTCATTCCGGTCAGCATTCACTGGCCGCTCAGGATTGCAGGCGAGTTCGGACAGCGCTTGGTATAGCGAGTCCAGCGTCAGGGGTTTCAGCAGCAAATAGTCAATACCAGCAGCCATGCTGGCACTGCGGGCGGCCTCGCTACCATCCCCGGTCACCGCAAGAATGGGCGTGGGCTTAAGACGACGGTTGCGCTCTCGCATCCGCATGCGGGCAGCCAGGCTAATGCCGTCCTCACCTGGCATATGGTAGTCGAGCAGGATCGCTTCGAAGGAACTGGCGCAGAACTGCTCGAAACCGGCCTGCGATTCACTGGCGGTAACCGGATCGAAGCCCAGGAGTTCGAGTAGCTCGCGGGCTACGCGCAGGTTCAAAGACTCGTCGTCCACCACCAGCACCTTACGGCCGCTTGCGCCACAGGGTGCCAAGGTTGTGTCGGGGATCTCCGGCTCCAAAGCAATTGCCAGTGCCTCGCGCAACCGCCCGGGCAGCAGTGGCTGCGCAATCACCATGACCTTGCTGTTGCGATCCTGGCCGCGCTCGGTCGATACGGAAAGATCGCCGGTGAGCAATACCCAAGGCTGGCCCAGCAGCGCAGGAGCACCGTCAGAAACCGTGACATGGCCGCGCCCTGTCGCATCAGCATCAAGAAGTACGTTGGCGCCCCAAGCGCGCAACCACGCACACACCTCGTTACGCCAGAAGACATTAGCGCACAACACACGTACGTCGACGTTAGCAAAGGGACGATCGCTCTCGGCAGGCTGCGGAGACGCTTCGGCGTCCACACTGAAGCAATACCGATTGCCCGCACCAGGAAGCTTCGACCATTCAAGCGTGCCTCCCATGGCATCCGTCAATGCCTCGCAGATCGCAAGCCGGAGGTCAACCTCGCCTGGATTGCCATGCATGGGACGGCCTTGGCGTCGGAAGAGGCGACCAAGCGTAGCCTCGGGAAACTCCGGACCACCATCCTCGGTGGTCACAGTCAGTCGCCAACGGTGAGTCGAGAGTGCCTCACCGCTCATCGCAATGCTTACAAACCCCCGCTCCGTGTTGCACAACGCGCGGGTGGTAAGGTTGGCGATGATTTGACGCACACGCGCCCCATCGATATAGAGCACTGGCAAGAGCGGCGCGATAGCGAGCTGCAGCTCCAACTCACGTTCGGCAGCAAGCGGCGCGAGCAAGGCGGCAACGCCTTCGGCGAGCAAACGTGGATCGGTCGGGCACGGGCAAAGCGCCAAGCCCCCCGATTCCGCCTTCGCGAGATCAAGCGCATCGCCGAGAACATCAAGCGCCATCCGCGCCGAGCGCGCCACGACACCAAGCTGGTAACGCTGCTCAGGATCGAGCCGGCTGTGAGAGAGCACATCGACCAGCCCGGTGACACCGTTCATCGGCGTGCGGATCTCATCGCTCAGCGCCGCCAGGAAGCCTGTCAGTCGATCTGCGGCGACCGACGCCTTATCGCGTGCAGCGGCCAGTGCGGCCTCGGCGGTGGTTCGGCGCTCAACCTCGCCATGCAGCTTGCGGTTCCAGATCAGGGCGATGCCGAGCGCCGCACCCAGACAGGCAAGAAATGGCAGTCCCAACGTGAGAAATTTGCGCCACGGCACGGCACGATCACTCGGCTGGGCAAGCCATTCCTTTTGTAGCCGCACCTGTTCCTGGGCGGTAATTGAAGCCAGTCCCAATTGCATCAATGAGGCTAGCTCAGGCCACTCCGCCCGCACCGCAATGCCGTATTCGCTCGGCGTCGCAAGCCATGCCCCGGCAACCTTCAACACCCCTTCGTAGTCGCCCCCCAACGGCCCGGCGACGGTCACCATGTCGGCGAAAGCGGCCATCGCCTCGCCACGCACCACGGCATTCAGCATCTCGTGCAAGCCGTCATATTCGATGATCCGTATCCCCGGATAGGTCCGCCTGAGTATCGGTGCAACGAAATGACCACGGCGGATCGCGACAGTCTTGCCGACATACTGCTCCGGCCCCCGAAAGAAATCAGCATTGACGCGGGTCACCGTCACCGTCGGGGTTATCAACAGCGGTCCGGCGAAAAGCGCGATAGCGTCCAAACCATCACCGCGATTGATGAGCGCCACATCGATCTCGCCAAGCGCCAGCGCTGTCTGTAACTCGCTGGCCGAATACGCCTGCGGCGTCGCGAGTTTGAGGCCTAGCCGCTCTCGCAACAGCGAAAGTTGAGCGGCAAACAGTCCGTGCATCGCCTCATCGGGGCCGTACTCGGAAAGTGGCGCGTTGTCCGCCAGATAGCCGACGCGGATTCCTGGATGTGCGGCAATCCAGGCCTGTTGGGCGGCATTCAGCTCCACGGAGCCCGCACCCGTGGCAAGCGTCACGGGTTGCGGCATCCAGCGGCGCAGGATGCGGTCACGTTCATCGGGTGTAATCGAAGCGATTGCACGGTCAATCTCGTCCCGCAACACGGCGCCATCACGGCGCACTGCAAAGTGCAGGCCGTTGTCGAAGACGACCGGCCGACGAACGGTGAGATTGGCCAACTGATGGTGCTCAGTCAGCCATGAGGCCAACGCATAGGAGCCCACATAGGCGTCGACGTGCCCGTCGGCCACCGAGCGGAGGGCGGCGAGTACATCAGACGCCGTCACAGTCGTAGCCTTCGGGAACAGGCGAGTCACGACTTCTCGAAGCGCCGAACCTCGCTCGACCGCCACCTTGGGGCGTTCATTCGCTGCGCTATCGAGTGCCGGCCGGTCGCGACGCGTGATTTCCACGGTCGGCGCCTGCAGATAAGCGGTCGATACCAATGGCGGGCTACGACGACCCGCTACGACGCTCATCGAGGGAACGAGGTCGATTTCGCCGCGCTCCAGACGCGCCAGAGCCGTTCCACGATCAGGCTGATAGTGGACTTCGTAGGTAAATCCGACCCGCTGCGCCACGAGTGCGAGAAAGTCAGCCGAAATGCCTTCATAGCGCTCATCATTCCCAACCACATCGAACGGCGGTTTGGCTTCGAGAACCACGCCGACGCGCAGAGCCGGGTGTGCCCTTGTGCCCTCTGTACTGGGCCCAGCTAACGCCGTGGCAGGCACAAGCAGCGCGACCGCAAGGCATAGCACGCGCAGCGGGGCCAAAACTGTAGCCGGTCGGGGGGCCGGATGGGTGCTCATGGCGTCCATCTTAGCGGCGTTGGTTCCGATCGCGATAAGTGGCGGGCGGCCGATCAGCTAGAATTCTCCTTTTGCCAGCTCGGGTAAGGCCATGTTTTCCGGAATTGTTGCAACCGTCGGCCGCATCGTCGAAGTTGCTCCGCTCGAAGAAGGTGTAAGGATCACCGTCGACGTGGCCGACTGGGACGTCTCGGACGTCGCGATCGGTGACTCCGTCGCCCATAACGGTGTCTGTCTCACAGTCATCGCACGCGAAGGCAGCAGACTGTATTACGACGTCTCGGCCGAAACGCTCGCCTGTACGGTAGGGCTGGCCGCACCCGGCGAGGTCAATCTCGAAAAGGCCCTGCGGCTCGCCGACCGGCTTGGTGGTCATCTGGTCAGCGGCCATGTGGACGGTGTGGGTGAGGTACGCAAGTTCGAGCCGATCGGCGAAAGCCATGAGCTCGTGGTCCGAGCGCCAGCCGCGCTGGCCGGATACATCGCCCGCAAGGGTTCAATCACGGTCGACGGCGTGAGCCTGACTGTCAACGCAGTCGACAAACAGGATTTCTCGATCAACCTGATCCCGCACACCGTGGAAGTCACAACGCTCAAGCGGCTCGTACCGGGCACTGCAGTCAACCTGGAAATCGACCTGATCGCGCGCTACGTCGAGCGCATACAGGCTTGGGAAAAGGAATCGAAGGGGGAACAACAATGAGCGTGCTGTCGCCGACACACGAAATCATCGAGGACATCCGCACCGGCAAGATGGTGATCCTCGTGGACGAAGAAGACCGCGAGAACGAGGGCGATATCGTCCTCGCCGCAGAGCATGTGACGCCCGAAACGATCAACTTCATGGTCAAGCATGCGCGCGGCCTGGTGTGCCTCACGCTGATGCCGGACCGCTGCAAGCAGCTCGGGCTCGACCTGATGGTCAAGGACAACCGTTCGCAGTTCGCCACGGCATTCACCGCCTCGATCGAAGCAGCCGAAGGCGTGACGACCGGCATCTCGGCACACGACCGCGCATGTACCGTACAAGCAGCTGTCGCTCGCAACGCCAGGCGTGGCGACGTAGTGCAGCCGGGCCACATCTTCCCTCTGATGGCCCAGCCCGGCGGCGTGCTGGTCCGCGCAGGCCACACCGAAGCCGGCTGCGATCTGGCACGGCTCGCAGGGCTTGAGCCCGCGGCCGTGATCTGCGAGATCCTCAAGGATGACGGCACCATGGCGCGCCTGCCGGATCTGCTTGAATTCGCCCAAGAGCATGGGCTCAAGATCGGCGCAATCCGCGACCTCATCGAATATCGCGCGCACTCGGAGCGCCTCGTCGAACGCAGGGCCGAAAAAACGGTGCAAACCGCGCACGGCCCTTTCCGCCTTTCCGCCTTCGCGGACAAAGTGTCCGGCGAGGTGCATCTGGCGCTCGCCTACGGTGATATTCGCGCGGACATCGAGACTCTCGTGCGCGTGCACGAGCCCGCATCGGTGCTCGACTTCATCGACCCCGAAGGCGGCCACCACGCATATGGCGTGGACAAAGCGATGAAACTGATCGTCGCCAATGGCCACGGCGCGCTCGTACTCTTGCGCCGCCATCAGGACAGCGACGAAGTGCTCGAACACATCTCGCAGACGGGTGCGCGACGCCCCGCATCCCGGTGGGATCCACGCCTCTTTGGCATCGGCGCGCAGATCCTGCGCGAACTTGGCATCGGCAAGGTCCGCCTGCTCGCCAATCCGCACCACATGCCGAACGTGACCGGCTTCGGCCTCGAAGTAAGCGGCTATGTAAGCCCGGCCAACGAACAATGAATCAAACCGCCCGAGCCGATGCGCCCGGGCGCAACTGAATCCGCCGAGGACCCAATGCCCCGCTTTCAAAACATTCCCGAATTCGAATCCGATCTGAACGGCAAGGGCCTCTCGATCGGTGTCGTGATGAGCCGCTTCAATGTTGACGTTTGCGAAGGGCTGCTTTCAGCTTGCACCACTGAGCTCCTCGCGCGCGGAGTGGCTGCCGACTCAATCCGCATCGCCACCGTTCCAGGTGCGCTCGAGATCCCGCTTGTTCTGCAAGCCATGGCCGGCACGGGCAAGTACGACGCGCTCGTCGCCCTCGGCGCGGTGATCCGCGGCGAGACCTATCACTTCGAACTGGTGTCGAACGAATCCGGTGCCGGCATCACGCGCGTCGGGCTCGACGCTGGCATTCCGATCGCCAACGGCGTGCTGACGACCGAAGACGATGACCAGGCACTCACGCGCATGTCGGTCAAGGGCAAGGAAGCCGCCCAAGCCGCCATCGAAATGGCCAACCTTCTGCGCGCGGTGAAGTCATGAGTAACCCTGCCCCTACCAAAACCCCGCGCCGCCTCTCACGCGAACTGGCATTGCAGGGCCTTTACCAATGGCAACTGACCGGCAACTCGATGCCTGTCGTCGAAGAAGTCCTGCAAACCGGCGAAGAAACCACGGGCGACTGGAGCCGGGCGGATCGCGGCCTCCTGCTTGCCCTTCTGCGCAAAACGGCGGAGCGCGCAAGCGAGCTTGAAGCCGAATTCATACCCTTCATCGACCGCCCGGTCGGAGAACTATCACCGATTGAGCGCTCGATCCTGTTGCTCGGCACCTACGAACTGAAGCACTGCCCGGAAACACCGTATCGCGTCGTCATCAACGAAGCGATCGAACTGGCGAAAAATTTCGGCGGCTCCGAAGGCCACCGCTTCGTCAATGGCGTACTCGACAAGCTCGCGCCACGCCTGCGTGCGACGGAAGTCGAGCACGCAAAGAACAACCCGCCCCGGCGCAAGTAAGGCTGGTTGCTGCTGGACGATGGCGTCCGAATTCGAACTGATCCGGCGCCATTTCGTCCGCCCCACACGGCATAGCGTGCTCGGCGCTGGCGACGACTGCGCGATATTCACGCCGCGGCCCGAATTCGAGCTGCTGGTATCGAGCGACATGCTCGTCGCCGGCACCCACTTCTTCGCCGACACCGACCCGGAAGGCCTTGGCTGGAAGACAGCTGCGGTCAATATCTCCGATATCGCCGCAATGGGCGGAGAGGCGCGCTGGATCACGCTCGCACTCTCGTTGCCCGCCGCGGACGAAGCGTGGATCACGGCACTTGCCAAGGGTTTTTCCGCCTGCTGCGACGCGTTCGGCGTCGACTGGATTGGCGGCGACACAACGCGTGGACCGCTGAATCTTTGTGCAACAGTATTTGGAGAGGCGCCGGCTGGCACGGCAGTTCGCCGCAGCGGGGCTCGCGCTGGCGACGACATCTGGGTTTCCGGCCAGCCGGGGCTCGCGGCGCTCGGCCTACAGGCGCTGCTAGGCAGCGTCACGCTGTCGGATGAATCACGGGCCCGATGCCTCACGGCACTCCATCGACCCACCCCGCGCGTCGGGCTCGGCATCGCCCTGCGCGGCACAGCGAGTGCAATGCTCGACGTATCCGACGGACTCGCAGGCGACCTCGGTCACATCCTCGAAGCCTCCGGCGTCGGTGCTGTGCTCGAAGAAGCCGCCGTGCCTCTGGAGGCACTGCTCGTAGCAGGAGTCAGTCGCGAGCAGGCCCTGCACGCATTGCTCTCCGGTGGGGATGACTACGAACTCCTGTTCACTGCACCTGCCAACAAGCGCACTGAAACGCTCAAGATCGGAGCCGCTCACGCACTACCACTGATGCGTGTCGGCATCATCACCGCAGAATCCGGACTGTTTCTGCAAACCCCCGCTGGCACGCGCGACCCGCTCGCGGCGCGGGGCTTCGATCACTTCCCGGGGTAAGCGCCAGACGAGCCCGAACCACTTTCTGCTGCCGGTCGCCGTCCTCTCGACCGGAACGCCACCGCCCAAGCGTTCGGAGCCGTGTAGCGTCTTGAGCCAAGCGCCTCGCCGTAAGCAGCGACGATCGGACCAATAACCGACCCACCACGACGAGCGCAATGGCCGCATAGACTTGAGCCACTGATGCGGATCGGCATCATCACTGGTTCAAACCCCTGGCAACAGCGCAAGATCTCCTTGCGACACCTCTGCAGCCTCGGCCACATCCGGATTGACTGCTCGCATTCTCCACAGTCTCTGCGCCAGAAGCCGCTCTTTCGTACCCATAGCAGTCTCGTGAAGCGATCACGGATGATTGGTCGGGAGTGTTTTCGACTAGGATATGAGAAAACCTCGGCGGCATATGTCTAGCTGCCCCAAGAAAAGAGGCTTACCGCATGCGACTCCCCAATCCTCTGTTGCGGCGTTACCGGATGCGCTTTCTCCTGCTGTTTTGCGGGTCGATTGGCGTGTTGATCTCCGAGCTCCAGGGCGCAGCCGTGCTTTCCAGCTATCCCAGGAGTGTCGCGGGAAGTTCGTTGGACACGATCTTGTGGATGTCCATCGCATCACTGGCGATTTCGGTTGTTTCTCTGGGTGGTTTCTTTCTGACCTGCACACTGCTGTATCGAACGAGGCCACTCGATGGCACGAATCACAGCATTCGGCGAATTCGTTTGCGAAAACACGGCATGAGATTGACGCGCTTCGATGAAAGCGGGCCATTACGACGCAGGAGACGAACCAGCCGCAGGGAGTAGGGACCGGCGACACGGTCTGAAGCCCTCCCCCTCCCTCAAGCGATCCTGCGCTATCCACATTTCGGCGGCGTCTGCGCTTCCAGTTCATGCACCCAGGCCAGCGCATCGATATGCGCGCCGCACACCACCATCGGCACAGTCCCAAGCTCTTTGCAGGCATCGCGTAGTCGCACGAGATCGCCTTCTTCACAGGCCACAGCCGCGGCAAGCAGCGTTGCGTACGGCCCCTTGCGTTCGAGCAGCGCAGCACGAATCGGCGCTGCAAGGTGCAACGGTTCCAGTGCTTCGGCCATTGGCACGCGGAGTACGAGATCAAGCAGCGAGAACACGCCGGTGACGAAAAGATCATCGCCTTGGTCGCGGAACAGCTTCGTGCCAAGTCGCTCCATCATCCGCCCGCGCACCAGCGCGGTTTCCATCAACGGGCTCTGCTCGCCCTTGTTTCCAGTGCTGGAGAAGAATAGTAGCGACAGCCAGCGCAACAACGCGCGCTGGCCAAGCATCATGAGCGCCTGCTCGATCGATCCGATCTCTGACTGCAGCCCCATCGCCGCCGAGTTCACATAACGCAGCAACCGGTACGACAGCGCGACATCCTGCTTGAGCGTGGAAGCAATTTCCTGTGTTTCGCCACCCTGCCCCACACGCGAAAGGAGTTCAGCGATACGCAAGTGATTGGGGGCGATCCGGTTGCCACTCCAGTCGTCGCGCACTTGCGAAAAACTGCCGCCGATAACCTGGCAGCCGAAGCTCGTAGCCATATCGAACTCTTCTGCATCCTCAACCCGTAGCGCAATCCGCGACGCACTAGGGAATCGTGCCGACAGCTCCTCTGCGAGCATGCTGAGTTCAGCGGGCTCCCGGGTTGAGAAGTCGATGATGAAGCTGTCGACCGAAGCCGCAAGATCCTCAAAGCGAGGCATCCCTGGCCGGGCCTGCAGCGCAATACGCAGGCCCGCCGCACGCAACACCGCGATGCGCTCAGCCGTTTCGGCCTGCGGCTGGCGCTCCACATCGACCAACAGCACGGGGCGTAGCGGCGCGAGAGCCGGGAGACGCTGCAGACCAAGGCTTGCTTCATCGAGCGGAAGAATGGCAAAGCGATTGGCAGGCCAGTTTGGCACCAGTTTCTGCAATTCGCTGACCAACTGGTTGTCGAAGAGCTGTCGCACCCGCGCCGACACCGCACGCAGGCCGGATTGCCGCCCTTCGTTGAGCGAGAACAGATAGCCGATCGGCCGCTGCAAAGCGTCAAAAAGATCTTGCCGGGACAAGGCGCATTCGAGCTCAGGTTCGGGTCGGGTCGCCGCACGCGCAGCGGGCTCCGGCCGACGGGTTTGCACCATGGCGGCGGGCGCCTGCTCCACCTCGGGCGCCTTGCGTCCGAACACGCGGCCAATCCAGTCCAGCATGCGAGCACCTCCGTTCAAGAACGATCCAGCATCGGGTAGCGATTGGAAGGCGTCAATTGCAGAGTGCACGCACGGCATCGGGCAATACGATTGCACGCCTGTTAGCATCGCGCGATGCCAACCCAACCGACTTTCCGATTCATGTTCCGGCACCCGGCGCATCTGGTGGCGCTCGGCTTCGGCTCGGGCCTTGCTCCACGTGCGCCCGGTACGTTCGGCACGCTGGCCGCCTGGCTGCTCTACCCACTTGTGCGGGCACCGTTCCCGGCTGATTGGATGTTCCTGCTCTTCCTCGCCTGGTGCTTCGTACTTGGGGCAATGGCGATCGAGATCACTGGACGACGGCTCGGCGAAATCGACCACGGCGCGATTGTCTGGGACGAATTCGTCGCGATGTGGATCGTGCAGTTCTTCACACCCTCCGGCTGGGCATGGCAAATCGCGGCCTTCATATTGTTCCGGATCTTTGACATCACCAAGCCGCCGCCTATCCGTCAGGTCGATAGGCGTTTCAAACACGGTTTAGGCGTCATGCTGGACGATCTGCTCGCTGCGGGTTATTCGCTGGTCGTGATCGCCATTGCCGCAAGACTCCTCAACTGATGGACATCGAACTCGCGACGCTCTCAGCTCGCATTGGCGAATGGCTCGCAGCACGCAACGCGATGCTCGCCACCGCCGAATCGTGCACCGGAGGCTGGATCGCCGAAACCGTCACAGCCACCTCAGGCAGCTCCGGCTGGTTTGACCGCGCCTGGGTCACCTACACAAACGAAGCGAAGGAACAGATGCTGGGCGTAGCAGGCGAAACGCTTGCCGCCCACGGCGCCGTAAGCGAGCCCGTTACGCGCGAAATGGTACAGGGTGCGCTCGCTCGCTCGAATGCCCGGTTCGCCGTATCCGTATCGGGGGTAGCAGGCCCAAGCGGTGGTACGCCCGAAAAGCCCATCGGCATGGTCTGCTTCGGTTGGGCCTCCCGCGAGCGCATCGAAACGGTAACCACACACTTTGCCGGCGACCGTGAAGCCGTGCGACGTCAGGCCGTCATCTTCGCGCTGGAAGGGCTGATGCAACGCTTCGACAATAAAACGCTCGTTGCCTGATTCTGGCAACGTTGCCTCCAACCGGGGGTAAACACCCACCCCGAGCGACAGCTACGTTTGACCGCCATCACCCACTTCCCCCTTAAGCCTCTCACTATGAACTGATGCCATTGGCAACAAGGGTGGCCGGCGATAAGACACTTCACGCTGACCGACATGCGTTAATCGCCGGTTAAGCCTCGTCCGGATACTGGACGTCGGGATCCCGATTCCAGTCATCGCCGGCGGCCATCACCGCCGGCTCAAGCAGAGGGAGGCAAGTCATGCGCAATATCACCCGCCAGGCCACCATCGCCGCCACACTGTTCGCGCTTGCGTTCGGTACATCAATCGCTGTCGCGCAATACGTCGGCCCATCATCGATGCCGAACTACAAAAGCGTTGCCGAAGTGTTGAAGGACCCCATCGACGATACGCCGATCACGTTGGAGGGTTTCATCGTCCGGCAGGTCAGCAAGAACAAGTACATGTTCTCGGATGGCGCCAGCGAGATCCGTATCGAGATCGACCACAAGCGCTTCCCGGCGGCGCAACCCATCTCCGAGAAGACCAAGGTCCGGATCAGCGGTGAAGTCGAGAAGGACATGATGCGCAACCCGAAGATCGAGGTTGATCGACTGACTGTTATTGAATAGATCGTCATTCAGCCAGCGACGCGTACCCGCCTGACGAGCGGGTACGCGTCGTCAGGCACAGGAGGCAGCCCATGTGGATCAAGTCAGCATGCATGATCGCAGTGACCGCGGTCGCCGTCGCGGGCTGCGGGGGTGGCGGTGGAGGCGACAGTAGGGATCGCCCGGTCGGTCCGGCTGAAGGGGTGTATGACGGAACCGACGAAGGAGGCAACGTCACACTGAGCACGATCGTGCTTCGCAACGACGAAATCTGGACCATCCGCGGCGCCTACTACGGCAATGCCAGAGTGGTCGATGGCCTGATCCAGGGGTGGGGGCGTTCCGATAACGGGTACTTTTCCGCCCGCGAGGTCACGGAATTCCTATATATGCCCGAAGCGGCCCTGACACGCATGTCACTGGAGGCCGAATACCGCCCACGCGACTGGTTCAGCGGCGAATACCTAACCGATCAGTGGTACTGGCGTTTCAGCCTCGCAGCTGTTCCAGCGCAACGGATCGACTACCGGGGGGAATTGGCCGTCGAGGACATCAACGGCACTTGGCCAATCACGCTGGCCGATGCCTACGCAGAAACGGAAGGCACGATTTCTATCAACGCTGGCGTGATGGACGGCCAGTTCGCCGACTGCCGCCTTACCGGCTCCGCTTGGCGCGAAACAGGCCGCAATGCTTTCAGGGTCGATGGGCAGTTCGGAGAGGCGTGCTGGATGGGACCACTGCACGTGCAAGGTTTGGCCTACACGATGGCACTTGGCTCCAACGAACGCCAACTGATCGTCATGGCTGTTGATACGCAACGCAGCTATGGTCTCGTGGCATTCAGCACCACAAGTGTGATACCAGAAGCCTCAACCGGAGCACGTGCCAGCGCCACCGCCACACAAACAACCGGACCACGCCCCTTCATCCGACGCAGCACTCAACGCAACCAAGCCGCCCAATAGAGCCACGACGATCTGATCCAGCGTCGCGCCGGAACAGCAGGCAGAGCTCCCGTTCACTGATTGCCGATCTGCGACGTTGGTTCATACGTCTTCAACCAGCGGCTTGTCGCCCCACCGCTGCATCAATGCATGCGGCACGCCGATCTGGTCGAGCACGCGGGCGACGACAAAATCGATCATGTCCTGCACGCTCTGCGGATGGGTATAGAAACCCGGCGCGGGCGGCAGGATCACGACGCCCATGCGCGAGAGTTTCAGCATGTTTTCGAGATGCAGTGTCGAGAATGGCGTCTCGCGCGGCACGAGTACGAGCGGACGGCGCTCCTTGAGGCAAACATCAGCCGCACGCTCAATGAGATTCGACGACAGGCCCGCAGCAATAGCGGCGAGCGTACCCATCGTACAGGGGCAAATGACCATGGCATCAGGGGGATTGGAGCCTGAAGCGAGGGGGGCAAACCATTCCTCCCGGCCGTAAACGGATAACTGCCCTGGAGCGGCCTTGAAACGCTCGGTGAAGACGGCCTGCACTTGGGCTGCGCGGCCGGGCAGGTCGAGATCCATTTCTTGTCGCGCAACGATCTGGGCGATCTGCGAGTAGAGCAGTTCGACGTGCACACCGGCTGCGAGGAGGCATTCAAGAAGGCGAATACCGTAGGGCATGCCGGAAGCGCCGGTAAAAGCCAGCGCGATCCGGCGGGTCACAATGTCGGTCAATTGGTCTCCAGTTCCCGAGCCGATACCTGAATGCTCACTTACATGGCCCGATCCACTTCCCGATCGATATGTTGCTCGCCTTGTAGGCAACACCTTCACGGGTCATCCCCTGCGAATTGAACTTCACGGAGTACTCCGTTTCCGAGACACTGCCGACAACCTGCGCAGTGCCTGTGGCTGCGCCCCCCTTACATGACATTGAACCCTTGAAGCTAGCGCCGGTCGAATTCCACTCAGTGACCTTGCAGTCGGGTTGTTCCTGCTCGACGCTTTTCCTGACTGCTGCGGAAAGATCACGCGAGGCGTCTTGGGGGCTGATGCACTCGTTTTCGGGCTCTCCAGCCGGAACCGTCTTTCCATTGAGTGTTGCCACTGTCGTGTAGCGCCACAAGCCGGGCTTGACTGACATAGCGTATGCCGATGAATTGACACCAGCCAGACCGAGGGCAATGAACACAGCAGCGTAAATTCGACTCTTCACAACTTCTCCGGTAAGAAAATTTGAGTGTAGGAAGCGCTCGCCGCTCGCGCGCTTGTGCTGTATCAATCGCTGGAGAAGCCTTACAAATCCGCCTCTACCAGATTCCCCTTCGCCTCCATCCACGCCCGCCGCCCCGACGCCTCCCCTTTGCCCATAAGCAAATCAAACAACTCTCGTGTGTCGCCTATGGCATCGTCATCGATTGTCACCGGCAGCACCCGACGCGTCGCCGGGTCCATCGCGGTTTCCTTCAACTGCTCGGGGTTCATTTCGCCGAGGCCCTTGAATCGGCCGATCTCGAGCGATTCGAGTCGGACACCCTCCTTCTCGAGACGATCACGCACGGCAGCCAGTTCTCGCTCGTCGAGGCAATAGAGCCTGCGCGCCGGCCGCTTCTTGCCAGAAGCCGGCACATCGACCCGATACAACGGTGGTAGCGCGACATACACATGGCCACGCGCAACGAGCACGGGGAAGTGACGCAGGAAGAGCGTAAGCAACAGCGTCTGGATGTGCGAGCCATCGACGTCGGCGTCGGCCATGATGATGACCTTGCCGTAGCGCAGGTTGGCGAGCACCGATTCCGGCGCCTCCGGCGCATGCGGATCAACGCCAAGGGCGACGGCGATGTCGTGTATTTCAGCATTGGCAAATAGGCGATTCGGATCGATCTCCCACGCGTTCTGCACCTTGCCGCGCAGCGGCAGGATCGCCTGCGTTTCACGGCTGCGTGCGAGCTTGGCCGAGCCGCCCGCCGAATCGCCTTCGACGAGATACAGCTCGTTGTCGTTGATGTCCTCGCTCTCACAGTCGGCGAGCTTGCCGGGCAGTACGGCGACGCCCGAGGTCTTCTTCTTCTCGACCTTCTGCGCGTCCTTCAGGCGGCTCTGCGCCTGCTTGATGGCCAGATCCGCAAGCGTCTTGCCCTGCTCCACATTCTGGTTCAGCCACGCTTCGAAAAGCGGCATCACCATGGAGGAAACGAGTTTCACTGCCTCACGCGAATTGAGCTTTTCCTTCACTTGCCCCTGGAACTGCGGATCAAGCAGACGCGCAGAGAGCAGGAAGCTCATTTTCCCGCACACGTCGTCCTGTTGCAGCTTTACGCCGCGCGGTAGCAGGGCGTGGTGTTCGACGAAGGATTTCAATGCTTCGAAAATGCCACCGCGCAAGCCCGATTCGTGCGTGCCGCCATTCACCGTTGGAATCAGGTTCACATAGCTTTCATAACCGGCGAAACCATCAAACCACGCAAAGGCCCACGACGCCCCCTCACCCGGTGCGAAGTCCTCGTCCTGTCCAGCATATTTCTCGCGAGCGAAGATCGGCACCAGTGGATCGACACCACCAGCCATCTCTCGCAGATACCCGCTCAGGCCCTCGGTGTAGCGCCATTCGGTCTTGATAAAACGTCCGTCGGCCTGCTCAACCTCCAACGTCACGGTGAGTCCGGGCAACAGCACGGCCTTCGAACGCAGCAGACGCTCGATCTCTGCCTGTGGTACGCGTGGGACATCAAAGTACTTCGGGTCGGGCCACACGCGAACGCGCGTGCCGGTCTGCCTACCGCAGGGGCCTGTCTCGGTGAGGTCGCCAATCTGGCGGCCACCGTCGGTAAACGCGATGTTCCAAGCCTTACCCTCGCGACGCACGTCGACTTCAACACGCGTAGACAACGCTGTCGTCACTGCCACGCCGACGCCGTGCAGGCCGCCAGAGAACGCATAGGCGGACGCACCCGAGGTCTTGTCAAACTTGCCGCCCGCATGCAGCACCGTATAAGCGAGCACCACGACTGGCACATTCTCGGTCGGGTGCAGGCCGACCGGAATGCCACGGCCGTCATCGGTCACGGCGATCGAACCGTCGCGAAGCACCGCCACGTGAATCCGCTTTGCATGCCCCGCCAACGCCTCGTCGGCGGCGTTGTCGATGACTTCCTGGATGATGTGGGCCGGAGAGTCGGTACGGGTGTACATGCCGGGACGGCTGCGCACCGGCTCCAGACCCTTGAGGACGCGGAAGGAGGATTCGTTGTAGGTCATTGCCGCATGGGAAAGCGTGGATTGGCGGCGATGGTAGCAAAAGCGCCGCCAATCCAGCCGGAATCAAGCCTTGTCGCGCGCCACGGAGAGGCCGGCGAAGCTCTGCGACACCGGCATCATCTCGATGATGTTGATATTCACATGCGGCGGCAGGCTGGCGGCCCAGAATACGGCCTCGGCGACATCCTCAGGCATCAGAGGGTCTGCGCCCGCATAGAGTTTTGCCGCGCGCTCATCGTCGCCCTTGAAGCGGATGTTCGAAAATTCGCTGCCGCCGACAAGCCCCGGTGCAACGTCGGTCACCCGCACCTTTGTACCCGCAAGATCGGCGCGCAGATTCAGCGAGAACTGGTGCACAAAGGCCTTGGTCCCACCATAGACGTTAGCGCCTGCATAGGGCCAGGCGGCGGCAGTCGAGCCGAGGTTGATGACGTGGCCACGGTTACGTTCAACCATGCCTGGCAACACCGCGCGGGTTACGTACATCAGGCCCTTGATGTTGGTGTCGACCATCGTTTCCCAGTCATCAAGACTGGCCTGCCACGCCGGATCAAGGCCCAGTCCGAGCCCGGCGTTGTTGATCAGCACGTCGACGGCGGCATATTCCGGCGGCAGCAATGCAACGGTCTTCTTAACCTGTTCGCGGTCGCGTACGTCGAGCTGAACGGCGTGGACACGCTGCGTGCCAAGTTCTTCGCGCAGCGCCTCCAGGCGCTCGATGCGACGACCGCTAATGACCGCACGATGGCCCTCAGCCACAAAACGCCGCGCAAACGCAGCCCCGAAACCGGCAGTGGCGCCGGTGATAAAGACGATCATGGGTTCCTCCACCTGTGATTGAGCAGTCATCCAGTTATGCCGTGCACTGCGGTATACATGATTTCGAATCCGCACCACACGAACACGTATTCCACGCAGCCACGACCAAGCAATTGAAATCGGGCACGTGCCAATCTGGTGGGCGGCCCTTCGCACTCCTATTGCCCGTCTCCGACAACTACACCACCAACTCAAGACCTGACGATCCCGCCACGCAACAACTGTTTTGGAGCCAATTGTTGCGATCTTTCTTACGAAAAGCGGTGCTTCCAAGACACTTCTTACGTCTGGTTACCCGTTCGGCCCGACAGGCCAAGCAGGTGGCGCGTGCTGACAAAACGGATCGGATTTCTCTCCCTAAGATGCATTCCACGGTCACCGACCAAGGGAACAAGCCCCTTCGTGGCCACATTGCTCCCTCTTCGGGTAAGGAGAAAACACATATGAAGTCGAAGCTCTTCGTTATTGCCGCTGCCACCGCCATCACCAGCGGTGCCGCTTTCGCAGCGGATCCTGGTTTCTATGTTGGCGCCGATGTCGGTGCATCCAAGCAAAGCGTGGACAGTGGCAACCCAACCAGCGAAAACCCAGCCATCGGAGGCATCTACGGTGGTTACAACTTCGATAAGAATTTCGGTATCGAAGCCAACTACGAATATCTCGGCAAGACCAAGGTCGAGGGCCAGTCTGACGTCGAGACGCAAGTCGCTGGCGTTGACTTCGTCGGTCGCTACCCCGCCACCGACAAGCTCGATCTGTATGGCAAGCTGGGTGTGGCCTATGTCCATCGTGAACTGAACGGCACCGGCATCGATGATTCGAAGAACGGTGCGGCCGGCAAGGTCGGCATTGGCGGCGAGTACAAGGTTGCCAAGAACATCGGCGTACGCGCCGAAATCGATCACTACATGGGTGCACCGAAGTTCGAAGGTCCAGGTTACGAGTACAAAGACAACTTCACCACCTTCACGATCGGCGCCAACTACCACTTCTAACTTGGTTCGCGAACAGACGCTGCCGTCCCCCTTCGGCAGCGTCCGGCGTGTCGTCGCAAGATCATGCTCCCCCGCATCGATTGACGACTCCGGGCGGCCTTTGGGCCGCCCTTTTTTTGCGCGTAATTTGCTTACACCCGTATCCGGCACACCCACGGTTCGGCGCCTAGAATGAGCGTTCAGACTTTTCTGGACCCACTCCGATGCAGGACTCTTGGCTCAGCAGCGTCATGCTGCTGGTTCATACGACACTGACCACGCGCGGACTCGATGCAGATGCGATTGTCCGAGCCGCCGATCTCGATCCAGCCGGACTGCGCGACCCCGAATACCGCGTCCCCCAGCATCTGGCCAAGCGCCTCTGGATTGCTGCGGTCCACGCAGTCGATGGCGACCCATGCTTCGGGCTGGATGTCGCGCGCAACATCAATCCCACGACCCTACATGCAGTGGGCTTCGCCTGGATGGCCAGCGCGACCCTGCGCGAAGCGGTCACGCGGATGATCCGCTACCTGCGGATCATCAATTCCATCGACGATTTCGAGTTGCGCGAAGAAAGTGGATCGGCTTGGCTCGTATGCAAATTACGCGGCGAGATGACGATGCCCCGCACCTACGACGCACGGCTAGCCACGATCGTTCGCTTGTGCCGCGCAATTGCCGGTAGCGATTTCGCGCCAACATCGATCCACCTGATGCAGGACACACCCGAGCCGGCCTGCCAAGAACGGATGCGCGAGTTCTTCGGTGTCGAACCAACCTGGAGCGCGGCCGAGTATTCCCTCGAAGTGCCGGCCGGGATGCTCGATCAGTCGCTTCCCGCAGGCAACTCAAGCCTCGCACTCGCTGCGGAAACCATCGCAGCGGACTACCTAGCGCGCCATGCCCAGAACGATATCGTGGCCCGCGTGCGGCGCTGTCTCATCGAACTGCTGCCTTCCGGCCGGTTCAGCCGTGCTGCCGTCGCAAGCCGGCTTGCAATGAGCGAGCGAACGATGCAGCGGCGCCTGGCTGACGTTGGAGAGACCTTTGCCGGCATCGCCGAAACCCTGCGTCGGGAACTTGCCCGTGACTACCTGCGCGCAAGCCAACACTCAATCAACGAGATCGCGTACCTGCTTGGTTTTGCCGAGGTAGCAAGCTTCACCCGCGCATTCCGCCGCTGGACCGGACAGGCCCCAAGCGCCTGGCGTGAAAGCGCGTGTTGACCTGAACCGATGCCACCGATCGCGGTCGATGGCTTAATGCGCCGCCTTGCCCGACAGTTCAACAAGATGCCAACCACCAGCCCCCCCATCCTGCCGCACCAAGATGTGAGCTTTCCACTCGCGGGCCTGTTCCACGGCCGGCTCTATCATGCCTACAACGACTGGGTAAAAGCAGCTCATGGCGGCCGCATGCAGAAAGTCTCGCTCGATGCCGGCCTCACCTGCCCCAACCGTGACGGCAGCAAGGGACGTGGCGGCTGTACCTTCTGCAACAATCAGGGCTTCACGCCTGGCTACCTCCAGGACCAGAAGGATCTGATCCAGCAACTTGAAACCGGCCTCTCGTTCGTCAAGCGAAGGTATCCAGGCACGCGCAAGTTCCTCGCCTACTTCCAGACCTATTCGAACACCTATGGCGACTTCGACGCGCTGCGCGACATGTATGCGCGCGTCCTGGCGCATCCCGAAATCGACGGTATCGCAGTCGGCACACGGCCCGACTGCCTGCCCGACGAAGTGCTCGACCTCCTCGCCGATATCGCACAACACTATGTCGTGGAACTGGAGATCGGCATCGAGTCGTGTAATGACGTCGTCCTGGAGCGCTGCAATCGCGGCCATGATTTCGCCTCTACGATCGACGCATTACATCGCGCCGCGCAACGCCAGCTCTTCGTCACGGGTCACCTCTTACTCGGCCTGCCGGGCGAAACGCGCGAAAGCGTGGTCGCTGGCGCCGTCGAACTGGCTCGTCTCCCCATCTCGGCGCTGAAGTTCCATCAGTTGCAGATCGTCAAGGGCACGCAACTGGCCAACCAGTTTCGCGCCGATCCCGCTAGCGTGCCACTGCTCGACCTCGACACCTATCTACAATGGGTGGTCGACATACTTGAGCGCTTATCGCCCGCGATGCGGATCCAGCGCCTTGGCAGCGAAGTCCCCGAGCGCCTGCGCCTATCCGCAGGCTGGAACAAGCGCATCGGAGAGCTCCCACCGCTGCTCGATGCCGCGCTCGCGGCCCGCGCAACGTGGCAAGGGCGCCTGTATTCGACATGAACACCACTCGCTGGATAGCCGCGACGCTATACGCCCTCTGCGCCTTCGCTGCGCAGGCCGGGGAGATGCAGATCATCGTCCGAAAGGACGCACGCTCGCTGGAAGTCGTGCGCGACGGTCGCATCGTCGAACGCTTTCCAGCCGCGCTCGGTTTCACGCCGGCCGGCACCAAGCTCCGCCAGGGCGACGGCAAGACCCCCGAAGGCTCCTACGTAGTCCGCGTGCGCAACGCGAAAAGCCAGTTTCACTTGTCGCTCGGCATCGACTATCCAAACGTGCGGGACGCCGCGCGAGGCTTGAAAGACGGCCTCGTCAATCGCTCCCAGCACGACAAAATCGTCGCCGCGGCACGCAGGAAAACCATGCCGCCGGCCAGCACGCGTCTCGGCGGCGACATTTTCATCCACGGCGGTGGCGTGGGGCGCGATTGGACCTTCGGATGCGTTGCACTGGAAAACCGTGACATCGAACGCCTGTTCGCAATGACACCCATTGGCACCCGCGTCGACATCCTTCCCTGATCGCCGCGCGCCTCGCTCTCCGAGACCCTGTGCCGATGGCTCACTTTCCCCAGGGCGGGAACAGCAATAGGAACCGGAACCAGTGAAACCAGACGTCCTAGATCTCGATCGGATCCACATCCACGTGCCAGCGTAAGCCGCGCGGCGCGCGTAAGGTGTAAAGCCGCGGCATCCAGGCCGTAAGCAGGTTTTGCAGGGGTGCGCGTGAATCCGCTTCGAGTACAAGCTGCGCGCGCTCAAGCCGCGCCCGGCGGACCAGCCGCATCGGGACGGGATCAAACAGCCGTACTTCTCCGGCAATGTCTTCGGCCGCCTCGCGTGCCTGTACCAGAAAGTCGAGCGCAGCTTCGATATCGGCCGCTTCTGCACGCATTACGGCTTGCGCGCCGAATGGCGGGAAATGCGCGGCTTCACGCTGCCCCAGCTCCATTCGCGCGAAACCGGCAAAGTCGTTGCGTCGCAGGGACTCGAACAACGGATGGTCAGGGAACTCCGTCTGGATCAGCACTTCACCCGCGAGCCCGGCGCGACCTGCACGTCCGGAAACCTGCATCAGCTGCTGGAACAAACGCTCGGGCGCACGGTAGTCAGCAGCAAAGAGCGACGCATCCGCACCCACCACGCCCACCAGGGTGAGGCGTGGAAAGTCGTGGCCTTTTGCCAGCATCTGCGTGCCGACGATGATGTCCACTTCGCCCGCGCCGATCTGGCGCCGCACCGCCTCCCACTGCGCCGGGGTACGTACGCTGTCGCGGTCAACGCGCAGGACGCGTGCATGGGGAAAGCGCATGGAGATACGTTCCTCTAGCCTCTGCGTGCCACGACCAAAACCGTGCAAGTCCTGATCGCCGCATTTCGGGCAGGCGCGCGGGACTGGCGCCTCGGTACCACAGTGGTGGCAACGCAGGAGTCGCTCCGCGAGGTGGAACACCCGATGCGCCGAGCAATGGTCGCAGTCGCTGGCCCAACCGCATGAGGGGCATGCGAGTACGGGCGCATAACCGCGCCGGTTAAGGAATACGAGGCTCTGCTCGTTACGGGCAAGGCGCGCCTCCAACGCTACCTCCAGCATCGGGGACAAGCCATCCTGCAGGCGCACGCGACGCGTGTCGATGAGTTTCACGGTGGGCGGTGCCGCCGCGGCGGCCCGCTGCGTGAGCGAGAGCTGACGATAGCGGCCAGACTCTGCCTGCTGCCACGTTTCGAGCGAAGGCGTGGCGGATCCCAGGACCACCGACACGCCGCGTTGCTTTGCTCGCCACACCGCGAGATCACGCGCCGAGTAGCGCAGTCCGTCCTGTTGCTTGTACGAAGCATCGTGCTCTTCGTCGACCAGCACCAGTCCGAGCCTGGGCAATGGGGAGAACACCGAGAGCCGGGTGCCGACAATGATGTCGGCGTCTCCAGTCAGTGCGGCAAGGAAGCCCCGACACCGCGCACCATCAGACGCACCACTATGCAACGCTACCCGGCGTGCACGCGGAAAGCGCGCGGCAACGCGTTCTTCAAGTTGCGGCGTAAGGCCGATTTCGGGGACCAGCAATAACGCTTGTCGTCCGGCAGCCAGCGTACGCTCGATCAGGCGCAAGTAGACCTCGGTCTTGCCGCTACCGGTGATGCCGTGCAACAACCACGGAACGAAACAGTCCGATTCGGCCCATACGGCTTCAACGACAGCGGCCTGTTCAGCGTTGAGTTCGGGGGCGTCGGAAAGGTCCGCGCAACGATCAGGCGGCGCCTCGGCAATCCAGCCACGCTTGATGGCCTCGCGCACGGCAGGTGCGCCATGCCCCCCCGCAACGAGGGCACTGCGCAGCAGCTTGCCACCAGCCAGCGCAGCAGCGGCCTCACGGGCCTTGGAGACACGTCCGGCACCTGCCAGCACGGCCCGCCCCGCCTCTGTGACGTGTAGCCAGGGGTCGCGGTTGCGCTCGTCGAGCAACTCCGCACCACGCAATCCAGGTGGCAGCGCCACGGCCACAGCTTCACCGAGGGGGTGGTGGTAATAGCGCGCTGCAAATGCAACCAAAGCAAGCCAGTCAGTCGGCAGGGGCGGTACGTCCCGCTGCACAGAAATGATCCGCCGCAGTTTTTCCAACGCGACATTGGGGATCACATCAAGTTCGAGAATCACCCCCGTTTTCTCGCCCGAACCAAACGGAACGCGGGCAAGGCGACCCACGTCACCCGCTTCGACCCCTTCCGCAAAGTAGTCGAAATGACGGGGCAAGGGAACCGGCAAGGCCAGCCGCGCGACTCGCAGCGGACGGTCCGGGGATGAGCCCGGTACCACAGGCTCTTCGGGTGATCCCGTATGACGATCGTCTGGCACCAGCTCTTCCATGGAATTTCGTTTTTATTATTGTTTTCAATGCATTACATGTCATTCATTAGACAGACCCTTCAGTTCAAGCCTTAATGGGTCTGTCGCATAAGGATATTCCCACCCCTGTGGATAACTTTGTGGGCGATGTGTTCAGGCCCCCTCTACGCCACACGCATTTTTTTGGCTCAAGTTGCGCAGCGCAATAACCGCAAGAGAAAAAAATCTTTGTGAATCAACAACGTAGAAAGTCAAGATATAAAAGTCTGAATTCACAAGGCTCAGTAAGTGCCTGAATTCCCTGCATGTGAATAAGTCAAGGATTACTTTGTGAGCAAGGCACAACCCGATACCTTGCCCCGCCGCCTCGCACCGTCATGCGACGCTACAGACAAGCCCCTTCAGGTACTCACCTTCGGGGAAGGCCAGACCAATCGGATGGTCTGGTGCCGCCGAAAGCCGGTGAATGATCTGCGCATCGCGGCCCGCGTCGGCCGCCGCACCAGCAACGATGCTCTGGAACAACTCTTGTCCAATGCCACCGGAGCACGAATAGGTCATCAAGACGCCACCCGGATTGAGCAGGCGGAAGCCGAGCAGGTTGATGTCCTTGTAAGCACGGGCGGCACGCTGGGCATGAGCAGCCGATGGCGCAAACTTCGGCGGATCCAGGACGATAAGGTCGAACCGCCGCCCTTCAGCCTTCAACTCTCGCAGCGCCGCAAACACGTCGGCGTCACGCCACTCAGCCCGCGTGGCGTCAAGCGAAGGGTTGCGGGCCAGGTTGCGTTGCGCCGCGACGAGCGCCGGACCGGAAGAGTCGATCGACAGCACGCTCGCCGCGCCGCCCGCCAACGCCTGCAGCGAAAAACCGCCGGTGTAGCAGAAGCAATTCAGCACGCTGCGGCCACGTGCGAGTTCACGCGTAAGACGGCGATTCTCACGCTGGTCGAGGTAGAAGCCGGTCTTGTGGCCACCTACCGCATCGACGCCAAGCTGTACACCATATTCCTCGATAGCCAGATCCGGGTCCGGCTCGGCACCAGCCAACACGCCGGCGCGCGATTCCAATCCTTCGAGACCTCGCACGTCGGAATCAGAGCGCTCGTAAATATGAGCGCAGCCGGTCGCCTGCACGAGTGCGGCAACGATCGCATCACGCCATCGCTCTGCCCCCGCTGCGGTGAGCTGCAGCACGACAGTGTCACGATAACGATCGGCGATTACGCCGGGCAGGCCGTCTGATTCACCGTGGATCAACCGCAAGCCTTCTTGTCCCGCAAGATGCGGGTGGCCCTCACGGCGCGCGACCGCTGCAGCGACGGTACGCTTGAAGAATGCGTGATCAATCGGCGTTTCGCCATCGAAGCACCACATGCGGGCACGGATCTGCGATTCGGGCGACCAGGCAGCACGGCCGAGCACGCTACCACCGTCGGACAACACCTCAACCGTATCGCCGAGTTTCGCGCGGCCCGACAGCTTTGCGACCGAGCCGGCAAAAATCCAAGGATGGCGGCGCATGACCGAGCGCTCCTTGCCCGGCTTGAGAATCAGTTGAGCCATGGTGGCATCCGCAACACAAAGCAGGATTTTCGCATGAGGATAGCCTCACGCCTGCTACACAGCGCGATATACCCCGCTAAACTAGAAAACAAGCGGCTTTCATCCCTACAGAGACTACGGAACCCGCTGCCACGCATGCATGCTCGCGAAAACTCACCGGATACAAGGAGTTGCGCATGACTGCTCTTACCATCCTCGGCCAAGTCGCGCTCCAGGTCGGCGATACGGACAACGCTGAAACCTTCTATCGCGACACGCTCGGACTCAAACAGCTGTATCGCTTCGGCGAACTAGCGTTCTTCGACTGCGACGGTACCCGCCTGATGCTGCAAGGCGGCCGGGCACCGCGCACCCCAGGCAACACGCTGTGCCTCTATTTCAGGGTGCCTGGCATTGAGCACGCCGTGGAAGATCTCGAAACGCGCGGCGTAAGCTTCGAGGCTCCCCCACAGCTCGTCGCAAGCATGCCCGATCACGAACTGTGGATGGCCTTCTTCCGCGACCCCGATGGCTACCTGCTTGCCCTGATGGAAGAGCGCCGCTGAAACGGTGCTCCGAGGCACCCTCCTTGCCTCGCTAGCGCAAGCCGATAAGGGCGACGCGATCCGCAGCCGGATGAGAACAGCCCCTCGTGCCAAACACGTCCCAGGCAGCAAATCGGCGCGCTTGCATGAGGGCGCTCACACTGCCTAATCTCGCAAGATGAGTCTTGACGTGATTCCCACCGTCCCGATCGTCCTCGATGTCGAAGCATCCGGCTTCGGCCCGCGCAGCTATCCCATCGAAATCGGCTTGGCGTTGGCGGACGAAACCGTCTTCTGTCGCCTGGTCCGGCCGGAGCCTGACTGGACGCACTGGGATCCGGCTGCCGAACTCGTCCACCGCATCACCCGCGATACGCTCGAACGCCGCGGCGTGCCGGCATGCGAGCTGGCTGATGCGCTCAATAAGCGTCTTGCCGGATTGGTGGTCTATTCCGACGGCTGGGCCAACGACTACAGCTGGCTCGCACTGTTGTTCGACGCCGCCGAGCGAATGCAAAGTTTCCGCGTTGAAAGCCTGCGCACGCTGCTCACTGAAAGCGAAGCGGCGCGCTGGCATGAAACCAGGAACCAAGTCGCCAGCGAACTGCATTTCACGCGCCATCGCGCAAGCGCTGACGCCCGCCTGCTGCAACTGACGCTATTACGCGTCAAATATGGGGAAGAACTCGGCATTGGCCCGCGCGCGGCTCAGCTCGTGGACGAAATGAGCGCGCTCGACATGCTCAATCAAGCGGAGTACTACCGAGCTGCGTTCGGCCATTGCGAGCGCCCGTGGCTGCGCGAACGCCATGCCTCAGCCATCGCCGCAGGGGGGCGGGTAATTTCCGAGCACTTCGAACACATGCTAGCCGGCTACGTATTGCTGCGCCCGATCAGCACCTCCGAATGGCAGCTCGTAGCCGTCAACCTGCATTCTTGGTACCGAGGCACTGGCCTCTATCGGCGGCTGCTGGTACGCAGCGTCGCGCATCTGGTTTCCCATAGCGCCGAAACGCTTTCCAGCCTCGTTCTTCCGACTTTCGAGCCCCTGATCCGACTGCACGAGCGGCTCGGCTTCCGGCATGTCGGCTCCACACACGCGATGCTGCGCTACGAGATTGCCGTGGCAGACCTCGCACGCAGGCTGCGACTAGCCTGAGCGTGCTGCGCAACGCGAGTCAGCCCACGCTGCTCGCCGATGGCCGCACCATCGAAGATTTGAACGAATCCAGCCTAGTTCCGTCATCGCGACATAAACGCAGAGCCATTGCAACGGACGCACCTCATCAGCGTTCCAAGACATAGACTCCTCCGCCCCGCGATAATGACGATTCGATAAATCGACTCAAACCTCACCCCCATCACCCACGCAAACGAGCCGCCTATGGGTCGGTACTCGCCAAACACATGGACAGGGTTGGGACAGGGGCGAACAACCGCCAGAGGTGGTCGTTTTGACAACGTACGCCTTTCGTCACAACAACGCCGGGAACTCACGCAACCGAACCGTGGTCGGACCCGTTTCATTACAAATACTGCCTTGGCAACCATGCAAGACCCCGTCGCATCCTGACAAAACCATCGGCACGTGCGGAGCTAGAATCCGCGTCCAATATCTGCCGCTAAAGCGGCCCGCCCCACAGAAGGACAACGCGCATGCGCACAGAGACACCCAAGGCCATTTACCTCCGCGATTACGCCCCACCCGCTTTCCTGATCGATACGGTCGACCTCGACGTATCGATCTTCAACGACCACACCCGCGTCACCGCGCGCCTCGTGATGCGCCGCAACCCCAACGCGCGCGATCCACACGCGACGCTGGTGCTTGATGGCGAGGACATCACACTCCAGTCCGTGCGCGTCGACGGGCGCATGCTCGGTCCGGGCGAATTCATCCACGGCGAGGGCAAGCTGCTACTCCATGTCGAGCTGCCGGAGTCCTTCATCCTGGAAACCGTGAGCCGGATCGAACCCGACAGAAATACGCAACTCTCCGGCCTCTACCGCTCGAAGGACGGTTACTTCACTCAGTGCGAAGCCCAGGGCTTCCGGCGCATCACCTGGTTCCTCGACCGTCCGGACGTCATGGCTAAGTACACTGTCACGATCCATGCCGATAAGGCGAAATTCCCCATATTGCTCGGCAATGGCAACCCGGTCGGAAAGGGATCGGAACAGGGCGGCCGCCACTGGGCGAAATGGGTGGATCCGTTCCGCAAGCCGTCCTACCTGTTTGCGATGGTCGCCGCCAAACTCGATGTGCTTGAGGACATTTTCATCACCCGTTCGGGCCGCAAGGTCCATTGCGCCGTTTATGTCGAGCCCGGCAAACTCGACCAGTGTGCCCATGCGATGGCCGCTCTGAAGAAGTCGATGAAGTGGGATGAAGATATCTTCGGTCTGGAAATGGACCTCGACCACTACATGATCGTCGCGGTCGGCGATTTCAACATGGGCGCAATGGAGAACAAGGGCTTGAACATCTTCAATACGAAGTACGTTCTGGCCCGCGCAGATACCGCTACCGATATCGATTTCCAAAACATCGACCGCGTCGTCGCGCATGAGTATTTCCACAACTGGACTGGCAACCGCGTGACGTGCCGCGACTGGTTCCAGTTATCGCTCAAGGAGGGCCTGACAGTCTTCCGCGACCAGCAGTTCGGCATGGATGTCCATTCGGCCGGCGTGACACGCATCCAGGAAGTGCGCCTCCTGCGGGCCGCGCAGTTCCCCGAAGATGCGGGCCCAATGGCGCACCCGATCCGCCCGGGGAGCTACGCCGAGATCAACAACTTCTACACAGCGACGGTCTATGAGAAGGGCGCGGAAGTAGTGCGCATGATCTTTACCCTGATCGGAAAAGAAGCGTTCCGCGCCGGGCTGGATCTGTACTTCAAGCGCCACGACGGCCAGGCCGTAACCTGCGAAGACTTCGTCTCCGCCATGCAGGATGCATCGGGCATGGATCTCAAGCAGTTCCGCCGCTGGTACGACCAAGCCGGCACGCCGAAGCTCGTCGCGCATGGCGAATACGACGCCACCTCCAAACGCTTCACCCTGACGCTTGAACAGCAATACCCTGCCACCGCCTACGAGAAGCGGCTCGAAGCCTCGGGTGGGAAGTTCCTGCGTGGCGCGTATCACATGCCGATCGTGGTTGGCCTGCTCGACACATCAGGACACGAGATCGCACTGCGGATGGCGGGTGAAACCGTGGCCGCCGGCACGACGCGCGTCCTCGCGCTCACCGAAGACCGCCAGCACTTCGTTTTCGAGGATGTTGACAGTGCCCCCATCCCCTCGTTGCTACGCGGTTTCTCCGCACCAGTCGTGCTCGACTATCCGTATGGCGAATCCGAGCTGACGCTACTCATGGCACATGACAGCGATGCCTTCAACCGCTGGGAGGCCGGCCAGCGGCTGGCTACGCAGATTCTGCTGCGCGGCATCGAGTCATATCGTTCCGGCTCCGGCGACACACTCGCCTGGATTCCAAACAGCTATGCCGACGCCATGCGAGCCCTACTTGTCTCGGCCTTTGCGGCAGGAGGCGACCCCGCGCTGGTGGCCGAAGCCCTTGTGCTGCCATCGGAAGTGAT
>JAVBUM010000012.1:0-41685 GCA_031555325.1 Niveibacterium sp. | reverse complement strand
TCATCCAGGCTCACTGGAAACAGACTGCCCTGCGTGCGCGATTCACCCCGGATATAACCCATCAATGACAATGCCCGTATCTCGCGATACGGGCATTATCGGTGGACGCTGCCTCAGATAGCTAGGTTTTCACACAGTCTGGCAAGGCTGGCTTTCTCTGACCAACAGCCACCGGCCCGGTAGGCTGGATTCAGGTCGCCGTCATTCGGCCCCGGCGCTGCAACTGCGCAATTCGGGCCTGGATATAGCCCTTCAGTTCCTTGAACGGCACCGGTTTCCCATAGATGGTGACGTCTTCCGGCAACCCGCCGCGCGCCTCAATATCGTCCTGAGTCAATCCAGTGATCACAACGATGTCCATGTCGGCAAGCTTCGAATCACTACGCAGCTTGAAGATCATGGCAAAACCGTCAAGCCCTGGCATTACAAGGTCTGAAATCAGCAGATCCGGTTGCTGTCGGCCAATTTCGAGCAACCCTTCAAACCCGCTTTCAACCAGACGCAGTTCGATCGGAAGCCCCCAGGTGTCGAAGGTGTGGGCGTAAAGTCGCTGCATGATGCGATCGTCTTCTGCAACGAGCACCCGCAGCTGTCCAATCGGTTGGCTAGCATGACCAGACGTCCTGCGACGCAAATAATCTTCTACTGATCCGATGCGGATGCGCCGGTGACCGCCGGCTGTTTTCCAAGCCTCAAGAAGGCCATTTTCGACCATTTGCTGGACCGTGCCCAATGATACGCCGAGCATTTGCGCGGCTTCACTGGTGCTGCAGTATTCACGGTCCGGCTTTATTGAGTTTGCATGCGCTTCATTCATGGCGTGGGGGATAATACCGGAACTATTGATCGAGCGCGCAGACGCATGCGTCTCGCGGGGGGTGTCTTGGGCATTTCAGTCAACTCCATCGCGTATCTCCGACGGTCCAAAACGAAACGCCCAGGCCCGGAAATAATTGCTATGGCAACATCCTGTATGCCATGGCCGCGACCTGATGTTTCGATTCAATCACCAAGACCAAGTGTCTTTGCCCAAAAGCGCCATCTTTGATGGATACACCAGGAGAGCACCGGGCCGCAAGCCTCTTTGCGGCAAGCTTGCGTGATTCGCCCTATGCGGAAACAGCATGGTCGGTGGAGATATTCGAAAGGTCTATCTACTAGGGGTGCCTCAGCATGGCAAGAGACGCGACAACCGCCCTCCTGCACTTCCTGCCACCCTTCAGACTGCGAAAACCTGCTTGACGCGCAGCGTCTTCGACACATCGCTAATCACCAGCAGGCGATCGATGTTCGGATGCTTGCCCGGATTTGCTACAGCATCATCACCGTGCTCGGCATACAACTCGATACCCTTACGGGCCGCTTCGGGCGTAATGGCCCCGTAGATCTGCGCAAGATGGTTATAAACCGCAAGCGAACCCGCTTGACCGGGTTTGTTTTCGATCTGCGCAACCTCCTGGCCATCGGCATCCAGAAGTTTGATCGCCACCAGATGGGATACTTTTGGCAACTGTTTGAGTGTGTCAGCAAAACTCATGAAAATCCTTTGGTGGTGGCGTCCAGCGGTGATGCGAGCTCGACGCCCCCGGACGAAATTCAAATCTTCCTTGCGAGATCGGCAGCGATGCCGATGTAGGACGCTGGTGTCATATCAAGCAGGCGCTGCTTGTGCTCCGCCGGAATCGCCAAGGTCTGGATGAACTCCCGCAACGCTTCCCGGGTAATCCCGGTACCCCGAGTCAACGCCTTGAGCTGCTCGTAGGGATTCGGCACGCCAAAACGACGCATCACGGTCTGGATCGGCTCGGCCAGAACTTCCCAAGCAGCGTCCAGATCGGCCGCAAGGCGCACCGAGTCACGCTCAAGCTTGTTCAAACCGCGCAGACAGGAATCCAAGCCAAGGACCGTATGTCCAAGCGCCAAGCCCATATTGCGCAAGACCGTCGAGTCCGTCAGGTCACGCTGCATGCGCGAAATAGGTAACTTTTCGGAGAAATGGCGCAGCACAGAATTCGCAATACCGAAGTTACCTTCTGCATTCTCGAAATCGATGGGGTTCACCTTATGCGGCATCGTCGAGCTGCCCACCTCTCCGGCCTTGAGCTTCTGCTTGAAGTAGCCCAACGAGACGTACATCCAGATATCGCGGCAGGCGTCGATCAGCATTGTGTTGCCACGCGCAACAGCGTCATACAACTCGGCCATCGAATCATGCGGTTCGATCTGGATCGTATAGGGATTGAAGACGAGGCCCAGTGATTCAATGAAACGCTGATTAAAGATGGCCCAGTCGAATTCCGGATATGCCGACAGGTGAGCATTGTAGTTACCCACCGCGCCATTGAACTTAGCGGTCATTTCAACGGATACGATCGCCTTGCGTGCCCGGCGCAGCCGATATGCAATGTTGGCCATTTCCTTGCCCAACGTGGTTGGACTAGCCGTCTGTCCATGCGTGCGCGAGAGCATTGGCTGGTCGGCATGCTGGTGAGCCAGTGCGACGAAACGATCAAGCACCTTATCAAAGGCAGGGAGCACGGCCGTTTCACGTGCCTCCTGCAGCATCAGCGCATGCGAAACGTTGTTGATGTCCTCAGAGGTACACCCAAAGTGGATGAACTCCGAGACTTTCATGACCTCCGCGTTGCTGGCGAAGCGTTGCTTCAGCCAGTATTCCATCGCCTTGACGTCATGGTTGGTGGTTGCTTCGATCTCCTTGACGGCCTCAGCATCACTGACCGAAAAGCCTGTGATCACTGCGTCAAGCTCAGCAATCGTAGCGGCAGAGAAAGCCGGGGCTTCGACGATCGCAGGCTCGGCCGCTAATGCCTTGAGCCACTCGATTTCGACGCGCACCCGGTTCCGGATCAAGCCATATTCGGAGAAATGCGGGCGCAGGCTCTCGACTTTCGAGGCGTAGCGGCCGTCGAGTGGCGAGAGCGCAGTAAGCGGGGTGGTGGTCATGATCGCAAGCCCGGAAAGAAGCAAAGTTTTGAATTATAACGAACCAGCGCCCTACTCCCACAGGGCTCCGCAAGCCCTGCTGATTTCAACGGCTGGCACCGTCTTCTGACAACGGCAATCGCGCCGGATCGATCACTTCTTCCCAGACCCGCATATAGATCATCTTGACCGCGAGCATTCCGAAGAGCAGCACCCATAGCCAACCTTCTGCAACACCAAGGCGCCAGAAGAGGTAGCCGCTGCCCGCCAGCAGTCCGTGCAAGCACCAGAGCGCAGGAACCGATAGTTCAACGGACCAACCTCTGAGACAAAGAAGGTGATGCAAGTGAGTGCGATCAGGCCTCATAGGATTCACACCCTGCAAGGCACGCCGCACTGAAACCGTGACCATATCAAGCAGAGGCAGAGCGGCGGCATAGAAGACCAACACCTTCGGCATTGCCGTGCCCCCCCCACGCGTCATGTGAATACCGAGCCAACACAGCAGCACGCCGAGCGTCAGCGCACCAGCATCTCCCATGAATACACGTGCACGCGGCATAAGTGGATGGCGCGCATTGCAGACTAGAAAGCCGCCGATTGCCGACATGAGGCCAACGAGCAACAACACACTGATCTCTCTCCCCTCGATGACCGCAATCGTGAGGTAGAGAAGTAATCCACCCAAGACGTAACCGCCCGCAAGACCATCGGCACCGTCTGACATATTGATCGCATTGAGCACAGCCACAATAGCAACGAGTGTGATCGGCGAGGCAAGCGGTCCCAGCGACATACCATTGGCAATCCCGGGGAGCGGCAAGATCTCCAGATCGAAGCCCGTGGTGCGACAGAGCATCCAGGCTGCAACAAACTGCAAGGCAAGCTTGAGTCGCGCCGACATCGGCCGGATATCGTCGATAACCCCCACCATCGCCATCAGCCCAACTGCTGGAATCGCTTCAACCATGTTGCCGCCAATTCCGCGAAGCTTGAGTGCCAGCACGTAGGACAGCAGGATGGCAATACCCCCGACCACCGGAACGTCCCGTCCATGCCGCTTTCGTGAATCCGGTTTGTCCATCAAGGACAGCCGGGGAGCAAGACGCGCCAGAAGAAAGCAGGCAAAGAGCGTGCAAAGAAAGGGGAATAGCAGGTACTTGATCGTCACGGCGGAGGGAGGACATCCTGCTGAGTATTCGGAGGGATTACGCCCAACGCGGGAGCATCAATCCATTGGCAGATGTACTTGGATACTGGCAGCCTACGACACAAAAGGCCATTAATGAGTACCGTAGATGGCAGTTGTACGGGCCACGATCCGCTCATCCGACAAATCCGCGAGCACCTTCTCGCGAGCGGCGCGGCCCATTCGGGTGGCGGTGTCGGGGTCACGCAGGATCTCGATGATTGCGGCAGCAAGCGCATCGGGCCGAGCTGGCGGCACAAGCCGGCCGTCCACCCCATCGGTCACAAGTTCACGCGAACCGGGGACCAGCGTGGCAACCAGTGGCTTGCCGCATGCAGCCGCCTCGACGAGCGAGCGCGGCATACCCTCGCCCTGACTGCTCGCAAGGACCGCGATATCACAGCGTCGGTTGAGTTCGAGCACGTCACTTCGATGCCCCAGAAACTCTACATCGCCCGCCGCCTGCCAGCGTGCCAGCGTTGCATCATCGATATTTTCCGGATTGCCGGGGTCGGGTGAGCCCGCGAGCAAAAAACGCGCCTCAGGCATTTCAGTACGCACGATGCGTGCGGCCTCGACATAGTCACCAACGCCCTTGGGCCACAACAGCCTACACACCATGAGCACCGTACAACCGATCGAACGCGCATCGCCCGGCGAGAAATGCACCGCATCGACACCATCTCCGGGCACGACGTGCACCCGGCTGCGCCGCAGCACACCCAGCGAGGCGAGGGTGTCTCGGTTATCCGCATTTTGGAAGATCACATCCGTACCCATCAGCGCACGCCGGTATAACGCCACGACAACCGGGCGGATCAAACGTGCCTTCGGCGTATCGGCCAGCATTGCAAACCCCAGCCCGGTGATTGAGTTGACGATGCTTCCGACACCCGTTCTCCGTGCCGCGAATGACCCATAGATCACACATTTGATCGTGAAGTGGTGAACCAGATCCGGCCTGAGTTCGCGATAGAACCGTGCAAGCCGGCGCACGGCTCCCAACTCCGATAACGGATTCACACCGCTGCGTGACAGCTCGAACGGCTCCCACCTGAAGCCTTCGTCACGCAATCGCTCACCGTAGGGGCCAGGCGGCGAGAGCAGTACCACATCGTGACCGTGGTCGCGAAGCGCACGTGCAAGCGCCAGCTTGAAGTTGAAGAGGAACCACTCCGTGTTGGCGAACAGCAGTATCCGCATTAGGGCGCACGCTCCCCAAGGCAGGCAAGCGTTTCAGGCCGAACGCCCCCCAGATCGGGTTCGCGCCTAAGCCATTCGCGCAGCAGCTTGTGATATGAAGGGAAGCCACGGCACAGTGCAGTCATGATGCGAAGCGTATCTTCCGCCCGCCCCGCTGCGGCGTAGGCGTTCGAACAACGGATCATGGCAGTCCAATCCGGCGATACACGCCAGGAAGTATCGCAGTCACTCGCAATTTTTGAGGCCCCTGCCCGTTCCGGCCTCCATGCCTGGATCGCCTGAATCCTCGCTTCATCGGCAAACAACGACCAGTCGGAAATGGCAGCAAGTTCGCGCCGCATCTCTGGGATGCGCGGATCACTCCATTGCGAATTGCCCACCTCCAATACAACGTGTGCCGAACGTACAACGATCCAATCGTGCATCACCCAGCCAAGGCAAGAGAGACCCACTGTAAAGCACACTACTGTCGTGATGCGCGACAAGGCGAACCTCGTGCCTGCGCGGCCGCCTGCTTCGCCTAGCCCCCAGAACAAGCCTGCGGGAATCACGAAGTAGCTATACCAGAATGGGTATTCGACCATTCCGTGGAGAACGACCACGCCAAGCCCAGTCAGCGCGAGCACGCGCTCCGGCGTTGGTGCTGCCATCAAGTTCCGCCACGCCCACCCCACCCCTAGCACCACGACCACAGCGACCAACGGAATACCCAGTTCGGCGCCGAGCTGCAGCGCAAGGTTATGCGCGTTTTCACCAAACATCGGAAAGGGAAGAACGGGGCCAGCGACTGCTGCATCGACCGTCAGCTGATAAAAACTCCCCGGACCAGCGCCAAGCCAGGGATGTGTTCCAATCGCGCGAAGTGCAACAGACCAATCATGCAGCCGCTGTCCGTTAGATCCCTGAGCGGTGAGCCGCTCGGCTGCTGACAAGAGTCCAAACCGTTCAAACAAGCCAAGGCTCGCCGCTACCTGGGCACCAATCGAGATGAGCGCGATCATCCCGGCAGCACGCGCTAGGCGCCGCACTGCCGCCTCATTTCGCCCGCGGACCCAAAGCCATATGGAAGCGACGAGGAATAGCGCTGTATAGAGCCAAGCACCGCGCGACCCGCTCGCCGACACCATCAAATTGAGCCAGGTCGCTAGTGCCGCCAGAAGAACAAAAGACACCTTGCGATGCGCAAACAGATAGAGCAGGCCGGCGAGTCCAAGCCAACTCAGACTGGCAAAATGATTCGATTGCCCGACATTACCGAATACAGCCGCATAGACTTTCTTCAGCACGAGGCCACCAAGATCCATGTCGAAGAGCTGGAAGAAGGCCACCACCGACTGTCCAGCCGCGCAACAAAGCAAACCGACCGCAATCGGCGAGCCGGCACCGTCAGTGTGCTTTCCGCAAACGAGACTAGCCGAAAAGACAAAGACGCCCAGATATAGGGCGTAGCCCAAGGCACTGCCTGGACCGCCACCAGCCCCCCACACTCGCGGCCAGAACGCCGCTACGACAAAACTCACCCAGAGCAGCGCTGTGGAGAGGGACAGCACCAGCCGTCTCTCGCGGGACTGCGTGTGTATCCCAACGAGGATGACCAAGCCAAGCGCCGCGAGCCACTCTGAATAAAAAACCGCCTGGGGCGCCTGATGCACGGCCATCAGCGTGGGAAACGCCAACGTCGCAACGAGGAGTCCGGCCTCGAACGACTGCCAGCGTGAAGGTGAGACATTCATGTGTTCTGGGTTCTTCCTACTGGTCTGGCAGCTTGCCGTTCCGTGGGGATCGGTCTGCGGCACCACTTGAGCAATCACGCTCGCAAAGGGAAGGCGCGTATCAGCACGTCCCAGACCACACGCGCCATGAGGCAAACGCTAGTTCGTTCTCTCGCCGCGCGACCGCTTCGTGGCGACCAAATCCTCCCAAGAGCGAACGAGATCAGGTGCGAGCGCCGCACCGTAGCCCCGCGGCACGATTCGTCCCACCAAGTCCCTCAAGACCCTGACGATCGTCACCCCAACAGCCAACAGTGCTTCGTGATACCGCCCCTGCGCCAGGAAATACGAAACCTGCACACGGCACCATGCGAGGCGTGTCTTCCATAACTTGCGCCAGGCTGTGCGGGTTCGTACTCGATAGGCAAGCAGCTGGTCCGGCAGCGTGTGGTAGCAACTTGTCGAGCTGGCCCGCAGGAGAAGCTCCTGATCTTCACAGCAGTACGGCCCCGGATCGACGTACCGATAGGCCCGAAACCACTCGATGCGACCGAACCAAGTCGGGTGCGGCAGATTGAAACCAACCCACAGGTGACGGCAAATTTCATCATGTGTGGTAGCTCCTGGCAGGACGCCATTGATCCGCTCCTGCTCATTCATCGTCACACACCGTGCGCCCACAAGGCTTACTGAGTGGTTGGCTTCCATGAATTCGAACTGTCGGGCGATCCGCTCCGGATGGCTGATGTCATCGTGATCCATGCGTGCAAAGTACGCCCCGCGGGCAAGATCGATGGCTTCGTTCAAGCGTCCGGAAAGCCCTTTGTTGACGCCGTCCTGAATGATCCGCAAGCGCGAATCAGGAATCTTCCGCAACTGGTCGACGGAGCCGTCCGTGGAACCGTCGTCAAGGACAATCAATTCAAGATCGCGAAACGATTGGTCAAGAATCGACTGGACGGCCGACAGCAGAACATCGCCGCCATTAAATACCGATAGCGCAACCGAGACTTTAGGTGCGGCATCCAGCGCCAATGATTGGCTGGGTTCCCTCATCGCAGTCATACACTGGAGCGCGGCAACGTATTTGACACACTGAATACGTTTTCGCCCGAAAATACGAAATCCCTGTCCCTTGCCGAAATGGCCTTCAGAAAATTTCTCGAATTAGCCTGGCCCGGTAGCATCCAATCGTGCAGCTCGATGGACAATAACGGAAAACGATCAATCCACTCTGTGTTCTTTTCAAAGAGATTGCTCTCGAACCCTTCAATATCGATCTTGATGATGAAGGGTTCGAAGGCCTTGGAATCGAATGCTTCGAGCACGCTATTGATACTAATGATCTCGGTGCTGCCAACCTCTCCGGCTTCAATGCGGTAGCCCCAGTTACCATCCCCCGGATCGACGATATTGGCCTTTCCCTCGGTACTGCCGACACCTGCCAGCACGAATCGGACCCGATTCGTATCGTTGTTCCTCCGTGCGAGCGACAGGTTGTCCCCGTCCGGCTCGATACAGACGACGAACGCTTCCTTGAAAGTCTCACAGAAATAGCGCGTCGCCATCCCGCTGTTACCACCGCAATCGACGATCAGGGGTGTCTTGCCCGAGGCAACAATGCGCCGATAACACTGAAGTAATTCCTCGCTTCGACGCGCATTCTCGAGCGCGTAGTCATGGTCGCCATAAATCTGTCCGACCACATAGGAATCGACAATATCCCTGATTTCCAAGGCAATAACCCTGCGCTGCTGCCTGTCATACACCAGCTGCCGCGCAAAGAATGGGGGCGTCAAAACGATGAAACGGTTCTTCGCCTGGAAGAACAGCACCGCATTACGTACAAATCGATAGCACCACGAAAGAGCCGATCGAACATTTTCCCCGAAGGACACCACCCACCCTCTTCCCAAGACTTTCATTAAGAAGCCCGCCAGATCCGTCCAGCAAGCCCGTACATCACACCCGCATTCTGGCAAAAACACGCATGACAAGCATCCGCGCGCCCATCGTGTTGCAGGTCAGAACCACGGCCAGATAGGCCAGTGCGCCCGCAACGCACTGCCCCATCAGTCCCGTAACACCATCACGACTGGCCACCTTCACGGCGACAAGTTCTGCCACACACGCCAGCACGATCTGGAGCAAGGTCGCCAAGGACATACGCCAAGGTACCCCCGTCCTTCCGAGCCATGCCGACAGCAGCGCGCCAACCGCGCCGGATATTACCGCGGACCATGCTGCACCCTGCGCACCAAACCGGGGCGTGAGCATGACATTCGCCGCCACCATGCTTGCCAGCATCCCGCCATAGGGAATCAGTAGCAAATGAGTCCGATGCAGAACGTAGAGCGAGACATCCAGAACAGACGAGCGCAAACCCGCAAAGGCACCCGCCAACACGAGCCACGGCAGCAGGCTCGCTGTGGACGCTGCAAATCGCGGCCCCAGCACAAGCGGCAGCAATTCAGGCCCAACTGCAACCAACCCCACACCGGCAGGCGCCAAGAGAAAGAGCGTCTGCGACAGATGGCGCGACGCGATACCACGGACTGCAGCCTTATCGTCTGCATCCCATGCAAGAACCAGCCGCGGGTACCACGTCAGATAGGACGTACTGGCGATCAGCATCAGCACCGGAACGAGGATGTCAGCCGTGGCCGCGTACAACCCGGCCTGCGTCCGCCCGGCCAGACCCGCAACCAGCCACCGGTCCGACCACTGCTGCAAGGCAGCGAGCCCCGCAACCCCCACAACAGGCAATGCAAAGCGGAGTAATGGCCGCAATACCTGCATGTCCAGCCGCGTCCGCAGCGCGCAGAGCCAGTGACGCCAGGAAAAAATAGCGGCTGCCGAAAGGAAGCTCACCACCATCGCCGCAAGCGATGCATATACCGGATGGGGTAGTCGGGTGACAAACAGCGCGAGGACGACAAGCAAGCCGCCCTTGACCACCGCCTGGGTGGCGTAATCCGACGGCCGCTGGGAAACGTTGGAATTCTGCGAGGAGAGATCGAAAACCCCTTGTGCACCGAATAGGAGCACCCCACCGAGGAACACACCAGCGAGGTCGTGCTGGGGCAGGAACAGTTCAGCGAGTAACGCGATCCCGAGCAGGGCCACAAGAACATGCCCCAGCACTCTTACTAGTTGGGCATGCAGAACACCTTTCGCCCCTTCCGCCCCGAAAAACCGCCCGAAGCCCTGGCACAACGGCGACGAAACCGCGCCAACAAGCACGCCGCCAATCGACACCGCAAGATTCAGATGTGCATAGCCGGACGGACCAAGCGCCCGGGCAAAAAGCGAAATTGCCACAAGCGAAAGCGCCCCTGCCCCGACGCGGGAAATGATGTAGTAGATGGAGCTTCGAACATGCACGCGAGGGGAAGTCCGACCAGTCTGGAAAGCCGCTTATTCTGCCCGACTTTGACCACTTACAGTTTCCAGAGGACATCCTTCCGGACCCAGACCACATTTGGGGCGATTCACCCGCGTTTCAGTGACGTGAAATACAAGAGAACTCTGGCATGGAAGCCCACTTAGATGCCCTAAGCGCCAAAACGTAGGACTTCGCCAATTCACCCGCACTTGCTGGGTAAATTTTACATAGCCGCTCGCCAAATGCCTTGGCATCCTGCAGTCGATCCGCAAGATAGTAAATACTTGAGCACCGTGCAAGGAGGTACGGGGATGGAGCGAAACGAACCGCGGAGTCGCACTCTTTACTCAATTCCATTGCATCGCCATCTTGGGGCGTTGCAGCCATCAGTTCTATTGCAGTTCTGGCATCCACAAATGGCGACCATTGAGGCACGCCAGAAAGTGACGCGCCAACCCTTGGCGACGTTGAGATTACCCCACCCAAGCCCGCCTGAAAGCTAAGATCCTGCATTGCGGTCTCAAGATGCCGGAATTGCTGGTAACCAAACATGCAGCCCACCAAAACAAACCCGCCCACGCATCGGGACAACAAGGCAAACCGTGAATTAACGGTAACTCTTTTAGCCTCAATCATTCCGAGAAAAAGCGCATAGGGGCCTAGAAAATATGCGTACCAGAGAGGATATTCCAGACACGCATGGACCATCATCACCGCCAGCACCGCAAGAATAGACAGAGAGTGAAGAGAAAAGCCACGTCTTATAGGCCGAAAGAAACTGAGGAATACGCTTGAGGTCAAAACAAGCGCTGCAGGAATTCCAAATTCAGCCGCCACATGAAAAAAAATATTGTGTGCACTAGTATCAGACCCCGCAATCGGCGCCCCCGGAGTGATCGCAGCGAGGCCTGAACTAAAACCCACAAATCGCCCGGCGCCAACACCAAGCAAAGGGTGCTCAATCGCCGCCAACAATCCAGCTTTCCATAGCCACAGCCGTAACGCATTACCACTTGAATCACCCGCCATCCGCTCAATAGACCCACCAATCCCGTAGTAGGCAAGCACGCCAGTACTTCTAAACAGCAAATAGAGGACCGGCAACAATATTGCGCCGAAAAAAAACAGGCCAGCTATTTCGCGGGGAAGCCTTTCTGGCTTAACGACTGAAGAGCAAAGAACTCCTGCAACGACCGAAACGACTGCATACAGCCAAACGCTTCGTGACGCGGAAAACACGGAGAAACCAACGAGAACCAAGAGCGCACCAATCGCCAATGGAACTCTCAAGACACCCTTGAAAACCAGAAAAGGTATGGCCAGCACCGCAAGCCACAAGAGATCGGCAAAGTGATTAGCCTGCGCAATGTTCCCGTAGACGCTGCGGAACTGTCGCGGAAAAACAAACGGATCGGCGGCTTCACCGAAACCCATTTGAATCGCCCCAAACAGGCAGGATAGGAGCGCCGCCACAAGTACCGCACCAAGGATCAACCGCAAATTCCCGTCGCCTGACGATTGCAGGCGCACACCGAGACTATAGGCAGAAAAGGCAAAGACCAAGTAGAAGCCGATGATCAACGTTTTCGCCCATAGGCCCTCCATAAGCAGCGCTTGAAGGCACAAGACGCCCCCAAGAAAAACAATGACAGGAATGAATGAACTATCGGCTAATCGCACAGAAGCATACGAGTTCTGCCGATCAAGCAGCGCAGCACCGCCAAAGAAAACCATACATAGCCACTCGCGATAGAACGAGGGCCACGGCAAAGGCGAATAGGGGAGGAGCCACGGCAACACAATACCTGCCGCAAGCAAATACGTCCCCATTTTTCGGTCAGCCATGACCGGTCTGGAGATTAGGCTGTGGATACGTGTCGCGGCCATCTCAGTCCTCGAAAAAAAAGAGACCGCCTAAGCGGTCTCGTTCTCTTACACCGTGTGCCAAATTATGTGCGGCATTCCGAGGGGCGATACTTCGCTTCCAGCGTTCCAGTCGTACAGGCCCAGTTGATCGAACCTGAGGGCGGAGTACCGGCAGCCAACGCAGCACCGGATGATGTCGGAACCATGATAATGGTGCCATTACCGGCAGCAGTCGTATAAGTGATTGTGATTTCACCGTTGTCATCGTCAATAGCAACACTGGTTACGTTCTTGGTCGCGGATGGAGCATTCCAGCCCGCACCGAGTTGAGAACTAGCGGAAGCTGCATTTTCAGCAACCGAGGCTTTCGCTGAAGAGGCGAGACTCAAACCTTCCGAGACACGTGCGCGCACGGTGTAGTCCTGATACGCTGGTAACGCGACGGCAGCCAAAATACCAATGATCGCAACGACGATCATCAGTTCGATCAGCGTAAAGCCTTGTTGAACCTTTTTCATTTGTTTGCTCCTTAGCGAACTATCAGAGCGGAAGATTCCGCCTTGCCTGACATTCAGCAGAGAGCGTGCCAACCAGAGAAAAATCTGCTCTTCTTCCAGCAAAACAATAAGTTAGGAATTTCTCTCAGAATTAGTTCACGCTGATTCTCAAGCGGAAAGTGACAAATCGCGGCACTCGAACTGACGAATCTTGACCTTTGACGGAAATTGTCAGCAGCAGTCGCCAATCACCAGCGCGTACAAGCCCGAACACAAGCGGGATTGGCAAATTTCGACACGCACAAGAAGCGAGACCCGCGAAGATGCGGCCATTCTTGCGCCAGCGGTCCGAAACGGATCTCAGTCCGCCGCTCAGATCGTAAAAATGAGATTGCTTTCGAGGAACTTCGGCTGCAACCGGCCGGTGTAGCTCATGATCTCATCCCGAATGCCCTCCGCCTGCACCGGCTTCAGGTGCGTGACAAAGACTTCAGGCGATACATCAAGCTCATCCAGCATGGCGAACAGCATCTCCGGACACAGGTGCCGCGCGGCGAGTGCGAGGTCGTGCTGAGCATTGGTGAAAGCAGTTTCGACGATGAAAAGCTTGAGGTCGTGCATCGTGTTGAGCGCTCGCACGAGCGGCTCACACAGCGTGGTGTCACCGCTGAAGGCAAGGCTGCCAGTAGGGCACTGCACGCGATAGCCCACCGCGGGAACCGTATGCAGTGCGGGGATGGCCGAAATTCGCCTTCCGGCAGCCAGGAAACTTTCGCCAAGATGCAGTTCGTTGAACCGCATCATGGGTCTCGTCCTGTCGGGGATTGCTGAAAAATCTGGCCAGACGACCCAGTTGAAGATATGTGCCCGGATGATCCTCAGGGTTTCCGGCGTGGCATGCACGGTGATCGGCTTGGAACGGAACTCGCCAACCGTATCGACCAAGAACGGCAGGAAGCAGATGTGATCAAGATGCGCATGAGTGATGAACACATGGTCGATTGCCATGAGTTCATCCACCTCAAGCGAGCCGACACCCGTGCCACAATCGATCAGAATGTCTCGATCGACGCGTAATGCCGTCGTGCGGTTATCGAGGCCGCCAATGCCACCGCTACAGCCGAGGACACGAACTTCCACGCTAGATCGCCCTCGCTCAGTGAGCCTGTCTCAGATAGAACTCCATCTTCACTCCCGCCAGTTCTATTACATCATGATCCTGCAAGGCATGCGCCTGAGCGTCCAACTGGTGCCCATTAACCACTGGGAACACCGTTCCTTCGACGTGCGTGATGAAATAGCCATGCGAGCGCCGGGTGATGACCGCCACCTGCACACCGGGCTTACCGAGTGTAGTCAGTGACTTGGTCAATTCCAGTTCGCGACCTGCATTGCGGCCAGAGAGGATCTGAACAACGCCAATCTGTGCGGTCGTTTCTGGCTGGGGCTGCTCCCAATTGGTGCCCGCCAAGCCGCTCGACTGCGTCATATCCGCAGGTGACTGGAGCACTTGCGTTGCGCTTTGCGCCTCTGCGAAAGCGGTGACAACCGTTTCAGCGATAGCGCGTGCATTGGTACTTGAAGTGCGGGTAAAGTCCCCCCCAGACGGTTCGAACGCCTTGGCGAAGGTGCCAGACGTGTCCGGGGCGGGTAGATCTTTCAGATACTTAATACGATATTTTCCCAGTTCGACAATGTCACCGTCCTTGAGCGCGTGCTTCTTGACCGGTTGGCCATTCACGTAGGAGCCGTTTGTGCTGTTCAGGTCCTCCAGGAAGGCATCCTGAAGGATTGTAGTAATCGCCGCATGCTCGCCACTGATCGCAAGGTTGTCGATCTGGATGTCGTTATGAGGTTTGCGACCAATCGTAATGCGCGGCTTATCAAGCGCGATTTCTTTTAGCACCAGCCCATCCATGCTCAGGACGATCTTGGGCATGTTGTATTTCCTCCGGCGTTCTTGAAGCCCGCGACCCTGCCGGACTCACCAATCTTGGAATCATGCCGTGCCAGCCTGCATGGAGCAACCGACGTACTCCGCAGCGGGCATGAAAAATTTGGCAAAATTGTAAATTGGATCACCAATTGGTGGCAGTGTCGCGTAGTCCACGTCAGGAACACCGATTAGGCGACTCCATTCTCAAATAGCTTGCAGTCATTCCAGAGTCTCAAGAGGGTGCGGAAAGGCGCACGCGGGTAACAGAATACGCAAGGTCGCCACGCAGGCGCAGCCCCAAAAGATGCCACGGCGACACTATTTTGGCCCGAGCGTCGCAGCATGTGAAATACAGTCACGGCCGCAGCACCACTAATGGCTCAAGATCGACTGCAATGATGTGAATGACCGCAGAATCGAATCGGGGCCAAACAGATTTACAGGTGTTTCATTCCGAAAAACAAAACGCCCGGCCGAAGCCGGGCGTCGCGTCCTGCAAGGCGGTTCAGCCTATCAAAGCATGGCCTTGAGCAGCTTGGCCATTTCGGACGGATTGCGTGTCACCTTGAAGCCGCACTCTTCCATGATCGCGAGCTTTGCGTCAGCCGTGTCGGCACCGCCGGAGATCAGCGCGCCAGCGTGGCCCATGCGCTTGCCGGCAGGAGCCGTCACACCTGCGATAAAGCCGACGATTGGCTTCTTCATGTTGGCCTTGCACCACTGCGCCGCCTCGGCTTCGTCCGGGCCGCCGATCTCGCCGATCATGATGACGGCGTCGGTATCCGGGTCCTCGTTGAACATGCGCATCACGTCGATGTGCTTGAGGCCGTTGATCGGATCACCACCAATACCGACAGCGGACGACTGGCCAAGACCGATTTCGGTCAGCTGGGCCACGGCTTCATAGGTCAGCGTGCCGGAGCGCGAAACCACACCGATACGACCCTTGCGGTGGATGTGGCCCGGCATGATACCGATCTTGATTTCGTCCGGCGTGATGAGGCCTGGGCAGTTCGGTCCGAGCAGCAGGGTTTCCTTGCCGCCGGCCGCAACCTTGGCCTTCATCTTGTTGCGCACTTCCAGCATGTCGCGGACCGGGATGCCTTCGGTGATGCAGATCGCCAGATCCAGGTCGGCCTCTGCAGCTTCCCAGATCGCGGCGGCGGCACCTGCCGGCGGCACATAGATCACGGAAACCGTTGCGCCGGTTTCAGCCTTGGCATCCTTGACCGAAGCAAAGATGGGAATCTCGAAAATCGACTCGCCTGCTTTCTTCGGATTCACACCCGCGACGAAGCAGTTCTTGCCGTTCGCGTATTCCTGACACTTTTCGGTGTGGAACTGACCCGTCTTGCCAGTGATGCCCTGGGTAATGACCTTGGTGTCTTTGTTGATCAGAATCGACATATCAATGTTCTCCGGGCATTACTTGACAGCAGCAACAATCTTCTCGGCCGCCTCGGCCATCGTGTCGGCCGCAATGATCGGCAGGCCCGATTCAGCGAGGATCTTCTTACCCAGATCCTCATTCGTGCCCTTCATGCGGACGACCAGCGGCACGGCCAGATGCACTTCGCGTGCAGCAGAAACAACGCCCGTTGCGATCGTGTCGCAACGCATGATGCCGCCAAAGATGTTGACCAGAATGCCCTTCACCTTGGGGTTCTTGAGCATGATCTTGAATGCTTCGGTGACCTTCTCGGTCGTGGCGCCACCGCCGACGTCGAGGAAGTTCGCGGGTTCCGCGCCGAAGAGCTTGATCGTGTCCATCGTCGCCATCGCGAGGCCGGCGCCGTTAACCAGGCAGCCGATGTTGCCGTCGAGCGAGATGTAGGCGAGGTCGAATTTCGACGCTTCGATTTCGTCTGCGTCCTCTTCATCCAGATCGCGGAAGGCCACGATTTCCGGATGGCGGTACAGCGCGTTCGCGTCGAAGTTGAACTTGGCGTCGAGCGCCTTGATGTTGCCATTGCCTTCGAGGATCAGCGGATTGATTTCCGCCAGCGAAGCGTCGGTTTCCATGTAGCACGTGTAGAGGCGCTTGAGGGTGTCGATCGCCTGCGGGATCGAGCCTTCCGGAACGCCGATGCCGACAGCCAGCTCACGCGCCTGCGAGTCGGTCAGGCCGACCTGCGGATCAACAAAGACCTTGATGATCTTCTCGGGCGTGTTGTGGGCGACTTCCTCGATGTCCATGCCGCCTTCCGACGAGGCCATCATCGCCACCTTCTGGGTCGCACGATCGGTCAGGGCCGCGACGTAGTATTCCTTCTTGATGTCCGCGCCTTCTTCGATCAGCAGGCGGCGCACCTTCTGGCCTTCCGGGCCGGTCTGGTGCGTGATGAGCTGCATGCCGAGGATCTCGCCGGCCAGCGTGCGCACTTCATCGATCGAACGAGCGAGCTTGACGCCGCCGCCCTTGCCGCGACCGCCAGCATGGATCTGCGCCTTGACGACCCAGATCTTGCCGCCGAGTTCTTCGGCAGCCTTGACTGCCTCGTCGACGGAAAAACATTCTTTGCCCCGCGGCGTGACAACGCCGAACTTGCGCAGGATCTCTTTCGCCTGATACTCGTGAATCTTCATGGTTGCCCTTCGATCTTCGCCAAACGGGCCGGATCCGGCACGCAAGGCGCTCTGTTTGTATTGGGAACGAATGGGCGGAAAAGACGGAAAACGCCTTCTGTGAGCAGCGGCGACCGGCCCTCCCCCTCCCCTTGGCAGAAGCCTGTCCGGATGCTTGCGCCCCCGTTGACGCAGTGCAGCACCCGAATCTGCTGATTGTAGCGGAAACCTCGCGGGATATCCCCTAGGGGTTTTCCGGCGGCGAGTCACGCCCTAGTTGGTCTTATTAACGTGCCAGCGTGGGTAGTAGGTCCGTACTGCATCACCACGCGAATCCAGCGCGTGGCAGCGATCAAGCTGAAATGGCTTGCCGCCATCGGGCTCCACATCCTCCGGTAACAGAGTGGCCAGCGTCTGTAGCGCTGCTGTCGGCAACTGCAGGATCAACTCGGTGAGGTGGGAACAGCCACGGACGTCGCCAAGGCGTTCCTGGACGGCCTTGCGAAAGCCGGATAACAGATTCAGGCCGACAAGGCTTTCGTAAGCCGGCGCGATCGCTTCGCAATACCCTGCATACGGCACCCACAAACTCTCAGCCTCAATCGCCAACACTGTGAATCGTGGATCGACCGTGATACGCATGTGCATCTCGTGCAACGGCTCGCCAGCGACGCGCACTCCGGAAAGCAGCACGTAGTCGGCGTCCTTGACATCGCATAGCGTTGCATCAAGGTCAAAGTTGCCATCCTCTCGCAGAAAACCTTCGATCTGAACGCGACGAGTGTGCAGGCGGCGGCGCGGCGTGGCAGGCTCAGGCAACGGCATCAACAACTCCGGGTTCAAAAGGGCGGCGTATTGTATAGAAACGTGGTGACTCTCAAATGGCAGCGACCCGACAGACTCTGTCGGGTCGTCGCGATCAACGTGCGGGTCAGCTCTCTACCACCCGCACGCAATGCCGAGCGATCATCAGTTCCTCATCGGTCGGGATAACGAGCGCTGCAGCTCGACTGTCCGCAGTCGATATGCGTACCACCTTGGTCGCGTTTGCCGCGACATCCAGGGTCACGCCAAGCCAGCTACAGGCATCGACGATCCGGCGACGGATTTCGGCTGCGTTTTCGCCGATACCGCCCGTGAAGACGAGCGCATCCAGCCCGCCCAACGCAGCCGCAAATGAGCCGATATCACGCACGATCCGGTACACGTAATAGTCGATCGCGAGCTTCGCGTTCGGCTCATCGCTCGCCAGCAACACACGCATGTCACTTGACACACCAGATAGCCCGAGCATGCCGGACTCGCGATAAAGCAGTTGCTCGATGTCGCGCGGCCCCATTCCGCGCTGGTCCATGAGGTACAGCAGCACACCTGGATCAATCGCGCCACAGCGTGTGCCCATCGCGAGCCCGTCGAGCGCCGTGAAGCCCATCGTCGTGCAAACACCCCTACCACCAAGCATCGCACTCATCGAAGCGCCATTGCCAAGGTGCATGACGACAGTACGACCACTCGCAGCTTTCGGATCGTAGCGTTCCAGCACGCTCGATATGTACTCGTAGGACAGGCCATGGAACCCGTAGCGAACGATGCCTTCCTCGGCGAAATGCAACGGCAGCGCATAGAGCTCGGCCACGCGCGGCTGCGTACGGTGAAAAGCGGTATCGAAGCAGGCCACCTGCGGAAGGTGCGGCTGGCGCTCCATGAGCCAGCGGATCGGCGTAAGGTTGTGCGGTTGATGCAGAGGAGCAAGTGGCACGAAGGTTTCCAGCTGCGCAAGCAATGCTGGCGTCACAAGCGCGGGATGCGAAAATGCCGCACCTCCGTGCACAACCCGATGCCCGACCGCTCGCGGTGCACCAACGCCCTGCTCAGCAAGGAAGCCGATGATATGGGTCAGCGCGCCGTCATGCCCGAGCCGCGTCCCTTCAGCCCACTCGTGGCTGCCAATCGGCGTATCCGATGCATCCTTGGCTGAGAAGCGCGGCCCCGTGTAGATGCCTTCGATCTGGCCGCGCAGCTTCAAGAGAAGCGCCTCCTTGTCATCGACAAAGACAGAGAACTTCAGGCTCGACGAGCCTGCATTGAGGACGAGAATCGGATTGCTCATGGTGCGTCGCAAGTAATTTTGAGGTTTTTCGAGCGACGATCCGCGTAGCATGGCCACATGGATCGCCGGGCTTGGCGATGCTGGGTTGTGTTGGCGCAAGCCCAAACGGCGCTCTCACCAACGCAACTTCAGAAAACAGCCAGGCCACGTGAGCGGAACTGGCTACGGACGCGCTCGGTCAGTTCGTCATCCGGGGGCCCGATACCTTCGAGTAGATACTTGATGCCAAGGTTGTCCCACTTGGGCTTGCCCATCTGATGAAACCTGAGCACCTCAACACGCTCGAGATTGCTGATTGAGGCTGCGATGTCAGCGACACGCTCCACGTTATCCCATGCATCAGTAAGACTCGGCACAAGAACGAAGCGGACCCAGGTTGGCCGCTTGAGTGCGGACAAGCGCTTCACATATTCCAGTGTCGGTTTTAGCGGCTGATGTGTAACGCGGAAGTAGGTCTCCTCATCCCCTGACTTGATATCCAGCAAGTTCAGGTCGACATCCAGCAACTCATCGTCCGACAACTTTTCGCCAAGCCGCCCGCAGGTGTCGAGCGCGGTGTGAAGCCCAAGCTCCTTGCAACGGCGCAGGATGCGCTTGGCAAAACGGTGTTGGACGAGCGGCTCGCCACCGGAAAGCGTAACGCCCCCCTTGGAGAGTTTCAGCGGACGCTCGTATTTCTTGAGTTCGGCAACAAGCTCGGCTGCAGTAGTTGGTGTGCCGTGCATCTTGTGCCACGTATCGGGGTTATGGCAGTACTGGCAGCGCAGCAGGCAGCCGGAGAGAAACACGACCGCACGAATGCCCGGGCCGTCGACGGCACTTCCCATCTCATAGGAATGAATGTAGCCGGTAAGCGAGGCGTCGTCGTTGTCGACGACGTCCTCAAGATCAGCCTCATGGATCTCGAAATGATCCGACCCGCCCTGCTGGGCGGGGCCGGATCCCTGGACCTTGAGTTCGTACCGGTTACCGGTGAGACGATTGCTCACGCCAGAACGGTCAGTGAGTGTGGAAAGTGCGGTTGATGACGTCTAGCTGCTGCTCACGAGTGAGCTTGACGAAATTCACCGCATAACCTGAAACACGAATCGTAAGCTGCGGATAGTTTTCCGGGTGCTCCATCGCGTCGATCAGCATGTCGCGGTTGAGCACATTGACGTTCACATGGAAGCCTTCACTTCCGAAGTAAGCGTCCAAGAAGCCGACGAGCTTGTCGGTTTGTTCGGCGGTTGCCATGGCGGGGTCCTTTCTGATTAATGGCCAAGGGCGGTCGGCGAGAACGAGAGGGTCAGCGAGATACCATCCGCAGCGTCCTCGTAGGGGATCTTCGCAACCGACATCATCGCGGCCAGCGCGCCATGCGTATCGCGGTTGTTGGACGGGTTGGCGCCCGGGGCGAAGGGCTGCCCCTTTTTGCGACCATCCGGCGTTGAACCCGTTTTTTTGCCATACACGACATTAGAAGTGATCGTTAGCACCGACTGCGTGTGTAGGGAATTGCGATACGTCGGGTACTTGCGGATCTTTTCCATCATGGTGGTCACAAGCCAAGTGGCAATCTCGTCCGCACGGTCGTCATTATTGCCGTAGCAGGGAAACTCGCCTGTGGTCTCGTAATCCGTGATGAGGCCACGCTCGTCGCGGATGGGCTTCACCTTTGCATACTTGATGGCAGAAAGGCTGTCCGCCGCATGCGACAGGCCAGCAACACCGCAGGCCATCGTGCGCAGGATGTCGCGATCATGCAGCGCCATCTCGATCGCCTCGTAGGCGTATTTGTCATGCATGTAGTGAATGACATTGAGCGCGTTCACGTAGGTGCTGGCAAGCCAGTCCATCATGATATCGAGGCGTTTCATGACATTGTCGTAGTCAAGATACTCGGCCTCGATCGGCGGCAGCACTGGGCCGATCTGCTCGCCAGAGACTTCGTCCCGACCGCCATTGATCGCATACAGCATGGTCTTGGCGAGATTCACGCGGGCGCCGAAGAACTGCATCTGCTTGCCCACGCGCATTGCAGAAACACAGCAGGCAATCGCGCAATCGTCGCCCCAGCGCGGACGCATCAGTTCGTCGCTCTCGTACTGGATCGAGGAAGTATCGATCGAAACCTTGGCGCAGAACTGCTTGAAGCCCATCGGCAGAGCGGGCGTCCAGAACACCGTGAGGTTGGGCTCTGGCGCCGGGCCGAGGTCATACAGCGTGTTGAGAATACGGAAGCTGGTCTTGGTGACGAGGGTGCGGCCGTCTTCACCCATACCCCCGATGGACTCGGTCGCCCACACAGGGTCTCCGGAGAACAACTGGTCGTATTCCGGTGTGCGCAGGAAGCGAACGAGACGAAGCTTCATGACGAAGTCGTCAATCAGTTCCTGGGCAAACTGCTCGGTGATCTTACCCTCACGGAGATCACGATCAATATAGACGTCGAGGAAAGTCGAAACACGGCCGACCGACATCGCCGCACCGTTCTGCTGCTTGATCGCGGCCAGATAGCCAAAGTAGGTCCACTGCACCGCTTCGTGCGCAGAATCGGCTGGCTTTGAGATGTCCCAGCCGTAATTGACGGCCATTTGCTTCAGGTTTTGCAGCGAACGGATCTGTTCGGATAGCTCTTCACGAACGCGGATCACTTCTTCGGTTGAATGTGAGCTGTCCAGCTCGGATTTTTCCTTCTTCTTCTTCTCGATCAGGAAATCAACGCCATAGAGCGCGATGCGGCGATAATCGCCGATGATGCGCCCACGGCCATAGGCATCCGGCAATCCGGTCACAACGCCTGATTTGCGGCACTTGAGGATCGCAGGTGTGTAGGCGTCGAACACACCGTCATTATGAGTCTTGCGGTACTTGGTGAAGATCTCGGCCACCTGGGGGTCAGGTTTGTAGCCATAAGCTTCGAGCGAACTCACAACCATCCGCCAACCACCATTCGGCATGATCGCGCGCTTAAGCGGCGCCTCGGTCTGCAAGCCAACAATCAGTTCGCGGTCCTTGTCGATGTATCCAGGAGCGTGCGCGGTGATGTCCGACGGAATCTGCGACACATCGAGAACACCCTTCTCACGCTCTTGTGCAAGCAGGGGCTGGAGCTTGTTCCACAGAGACTTAATGCGATCGCTCGCTCCACAGAGGAAGGAATCGTCGCCCTCATAGGGTCTGTAGTTGTGCTGGATGAAGTCACGCACGTCAACTTCGGTCTGCCAGCGCCCTTCGACGAAACCGCGCCAGGGATCCCCTGCTGCGGGCTTGTCCATCGCTTTGACGGCTACATCCATGATGCCCTCCTATGGCAACCCAGAAAAACCGGAAGCCCCATGGAATCTGCCCTCCGGGGGTGGAGGACCGTATTCGGCTATCCGGCCGGTCGCCGGGAGGGGGCATTGGCTCTGGAATTTCGTGGAGCGATTCACTGATCTAGATCGCTCATCGATACATGGCACTCTAGGACGCACCCCCGACCCGGGCAAGGTTGCCGAGTCAAAGCATTTTTCGCCCCGCCTTGTTACAATGCGAAAAGCTGTTGCATTATATGAAATGCAAAATGAGCTCTATCAGCTCATTACGTGTCCTTATTGAAATGCAGTCGCGGCTAACAAATGGCTCCGCGCAGGAAAGACAACGGTGGGGCGCAAACGTTCGCTAAATCTGTGACCAAGAAGACGTCGGCCTCGCTGACAAGACGCACGTTCCCGGAAAAGTGCGGCGAGCCAAAGGTTTGGCTGCACCGACCCCAAATGCCATTTTTATTTGATGAGTTCAGCTGTCGTCGGTGCTGGATCGCTTCTCGACCTACTGCCGAGGTAACTGGCAGGAAATGCAGCGCAATTTCTGCTTGATGTCGTAGCCGATCTACGCTTTCTCTGCCATGCAGAGCAGCCCTCTTGGGTCATCTCATTCGACGCCATACGCTGCCAACAATCCGGGAACCGATGGCCCCGTTGTCGTTCGAGGAATAAGTGAGCAGGCGTAACCAAACGGGCAAGACCCTAGACCGGGTTGTCGATATCGACAAAGTCACAGCACAGACCTAGCTTGTCAGCGACGTGCGCGCCAAGTGCATGGATGCCATAACGTTCAGTCACATGGTGGCCAGCGGCAATATACGGAATGCCCGATTCACGGGCGAGATGCACAGTCGGCTCCGAAATTTCACCTGACACATACAGATCCGCGCCAGCATCGATCGCCAGCTCAAACATTGATTGTGCCGCTCCGGTGCACCAGGCAACACGCCTCACGATTCGCCCTGCATCGCCAATGATCATCGGCTCTCGACCTGTCCGCGCGGCAATCGAACGTGCAACCTGCTCTGCAGTCTCCGGGGCTTCTGGCGCACCAAGTGCAACAAGGCTTTGCTCCCCACATGAGCCGCTGATCCGCCACCCCATGACACGCGCCCACTGCGTGTTATTTCCGAATTCGGGATGCAGATCAAGCGGCAGGTGGTAGGCAAACAGATTGATATCGTGCATCAGCAACTTCTTCAGACGCGCGCGGCGTGTGGCAACGACCCGGGGATCTTCACCTCGCCAGAAGTAGCCGTGGTGTACCAGAATCGTGTCCGCACCCCGCGCGATCGCCACGTCGATCAACGCCTGACTGGCCGTGACGCCGCACACGATATGACGTATGTGTTCGGCACCTTCCACCTGCAGGCCGTTTGGGCAATAATCCTTGACGAGCGAAGCAGAGAACAGCGCTTCGAAGTAGGCCACCAAGTCTTCGCGTTTCATCACCATCTCATGTCGCAGGCCGCCTTGCTCCCACGGCGCCGCATTCGTTCCGGAAGTTGCCGATTATGCGCCGGTTGTGGCTGATCTTTTGCCAGGCGGTCACCGTTTCCCTTGCGGTGCTGTTTGTGCTGGCTACGCTCAAGCCAGCTTGGTTTACACACGAAATACAGCTATCAACCTTGGTCCCCATCGTTGAGGCCCCTTCCCCACCTTCAGCAGCCACATCATCGATCGTCGAAGCGCCGAAGGTACACACGTCCTACGCGACAGCAGCCGAAAAGGCCCTCCCATCGGTTGTTCACATCTTTACCAGCAAGGATGCCGCCGTCCACAGTCCATTTGCCGACGACCCGCTCTTCCGTCGCTTCTTCGGTGACCGCAGCGGCCAACGGCAGACGAGTGGTCTCGGATCCGGAGTAATCGTCAGCAGCAGCGGATTCATCCTGACGAACAATCATGTGGTCGAAGAAGCAGACGACATAGAGGTTTCGCTCTATGACGGGCGGTCTCTTCCAGCAAAGCTGGTTGGCAATGACCCTGAATCTGATCTTGCAGTCCTGCGCATCACCGCGAATGATCTGTCGGCAATCACATTCGGAAAGCCGGAGAGCCTACATGTGGGTGATGTGGTACTGGCGATCGGTGATCCTTTCGGCGTCGGACAGACCGTAACCATGGGCATCGTCAGCGCCTTGGGCAGATCGCGCCTGGGAATCAACACCTACGAGAATTTCATCCAGACAGATGCGGCAATCAATCCAGGAAATTCGGGCGGCGCTCTGGTGGACATCGAAGGCAACCTGGTCGGTGTGAATTCCGCAATCTACTCGCGCTCGGGCGGTTCGCTGGGCATTGGTTTCGCCATTCCGGTTTCGATCGCTCACGACGTAATGAAGCAAATCATCGAGACAGGCAGCGTGACGCGCGGCTGGATCGGCGTCGAGGTACGGGAATTGACTGCGGATCAAGCGCGAACGCTCGGTCTGCCACCGCTGGACGGCGCACTGATCGCCGGTGTCATCAATGGCGGCCCGGCTGACAAAGGGGGCATCAAACCCGGCGATCTGCTCGTTGCGATAGATTCACGCCCAGTGCGGGACGCACAGCAGATGCTCGAAACGATTGCAACGCTAGCACCGGGGCACGATGCCCAGCTATCAATCAAACGCGGCAGCCAGTCGCTAGAGCGCGCGGTACGGATCGGGCGGCGACCGCCACCTGAAGCACGCCAGGATTGAGTGCAAGGAGTCTCAGCTATTCACGCGCCTGCAACGAACGTGACTCACTCTTGGGCGCGATCATCCTCGCAACAAAGAGACCTACCTCGTAGAGCAGACACATCGGAACCGCCAGCATCACCTGAGAAGTAACGTCTGGCGGAGTAATCACCGCCGCGATAACGAATGCGCCCACGATCACGTAGGAGCGAACCTCACTTAGCTTCTCAACCGAGACCATACCCGTCTTGACTAGCAGGATGACCACGATCGGCACTTCGAACGATGCGCCAAAGGCCAGGAACATCGTCATCACGAACGAGAGGTACTGCTCGATGTCCGGCGCCGGCATGATGCTCTTCGGTGCAAAAGTCGCGATGAACTTGAAGACCGTGCCGAAGACGAAAAAATAACAGAATGCCATTCCGAGGAGGAACAGCAGGGTACTGGCGACCACCAGCGGAACCGCCAATCGCTTTTCGTGCGCATACAGGCCAGGGGCCACGAATGCCCATGCCTGGTATAGCACCCAAGGCAACGAGATCACGAACGCGGCCATCAGGGTGACCTTGACGGGTACGAAGAACGGTGCTACGACGCCTGTGGCGATCATGTGCACGCCGTCGGGCAACGCGTGAATCATCGGCATCGCGAGCAGATCGTAAATCTGCGACGCGAACGGCATCAAGCACAGGAAAATGACCAGTAGGCCAGCCACAGCGCGCACGAGCCGCGTGCGCAGCTCAATCAGATGCGAGATAAAGCTTTCTTCGTTGTCTGCCGCAGCCATGGGGAAATCAGGATTTACGAGTGGCGGAAACGTGCGCGAACGGGTCGAGCTGATCATTGCTGGCCGCCTTTTCAGCGGTTTCAGCAACAACCCCATCCGGCGACGGAATAGCGGCCATTTTCGTCAGCGATGGCGCGAGTGATTCACGCAGAGCCTGGGACGCGGTATTAGCCGCGACAGCATCCTCGACCGCGGATACCGGCTGCGCCTGGATCTGCTCCTCAACCTCTCTAACCTGGGCCTGGACGCCCTGCTCAACATCCCGCACTTGGGACTGAACGCTCTGCTCAACGTCACGCACCTGCGACTGAACGCTTTGTTCGAGTTCGCGCGCGGATTCGAGCACCTCCGACTGTAGCCGCTTCATCTCCTCAAGCTGGATCTCACGGCTGATATCGGCCTTCACTTCAGAAACATGCCGCTGGAGGCGACCGAGCAGCAGGCCGGCGGTCCGTGCAACGCGCGGGAGTTTTTCAGGGCCGATGACGATCAGCGCCACCACCCCGATGACCATGAACTCAGATAAGTCGACGCCAAACATGGAGCAATCTTCCAGAAACGCAAAGGGCGCCGCCTTCGGCGCCCTTCGACCGGCATGGGAGGTTCTTGCAAGGGAAGTCCCGGCGCATCACGCCGAAATCGGCCACCAGCCCTTGACCGGAACCTCGGCCCGGCTCAAGCCTTGTCCTTCTCGCGGGCTTCACCCTCAACCGTCTTTACGATCCGGGCACGATCGGCATCGGCCTGGTCGCCGCCGTCCTTCATGCCCTGTTTGAAGCCCTTGACTGCACCGCCAAGGTCCTCGCCCATATTCCTCAGCTTCTTGGTGCCGAAGATCATCATGACGATCACCAGCACAATCAGCCAGTGCCAGATGCTCAGAGAACCCATCGAACGCTCCTTCAGGACGCCTCGAGGGCGTCAGTGCTTGATCATTGTCGGCAGCGGCGCACCGCCGCCAATAATGTGAAGGTGCAGATGATACACCTCCTGCCCGCCGACCCTACCGGTATTGATTATGGTCCGGAAACCGTCCGCAGCGCCAAGTTCGCGCGCCAGTGGGCCGGCCTTGACCAGCATGCGACCCAATACATCGGCATCGGCATCTGTCGTCTTGTCGAGCGATTCGATGTGGCGCTTCGGAATAATCAGCACGTGGATGGGCTGGATCGGACGGATGTCACGGAAGGCAAGGATCTCATCATCCTCATAGACCTTCTGCGCCGGAATTTCACCTGCGGCGATACGGCAGAAAATGCAATCGCTCATTGTACTTACTTGCTCCGAGAAGCTTTTTCGTCGATGCCGGAGATGCCTTCGCGCCGATGCAGCTCAACCAGCACGTCATCCACGGACAAGCCGAAGTGCGAAAGCATGATCATGCTGTGGAACCACAGATCAGTCATTTCATAAACGATCTGGCGATGGCCTCCATCCTTGGCCGCCATGACAACCTCACAGGCTTCCTCGGCAATCTTCTTACAGATTGCCTCGGTACCCTTGGCATAGAGACTGGCGACATACGAACTATCGGCGGCTTCCTTCTTGCGCTCGTTCAGCGTGGCCTGGAGGCGATGCAGGACTTCAAGGTCAATCATCTGTAAATCTCCGAAGGATCTTTCAGGACTGGCTCGACTGCTTCCCAGCGACTACCGTCGAGCAAACGATTGAAGAAGCAGGATCGTCTTCCAGTATGACAGGCGATGCCGCCAGCCTGTTCGATCCTGAGCAGGATCACGTCGTTATCGCAATCGACACGAATCTCCGCGACTTTCTGCACATGGCCAGACTCTTCGCCTTTGTGCCAAAGCTTGCTGCGCGACCGACTCCAATAAACCGCCTCACCGGTCGCAACGGTACGGGTCAGCGCTTCACGGTTCATCCACGCGAACATCAGCACCTCACCGTTGCCCGCGTCCTGCGCGATCACCGGCACGAGGCCCTGCTCGTCCCATCGAATCTCGTTGAGCCAGTTCATATCGGTCGCCATGATCACAACCTTACTTCGATTCCACGCGCGCGCATGAATGCCTTCGCCTCACGCACAGTGTACTGGCCGAAGTGGAAAATGCTGGCGGCAAGCACGGCATCGGCGCGGCCTTCAGTCACGCCTTCCGCGAGGTGTTCGAGATTTCCGACACCGCCGCTGGCAATGACCGGAATAGGGATTGCATCCGACACCGCTCGTGTGAGTCCAAGATCAAAACCGTTTTTCGTTCCATCGCGATCCATGCTGGTAAGCAGAATCTCGCCAGCACCGAGCGATGCCACACGGCGGGCCCATTCGACTGCATCCAAACCAGTGGGCTTGCGGCCTCCGTGGGTGAAAACCTCCCACCTGCCCGGTGCCACCTGCTTGGCGTCGATCGCAACAACGATGCACTGTGAGCCGACCTTGTCGGACGCATCGCGCACAAGTTGCGGATTGTTCACCGCTGCGGTGTTCATCGAGACCTTGTCGGCGCCCGCATTGAGAAGGCGCCGTACATCAGCAACTTCGCGTACACCACCACCAACGGTCAGCGGGATGAAAACCTGTTCCGCCACCTGCTCGACCACATGCAGAATGATGTCGCGATCATCTGAACTTGCCGTGATATCGAGAAACGTAATCTCGTCCGCGCCCTGCTCGTCGTAGCGGCGCGCAACCTCGACCGGATCGCCTGCGTCGCGCAACTCGACAAAATTGACACCCTTGACCACACGGCCGGCACTAACGTCGAGACAAGGAATGATCCTCTTCGCCAGCATCCTCAGCCTTCCGATATGCCGTTGAGTTCGTCAGCGCGAGCCTGGGCTTCCTTGAAGTCGAATTTGCCTTCGTAGATCGCCCGACCAGTGATCACGCCAGAAACGCCCTCTTCCTCGACTGCGCAGAGCGCCTCAATGTCGGCGATCGCACCGACGCCACCACTGGCGATGACAGGAATTCGCAGCGCTTGAGCGAGCTTGACCGTGGCGTCGACATTCACCCCCTGCAGCATGCCGTCACGCCCGATGTCCGTGTAGATCACGGCTTCGACGCCATAATCCTCAAATTTCTTGCCGAGGTCGATCACATCATGGCCGGTAAGTTTTGACCAACCATCGACCGCCACCTTGCCATCCTTGGCGTCAAGCCCAACGATGATGTGGCCCGGGAAGGCACTGCACGCGTCGTGCAGAAAACCTGGATTCTTCACGGCGGCCGTACCGATGATGACGTAACTGATACCGTCATCAAGATAGCGCTCAATCGTGTCCAAATCGCGGATACCACCGCCGAGCTGGACCGGAATCTCATCACCAACAGCTGCAACGATCTCCTTGATCGCCGCCTCGTTTTTCGGTTTTCCGGCCACCGCGCCGTTCAGATCGACGAGGTGTAACCGGCGTGCACCCTGTTCCAGCCAGTGTGCCGCCATTGCCGCGGGGTTCTCCGAGAACACCGTGACGTTTTCCATGTCGCCTTGTTTCAGGCGGACGCAGTGACCATCTTTCAGGTCGATTGCCGGGATCAGCAGCATAGGAGCGGTTACGACAAGTGGTTGTGAGGTAAAAGGCGACAGCCTTGGCCAGATAGCGAAGCAGCACAGGCTTTCACCGGTTTGACCGGAGTTAAGGGAGTTGTTGTCTGCGAAGGATCCCTGCGCAAACCGAAGCCCCAGCGCGCGGCACCGTCGCCTCTATGTGCGGCGAGCATCGCAGCTACGGGTCGGAAAAACGCAGTGGGATTGTTCACGGTTTTCAGGGATTCCAGCGCACGAAATTCGAGAGCAATTGCAAGCCAGCTGCCGCACTTTTCTCGGGGTGAAACTGGGTAGCGAAAATGTTATCCCGAGCCACCGCGCTGGTAAAGGCGACACCGTACTGTGTCATTGCCACCGTATCCGCAGTGTCGCGGGGCACACAGTAATAGCTGTGCACGAAATAAAAGCGTGTCCCCCGCGCGATCCCTTCAAACAGAGGATGCGTGCGAGTCGGCTCGACCGCGTTCCAGCCCATGTGCGGCACCTTCAGGCGGGAGCCATCCCTGGCGATCATGTTCGCAGAAAAGCGCGGCACCTCGCCAGAGATCAGCCCGAGTGCCCGGGTATCTCCCTCTTCGCCACGATCGAACAGCATTTGCATGCCAACACAGACACCCAGGAATGGCTTGTTCTTCGAGGCGCGATCCACCGCATCACGCAGCCCGCGCGAAAGGAATTCGCGCATGCAGTCGTGCAGCGCCCCTTGGCCGGGCACCACGACGCGGTCAGCCGCGTCAAGCATTGCCGGCTGCGAAGTGACAAGCACTTCCGCCTCTGGCGCAACGTGCTCAATGGCCTTCGCGACCGAGCGCAGGTTTCCCATGCCGTAATCGACAATCGCTATCTTCATGCCATGCATTCCGGAGGCGTCAGAGGGAGCCCTTGGTCGACGGCATCAGTCCCGCAGCACGCAGGTCTGGCGTCGTCGCCATACGCAGCGCACGCGCGAAGGCCTTGAAGATCGTCTCGCACTGATGGTGCGCGTTACGACCACGCAGGTTGTCGATATGCAGCGTCGCGCCGGCATGATTGACAAAGCCTTGGAAAAACTCGTGCACCAACTGGGTGTCGAGGCCGCCAATCGCACCCGCCGTAAAGTCGCAGTGCAGTTCGAGACCGGGCCGGCCAGACAGGTCGATGACCACGCGCGACAGTGCCTCATCAAGCGGCACATAGGCGTGGCCGTAGCGCGTAAGCCCCTTTTTGTCGCCTACGGCCTTCGCAAAAGCTTGACCAAGTGTGATACCGACATCCTCGACCGTGTGGTGGCCGTCGATATGGAGGTCGCCCTTGGCCTCGATGGCCAAGTCGATCAGTCCATGACGGGCAATCTGGTCGAGCATGTGGTCGAAGAACCCGATACCGGTGGCAAGTGTTGCCTTTCCTGTACCGTCGAGATCAAGACGCACGGTGATCTGCGTCTCCAGCGTATTGCGGATAACTTCGGCTTGCCGCATGGGAAGAAGGAGCGGCAATCAGACGCCGCCCCGAAAAAATGGGATCGGACGGGCATGATAGCATTGCCCTGTTTGCCGTTGCCGCCCGGCTGTTGCGCTGTATTAGGCGCCGTGCCGCTTCCCGCACCCAGCCTCGATTCCGATCCCAAACATGAGCCGCTACTGGAGCGCCGTCGTTCACGGCCTGACCCCCTACGTCCCGGGCGAACAGCCCAAACTGCCCGACCTCGTCAAGCTCAACACCAACGAAAATCCATACGGACCGAGTCCGAAAGTGCTGGAGGCCATCCAGACCGAAGTCGCTGATACGCTGCGCCTCTATCCTGATCCGAACGCCGACAGGCTCAAGACGGCAATCGCCAGCCATCACAGCATTGAGCCCACACAGGTTTTTGTCGGCAATGGTTCAGACGAAGTACTCGCCCATGCCTTCCAAGCATTGCTCAAACATGAGGCGCCACTGCTGTTCCCAGACGTCAGCTACAGCTTCTATCCCGTTTACTGCGGCCTCTACGGCATCGAACCAGGCATCGTGCCGCTGACCGACAGCTTTGAAATCCGCGTTGACGACTACTTCCGCCCCAACGGCGGCATCATCTTCCCAAACCCGAACGCGCCGACCGGACGTCTGCTTGCGCTCGGCGAAATCGAACGCCTTCTTCAACACAACGGCGATTCGGTCGTGGTGATTGATGAGGCCTACATCGACTTTGGCGGAGAATCAGCGATCCCACTGATCAACCACTATCCGAATCTACTCGTCGTGCAGACCCTGTCGAAGTCGCGCTCGCTCGCGGGCCTGCGTGTGGGTTTCGCCGTCGGCAACAAGGTGCTGATCGAGGCGCTGGAGCGCGTGAAAAACAGCTTCAACTCCTATCCACTCGATCGCCTCGCCATCGCCGGAGCCGTTGCCGCCTTTGAAGACCAAGGCTATTTTGGGGACTGCTGCTCGCGTGTCATGGTCAGCCGCGAACGACTCGTGACAAGCCTCGTTGCACGCGGCTTCGAAGTCCTGCCGTCCGCAGCAAATTTCATTTTCACCCGCCACCCGCAGCACGACGCCGCAACGCTTGCTGCCGGCCTGCGCGCCGAAAGCGTAATTGTCCGTCACTTCCGCCAGCCACGCATCGAACAGTTCCTGCGTATTTCGATCGGCACGGATGCCCAGTGCGACGCACTGATTACGGCGGTAGACAAAGTGCTGGCAGATTAGAGTCATCCTGGGTGGTGCGGGACGCCAGGCGTCTATGCTTCAAGCGCGAACGCCCGGGGCGCTCACCGGTTTGTCCGAACCCGCGACCAGAGGAATGCCCGTGAACCGTGGCGCTGAGTGATCCAAATGCGCGCAGCGATGACGGGACGGAGTGCGCAGACATACCCCAGCCCCCAGCCCGCCTCCACGGCGGGCTCTTTTTTGCTCGTCAAACCAAGCACAGGCACAAGCACAAGCACAATCTTGGGCGGTTCCGCTCCGGAGGCTTCCGAATCCATGGTGTTTTTGCGCGAGGTCGGAGCTGGACTTGATGCCAAACAGAGTCGGAAAGAGGTTCAGCGCCTAGCCTGAGCTCTTGGGTATCCAGATCGAATCAGTCACGCGATCTCGACTCACACCGTTTTCATCAGTGCAGACGATGCGGAAGCACTCAAAGCATCACCTCCGGGATTTACCGCGCTGGCAGAAGCCGCCCAAGCCGCGGGATCAACCGCACAGCCCGGACTGAGTCTCCGCCCTCAAGAGGAGGAAACAGATGCCCCGTTACGTTTATCCCTTCGACAAAGGCGATGGCAAGAACAAAATGCTGCTCGGTGGCAAGGGCGCAAATCTTGCCGAAATGACGCAGATCGGCCTAAATGTTCCGCCCGGCTTCACGATTACCACAGAAGCCTGTCTCGATTACCTCGAACACAATCAATTCCCCGCCGGCTTGATGGATGAAGTCCAGACTGCGATCCGCGACATGGAACGCGAGACCAGCAAGGGTTTCGGCTCTGCAACCAACCCGCTGCTCGTTTCGGTCCGCTCCGGCTCAGCGATGTCGATGCCGGGCATGATGGATACGATTCTTAACCTCGGTCTGAATCGGGATACGCTCGGCGCATTGATCCAATGCACCGATAATCCACGCTTCGGCTATGACTCTTGGCGCCGCTTCATCCAGCTCTTTGGCAAGATCGCGCTCGGTGTGCCCGACGAGCGTTTCGACGAGGCGATGTACAAGCTCAAGCGCCGCGCCGGAGTCGAGCTCGACGTGGAACTGTCTGCATCCGACCTCCATACGCTGGCCGACGAATTCCTCAAGATCGTCGAAAAGCACACTGGCCACCCATTCCCGATGGATCCGTACAAACAGCTGTCGTACGCCATCGGCGCGGTGTTCCGTTCGTGGATGGGCAAGCGTGCTATCGACTATCGCCGGCAGTTCAAGATCACCAAGGAAATGGCGAACGGCACGGCGGTCAACGTCTGCACGATGGTGTTCGGCAACATGGGTAACGACTCGGCCACCGGCGTGGGCTTTACGCGCAACCCGGCGACTGGCGAGAACATCATCTACGGCGAATACCTGATCAATGCGCAGGGCGAGGATGTCGTAGCTGGTATCCGCACGCCGAAGCCGATCGCCCAGATGCAGCAGGAAATGCCAGAGATCTACGCCCAGCTCGTCGATCTGCGCAACAAACTCGAGACCCACTACAAGGAAATACAGGACTTCGAGTTCACGATCGAACGCGGCCGTCTCTACGCACTGCAGACGCGCAACGGGAAGATGAATGCCCGCGCGATGGTCGTGACATCGGTCGAGATGGAGAATGAAGGCCTGATCTCACGCGAACAGGCACTGCTGCGAGTCAACCCCGCACTGCTCGAACAACTCATGGTACCCACTCTTGCACCCGGCTCAAGGGTCAATGCACTCGCTCAGGGGCTACCAGCCTCTCCGGGTGCAGCGTCGGGCAAGGTCGTGTTCGACGCAGACAGCGCCGAAGAAATGGGCAGGGCTGGCGAGCGCGTAATCCTCCTGCGCGAGGAAACCAAGCCGGAAGACATCCACGGATTCTTCGCAGCCCAAGGGATACTCACCTCACGCGGCGGCAAGACCTCACACGCGGCAGTCGTTGCGCGCGGCATGGGCAAACCCTGCGTCTCAGGTTGCGCGGCGATCCATATCGACGTGCAGGCCAAACGCGCTCGTGTGGGCGCCATGAGCATTTCCGAAGGTGACGTCATCACCATCGACGGCACCACGGGCAACGTCTATCCAGGCCGTATCCCGACCGTCGAAGCGGAGTTCTTCGGCGAACTGCAAACGCTGCTCTCATGGGCAGACGAGGTCGCCACGCTGAAGGTTCACGCCAACGCAGACACCCCGCGCGATGCCGAGCGCGCCCGCCGCTTCGGCGCCAAGGGGATCGGTCTGTGCCGTACCGAACGCATGTTCAACGACACCGACCGCCTCCCAATCGTGCAAGACATGATCCTTGCCGACACGCTCGAACAGCGCAAAGCAGCACTTGAACGCCTGCTGCCGATCCAGCGTGGGGACTTCGTAGGCATCTTCCGCGCGATGGATGGCCTGCCCGTAACGGTACGCCTGCTCGACCCACCGATCCACGAGTTCCTGCCGACAGCGGGTCAACTTGAGTTCGAGATCGATCGGCTGCGTGGCCTGCGGCGTGCAGTACGCAACATGCATGAACTACCCGATACGCTGAAGCTAATCGACCCCGAATTGCACCGTCAGTATGTCGACAACCTCGACACCCTCGAAAACAGCCTATCGCAGTACAACCAGAACAAGCGTTTCGACCAACTCATCGAGCGTCGCGAAAGCGTACTGCGCAAAGTCCGCGCACTCTCTGAAGTCAACCCGATGCTCGGTCACCGGGGTGTGCGTCTGGGCCTGACAAATCCAGAGATCTACTCAATGCAGCTTCGAGCGGTCGTCGAAGCTGCAGAGCAATGCACCCGTGAAGGCGTCGACGTCCGCGCCGAAGTGATGGTCCCGCAGGTCTGCACGGTAGAGGAGCTCAAGCGCGTACGCGTGTTGCTTGATGCCGAACTCGATGACGTCGAGAAGCGCACCGGCAAACGTCCGCCAATCTCGTACGGTTCGATGATCGAGGTCGTCCGCGCCTGCATGCGGGCAAGTTCGCTGGCCGAAGTGGCCGAATTCTTCTCCTTCGGCACCAACGATCTCACGCAGGCGACCTTCTCGTTCTCCCGCGAGGACGCGGAAAACAAGTTCCTTCCGTTCTACCAGGAGACCGGCGTACTGGTCGAAAATCCGTTCGAGGTGCTCGACATCAAGGGTGTCGGCCGTCTGATGCAGATGGCGGTGCAGTGGGGCCGCGAGGCGCGGCCAAACCTCAAGGTCGGCATTTGCGGCGAACAGGGCGGGCAGCCCGACTCTGTGCGCTTCTGCCATGCAATCGGCCTGACCTATGTGTCGTGCTCGGCTCCGCGTGTCCCGATCGCACGTTTGGCCGCCGCTCAGGCCAAACTGCGCGAAGCCGAGTACAACGCCAAAGCAACCCTCTGATCGCAGCCATGCATTGATCAACCGGGGCGCCTTCGAGCGCCCCGGTCGTTTCAGGCAGCCGTAGCGAATCGCGCCTCGCCCGCCGCCATCCGTTGGTAGAGAGCAGCCAGCGCGTCGGACTGCGTGATGATTCCGACAAGCCGCCGATCACGATCGACCACGGGCACATGGTGCTTGCCGGCACGAACGAGCACGCCGATAACATCGGACAACGGTGCCTCTTCGGTCACGGTCACTACCGGAGTCGTCATGATCTGCCCAACCACCCTCACCTTGTCCGACCTCGGGCCTGACGCACGTCGCAAAAGGCGTCTCAACCGCTCCGCCATGCAGATGCCACGCACGCCTTCCGCGTGACGAACGAAGTCAGCCTGCGTGACGATACCGAGCACACACCGTGAGTCATCAATCACCGGCAGGCCCTTGAACCTATGGGTTTGCAGCAACTGCCAAGCGGATTCGAGCTCAATGGTAGACCTGACGCTGACAATGTCACGTGCCATCACATCGCCACATCGCAGCGCAGTAGCCCGCCGGAATGCATGTTCGGCGGCGACCGAGTAGACCTCCACCAGATCGCGTTCAGCCACATCGAGGAACGTATCGATTTGCGTCATCGCGTAGTGCAGGTCTTCATGACGGATGCCGGTGCGAGCAATCACTTCCTCATCACGCGTGGCGTGCGACATCTTCGGTTGGCTACGAAAGGGATAGCGCCGACCGGCAACCACGTTGTTCGCAATGAACGCTGCGATCAGCATCCCAGCGAGATTGAGCACCAGTGGTAGCAGTGCGTGGCGCCAGCCTTGGGCCAGCAAGGCGCGGCCGCTCAGCGCAAAGGCCAACGCCTGCGCCCCAGCTGGCGGATGGAGGCAAGCCAGGCGCCCCATCGCCCAGATCGACACTGGCACTGCCAGTACTCCAGCCACGATCGGCTCCCTGATGGCAACCGCGCAAGCAAGTCCAACAAGGGCCGCTATCACGCTGCCGCCAATGAACGACCAGGGTTGTGCGAGCGGGCTATGCGGAATCGCGAAGAGGATCACTGCTGACGCCGCCATTGGCGTGAGAAGCAGCGGCAGCGTGGTGTCACCCCGGCACAACATGGTGAATCCAGCTGTAAAGGCAATGCCAAAGAAGGCTGCGGCGACCGAGCGGTGCAGTTCCCCATGGGACATGGGCACGGCATCGCCAGCCAGCGCGCGAAATATCGAGCGCAGCATTTTTTATGTTTTGTATCTGTTGGGATTGCGGATGATGCATCAGATTGGCCTCGCTGCGGTTGCCGTTCATCTTCCGCACCAAGGCGGCATGCGCCTCGCAAGCGTTAAGATTGCCAGCGCCGAACCACGGCATCCTCAGCTACGTACCGGAATTTCTCCGGAGAATCCAATGACCGCCCAAGCCTCGAGCAAACTGCACCCTGACCTCGCCCGATCCGGCCCGCTCAAGCTCGAAGACGTCCTGGCCGCCCTTGTGCTCGACGGATTCATCCGCATCGAAGACGCACGGCAATTCCGCGCCAATCTCCGTGGAGCAAGGACAGGCAACGAGCTCCATCCGTTGGTCGCTATCGGCAACGGAAAGATTCCGGATGCCCGCACACCAGACCGGCCGCTGACTCCCGAGGTGTTGACACAGTGGCTCGCGGCCAAGCTGAAGATGGATTACGTCAAGATCGATCCGATGAAGATCAACGTCGCCGCGGTCACCCAGATCGTGAGTCAAGCCTACGCTGAGCGGCACCGTATCCTGCCACTCACAGTTGACGCCAATGGAGTCCTCATCGCCTGCTCGGAAGTGCCGGAGCGCCGCTGGCTGACTGAACTCGGCCACATGCTCAGGCGCGAGATCCGCACCGTTATCGCCAATCCGGTGGACATCAACCGCTACCGGCTCGAGCTATACCAAGTACAACGCTCGGTGCAACAAGCCAAAAGCCGCGAGGGCGACAGTGGCGCAACCTTGCTCAATTTCGAGCAACTCGTCGAACTTGGCAAGGTGGGCGAGCTGGGCGCCGACAATCAGGACGTCGTCCACATCGTCGACTGGTTGCTCCAATACGCTTTCGAGCAACGCGCCTCCGACATCCATCTCGAACCTCGACGTGACACGGGCCGCATTCGCTTCCGCATCGACGGCGTCATGCATCAGGTGTTCGAATTGCCAAACTCCGTCCAGAGCGCAGTCACCGCACGCATCAAGATCCTCGGTCGTATGGACGTTGCCGAAAAACGCCGCCCTCAGGACGGCCGTATCAAGACGCGGCTGACAAACGGGCGCGAAATCGAGCTTCGCCTATCGAGTATGCCAACAGCTTTTGGCGAAAAAATCGTGATGCGGATTTTTGACCCGGACATTGTGGTCAAGGCTTTTGCCCAGCTTGGTTTCAACCCGGCTGAAGAGACAATCTGGCGCAAGATGGTCGAGCGCCCGCATGGGATCGTCCTCGTCACCGGCCCGACTGGATCAGGCAAGACGACAACGCTCTACTCCACGCTCAAGCACCTCGCGCGGCCTGAGTTCAATGTCTGCACCGTAGAAGATCCCATCGAAATGGTGAGCTCCGAGTTCAACCAGATGCAGGTGCAGCAGAACATCGACCTGACCTTCGCCGCTGGCGTGCGCACCCTGCTACGACAGGACCCGGACATCATCATGGTCGGTGAAATTCGCGATCTCGAAACCGCCGAAATGGCGATCCAGGCGTCATTGACCGGCCACCTTCTTCTATCCACCTTGCATACCAATGACGCACCGAGTGCGATCACGCGCCTGCTCGACCTCGGCGTACCGCACTATCTGATCCAGTCGACACTGACCGGCATCGTCGCCCAGCGTCTCGTACGCACGCTCTGTCCGCACTGCAAGCGCGAGATCGCGCCTGATGAAAACAGTTGGCGTGCGCTGACCCACGACTCGGGCATGCTGCTGCCGCAAAAAATGTACGGCCCAGCTGGGTGCCTCGAATGTCGCAATACCGGCTTTCTAGGACGAACCGGTATCTACGAGATGCTGCGAATGTCACCAGCACTTCGCGGGCAGATCGGCGCAGCATTCGATCAGGAAGCATTTGCGCGCGCCGCACTGACGGAAGGTATGCGACCGTTGAGAATTTCAGCAGCGATGCAGGTGGAGCGCGGGGTAACGACGGTGACGGAAGCGCTGTCGGTCTTGCCAAGCAATGATTGAATGAATGACGACACGTGGGCTCAGCGCTCCGAAATTGTTCGCTCAGCAGGCCGAAACCGATCGACTCAGAAGATCATGGAATTGTTCAGCACGAGTGTCGTGAGCGAGAAATTTGCAGACAAACTACCTACTCAGTTCCAAATGACCAACTACCCTTCATCCCACCACACCCTCGTCGTCTAAACGCAGGCAAACACGGCCTTGCTCGCAGAAAACACCGCTTCGATCTCAAACTGCAACGCGTATCTCCTGCGGTTTGACGCCCAAGCTCAGCGGCCCGGTAGCCGTTCAGATCAGAAATGGCATTCGCACAAACAATCTGCTACCGCATGAGACTAGGCAGAAGCACCACCGGCCTCGGTTGTTTCCAGGCACTCACGCCGAGCGCATATCTCCTGTGCGAAGTGTCGTACCAATTCTGCAGTCCGCGCCGCGTCGGTTGAACGATCCGACAACGAGAAAATCTTGCAGGATCCGAGGTCGTCGCCAACCGAGATCTCGCCGGTAACCAAGAGCGTATCACCATCGGTCTGGACAGATACTCCCCAATTAACGTCATTGCCATCGGACCGTGTTGCACCGACCCACACGGTCACCATCGCATCGGAGCTGTCAGCCACTTGATAGATGCGGAACCCGATCTGTGGCAGCGGCGGTTTGTGAACTTGCCTCATGACATCAATCCATAGGGGATAGAAGTCCCCGTCGCGTACCTCAGCGAGGGCGCGAAGAACCTCTCGAATGGAACTCAAGATTCATCTCTCCGAGTCGCTTGACGCTCAACTTCTGCAGCCGCATAGGGTATGCAGCATATCGGGGTCACTACAAGGGCCAGTTAGACCAAGCCTCGCCTATTATGGGCACTTTCGTTGTGGCTGCCACGACCACTCTCCCCTATTCTTGACCAGCTTGACAGTCCATTTGATCTCAATATTTGACGCGCACGAGGCCGTTGCAGTGAATTCTCCGCTAGGAAGCCATGCCGGATTTTCCAAGTACGCATATGGCCTATTTGGATTGCCTCGTTGCGAGAAAAAGCTGTACCCAGACCAAGATCGCTTTCCACCGACTGCATGGATGCTCCATTCCTGCCCATCCAGCCCATCTGGTTGCTCTGTCGCAAAGTAGGCTCGCCTATCGCTAGACATAAGTACATATTCGCCAGCATCGGTTACCGCTCCAGTTTCTTCGTTAATGAGCTGACCCGTGAATTGGGTCTCATCCCTCATAAGAACAAGAAGGAAGCCAGCACGTCGGTCACAAAATTGATAGCGGACCCCAGACAGGGGCTCGTTGTAGGGCGGCTTGTCAACGAGCAAAATCGTGCCACTTTTGGTAACGATCTTCAATTGATGCTCGTTCACTCTGGAGACGATATCTGGCGCGAGCTTGCTAATCCGAGAATGGTCGTCACCAGCAGACTCACACGAAAGCGAGATTGGATTCGCTTTGGAGGCCAAACTACCTATACACAAGAGTACTGTTAAGAATCGGTGGCGGCATTTCATATTTGTGAAGGGCCTAACGATCAAGGTAATCAGACGCCCGCGCGAGGCGGCCAACCCAGGTGACGAGACGGTTCCTGGCGGTCCAGTTGACCGGACTGTTAGGCATTGCCCCCCTCCTCACGGTGAATTGCCCTGAAAGTTTGATTGGTGAAGCGACTTGGAACGCGTGACCTGAGGAGTGCTTCAGCCTGGGATACGTCGAATTCAGCCAGATATAAAGCCACAGACGCTGCTGAACGTTCCGCACGCCAGCCTTGGCATGACGCAGCTGCGGCATTGAATGCAGCAAGGGCTTGCTCCCGTAGCGTCGGTTCTGATGCGACAGCGAAAAACAGTCTTTCAAGAGCATGAAGGCGGCGCAGGCCGTGTGCTTCGGTCGCAGCAACCCTTAACAGTTTTTCAAGTTCAACATGAGCCATTGCGGGTTCACGCAAGGCCAGCTGGCGCAAAGGCCACGACGCGACAGAGACAATGCGATTTGGCTCAGTTTGCTCATAGGCGGCAGAGAACGACTCGATGAGAAGCGGTACAGAAGAGTGCACCTCCGCAACCGCTGCAAGCGCTTGGCATCGATACCATGGATGACGAATCGCTCTGGCGATTTTCAGGGCACTGTGCGGATCATCAGGCAAGAGCCGGCTTGTCTCTGTACGGCCTTTGACGTCTTCCGGACGAATTGTGTCGTGCCACACAACTCGCTGCCTAGCGGAGAACCAACTCGACTGTACGGATTATCGCGCAGCTCGGGTTGAGCGGAATGTTAAAGCTCCTCGCACTCATTTTCTTTTTCCTTTCGAGTGGCCATCAATTCGCGAACAGCTTTCATTGATTCGGCTGGTCGACAGCGTATCTTCATTTGGTCAGCGGCGAAGCCGTACAACTCGGATGCAATATTTAGCACGTACAGCTTACAAAACTCCGTAGGCTCTGAAATATACTCGCACCCCCGTCAATGACATTGCCATATAGAAGTTAAAAAGACCATTCCAATCCCTATCGAAGCCTTCTGCTAGCCCGTCAAGATACAAAAATTCAAATCCGAATGTGATAGAGAACTTGTTATCAACGCAACTGGCGCAACACAAAACTTGACGGGCTCCCGCGTGTACCACGAAATCTTCAAGCACGCTGAGCGTCGCCGCCCACATGTTCGATGCCATAAACGAAAATGGCCCTCACGGGCTCTTTCAGATTGCTGACGAACCCCCGGTTTTTTCCGGGGGTTTTGTCTTTCTGAGCGTGCTCGCAGGGCGGGACGCGCTCGGCCCGCGGCCTACTGGATTGGCCCAAACCGGAGAATGGGCCATCCGAGCGTCGCCAAAAGCC